>CBFIEH010000006.1:0-127699 GCA_965661605.1 Flavobacteriales bacterium | reverse complement strand
AAAGGGGGACTTTGCTCGACGGTGGCTCGACGGAAAAAAAAGCCCCTGATAATCAGGGGCTTTGGTGCGTTTTTGGCGGTCTGGACGGGACTACAGTTGAAGGTATAATGCGTAATAATGATGTTCGTAATGCCCTACTTTATACTAGCGATAATCTCAAGACTTCAATAAAGGACTATTATAAGTTTGGACCTAATGAGTCCAATCAAGCCTTCGACTCTGTAGATAAAAATAAAGGGCTATCTGCTGGTGATTATTTACAAAAGTACACGGCCTTGAAATTCACGAGTTATGGTCTCTATGTTGGAGCGGGATTAACAGCAATAATAAGCTCAAACATGACTTCAGAAGGTTCCGATAACAGCCTAATGTATTTAAGTGGGCTTTAGGGGTTTCAGGCCTCATTGGACCTCCTACATTTGCCGGGACGCCAAGTTAAGGGTAACTTTCAATTAAATACCCTGATCAAATTACCAAGACGAGAAAAAAGTACGGTAAGGAGTTTAAGCAGAAGGCCGTAGAGCTGAGTAATGTTCGTGGGAACACACAGCAGGTAGCCAGAGAGCTTGGTATAAGTGCCGAGCTTCTGTATACATGGCGTAAAGAAATGAGGCACAGTCCGGATCTTGCATTCAGCGGAAACGTTATCCTCAAGACTTCCAACAAGTCCAAAGAGTTCTGGGACCACTGGGAGCAGTTTATTGAGAGTGCCGAGGGGCGCTACACTAAAGGCGTTATTGGTCAATACCATGCCATAGCCAAACACCTCATAGGAATTGAAAAGCAGCACCAATACCCTATTACCTTCGACAGCATCAATTACACCTTTTATGAGCGCTTCAGGAAGTACCTCCTGTACGAAGCGGACAATAAGAACGGCGGCATCGGTCTATCGACCAATACGGTGGGTAAGCAATTCAAGAATCTGAAGGTTTTTCTGCGCGATTGTATCCGGAAAGGTATTATTCCCTACCGCGACCTATCGGCTTTTAAGACCGAAACTGAAGGCTCCTGTTTTAGTATTTTATTTTATACCTTTCTAAGAATTAAACCTATTCCAACTCAGCTTAAAACCTGAGTCTATCTCATCATTTTCAATTCGGTTAAAGTCATGAAACACTCAAACCGCAAGTTAAGAATTGGTACACTGCAATTAGTTTTTTTCTTACTCCTTGCCGCGTTTATTGAACCTAGTTTCGGACAAGGTAATGGTTGTGCTAATCTCAATTTTGATCAAGGAACATTCACAAATTGGGTAGGATATACAGGAAATTACAATACATGTTGCCCCAATCAAGGAATTGTGTCCGGTAGACATACCATTATTACAACTTCAACCACAGATCCGAATACTTGTGGTGGTTTAACAACCCTTCCACCCGGAGTCCCTTTTGCTGCGAAGCTGGGAAATGACAATGTAGGTGCCGAAGCGGAAAGGTTACGTTATGATTTGACAGTTGATTTGTCTAACAATTTATTCCTTTATCGCTATGCTGTTGTTCTGGAGGATCCGGGACACAGTCCAAATGATCAACCAAAATTTGACCTCAGAATACTTGACGCAAATGGAAACGTTGTTGATCCCATATGCGGTCAATACAGTGTAACTTCAGCACCGGGCCTACCAGGCTGGAATTCATGTGGTAGCACAATTTGGAAAGATTGGACTACTGTTGGTCTCGACTTATCGCCGCTTATAGGCCAACAAATCACTATAGAGTTTAGCACCTACGATTGTGACCTTGGAGGTCATTATGGATACGCCTACATCGCAGCGTCGTGCGGATCATCTGTAATTAACGTCAACTATTGCATCGGAGACACCACAGTATTACTGTCTGCTCCAGACGGTTTTTCGGGATATGTATGGAGTTCCGGCGCCACAACTCAATCTACTGTTAGTCAAAATCCCATAAGTGGTTCGACTTATAGCGTTACAATGACTACCGTAAATGGTTGTGCAAGTGTGCTCAACACCACTGTTTCCCCTACTATTGTAACATCGGATTTTTCTTTATCAGGTGCATGCGCTAATGAAGCTACCTTTTCTGATCAAACGACTGTAGTGAATGGTACAGCGTCAAACTGGCATTGGGACTTTGGAGATGGAACGCCCGCTTTAAGTGGAGTTCAAAATCCAATTCACTCGTATTCAGCACCAGGCACTTACATGGTATCCTTGATTTCTGAAACAGACTATGGCTGTCCGGACACCATTGAGAAAACCATTACCATTTTAGAAAGCCCTATTGCCGATTATTCTGCGAATGCAACTTGTGCGAATCAACCCATTACTTTTTCGAACAATAGTCAATACAATTCTGGAACATTAAGTTCAATTTGGGATTTTGATGATGGCACCAGCTCTACCGCAGCAAGTCCGAATCACGTTTTTACTAGCGCGGGGACGTATGAAGTCATTTTGATTGTAACCAGTAATCAAACAGGATGCTCAGATACGGTTTCTCAAACCTTAACTTTAACTGATAGGCCAGTGCCAACTTTTGATCCACTTCCAGACTTATGTGAATCCGATCCGCCCATTGACTTGCTGCCGTTCACTCAATCTTCGCAAACTGGAGTTTCAGCTTTCAGCGGACCTGGAGTGATAAACAGCACTTTTGACCCCGCTCAGAATGGTGGGGGTACTTTCATGTTATCATACACAATTACATCTGATCTTAACGGATGCGACTCGACTGCGCAACAAACAATTACCGTACTCCCCGACCCTCAGCCCTCTTTTTCAAGTTTACCAGTGCTTTGTATTGATGCAGCTCCGATAGACTTATTACAATACATCAACCCTGGAACAACGGATCCCAATTTCGCTTTTAGCGGTCCAGGGGTAAATGGGTTTGAGTTTGACCCTTTGGTAGCAGGGGTTGGGATACATTCTCTTAGTGCTTTTGTAGAGAATGACCTAACCAAATGCTCAGCAAGTATCACAGCCAATATTGAAGTTGTTGACCTTCCTCAAATTAGTGTACCTAGCCAAATTCAGGTTTGTTTCAACCACAGCGAGTTTCAATTAAATGAAGCTCAGCCGATTGGCGGAACTTATATTAGCCCTGAACTAAAACCAGGGTTTGTATTCGATCCGAAAAGCCTAAATGGGGATGTCTACAGCATAACCTACCAATATACAGATGCAAACAACTGCACGAACGAGGAGGTATTTGAAATCCTGATTGAGAGAGATGATTGCCTGTGCGAAGTATATATACCAAATGCATTCACGCCTACCGGAGACCTTCTCAATGATTCGTTCCAGCCGTCAAGCACCTGTTCATACATTGAGTACGATATGAAAATATACAACCGCTGGGGAGAGTTGGTTTTCCAAAGCAACGACGCAAACACGTTTTGGGATGGCACTCATAATGGTGAGGAATCAGCCACTGGCGTTTACGTTTATGAATTGACTTACATTGGTGATTATCATACTGGTTTTATGGTGCCAAACACATCAACCCAGGTATTAAGAGGCCAAGTGACACTGATTAGATAGGTATTCTAATCAGGCTTCAACTACAGTCAGCCGATCATACAAGGACCAGTTAAGACCTTTACAATTCTGACCTTAGTTCTGATCATCGGTTTATAATAAACCTGTAGGTATTCCTCCCTTCTTAGGTAATTAGGAAATATGCCCCATTATCAAGATGTTCAACATCTATTTTATTAAGCCCAGGACTAATCCTTCCCGACCATAACGTTCGACCAAGGGCATCCAAAATTCTAAATTCAACAGCTGTTACAAAAGCTGAAGCATCTACATAAAGTGTATTTCTCGCGGGGTTTGGAAACAACCTTAGGCTAGGCCGACTCTGTTCATGTAACGAAGTGCAAACCCTGAATCAAGCTTCGGTTTTCTCAATAAAAAAACCCATCCAATTTCTTGGATGGGTCATTGTGTTGGCGGTCTGGACGGGACTCGAACCCGCGACCCCATGCGTGACAGGCATGTATTCTAACCAACTGAACTACCAGACCGTGTTCTAAAGAACGTTGCAAGCATATCGCTTGCGGAGCGCAAATATAAAACCTTTTTCTAAAGGTAAAAGCACACGCTTTAAGTTTTTTGTGACCCTAAGTGCCTGCGGCACGATGCCTCGTATCAGCCCGTAGGGCCTATCGGTTCAAGGAGTCAGCATCTCGTAGCTGACAAAGTCAATTCCATTGAGTCGATCCGCGTAATGCTGATGACTGATTCTC
The DNA here is from genome assembly GCA_965661605.1 of Flavobacteriales bacterium. Lineage (GTDB taxonomy): Bacteria > Bacteroidota > Bacteroidia > Flavobacteriales > ECT2AJA-044 > ECT2AJA-044. The sequence continues at coordinate 123,481 of CBFIEH010000006.1, read as the reverse complement.
AGAAAATAACGTCCCTTTTCAGTCAAGGTCCATTCGGGAATGTAGACGCGTAATAGCCGATCGGTTTTACCGAGCTCATCGGCGTCCGCCAAGCGGACTTCCTTTTCAACTTCTTTGACTCCTTCCGTGGAGTGAATCAGCTTGACCTTCAGAAACAAGCGGTCAAGGTCGAATCCTGGCTGTAAGCCCACGACGATATTCATTTTCTCCGGGTAGTCCCGCGTCTTTTCGATCCTCAATAGCGCTACGTCTTTGTAGTACCAGATATCTCCAGTGAACTCCCTGAAATCTTCGTTCTGGACCACAGGCTCTAAACCTTTGGACCGAAAAGACCATTCAGCCTCTAGGGTCGAATCCAGTAAGGACATACAGAGCGTATCACCCGCCATCATGGGAAAGTTTTTGACTAAGGACCATCCAGTATCGGTTATGCTGATCAGCTCGTACAAGGTATCGCGGCCGATTTCCATGGCCACTACAAGCTCTTGAGGAACAGAATTCCCATGAAGGCGCACGTACACGGCTTTTTCATCCGCCAAGCCAGAGACGTAGCAATGAGCCGCCAACTCCTCTACTTGAGGTACCGAGTCTCTAATAGCTGTGAAAGAGGTTCCCGAAGAATCCGTTGTAGTGATCACGAGGGTATCCACTTCCTGAGCGTGAAGGAGTGAGCCGCATAGCAATCCGATCCAAAGGAGGAAGCGTCTCATCAGTACAGGCGTTGTCTTTTGAGCAAATATGGTAGGAGGACCTGTTGAAAGCCCAAGTTGATATCGGCGGGGATGAAATCGATGTGGTATTGAGCACATCGCAATTCCAATTCCTTTTCCAAGGCCGTGATTTTCTTCACGTACTCCTCTTGAATTTCACCGGCCTGAACTTTGATCTCTTCCCCACTCTCCATATCGACAAACTTGTAGGGTCGGTTTTCAAAGTCAAATTCGATTTCAGCCGCCCGGTCCACCACGTGGAAGAGCAGTACTTCGTGTTTGTTGTACTTGAGGTGTTGGAGGGCCTGAAAGAGTTCGTCCTGCCCTTCGGGGGAAGTGTCGAACATGTCACTGAACAACACAATCATAGAGCGCTGATGCACTTTCTCCGCAATTTCATGCAGGGCCTGTACGGCAAAGGTTTCTCGGCGCTGGGAGGCGTCGAAAGCGGTCAGTTGCTGCTCCAATTCGTGATACAAGAGCTTGTGGTGCCGCGTGGTCGTACGTGCCGGGGTGATGGTTCGGAGTTCGCTGTCGAAGAGCGCCAAGCCCACAGCGTCGCGTTGTCGTTTGAGAATATTCATCAAAGCGGCAGCCGCGTAAATACTGAACTGTATTTTATTGGGCTCTTCAATGTTGAGCTTCTTTCGGACCGGGAAGAACATGGATGAGCTTTGATCGAGGACCAAGTAGCATCGAAGGTTGGTTTCTTCTTCGTAGCGCTTGACAAATAGCTTATCCGTTCGGGCGTAGAGCTTCCAATCAATGTGACGCGTGGATTCACCTGTGTTGTACAAGCGGTGTTCGGCAAACTCAACGCTGAAGCCGTGGTACGGGCTTTTGTGCAAGCCGGTGATAAATCCCTCCACCACTTGTCGTGCTAAGAGCTCTAAGGAGCCAAAGTCACGCAAATACTCTTCTTTGATTTCTTCCGCCATTCAAACTAATATAAAAAAAGGGCTAATGTCGCCATTAGCCCTTCTTCCTTAATTTTCCCTATTATAACTGAGCATCCAATTTCCCTGCCAGTACTTCTTTCGGGGCCACTCCTACTTGCTTGTCTACGACTTCACCGTTTTTGAAGACGAGAAGCGTAGGAATGTTGCGAATTCCGTACTTCATGGAAATCTCGCTGTTGTTATCCACATTTACTTTACCCACGACCGCTTTGTCCGCGTAGTCGTTGGCCAATTCTTCGACGATGGGTCCAACCATGCGACATGGTCCACACCATTCTGCCCAGAAATCCACCAATACTGGCTTGTCCGAATTGATGATGGTAGCGAAGTTGCTTTGATCTAATTCCAGTGCCATGCTTTTAAACTTTTTAGGTGGCTCGTGAGCCGCTCAAAATTAACTCAATTAAACTAATCCGCAAGGTCGCACTTTGTTCACTTTAACGTGAACTCCAGACCTTTTATTTCTTCTAATTCCGATAGAAGTTCTTTATTGACATCGACCCGAAATTTGCGCGCCGGCATCTCTACCGATAACTCTTCTTCCGTATCTACAATCCGCATTTTCACACTTTGTTTGCCGTGGTGGCGCTTCAAAACTGCTTCGAGCTGATCGTTGAATGTCGGTGCTAAATTACTCAATGGTATGGTCAGGAAAAGTCCTTTATCTGACTGTTCCATGACTTCTTGCAATAAGCCGATGTGAGCAATCTTCTCTTCCAGGCGCACGGTCCGATCTCCCGTTTGCTTGTTCATCCACTCCCGCTGTACAATTCGAATGCGCGCATAAACAAAACTACCGGGCACCAGCATGTGCCGCAGTTTGAGGTAATCCTCGGAGAATACCCGGAATTCATGGCTGTCGTGGTAATCCTCCAGAGTAAATTTACCCCAAGGCTTACCCGTCTTGGTCGTCAAATGCTCTACAGAGGTGATGATGGCCGCAACACGGATTTCTTTGCCAATATTCTTCTCGGGAAATTTAAAGTAACCCAAATGAGCATTACAGAAGTACTCCATCTCCACCTTGAAATCATCTAGAGGATGCCCCGTGATGAAAATACCGACCACTTCCTTTTCCTTTCGGAGCGCCTCAATTTTATCCCAGGGTTCTACCTGCGGCAGGATGGGCTCTGGAATCTCCATATCATCCGTTCCGCCAAACAAGCTGGCCTGAGCACTCGCGGCTTGCTGTTGCACCGCGTTTCCAAAGCGCATGGCTCTTTCCAAGAAGGACCGTCCGTCTCCGTCCTCGTAGAAGAACAAGGCTCTGTGGTGCCCTTCAAAACCATCAAAAGCACCAGCCAATGCCAATCCTTCCAAGGTCTTCTTGTTGACCGTTCGAAGATCTAGGCGCTTACACAGGTCAAAAATGCTCGCATAGGGTCCGTTCTCTTCTCGATCAGCAACCAGGGCCTCAACGGCGCCTCCACCTACCCCTTTAATGGCACCCAATCCGAAGCGAATAGCCCCTTCATCGTTTACGGTGAAATAGTAATCCGACTCGTTGACATGCGGCCCCAAGACAGGGATCTGCATACGCTTACATTCCTCCATGAAGAAGGTTACATCGGTGATGTTGCTCAAGTTGTTGGACAGCACCGCCGCCATGAACTCTGCCGGGTAGTTTGCCTTGAGATAGGCCGTTTGATAGGCCACATAGGCATAGCAAGTACTGTGCGATTTATTGAAGGCATAGGCCGCAAATGCTTCCCAGTCCTTCCATACCTTCTCGGCCACTTCTGTATCGTGACCCCGTTCGGCACATCCATTCAGGAACTTCGGCTTGAGCTTTTCTAGAAGAGCAAAGATCTTCTTTCCCATGGCCTTTCGAAGGACATCGGCCTCACCCTTCGTGAATCCAGCGAGTTTTTGGCTCAATAGCATTACTTGCTCCTGGTAGACCGTAATTCCATAGGTCTCTTCCAAGTACTCCTTCATGTCCTCGAGGTCGTAGGTAATGGGCTCACGACCGTGCTTTCGAGCAATGAAGTTCGGAATGTATTCTAGCGGTCCTGGACGGTACAGGGCAGTCATCGCACTGAGGTCACTGAACTGAGTAGGCACCAGCTCCTTCATGTACTTCTGCATACCGCGGCTCTCGTACTGGAAGATCCCCACCGTTTCTCCACGCTGGAAAAGCTCGTAGGTCTTTTCATCGGTCAGGGGAATTTCGTCTGGATCAATCTCTACCCCGCGGCGCTGCTTCACCAAAGCAATAGCGTCTTTGATCAGGGTCAGGGTTTTCAGTCCCAAGAAATCCATCTTGAGCAGACCGGCATTCTCTACGACCGAGTTGTCGAATTGAGTGACCAATAGATCAGCATCCTTAGCCGTGGTCATAGGCACATGCTCGGTCAAAGGAGATGGAGTAATGATGACCCCACAGGCGTGAATTCCCGTATTCCGCACCGATCCTTCCAAGATGCGCGCTTGATTCAAGGTATCGGACATGAGGTCAGATCCTTCTGAAATTTTCAGAAGCTCTTGCGCCATGCCGATTTGCTCGCTGCGCAGCTTATCCTTCATTTCCTTATCGGTCCAACCGAAGAGCTTGCGCAACTTAGTGTCAGGTACGAGCTTGGCCAAGCGGTCCGCATCCGGTAAAGGCAAGTCGAGTACGCGAGCGGCATCTCGAATGGCGGATTTAGCGGCCATCGTACCGTAGGTAATGATCTGAGCAACCTGATGATAACCGTATTTGTCGACCACCCATTCGATAATCTTGTCCCGGCCACGATCGTCGAAATCAATATCAATATCCGGTAGAGATACCCGATCCGGATTCAAGAAACGCTCAAAAAGCAGGTCGTACTTGATGGGGTCAACATTGGTAATCCCGACACAGTAAGCCACGGCAGATCCGGCAGCGGAGCCTCGACCGGGCCCAACACTTACACCCATTTTCCGGGCCTGACCCGTAAAGTCTTGAACGATGAGGAAGTATCCCGGATAACCGGTGTTCTCAATCGTCGCGAGTTCGAAATCCAGTCGCTCGCGAATTTCATCAGTGAGTTCTTCTCCCCAGCGCTCCTTAGCACCTTCATAGGTCAAATGACGCAAGTAGGCGTTTTCTCCACGCTTGCCCCCGTCTTGTTCATCCATAGGATTGCGAAACTCCTCGGGGATATCAAATGCGGGAAGCAAGACGTCTTGAGCGAGGGTGAAATTCTCCACTTTGCTGAGAATCTCATTGGTGTTTTCAATGGCCTCCGGCAGGCTCGAAAACAAGGCCTTCATTTCATCCTGCGACTTGAAATAATACTCCTGATTGGGCAGTCCATAGCGGAATCCACGTCCCTTTCCGATCGGGTCGCTCTGCTTGGCGCCGTCTCGGACACAAAGCAGAATGTCTTGTGCATTCGCGTCTTTCTGTGCACCGTAGAACACATCGTTCGAGGCGACCACCTTGACGCCGTAGTCTTTGGACCAGCGCAACATGACCTCATTGATTCGTTTCTCCTCTTCTAGTCCGTGATTACAGAGCTCGAGGTAGAAATCCTCGCCAAATTGTTCCCGCCACCAGTGAAACTCTTCCTCTGCCTGTTTTTCACCAACGTTAAGGAGCAAGGAGGGCAAGAGACCGTATTGACTTCCCGTCAAGATCATCAGGCCTTCTTTATACTTCTCGATCAAGGCTCGATCGATACGCGGAACATAGTAGAAGCCATCGATGTGGGCATGAGAACTGAGCTTGGCCAAATTGAGGTATCCCGCTCGATCCTTGGCTAAGAAAACCATAGGCGAGCCATTGTCCTTCACCTCCTTGTTGGTGTGGTCTTTACAGACGTTTAACTCGCATCCAACAACACCTTTTAAGAGGGGCTTTTCCCCTTCCGCTTCGCCAGCGGCCACTTTCTCATTGTGTTCGGCAACAGACTTGTTCTGGGCGGCGACCTGCGCCGTAAAGTGATAGGCCCCCATGAGGTTGCCGTTGTCGGTCATTCCTACACCGGGCATTCCTTGCTCGGCTGCCATGGTGACCAGCTCCTGGGTTTTAATGGTGCTTTGAAGAACGCTGAAACTCGTATGGTTGTGCAGGTGGCTGTACGGAACCTCAATTCCGTGGTCGTCTCCTGAAGACGAGGAGGACAACCCTCCGTCGGTGTCCGCGGCAGATCGCTTGTCGACTGTTTTCAGGATCTCTTTTGCCTTTTTGGCCAAGTGCTGCATCAAGTCACTGGCCAATGGCTTCTCTAATGGAATGACGCGAAGTTCTCCGAGACGGAAAAACGATCGGGCCGTTGCTTCGACGTCCGCCGCCGCATTGTGGGCTTCATCGAAAGGTTGATCGAAGAGCTTATTGTGGAGTTCAGAAAGCGTGGGCCACTTGAACTTACCCCCTTTTCCACCTGGAATGGCACAGTACTCAGTAGTCGCATCATTCTTGGTATCTATGGGCGGTAAAGCCATAAAGGTCTCGGCATCATTATGGCGATCCATACGCCACAATTCAGCTCCGACGATGTTGTAGTCGAATTCGATGTTATGGCCGACTCCGTGGGAGGCCTGAGCTACATCCGCATAGAATTCGTCGAGAACGTCATTCAAGGGCCGACCTTCCGCACGGGCTTTCGCGGTTGAAATACCGTGAATCTTCTCCGAGTTGAACGGAATGTCGAATCCATCCGGATACACGATTTCATTGCGCGCATGAATGAGGTATCCCTGATCATCGTGGAGTTGCCAAGCCAATTGAACCAAACGAGGCCAATTGTCTGAATCTGAGATCGGTGCGTTAAAATTCTGAGGTAAACCGGTGGTTTCGGTGTCGAAGACTAGATACATCTTACTAAAGTACTACGACCGAAAACGATGTACTAGTAGTGTTGATAAAAATTGAAAAGCGCTGGAGACAATGGAAACATCGTGCCGTAGGCGCTGAAACACAGGAAAATAAATAAAGTCTAAAGTCTTCTGATTCAGGAATATTATTCAGATATTTGCACGCTCAAAATTTTAGTAACCGAGGACGTGTTCCTCAAAATCTAACACATATGTCTGCAAGAATTCGTTTGCAACGTCACGGCCGTAAAGGCGCTCCCATCTTCCACATCGTAGTAGCTGACAAACGCGCAAAGCGCGACGGTCGCTTTATTGAAAAACTCGGTGTGTACAATCCAAACACCAATCCTGCATCTATCGATTTGAACGATGATCGTGCATTGGACTGGATGATGAAGGGTGCTCAACCAAGTGACACTGCCCGCGCGATCCTTTCATACAAAGGTGTTTTGCTTCGCAAGCACTTATTGGAAGGCGTGAAAAAGGGAGCTTTGACTGAAGAGCAAGCGCAAGAGCGCTATGATGCTTGGAAGGCAGAGAAAGAAGGAAAGATTACTGCTAAGACTGACGCACACCGCAAAGCTAAGCAGGACGCAATCCAAGCGCAACGTGATGCTGAGAAAGCTAAGCGTGAAGAAGAGGCTGCTGAAGTAGCTAAAGCAGAGGCGGAAGCGAAAGCTGCTGCTGAAGAGGCACCTGTTGCTGAAGAGGCGCCAGCTGAGGAAGCTGCTGCTGAAGAGGCACCTGTTGCTGAAGAGGCGCCAGCTGAGGAAGCTGCTGCTGAAGAAGCACCTGCTGCTGAAGAGGCGCCAGCTGAGGAAGCTGCTGCTGAAGAAGCGCCTGCTGCAGAAGCAGAAGGTGATGACGCTGAAGCTAAAAAAGAAGATGCGTAAGGAAGACTGCTTCTACCTCGGTAGAGTCGTCAAAAAGCACGGATACAAAGGCGACCTCAAACTTCGGTTTGACGTTGACTATCCGGAAGAGTATCAAGAATTGGAATCAGTACTGGTCGAAACCAAGACCGGACTGGTTCCTTTCTTTTTTGAGGCCTATTCCATGGAGGATAAGGGCTTTGTGCGGGTACACTTGGAGGGAGTGGATTCCGAGCAGGATGCAGAACGCCTAGTGGGATCCGATTTGTGGTTGCCTCTGGCCCTCTTACCCGATCTGGAAGGAACAGATTTCTACTACCATGAAATTGTCGGATTTGAAGTGATCGACAGCCAGTACGGCTCCGTCGGAATTATCCGCGATGTTCGCGAAGGCAACGCCCAAGATTTGCTCGTGATTGATCACAGTGGAACGGAGGTTCTAATCCCTGTACTCGATGAATTGATCCGCGAGGTGGATCGAGAAGCTAAGACCCTACGGGTCGATGCCCCAGAGGGGCTTATCGCACTGTACGTTAGTCCATCTGAAGATGAAGATCGCGACCTCGACTGATGTCCGATATATTCCGTTTTAAACAGTTTTCTATTCGTCATCGCGACTCTGCCATGAAGGTGGGTACGGATGGGGTCTTACTCGGCGCTTGGGTTCATATTCCGGAGCACACGGCCGTCATCCACGACGTTGGAAGCGGCACTGGACTCATTGGACTGATGTTGGCGCAAAGAGTTCCTGATGCGCAGGTGATTGGCTTTGAGCTGGATGCCGCATCGGCCCGTGAGGGCCAAGAGAATATGGCCTCAAGTCCTTTCGCGGATCGCTGTTCCACAATCCCTGGACGATGGCAGGACTCCGGTGATGTTGAGCTCGCGGACTTGTTTGTTAGCAATCCGCCGTTTTACCACATTCATGCGGGGATGCCCGATGGAGCGCGAAAACAAGCGCGTCAAGAAACTGAACTCGGCCCTGAGACCTTATTTAAGCTCGCCTACGAGCGCAGCACGGAAAAGGCATCTATGGCCATTGTTTGGCCTTCGGACCGGCTGGAAGAGGCGTTACAGTGGAGTTCCACCTGTGGATGGACGCTATGGCGTCAAACGCTAGTAAAGGGCCGCAAATCGACTAATCGAGTCCTTTTGCAGTGGAGTAAGGAAACTCGTGAATTGGAACAAAACACCATGGCTATTCACGAAGGCAATGGCCACAGTCCCGAACATCGCGAACTCACCAAAGACTTTTACCTCTAGTACCCTCGGTACTCGACCTCTTTCTCGAGGAATTCAATGCCGTATTCGGCCAATTCTTGCAGCATCGGTTCGTAGATCTCCGGGATGATGGGAATTTGTACTCCAGGAGTTGTGATGTTCCCCTCACAAATATGACGCACCGCTATGGCTACAGGAAGGCCCACCGTTTTGGCCATGGCCGTACGCTGTGCATCATCGCCTTTACAAACCATATGGCTGTTGATCTGGACTTCCTTTCCATTGAGTCGATACCCGAGCTTGTGCACCATGATGACCATATCCTTGTCTTCAGGAGCCAAGGTCCACTTCCGCTCCAGGATGTGTTGCAACACCTGAGCTGGCGTCAAATCGGGTTTGCCGATGGTGATATCCTCAAACAAATCCAACCAACGAAGCTTGTCCATCAAGGTATCGTCTTGGTCTAGTTTGAGGTAGTGCATGAGCTTGAGTTCAACAGAGTCGTTGGGGTTGTAGGCCAAGAAGGTGTTCGGAAACTGGCGAAAAGTCATGGTCTCTGTACCTGCCAGCACATAGGAATCATCGGTCATACCCAACTTTACAAAAGTGTCCCAAGCTCGGCAGAACCCTGGTCGGCGCATGGTGCCTCGATACAGTGTAGGCACATCTTCAAGCCCGTAAACGGACCGATACTTCAGTGAATCGCGATTCGCGTATGCTTCAAATCGCCCCCACTCTCCTACTTCCATGAATTCCGTTCTACGGAAAAGGCGGTGGTACGGAATGTACTTGTACTTGCCTTCTTGTTTGAACTTTACCGCTCCTCCTCCACCGGCCAAGACAACGTTGCGCGGGTTCCAGGTGAATTTATAGTTCCAAGGATTATTGTCCGATTCCGGTGCTACGAGTCCGCCTGTGAAGCTTTCGAAGAGCAGAATTTCCGCCCCTGCCTTTCGCGCTCGGTCGATCAATTGCATGGCACTCAAGTGGTCTATCCCCGGATCCACACCAATCTCGTTAATCAAAATAGACCCTGAAGCTTTGGCTTTGTCATCCAAGGCCTTCATTTCTTCAGATATATAGCTGGCCGTGACCATGTGCGTACCCGTATCAATGCAGTCTTCCGCAACGGGCACGTGCATGTGCGCGGGAAGCATGCTGACTACTACATAGCTTTCTTCGATCAAGGCCCTGCGGGCCGATGCGTCACCTACATCGAAGGCCCTCGCCTCGCCTCGAGGGTGATCACCTACCTTCTCACGACATAAGGCGACGTCCCGATCAACCACGCAGACGTGCCAATCGTGTTCTTCCGCTTTGCTCAACAAATATTCAATCAAACTAATGGTCGAGCGTCCTGCTCCGATGACGGTAATTTGTTTCATGACAGCGAATATATTTAAGTTGAGATGTTTTGTAGATGATTAACCCTTCTTAGTTTCGAACAGTAATTCCACAATTCATGAAAAAGTATCTCGTTGGAGCCGCATTATTTGGTGCATCAGGTGTTTTACTCGGTGCCTTGGGCGCCCACGCCTTGGAGGAAGTTCTGAGCTCTGAATCGCTCGAAAGCTTCAAGACCGGCGTTCGTTATCAGATGTTTCACGCCTTGGCTATGCTTGCTTGGATGGCCGTTTCAGAACACGTACAAGATCGAATGCTTCGGCTGGGTCTTCAGCTCATGAGTTGGGGAACGGTCCTGTTTAGTGTGAGCATTTATTTTTTAGCCACTCGATCAGCCACAGGACTCAGTGGCTTGTCTTGGTTGGGCCCCGTCACACCCTTGGGTGGACTATTGCTCATTACAGCGTGGATGGTGCTCCTCATAGGGGCATGGAAAGGCCGTGCTTAGTGTGAAAAGTACACATTTTGAATGTGAAAAACTAGGACAAAAAGCTTCGGAATCCGGTCAATATTCGCCTACATTTGTTCTTTAGTCAAGTGTAACCAACCTTACTGATTATGACGGAAAAGGGCAGAAAAGCGGCACATGCGACCGTCGCAGATTACGGCATAAAAGATGCCACCGCTCACTGGAACCTCGACCCGAAAACCCTAGCTCAAATCACGGTAGACAAAGGCATGGGCCACTACACCTCTACTGGAGCCATTACCATCGACACCGGCGAATTCACCGGACGTTCACCCAAAGACCGCTTCCTCGTTAAAGATGACATTACTAAAGATGCTGTCTGGTGGGGAGACATCAACATCCCATTCGAGCCCGATCATTTTGATGCGCTCTATGATAAAGTCGTTGATTACCTGTCGGGAAAGGAGCTTTATGTGCGCGATGCCTTTGCTTGTGCCGATCCAAATTACAAAATGGGCCTTCGCGTCATCAACGAGTACCCTTGGTCGAATAAGTTCGTGTACAACATGTTCATTCGTCCAACGGAAGATGAACTTGCAAACTTCGATCCTGAGTGGGTCGTCATCAACGCTCCGGGATTCATGGCGGATCCTGAAGTAGATCATACACGCCAGCACAACTTCGCCATCCTGAACTTCACCAAGAAAATCGCTTTGGTCGGAGGAACCGGATACACCGGAGAAATCAAGAAGGGAATCTTCTCTGCCTTGAACTTCATTCTTCCGCACATGAAGAATACGCTCAGCATGCACTGTTCAGCAAATGTGGGCAAGGATGGGGATACCGCAATCTTTTTCGGTCTCTCAGGGACAGGTAAAACCACCCTGAGTGCCGATCCTAATCGTCAACTCATTGGAGACGACGAGCACGGTTGGAGCAATGAGAACACGGTCTTTAATTTTGAAGGCGGTTGCTACGCAAAAGCCATTGACTTAACCGAGGAGAACGAGCCGGAGATTTACCATGCCATCAAGGAAGGCGCTTTGTTGGAAAACATTCGCTTTAAGCCGGGAACCAACGAAGTGGATTACCACAACACGGAAATCACGGAAAACACACGCGTGAGCTATCCGTTGGACAACATTGACAATATCATTGTTCCCAGTATTGGTCATAATCCAAAGAACATTTTCTTCTTGACCTGTGACGCCTTTGGCGTACTGCCTCCGATTGCGCGTTTGAGTCCAGAGCAAGCGGCCTATCATTTCATCAGCGGCTACACAGCCAAGGTGGCGGGTACTGAAGCCGGAATTACCGATCCGGTGACCGCGTTTAGCGCCTGCTTCGGAGCTCCATTCATTCCTTTGCATCCAACGAAGTACGCAGAGATGCTGAGCGTTAAGATGCAAGAAGCGGGAGTCAATGTTTGGCTTGTCAATACCGGGTGGTCTGGTGGAGGATTTGGCGTTGGAGAGCGCATGAGCCTCAAGATCACACGAGCTTTGATTACGGCAGCCATGGAAGGCGCCTTGGACAATGTGGAATACGAAACGCATAATGTGTTCGGATTGCACATGCCAAAAACATGTCCGAATGTTCCAGATGAAGTTCTAAATCCGCGCAATACGTGGAGCGATAAAGAGGCATATGACCAGAAAGCGAATGTCCTTGCTGAGAAATTCTTGAAGAACTTTGAGCAATTTGAGGAAGGGTGCAGCGATGCTATTTTAAGTGCCTCTCCAAAATTGAAGATGAACGCCTAAACTAAAGGCCTCTCAATAAAGCAGCACCCCTCTGCGTTGGTAGAGGGGTGTTTTTTATTTGCACCTTTGTGAAATGAACCGATTGGGTTTCTTTACGGATACGAGATGGCTCATCGCCGGATCGATGTTGATTCTGGTCTGCTCGGTAAGTCATCGGGCCGTAGGCCAAACCAAATTAGAGATTGTTCAGGCAGGAACCCTCGCCGGAGACCGTACTGGTGGTAAGAATTGGCAGTACCTCACAGACAATGTGATCCTCAAGCAAGAAAATACGCTCTTGTACTGCGATTCAGCAATGCTGGATAAGACGAAGAACGATACGCGAATGTACGGCAACGTCAGAATCGTTGGGGATTCGGCGGATTTGCGCTGTGATAGCCTGTACTATCAAGGGAATACGAAGCGCGCGATGGCCTATTCGAATGTCGTCTTGGACAATAGCGGGCTAACTCTGCGTACACAAAGGCTCGATTGGGATCGAAATAGAAACCTCGCCTACTACCTGACTGAGGGGTTCATCAAGGATGGAGATAAAGATCTTTATAGTCGCCGGGGGAGGTACGATATAGATCGAGATGAGTTCTTCTTCCGGGACAGCGTGCGCTTGGAGCACCCGAGCTATAGAATGGAGAGCGATACCCTCTTCTACAATTCAGCAACTGAAGTAGCCTACTTTTACGGCCCAACCTACATCTACAATGATGAGTCGACCATTTATTGCGAAAATGGATGGTACGATACCCGCCAAGACCAAGCGCAGTTTCAAGAGAATGCGGTAATGACCAATGAACCGGCCGAATTGAGTGGTGACTCTTTGTTTTACGATCGAATTGCCGGACTAGGTCGTGGTTTCTGCTCGGTGCAGCTCTTGGATACCGCTGAGGGCGTCCGAATCATCGGTGATTATGCGGTGTATTATGAGTCCAATAAGTCCGGAAAGCTATGGGAACTGCCTACGGCCGTACTTGACTTTGGTGGAGATTCCATGTACCTCCACGCTGATACCCTGCTCTGGTCTACAGACACTACAAATGCTTCACGCCTCTCGAGCTATCCTTTTACACGGTTCTTTCAAAACAGTATGCAAGGTCAGTGCGATTCGCTGCATTACACCGAGCGCGATAGTCTGATTTACATGTACCGCGACCCCATTATGTGGTCAGACCGCAATCAAATCACCGGAGACAGCATTCGAGTGAAAATGCGGGCTTCGCGACTGGATTCCATGTTTATTGATCGAGAGGCCTTTATTGTGGCCCAAGAAGATAGCTTGAAGTATCAGCAGATCAAGGGAAAAAGGATGGTTGGCCTGTTCAACGAAAAAGAGTTGTACCGTTTGAACGTAAAGGGCAATGGACAATCCATATATTTCGTTCTGGAAGACGGCGGGGATTTCATCGGAATCAACAAGACGAAATGCTCGGACATGCACATCTATTTGCGCGACAATGACATCCACAGCATCTCCTTCATCAACAAACCCTCATCGGACCTCATCCCCCCGCAAGAGCTTGAACCTTCGTCTTGGTATTTGGAGGGCTTTGCCTGGAAGGGCGCTTGGCGGCCGGTGGATCGTTATGGGATTTATCTGGATCCTCGTGAGCAGCTGGTCCCTCCCCCACCTATGGAAGCTGTCGAGGACGGAACGGATGAGTCCGAAGAGTTGGGAGAGTCGGGCGAAATCGACCTTGCTGAGGATTGATCAGCTGGATCAAGAGCTCTTGGATCGTTCTTTCCAAGAAGCACTGAATCAAATACGGAAGAAAAGGGGTCTCCCCCAATTGGAGTATTCCAACAATCTGGACCTCACGGCCACAGGCTATGCGAGAGAAATGGCTAGTTTTGATTTTTTCGGTCACGTTCACCCACACAATATGTCGCTTCGAACACCCCTCGATCGCATCAAGGCACGATGGCCGGAAGTGCAATACACCGGTGAAAACCTTGCGGAATTCTCTCCATATCGCATCAGTAAGATGAAAGCAAAGTACTTTATTCAAGAGAACGACGATGGAACCTATGATTGGCTCGATAGTCAAAAGAAGCCTCTAGAGCTGCACACCTACTACTCCTTTGCGGAGTTCGTTACAGGCAAATGGATGGGTTCCAAAGGACACCGACAAAACCTACTGAGTCCCAATTACGAATACCTCGGCATGGGCTATGCCCTTGATGAGAGACAATTTCCAGATGAAATCCCCATGGTGTACGTTGTACAGAACTTTGCCTCACCCTGATCAAATTTTTATCTTTAGTGCAAGCACTTAGAAACTATGGCAGAAAGAGTCTACAAGTCGTTCAAGGAATTTTACCCATACTACCTCACCGAGCACAGTAAACGAGGAACGCGAATCACCCATTTTATTGGAACTACCCTATTTATCCTCATGGTGCTTTACAGCCTTGTGACGGGTAATGGATGGTTGTTTTTAATGGGCGTTGTACTGGCATATGGATGGGCCTGGATCGGTCACTTCTTCATCGAGAAAAACAAACCGGCTACCTTCCAATACCCCCTGTGGAGTTTGGCTTCTGATTTTAAACTATACTCTCAGATTCTCGGCGGAAAAGAAGGCTTTACGGCGAAGTAATGTCCGTTTTTAAGCCATGAGCTGGCTGTGCCAGCTATGCTTGACCGGAACTTCCCAGTTCTGGTTCAAATCTCCTACACTTTCGACCATGTTGTTAAAGACAATGGTCTCATCGGTTACTTGACCACTGGCTAGGGCCTCCTGAAAGTCCGATAGATTCATGGTCCCGATTCCCTCCCCGTCTCGGTAGTGGATAACCGTACGGTCGAATAAACTCAGGTTCAATTCCTTTTCTATTCCCTGAATGGCTCGAACAGATGAATCAATACTACATCCTGAAGCACCTGCTTGACGTTCGTCCACCGTTAAAATGATAAATCGATCGTATAAGACGGTAAACGATGCCTTGAGATCGTTTTGGTGAGCAGTCCATTGTTCCGTGAAATTGAGGAGAAAGGCGCTGATGATTTCTACTTCCTCAACAGTCATGGCCCGATCACATTGGTAGAACCAAACACGAGCATGATCGGGCATTTCAGAAAAGGGCACGTACATGTTACAGGTCTTTTGCAGTAGCTAGTATTTCTGCAATATCGTAAACTTTGATGCTTTCTTCCTTCTCCGCGTTCTTCACACCATCTGTCATCATGGTATTGCAGAATGGACATCCGGCGGCAATGATGTCCGGCTTGGTTTCTAAGGCTTCTTCAGTGCGCTCGATATTGACGTCTTTATTACCCTTCTCTGGTTCTTTAAACATCTGAGCACCACCAGCGCCACAACAGAAACCATTGGACTTACAGCGACGCATCTCCACAAGCTCAGCATCCAACTTGCGAATCAACTCGCGAGGAGCTTCATATACATCATTCGCGCGTCCTAAGTAGCAAGGGTCGTGGAAGGTAATTCGTCTCCCTTTGAACTCACCGCCTTCAATAGTCAAGCGGCCATCATTGAGCAGCTTTTGTAAAAACTGGCTATGGTGTTGAACGTCGTAGTTTCCACCCAGCTCAGGGTATTCGTTTTTCAAGGTATTGAAACAGTGTGGACAGGTGGTCACGACGTTCTTCACCTCGTACATGTTCAAGACCTCGATATTCATCATGGCCTGCATCTGGAAAAGAAACTCATTTCCTGAACGCTTGGCTGGATCTCCTGTACAATTCTCCTCAGTTCCGAGGACGGCAAAAGAAACTCCAGCATTATTCAAGAGCTTGACAAATGCCCGTGTGATCTTCTTAGCTCGATCATCAAAACTTCCAGCACATCCTACCCAAAACAGGACTTCCGGTGTTTCACCTACGGCCATCATTTCGGCCATCGTCCGAACGTTCAATCCTTCACTCATGATCTCCTTTGAATACTTGTATCGTAACTTCTTTATCTACCAAGTCTGTAAAACGACCTTTATAACGAGTCGCGCGTACCAAATGGTTGTCTACCCAATGATAATTACCTCCCCTGGGTTTTCCCATCAACAAACCATGGTATTTAAATCCATGTCGATCCAACCAATCTGTAGTTACTTCACGGTGATCTTCTGTTCGCGAGGTGAAGAACGTGATGATGTGACCTTTACCGTACCACTTGTTCAAGGTGACCAAGGCATCCGGATAAACCTCAGCCGTCGCCATCCGCTCTGGTTCTTCGTTGGGAATATCATCGCATATAGTGCCATCAATATCGATGAGGTAATTCTTAACCTCATCAGGCAAGGTTGGGCTAAGGTGATTTCCCTGTTCGTCTTCTAGAGGAATTAATTCCTGATCACTCATATTTCCAGTTTAATCGGTCCGCAGCGGAGAAGGCCCATGGCGCTCCATTATTCTCCACATTGGTCATCATAACATTCAATTGACTCGGAGCTGCTGATTCTTCCATAACCAAGTATCGACGCATATCCACAATAATGGACAGTGGATCAATATTGATGGGACAGGCATCCACGCATGCATTACAGCTCGTGCACGCCCATAATTCTTCTCGACTAATATGGCCATCCAACAAGGAAGAACCATCGTCTTGAAAGGTCCCTCCATTGGCGTCAATATTCTTCCCAACAATCTCTAATCGATCGCGGGTGTCCATCATGATCTTTCTGGGCGAAAGCTCTTTACCCGTTTGATTGGCAGGACATGCGCTGGTGCATCGACCGCATTCGGTACAGCTGTAGGCGTTCATCAACTGAACCCAGTTGAGGTCCATCACATCCTTAGCACCAAATCGGCCAAGTTGCTCCGCTCCTTCAGCTGGAGCCGCAAATGGATCCGCATTGGGGTCCATCATCATTTTGACTTCCTTCGTAACCTCTGGCATGTTCGTGAAGCGCCCTTTGGCCTTCAAGTTAGAGAACCAAACATTGGGGAATGCGAGTATGATGTGGAAGTGCTTCGAAACGACTAGGTAGTTTAAGAAGGCGAGGATACCGATGATGTGGAACCACCAGGCACCACGTTCCACCATAATCAACCAATTGTCCGAGAATCCCGAAAGAATTGGAGCCATCATCCACGAACTAATCGGATACCATCCCGCGGCGGTGTAGTGTTCAACTCCACGGCTTTGAAGAACGAGGTCCGCCCCATTCATTTTCAAAAAGGCCAACATCAGCAAAATCTCGGCAACCAAGATGATGGTCGCATCCTTAGCGGGCCAACCCTTCATTTCTTTGTTCCAAAATCGAGGAATCTGAGAAATGTAACGACGAGTCAAGAACACCACACAGGCCAGCAATACGCCCAAGGCAAGGATTTCAAAAGCACCGATCAAGAAGTCGTACAGAGGGCCTAAGAAGGCAAAAACGCGATGCGTTCCCAAAACACCATCAATGATGATTTCAAGAACTTCAATATTGATGATGACGAATCCTGCATAAATGACAATGTGCAGAAAACCAGCAACCGGTCTTCTGACCATCTTACTCTGCCCTAGGGCTACTCGAGTCATCTCGGCCCAACGGACACTTGGATTATCGGTCCGGTCGATGTCCTTTCCAAGCTTGATGTTTCGTCTAATCCGCACTACGTTCCGCGCAAACAGAAAGATTGCGGCACCCAGTATGACGATAAAAATAATGTTGGCTAGTCCAAAGTGCATTACTCCTCTTCTTTATCTTCTTCAACCGGCTCTTGATAACCTTTGTTCCCGCCGAAAACGGAGAATCGAACGTATCGAGAAGGATTCATTTTCAAATCGTACAGGAGCTCTGATAGCTCTTCTGTGCTCTGAGCCAGGTTGTCGTAGAGCGCCTCATCTTGAGATAATTTTCCAAGTGTACCTTCACCTGCCTCTATTCGAGCGGTGAGCGAATCAATGCGTGCCATCACGGAATTCATGTTCTCCATCGTAGAAATAAAGTCCACCTGAGCGAGCGAGTCTGAAACATTGGCCAGGTTCGACATCAATCGAGCATAATCCTCTTCAGAACCCTCGAGCGTTTCAGTAATACTGTCCAAGTTGACAATAATGTTGTTAAAGCTCTCCTCGTTTCCGGTGACTACTCGATTAATGGATAATATGGTTTGCTGAAGCGCTGTAAAGGTGGCCTCTACTTCCGCAAAGGTGTTCTCAAACTGACTTCGCGATTCTTTATCGAAAAAGGCCTGAACATAGACCAAGACACTGTCCAAGCTATTCAAGAGGTCCTCTGCCTTCGCCTTGATTGGGGCCACTTCTTGATTAACGGCATCCTGCAAAGAGAGCTCCGTCGCTCCCGTCAAGGTATCTCCCGTCTCCGCGATCGGCCCTTCAGCCAGATTGATTTTAATCGCTTTGGTCCCGAGCAGATCCAGAGCGTAAATCTCAGCAACTGCATTCTGGGAGATCGGGAAGTCGTCTTTCATAGACCAAGAGACCAAGAGCCTTCCGCTTCCATCCGGATGAAATACTACATCCTTGACATAGCCTACTTGAAATCCGTTGAGCGTTACGGGTCGATCCTTGATGAGGCCATCTACCGTCTCATAAACCGAGTAAAAAACGCGTTCATCCGAAAACACATCGTTTTTCTTGAGCCAATTGAATCCCCACACGGCTAGCGCAATGGTGGCCACGGCAATCAACCCGATATAAGTCTCTCTGGAAATCTTCAAACTGGGGGTATTAAGCGTTTACGCAATAATAGCGATTAATAGGCGAACAACCTTAGGGTTTAGACTCGTAGGCACGGGCTTCTTCAATGGACATTCGGTCGCCTTTATAATAGGCAATGACAAAGGCAGAAGAAAAGCCTCGCTCTACTGCCTCAGACTTCAATTTCTGCGCCTCCTCCATGGTACCACACGCTCCATAAGCGTATTTGTAGTACCCATTGGATTCCATCATTACCAGCGGCCACAAACCCTGAAAACGCGAATCTCTAAGCGGTACTTGAGATGAAAGCACCGCCAATTGAATCCGGTATATTAAGTCTCGTTCAACGGGCTCTTCGTGCTCCAATTCTTTAAGTTCTAAAGCCACAGGCGCAGCGCCTTGCGGCGCGATGTCTTCCGGTTCCCTTTTTTGACCCGACTGCACCCCAGACTCTCGATCGATTTTGTACTGCTTAAAAGCCCGATAGATGGCGGAGGCCATGTAATCTTGACCCTCTACGGACTTGAGAAAGTCTTCTTCTTTCGGATTGCTCAAAAAACCGAGCTCCACCAATACCGAAGGCATAACGGTACGAGATATCACGTAAAATCCCGCTTGTTTAACCCCTCGGTCGCGTCGCTTCACGCGTTCTCTAAACTGATATTGAATATTGCTGGCCAATTCCAGGCTTTGATCGATAAAGTTCCGCTGGTTCAAGCTCAAGGCGATATAGCTCTCCGGAGCACTCGGGTCAAAACCCGCATATTTATCTTGATAATCCTCCTCCAATAAAATGACCGAATTTTCTCTTTTAGCTACTTCAAGCTGCGCATTGGTCTTGTGCATTCCAATAGTCCAGGTCTCGGTTCCATAGGCGTCCGTCCGCGATACTCCATTGCAGTGAATGGAAATAAAGATGTCTCCTTGAACCCTATTGGCCAGCTGGGTACGCTCCCATAGCTCGAGAAACACATCGGTTCGTCGCGTGTAGATGACCTCAACATCAGGAAGGTTTTCCTCAATGTAGGCCCCGAGTTTCAGGGCGACTGACAAGGATACGTCCTTTTCAAAGGTTTTGGGACCACTCAGGTTATGCGTTCCGGAGTCCTTTCCTCCATGACCAGCATCGATGACCACCCGCTCGATTTTATCGGGGTCGTTACCAGGTTCCATGAAACTCAACAAAGGAACCGCCAGGGTCACAAGAATCAGCAGCAATAGGCGTTTCACTATCGGACTATTTTTAATACGTACCTTTGACGGCACCGCGGTTTGATACAAACTTACGACACTTGCCCGTGCGCTTTAGGCCCACAATACTCCAGTTTTCCATAGTCCTATGTTTATTTCTCCTGCCGTTTTCCGAGTTATCGGCACAGGTGAACGAAACGATTGGACCGGACTCTACGAGCACTTTTGTGGACTCGCTATTCGCTGTGGATGACTCGTTGTATACCTACAGCGACTCCCTTCGCGCGTACACAGATTCATTGACTTTAGCGGATACCGCGGCTGCCGTTCCGACTGGTTTTCTGCAATCCCGTGTAGAATACGACGCACTGGACTCCAATTATCTAAACGTCGCGGAGAACAAAATATATATGTACAACCAAGGGGTTGTGGTCTATGGGGACATCAAATTGGAGGCTGGATACATTGAATTCGACCTCTCGAACAACCTCCTATACGCCCGAGGAATACCGGACAGCACGGGCGAAATGACCCAGCTCCCCATATTTACCCAAGCGGGAAAAACCTACGATGCGGCGGAGATGACCTATAACTTTGAGACATCAAAAGGGCGAATCAAAGACGTAGTCACCATGGAAGGAGAGGGATACCTGTACGGTGATAAAGTCAAGAAGGTCAATGAGGACATCCTTTATGTTCGGGATGGAAAATTCACTACAGACGATCGAAACCCTCCTGATTACTACATCCAAGCCGATAAGATCAAAGTGGTCACGGACGATAAAATCATTACGGGACCGGCGTACATGGTCATCGCGGACGTACCGACCCCTTTGGCCGTTCCCTTTGGCGTTTTCCCGGGGCAAAGCGGTCGAGCAAGCGGTATCTTGATGCCCACCTACGGAGAAAATAACCGTCGCGGATTCTACTTGCGTGGCGGAGGGTACTACTGGGCCATGAATGACTATATGGACTTATCCTTGACGGGGGACATTTATTCCCGAGGCGGATGGGCATTATATGCCAGCTCCAATTACCGCAAACGCTATGCGTACAATGGAAACTTCCGCCTGAGCTACACGGTCATTAAGGAGGGAGATATCGACATTCCATCAACCTATAGTCGATCCAATGAGTTCAACATCAACTGGACCCATAATCAAGATCCCAAGGCCCGACCCAATTCACGGTTTACGGCGACCGTGAACCTAGGTTCTAGCCAATACTTCCAACAAAACACGACCAATCCGGGGGACTTTTTGACCAACCAGATGACCTCGAGCATTAGCTACACCTACAACAACCCAAATCAGCCGTGGTCATTAACTGCCTCGGCTCGACACAACCAGAACACGAAGACTCGGGCCTTTAGCGTGACCCTGCCAGACGTCAGTTTCAACGTGCAGCGCTTCTACCCTTTCGAGCGCCGCAGTCCCGTAGGAGGCAAAAAATGGTACGAGAAGATCGGGGTTCAGTACCGTCTTGATGCACGAAATCAACTGGATACCTACGATTCCCTACTGTTCCGTCCCCAAACCCTGAATGAATTCGAGTACGGAATGCGGCACAACATTCCCATTGCGACCAACTTCAAGGTATTCAACCACTTTACGGTGAGCCCCTCGGCCACCTACAACGAACGCTGGTATTTTGAACAGATTCGAAAAAGCTACAATACAGACAGTGCGCGCGTTGAAACGGATACGCTGCAGCAGTTTGGTGCCGCAAGGGACTTCAATGTTTCTGCAGGAATCACCACAAAACTCTATGGAATGTGGCAATACCGCGGGGGTTGGCTCCGAGCTATGCGCCATGTCATAACACCAAGCGTTCGCTTCAGCTATCGCCCCGATTTCTCCGAGCCCAATTGGAACATGTACGACTTCTACATCGACGGGGATGGAGATACGGTCACCTATTCCTACTACGAACAGGGAATCTTTGGCACCGCACCATCCGGTCGCTCGGGAACAGTCAGTTTTCAGGTCATTAACAACCTCGATGCAAAGGTGATGTCCAAACGGGACACGACCGGAGAACTCCAAAAGATCAACCTCATCGAAAGCTTCCAATTCGGGACCAGCTACAACATGGCCGCCGATAGTCTAAAGTGGGCGCCCTTCACCTTTAACGGTCGAACTCGGATTCTCAAAAACAAGGTTACCATTCGGATCGATGGTGCCTTTGACTTCTACGACCTTGATGCTGAGGGAAAGAAGGTGGACCGATTCATGTGGGAAACCCAGCGTCAACTCATGCGTCTCACCTCCGTCAACGTGGCCTTTGGTTTTCGATTCCAGAGTAAAAAACGCGTGGAGGGCAAGGAAAGTCGATTCCCTTCCGAAATGCTGCAACAACAGGCTTCTGGCGAATTTGTGGCCCTGCCCCCCGACGGCTATGTAGACTTTAGTATCCCCTGGAAGTTCGGGGCCAACTACAAGCTGAGCTACAGGAAGCCCACTACAACGGAGACCATCACTCAAGCCCTCAGTTTCAATGGGGACCTCAGCCTTACTCCTAACTGGAAAATCGGATTTACATCAGGATATGACTTTAAGTCCGGCCAACTAACCTATACCACCATGGACATCTACCGCGACCTCCACAGCTGGGAGATGCGATTCAGCTGGGTACCCTTCGGAATCCAGCAGAGCTACAACTTCCATGTGGCAGTGAAAGCACCTATCCTACAAGACTTAAAGGTGACCCACCGAAAAGGCTTCGGAGACTTCTAACCAAGCCTTCAAGAGTTCCTTCCCGTGATCCGTCATAATGGACTCCGGGTGAAATTGTACCCCCCACGTAGGTTCCGAAGCGTGTTCCCAAGCCATCAGAACACCGCGATCATCCTCCGCCAACACCTTGATGGATTCCGGAAGGCTTGTTTGATCAATCGCCCAAGAATGATAAAGACCGCCTACGGCGGGATGGACCTCCATCTGCTCCGGTAGACGCCCTTGCGTAGTCCAGCTCAAAGGAATGGATTGTCCGTGCTGAATGTCCGGCAGATTGTACAAGTCTGCGCCATAGTGCTGGGCCAGTCCTTGGCAACCTAGGCATACTCCGAGGATGGGTTTTCTTCCGGCATAGGTCGAAATAATCTCAGGCATCAAACCAGCATCTTTCGGTACCCCAGGACCGGGACTGAGGACCACATAATCGTACTCGTCCACCTCGGTAACCGAGATTTCGTCGTTTCTTCGAACATGGACATCGGCCCGTAGGGCCTCTAGAAAATGGGCCAAGTTGTAGGTAAAGGAATCGTAATTGTCGAGCAACAATAACTTTTTGGACATGTGGCAAATTTGCGCTTAAATTGCCGGGGAACAAAGCTGTACCTCATGAAAAAGATTATTCAAAGCGAACGGGTGCCCGCCCCTATTGGACCTTACAGTCAGGCAGTTATGGTGGGGAGCACCATGTATGCTTCCGGTCAAATTGCCTTGGATGCCGAAAGCGGTGCCATGCACAATGCCGACGTTGAAGAGGAAACTATGAAGGTGATGTCCAATATTAAGGCGCTTTTGTCTGAAGCAGGAATGGAATTCGCCAATGTAGTAAAGGTGAGTATCTTCTTGAAAGACCTGAATGACTTTGAAGTGGTCAACCGAATATACGGGGGATATTTCATCAACAATTATCCGGCGCGCGAAACCGTCGAAGTCGCTCGTTTACCTAAAGATGCACGGGTTGAGATATCGATCACCGCGGTAAAATAGAATCCCAAAACGACACCCAATTTACAGGGATAGCGGACATCAATTAAAACGGTAGCCCGCACCAGGCCTCGAATAGGGCCTTTTGCTCATCGCTAGCTCCTTCCATTTTTCGAAGCTTCTGCTTGGGGAAGAAACGGCGCTCATCAGCCTTCATCTTCAAGACTTTTGTCCGCGTCACCGTTTGGACGGTCAGTTCAATGGATTGCTCAATATACTTCTCCAGTACATCGGAAAGGGAATTCTGAAGTTCTTCACCATTCACATGTGTAATAATAGACTCCGGTTCCAGTCCAGCTTCATGCGCTACCCATCCTGGCCAAATCTCAGTGGGCATAATCCCGTTTGGACGCTTAAAAGCTCGAATCCCAAAGCGATTCATGGCTGTAGTTTCATGCTCTTCTTCGACCCGTTGAAGTCCGACCTCTAGGAGCAGGGGGTCCAGCGAGTCCCAGTAATATCCCATGCCATGCACGTGACGAGCGAAAACAGTATCGACAAGGGCTCCTCCTTCTTGCCGGCATAGGTTGCAGTATATTTCGGTGGTATAGCCTTTTCCTTTCTTTGCGTATTCGCGATACAGGGTTTTCATCACCTGTTCTAGACCTCGCTTTCCGTTGGTGTTCTTTCGAATAATCAAGTCCAGCATAAGGGAAATCAAGGCTCCTTCCGAATAAATCGACACTTTCCGATTCGGAGCTCCCAGGACATAGCCATCGAGCCATAGGTCGACGCTGCTTTCAGCAACGCTCGTGTAGAGATTTCCAGAGGTATCGCTGTGGCGCTGAAGATTTTGTTCCTGTGTTTTCACGAATTGCTCCCAGCTAAACACACCGCTTTTCGCCAGCCACAAGTCGCCCTTATAAGTGGTCACCCCTTCAGCTACATACCCTGTGTCGAAATATTGCTCCTGACTCAAGTCATAAGGAAGCATCTCCTCGGGCCGAATACTCTTAATATTCCAGGTGTGGTACAGTTCGTGGGACGAGACGCCCAGAAAGTTCTCCCAAAGCTCTTCCTCTTCCATCTCCTTTTCCGGACCCAATACAATCACGGTCGAATTCAGATGCTCTACGCCGTGATACTTCTTAGTCGGTGCGATTTGAAATAGGAAATGATACTCAGGAACAGTCATGGCCCCGAAGGCCTCAACTTGACCCTTCGTGAAGGCCCTGAAGGCTGATATTATCTTTTCCCACGGAATCTCCTTCCAGCCCATGAACCAGAGGTGGAAGCGATGACCGTCTACTTCATAATCCCGATGTTGTAAGGCATTCGATGCGATAAACGGACTATCGGCTAGCGTGTCAAAATTGGGTGCTCTGAAACTGTTCGGACCCGTGTGTTCCCAAGCTCCGGCCAATTGATAGTCCTCGGGGACTTCGAGCTGTACGTGATGCTCGCGGCCCTCCTCACCTTCAAGGCTCAGGCAACAGGTACACGGATTGATGTACCACTGGTCCTCGTCCACAAAAGTACCGCCGGCGTCAAACTGGTTGGCGTAGTACTGGTAGTGAATCGTGATTTCCCTTTCCGCCTGCGGCGCGATGCGCCATCGATCCTTACTGACCATATGAATCTCGAGGGGTGAGCCATCGGCCCGTAGGGCCCGAACACTACGCATATTCTTGGCAAAATTCTGAAGCTCATACCGGCCTGGACGCCAAGCAGGAAGCTGCAAAAACAGTTCTCCCTCCGGCGGGTTGTCGATGTGGAGTTCGATGTGCAAATAATGATCGGTGAGGTTGGGGCAACGGAAGGTGTACTGCATGGCTCTAAATTGCTAAATTCGCAGCAGCATTGAAAACAATTAAAGCATACATCCATGGATTTTGATTTGATCGTATTGGGTAGCGGACCAGGCGGCTATGTAGCGGCCATTCGCGCCTCGCAGTTGGGCCTAAAAACGGCCATTATTGAAAAGGAGAATTTGGGCGGAGTTTGTCTGAATTGGGGATGTATTCCAACCAAAGCGCTCATCAAGAGTGCGAATGTTTTCGAATACCTCAACCATGCCGAGGACTACGGTCTTAAGGCTACAGGTGTGGATAAAGATTTTAGTGCCGTGATTGGCCGCAGCCGCGAAGTGGCGAATGGCATGAGCAACGGCGTTCAGTTCTTGATGAAGAAGAACAAGATCGAAGTCATCAATGGAATGGGAACCGTGAAGCCGGGAAAGAAGGTAGCTGTTACGGCAGAAGACGGATCGGTCCGTGAGGTTACAGCCAACAACATCATCATTGCTACGGGCGCTCGCTCTCGCGAACTGCCTTCTCTTCCACAGGACGGTAAAAAGATCATTGGATACCGCGAGGCCATGACCCTCGAAAAGCAACCTTCGAAGCTCGTCGTTGTTGGATCAGGAGCCATCGGTGTGGAATTTGCGTATGTGTACGCCGCCATGGGCACGGAAGTGACCATCGTGGAGTACATGCCAAACATTGTTCCCGTCGAGGACGAAGAAGTATCGAAGCAATTGGCCCGTTCTTTCAAGAAGATGGGCATGAAGATCATGACGGATTCCGAAGTGACTTCTGTAGACACCTTGGGCAAGGGCTGTAAAGTGAATGTCAAAACGAAGAAGGGCGAGGAAGTCCTTGAGGCAGATGTAGTCCTGAGCGCTGTCGGTGTTGCCGCAAACATCGAGAATATTGGGCTCGAAGAAGTAGGTATAGCTACCGATCGAGGAAAGATCATGGTTAACGACTACTACGAAACCAACATGCCCGGTTATTACGCCATTGGAGACTGCGTCCCAGGACAAGCCTTGGCACACGTTGCTTCAGCGGAAGGAATCATCTGCGTGGAGAAAATTGCCGGGGAAAATCCTCAACCCTTGGACTACGGAAATATTCCGGGCTGTACCTATTGTGCGCCTGAAATCGCGAGCGTAGGACTCACCGAAAAAGCCGCCAAAGACGCGGGCTATGAAATCAAAGTGGGTAAGTTTCCATTCAGCGCTTCGGGTAAAGCAAAAGCCGCTGGTCACTCCGATGGATTCGTCAAAGTGATCTTTGACGCGAAGTACGGAGAGTGGTTAGGTTGCCACATGATTGGCGCTAACGTTACGGAGATGATCGCAGAGGCGGTTGCCGCGCGCAAGCTCGAAACCACGGGACACGAAATCGTGAAAACGGTTCATCCTCACCCGACCATGAGTGAAGCTGTTATGGAAGCTGCCGCCGCGGCCTACGGCGAGGTGATACACCTTTAAGTTATTGGTCTTTTTGAGAGGCCTCTTCAGAAAGCCCTTCCGTTGGAGGGGCTTTTTTTATGGGGTTGAAGGTATACACAATCCTCACCGGTTGCGTCTGGTGTGCGTGCTCCTCCCAATACTTCGCGCCGTAGGCGTCTGGACTGGGAAATTGCATGGCCTGCTGCTCCAAGTAAACATCACTTTCGGTCGTTTGGTCCAGAACTTCCAGAGGCTTCGGAGGGGCTTGAGGTCCAACCTTCCGAAAAAGAACGGCTACTAAAAGCCCGGAGATGGCTCCACCAAGATGGCCTTCCCAGCTGATGGTCGGTTCTATGGGCAATACGCCCCAGACCATACTTCCGTAGGCGAAAACTACAAAAAATGACACGGCCATCAAGGGCCGGTGCAAGCGGAACGCGCCGGAAAAAAACAAGAAGCTCGCCAGGGCATAGACCAATCCGGAAGCTCCGATATGAAAGGCCTCTCGCGCCATGATCCAAGTAATCAAGCCCGTGAGAATCCAGGTGACCCCAATCACCCTCCAAAACAGTTCCTTGTAGAAGTACCTCAAGACAGATCCGAGAATAATCAGAGGTATAGAATTATTGATCAAATGCGTCATGTCGGCGTGAAGTACGGGCATGGTCACGACTCCTATGAGTCCGTTCAGCGTTCTCGGATAAAGTCCCCAGGAGCTCCATGAAGAACCACTTCTCCACTCCAAATAAAAGACGATCCACGCCACAAGCATCAAATAGAAGGCAGGCAGTAGATGAATAAGACCCGGTCGCTCAACGCGAATATTGGGTGTTGCTGACATAAGCGTAAAGTAGGAATTAATGGCTATTTTCGGCGGTATGCCATTGGATTCAAAAACCGTGCAAATTCCGGACACGCCATTAGCGGAAAGGCTTCGTCCAAAGTCTCTAGATCAGTATATGGGACAGTCGGCGTTGGTCGGTCCGGACGGCGTACTCCGCAAGATGATTGAATCAGGCAACATTGCGAGTTTCATTCTTTGGGGACCACCCGGTGTTGGAAAAACAACATTAGCCGAAATTATCGCACACGAATTGGACCGACCTTTTTACCGATTGAGTGCCATTTCGGCAGGTGTGAAGGACGTACGGGAAGTGATCAGCAAGGCGGGAGACCAAGGTATGTTCTCGAGCGGACGCCCCATTGTCTTTATCGACGAGATTCATCGGTTTAGTAAATCCCAACAAGACTCACTCTTGGGCGCGGTCGAAAAGGGATTAATTACCTTAATCGGTGCTACCACGGAAAATCCCAGTTTCGAGGTTATTCCTGCCCTACTTTCTCGCTGTCAGGTATACACCTTGCTTCCGTTCTCAGCAGAAGAGCTCAGAAGCCTATTGGATAGTGCCTTACGGCACGATGCCTGGCTATCACAGCGGAAAATCTCCCTTGCAGAAGACCAGGCACTCTTGCGAATTTCGGGAGGAGACGCGCGGAAACTCTTAAACACCTTAGAATTGGTAGCCGCCTCTGCGGAGGTCGGTCAGTCCATTTCGGATGAGTTTGTCCTGGGCCAAAGCCAGGAAAAACTCGCCCTCTACGATAAGAATGGCGAACAGCATTACGATATCATATCGGCTTTTATCAAGAGTATTCGCGGATCTGACCCGAATGCAGGGGTCTATTGGTTGGCGAGAATGATCGAGGGCGGTGAAGATTTAAAGTTCATTGCTCGACGCTTAATCATATTGGCTTCCGAGGATATTGGCAACGCTAATCCGACGGCCCTGATCATGGCGAACAATTGTTTTCAAGCGGTCAACACCATCGGCTACCCTGAGTCTCGAATTATTCTGGCCCAGTGCGTCACCTATTTAGCGAGTTCTCCAAAGAGCAATGCCTCCTATTTCGCTATCGGTCAAGCCCAAGCCGAAGTACAAAAAAGCGGTGCACTACCCGTTCCCCTTCATTTACGAAACGCTCCGACAAACCTCATGAAGGACCTGAACTACGGTAAAGGATATCAATACAGCCATGACTACGCTCAAGGCTTTTCCGATCAAGAATACATGCCAGAACTACTCTCTGGCACTAAGTTCTATGAGCCCGGAAACAACCAAAGAGAAAAAGCGCTCCGTACATTTCTGCAGGAGCGCTGGAAAGATAAATACGATTATTAAGTCTTAGTCGTAGTAATAGACTAGACCTCCGCCTCCGCCACCTTCTTCAGGTGCCGGCTCCGGTGCATTCTCAATGGGAGCTTCAACCGGTGATTCGGTCGGAACGTCTACTGATTTATCCTTTGTCCCGAAGTTCAAGGCAAATCCCGTTCGGAAGTTAAATTCGTTCAGGTTCTCAATATTGGTTGCCCCTTGCAGATAATCCGCCATGAAATGCCATTGGAACGTCCGTCCCAGCGCAAATCCAGCACCAAAATTATCAAAGCCCTGATTGTAGGCAGTATACTGCACCTTAACCTGGAACCAATTGGTTAAATCACCGTAATAAGAAAGGCCAAGGGCCTGGATTCCAATGCCGAAGGCGTCTTCATTGTAATACTGAAGGCCTACTTCGTGCTTGGGGTGAAATCTCCATTGAACACCCAGGTTGATTTTGCGATTCAAGGAAGTCGCAAACTCACTAAAGGTCGTATCTGGATTCAGTAGTTCTCCAATAGAGTCGAAATACGACGATAGCTTATCTCCAAAACTGGTTGTGTCCTCGTCATTGAAAAGATCATCGGTAATTCCGGTAATGTCAATTGTCTGATTGGCAATGACCCAGTTTTCTGCTTCAGTAGCCCACGTTACGTTTCCTAGGTCTTGAACACTGGCGGTCACGCTCCACTCATCATTTATCCGATACTGTGCGCCAAAGTCCAAACCAAGTCCAAAATTCGAGAAATCATACCCGAAACGAACCAAATCTCCTGCACTAAGATCATCATCTGGGATTCCTGCTGCGTTGATCGCACCTCCAGCGGTGAGCTGAACAGTATATGGATTTGGAGTGGTTGCCTGGGTTGTTACAGACCATTCATCAATGTTGGTTTGAATAGCGCCGAGGCCACTTACTAACTTTACACGAGCCCCAATGCGCAGTTTATCCTCTAGCAATGAATGACTGTACCCAACATGGTAAAAGGCATAGTGGTGACCCGTTGTCGACGTAGGGGACCAATCCAATTGCTCATCGATGTACGGAGCATTTCCATTGACCAAGAACTTCATCATATCCGGAGCCAATTTGGCTGTCTGTGCCATACGATAAGAGGCTCCGAGGCTTAAGTACCCCTTCTCTCCTAAACCGAAGCCCACAAAGAAAAGGTCATAATCAACCCTGGTTTGAAAATAGTCGTCGACCGTTAAATCGCCGACTTGAGATTCAAGCTCTTGTTGAAAATCCGTGTCTGGGCTAAAAAGCGATAAACTGAAAAGCGTCTGGTTGAAATAAGCTCCAACGCTTGACAAACCGGGCAATCCTATGTGGAGATCCCCTTCTGGTCGTAGCGCAGGATTAATCAAGGTTGACTGCGGAACAGTATAAAAATTAGTTAAGGTCTGATTGGGCTGAGCCAACGTCAAAAGTCCGACGAAAAGAGCTGCAGCTAGCGATAGTCTTTTCTTAGTTTCCATTGATGAGGACATTTACTTTTGACTGAATAGCGAGGTACATGGTCAAGCCGTCTGTGGTTCGCATGACGTAGTTGTCATACCCATTATTCGGCGTGCTCAGAGAGGTTCGAACAAGTATTTGAGTAGCGTCGAAGAAGGCGTCTGTTTGCCCTTTGTCAAGCTCTACAACGTTCTCAACAAAAGTAATACCAGTGGCATAGCCGTTGGCATCCGTTGGTGCTGCTTGAAGAAACTGTGTCTGAACAGAATCCAGACCTGCTCCATTTTCATCTTGCATAACCAAGGTTACTACAGCGTCCAGTCCAATTCCATTGTCCACATTCAGGAACAGAGTCACTGTCTCGGGATCTACGCTTTCATCTTCGAGTTCGAAACTGGCCTCTATAGTATCCGTCAACGCTAAATTGCTAGCGCTGATATTTAAATTAACGTCCACTTCAAGACCTACTTTGAGTAAAGATTCTCTGAATACAAAATTTGGATCTGTATTTCCGTCTGGGTTGATATCAACAGTCCCATTTATGTCAATTGTGGACGGAACATTAGCCCAGAAATCGATGACATCGCTATTGGTATTATCAATGACTATTTCTCCTTCAACATTCTGTCCTTCTTGACCTAGTCCAGGGTATGCTATCTCCGAAGCCGGCATATTGAGCGCCACTTCAGTACCATCCTCATTTCGGCCGAGCATGTCAAAGTTCGTACGAATAGGAGCTCCAACACCGTTCGTCGTCAATAATTTGATGACCGGTGTATTGAATTGGAAGTCACCACCAAAATCATTCAAGAAATCAATATCCAATTCGACACTGGTTCCGGTCAAATCCTCTTGGATGGTCCCGAAGTAACCTTCGATATATTCAAAATCAAGATCGTTGAAAATCAAATCACCCTCTACAGTTTGAGCGGTATCGATGAAAACCATAGATCCGTCAGAAGAGGCTATTCGGAATTGAAAGCCTAAACTCAGCCGATTATAAGACTGGTTGGCATCCTCATCGAGCCTTAGGGTTGCCCCGCTCAAATCAATACTTCCCGTATTCGCCTGGTTGGGAAGGACAGGAATCACAGCTTCCAGTGGATCACCATTGACGTCCGTACCTCCTATGAACTGAACCACAACTTCCGTAGGTCGCTCCATACTACTCACGAGATCATAGTCTAAGTTCCCTGAAAATAGTTCGAGGATCTCAATTTCTTCACCATTTGAAAACTCAAAATCTACTTCAGCCGTACTGTCCAACAGAGTCTGAGGAATAACGTCACCATTTCCTGAGAACACGAAGACATCCTCCGTTTCGAGTAGCCAGCCTAATTGATCATTCAAATCAATAGCCACCGGACTTAAGGAGCCTGGTGTAGAAATTGAAACAATGTCAATTTCAAATGCACTGGTCATAACAGAAGGGACTGTTAGAATCTCGGTAACGTTACCTCCAGCGGGGACTAGAGTAAAAGTGAAATTCGCGACGACACTTCCACCGCTTTTCAAGTTGACAATCACATTGTCTAGGTCCACCGGCCATGAATTACTTAAGGTCAGTTTATAGGTAACAGAAGTAGCGTCGGCGTTTAAAAAGTTTGGCGGCGTTGTCAAGGTATATCCTGAACCTCCCGAAGAAGCGACGATCGCTGGAAACGCAGCATTTGTACCATCAGCAGCGACGAGCGCTGCCCGATCTGCAGGTGGGAAGTTGGTCGAAACCTGATTTAAAGTCGTGTTCGCATTGATCAAAAAACCGGCGACTTCCGGATTGAACAAAGGAAAATAAGCGCTGTCGTATCCTTCACCATCGGGTATGTCTATATAGTCTGCAATGACTATAGGGTCAATCATAGAGGTGTCGGAATAAACAACTTTTAAGACGCCGGATGAATCTGCTTCAATGTCTTCACCAGCCCAGTCCTCTAAAGACATGTTCAAGGTTGCAATGGGAAGAACGAGCTCCGGTGACAGAGTCAGGTCCTTGTCGAAATCGAGGTTATTAGAACAACTCGATAGGATCAGAACCGCCAATAGGGGCGCTAAATACTTCTTCGTGAGTATGGGAGATTAGGTTTGTGGTTTGTTCATGACAGGACTAATTTAGTAAAATATCGTGTGTAGCACTACCGTTGCTCTTGATGATGACGTATTCTTAAAAAACGCATTTTGTACATTCGTCCTCAATGAAGAAACTCCATCTTTTACCTCTATTCGCAATACTTCTCGGATTAGTATCCTGTAGAAATGATCTTGAGACAGCGGATTGGGATGTTGATTTACTCGCTCCAATTCTCATTTCCGAGCTGGATATGGGCGATATTGTTGGTGATACCAATATTGCGGTCAATCCAGATTCGTCTCTAATTCTGGTTTATTCCACACCATTAGTCGAATACGGCCTGGGCGATTTGATGGACCCGTTCTCGTACACGCACTATGAGTTTTTGAGCCTAGACTCTCTTGAGCTCGATGATATCGTTATTCCGTCCAGTATAAGTCTTGGGCAAATTGCGAACAGCGCAGGTTTTGTTGGCGCTATCATCATCGCAAACAACGGTAATAACATGGTCGTTCCTGACTTAGGCAGCGTTCCAGGGACGAGTGCTCCCATTGATGCCAGCGAGTACTTTGAATCGATAGAACTTATTGACGGAACCTTGGAGATTAGTATCGAAAACGAGCTCCCCATTGACGTCGAAGATTTCGGTTTCGGGATTCAGAATAACATTTCTACCGATTACTTGATTCAGGATACCTTGGATATTATTCCTGCCGGAACTACCGTCACCAGCACAAATTCACTAGCTGGAAAAACTATAGATAGCGATCTGTTGGCAGAGATCTACGGCCTTTCCTCACCCGGCTCAAATGGCCAAAGCGTATTGATTGATACATCCGATGCGTTGCGAATCACCTTGACCATTAGAGATTTGCGCCCGCTGAGCGCAACCACCATTTGGCCTGCACAGAACATCATAAATGATACTTCAGAAGTCTTTCTTTCTGGATCTGAAGGACTTGAACTTACTTATGGAGAGATTAAAACAGGTGAAATTCAAATGTCCATAGAGTCTACGATTAAGGATAGTGTGGAGTTTGAATACCTCATCCCTGAATCAGAATTGAACGGCAGTCCATTTGGGTTCGTCGAAGCGGTTCCTGCTGCTCCGCCAAACGGAGTTGCTACTTTGGTAAAGGACTACGATTTCACGGGCCTTAGCATGGATCTCACGGGCAAAAAGAACAACCGATACAATACATTCTATCACATTATTCTCGGACGAATTGACTCGACAGGTTTAATCGTTGAACTCTCATTGGAGGATAGTTTAGTCGTCGAGTTAGCCATGAATGACCTGGTCATTGATTATGCTCTGGGGGACCTCGGGCAAGACAGCGCCGATATTGGTCCTGAATATTCAGAGCTACAAGGAATGAACAGCCTTGTATCGGGCATAGTAAACCTCGATCAAGCTCTTGGAAGTCTAGAGCTCTACAACCCTATTGGAGCCAGTGCTCAGTTCCAGTTAGATGAAATTATTGGAGAGAACAGAAGAACGAACAATCAAGTCGTACTTGATTTATCTCAAACAGGAAGTAGCCTTCAGGTTGGGCCAGCTACTGAGTCTGGAGGTTCCATCAATGCGGCACAAAACAGTCTCGATTTAACGGAAAGCAATTCGAACATCAACGAATTCGTGGCAAACCTGCCTGATCGAATCAAATTTTCTGGAAGGGTAATCATGAATCCAGATGGCCCCTACTCTGGTTTTATCTACTATGACCACCCCTTTGAAGCTCGCTTAAACCTCGAAGTCCCCCTAGGATTGTCTGCGGAAAACCTCACTCTTGTAGATACGAGTGATTTTGATTTGGGTACTGCCCCAGAATGGGATCAAATTCGAGGAGGTGAGATTCGCCTCTTAGTAGCCAATGGTTTTCCTTGCGAGGCCGTGACTACCATGACCTTGCTGGATATTAATGGAGATGTTCTTGAAAACATACTGCTGAATGATGTTGTCCAATCCCCAGATTTAGATGCCAACCTGAAGGTGATTGAACCCAAGTCTTCAACTTTGACAATTCCCCTTTCACCGGAGCGTATACAGCGATTTAAAGAAGCGACAAACGTACGGTATGAAATTGTATTCAATACGGCTCAGCTGCCTAGTTCAGTTAAAATCTACTCGACTTACAAGATGGACATCAAAATGATTGGTGACTTTACCTACCGCCTTAATAATTAATGAAAAGAGCAGTACTCCTACTATTGATTGTCCCTTTCTTGGGCAACAGCCAAGCCCTTCAAAGTGGATCTTGGGAGCGAAATCCGGACGCACAGCGCTTTGTGGATTTGAGCTATGTATACGCCTTGGGGTCGGCCTCCATCCCTTTTGCCGCCCAACAGAGCATTCTCTACGATGACTTCCTGGATGAAAGCGATAAAGAGCTCTTCTTATCTAGCGTTAAGGACAATAACCAAAGCGCCCTGAACGATCTTTTCGAGTTTAATTATGGATATCGATTGGACAATGCGAAGGCTCAACGCAGAACCTTTGGCATTCACTACAACAGCATCCGGGCAGTCAATTACAGTGAAAACCTGTTGAAACTTGCCCTTTACGGGAACGCTCCATATGCTGGTGAGACTCTTGATTTGACTCCAACAGCATGGTGGAGGGTCCGATATTTTGAAGGATTCTATTCGTGGGGCTTCGATAAAGACAAATGGTCTTACGACATAAGTGCTTCGGTTCTCGTCGGTCTTGAAGAACAACGCTTCGGAGCAGATCGACTAGACTGGTTCACTCCCGAATCCGGGGAATTTATTGACTTGAGTGCGAAAGCTGTTGGTAGCTTAACGGATACCTCTGCAGGTCGAAGTGCTGTCAATGGGTTAGGATTGGGTGTTGGCCTTTCCGCTACCTACCGAAATGGCGATTGGACCTTTCACGGAGCGCTTGAAGACTTTGGCTTCATCCGATGGAATG
The DNA here is from genome assembly GCA_965661605.1 of Flavobacteriales bacterium. Lineage (GTDB taxonomy): Bacteria > Bacteroidota > Bacteroidia > Flavobacteriales > ECT2AJA-044 > ECT2AJA-044. Next base: position 88,062 of record CBFIEH010000006.1, on the reverse strand, counting down.
ACCAAAGCTATTCCATTGATGTAGATACCAACTATCGTTACGAGGGGCTATATATTGATAACCTGTTCGATATTCAGGATAATTTCTTCGAAGAGTCGATTGACAGTTTGGGACGTGCTTATTTTGACGGTGAAAAGGTTTCCAGGATTGGGGTCACTCCATTTCTATTACGTTTTGAAGCGCACAGAACAGTAAGCGAAACTCAAGCCCTAAGAGCCGGTCTGCAATACCGGTATCGGGTTTTCAACCTGCCACTCCTTTATGCAGCCTATGACATAAAACTGGGTGAGCATCATGAATTGAGTCCAAGCATGCACTATGGAGGGTACAACCGGTTTGGGCTTTCGGTCGATTACAGATGGAATATCTCAGGAACAGACCTACTTTTGCAATTGGGTAATCTGAATTCATGGGTTGCCCCGAAACAGAGCTACGGGATTCACCTGGGCATTGGCTTAAGAAAAACCTGGTAATATGATCGAGCAACTCCCTAGAATTAAACACACCGGCTCAAGGGCTTTCTTTTTACTGGCTGGCCCTTGCGCGATAGAGGGTGAAGATGTGGCCCTAAGAATTGCTGAACAGGTTGTGGATATTACAGACCGTCTGGGGATTCCCTATGTCTTTAAAGGGTCCTATCGAAAAGCCAACCGATCTCGAATTGATTCCTTCACGGGAATCGGAGATGAAAGAGCGCTCAAAATATTGCGTAAAGTCAGTGAGACTTTTGACGTGCCAACCGTTACGGACTATCACACCGCGGAAGAAGCTGAAATGGCAGCGGAATACGTAGACGTGTTGCAAATTCCGGCTTTCCTTTGCCGGCAGACCGATATCGTTGTAGCGGGAGCGAGGACCGGGAAATTCTTGAACATCAAGAAGGGTCAATTCCTTTCACCGGAAGCCATGCAGTTTGCTGCTCAAAAAGCTGTAGACTCCGGCAACAACAAAGTCATGCTTACGGACCGAGGCACCTCTTTTGGGTATCAAGATCTAGTTGTTGATCCAAGGGCCATTCCGCAAATGCAGGCATTAGGATTTCCAGTAGTCATGGATATTACCCACAGTCTACAACAGCCCAATCAAAGTTCCGGTGTCACCGGAGGGCGTCCTCAACTGATTGAAACCATTGGGAAATCTGCTATTGCCGCAGGGGCGGATGGAATCTTTATTGAAACCCACGATGATTTGGCGAACGCCAAAAGCGATGCCGCCAATATGCTGCCCATTGATCAACTCGAAGGGCTTTTGACTAAGCTACTCCGCGTCCGCGAAGCCATTCTTTAACCCTGGCGCAAGACCTCTTATGCGTCGTCGTAGTCAATACGTGCGGTGGGACTTGAGCACGTGGTACTGCAGGTCAGAATAAACCCATCTTCAATATCTTTTTGACCAAGGGAAATATTCTTGGAGGTATCAAACATACCTTCCGTTTGTTTAGCAATGCACGTAGCGCAAATACCACTAGTACAACTGTAAGGAGCATCCAATCCGGCATCTGTAACCGCGTCTAAAACGGTGGTCCCTGCCGGGATGGAAACGGAATGCTCTTCTCCGTTAAGAATGACTGTTGCACGACAATCTACTGCTTCGGCGGCGGCCAAATCGGGAGAAGGAGTCGCTGCGGTAAAGAACTCTGAATGCACGTTCAAACGAGGAACAAGAATCTCATAAAGGTATTCTTGAAGATCTTCGATCATTTCTCCAGGTCCACAAAGTAGATAGACTGGAACTACGGGATGTCCAGGGAAACCTAGGTGTTTTTTGACCACGTCGTACAGATTGTCGCGAGAAATACGACCTTCCTCCCAGTGCTTACAATTCTGCGGTTGCCCATCTCTCGAAAGAAAATGTACCACCTTAAAGGCATCGTACTGCTCTTCCAACGCATCAAGATCATCTTTGAAAATGATATCGGATTCGGAACGGTTGCCATAAAGAAGAAGTACTTCTGTTTTGGGCTCTTCCTTCAGGAGTGTCTTTAAATGAGACATGAGCGGAGTGATTCCGCTTCCGGCACCAACTAGAACTACCTTACGAGCCAAATCAGGGCGTGTATCCAAGGTGAAACGCCCTTCGGGCGGATGAACAAGCAATGTGTCTCCGACGGAGACTTCGCGGTTCAGGAAACGGGACATTGTTCCATCCGGCATTTCCTTCACCGTAATGGTCCAGTTCTTTTCTCCCGGCGAACTGCTAAAAGAATAGTTTCTTCGAACCTCCTGACCTTCTATCACGGCTTTAATGGTCAAGTATTGACCAGCACGATAGCGAAAGTCTTTTTTGCGAAAGAGCGGAATTTTAAAGCTTATTGAAACGGCATCCGCGGTTTCGCGATGCACATCGGTTACCTTGAGGGAAAGAAAATCCATCTAGTTCTGAATAATTTTGAGTTCGGTTCGTCGATTCTCCTGACGACCCAATTCTGTTTCATTCGAAGCAACGGGATCTGAAGCACCGTAACCCACCGCTTTAAGACGCTCGCGGGGCACCCCACGATTGACTAAGTAGTTTACAACGGCAATAGCTCGTTGTTCACTTAAAGCTTGATTTGATTCTTGCGACCCCACATTGTCTGTGTGTCCTGAAATTTCCACAATCAGTGACGTGTTTAAGGCAAGAAACTCCGCAGTTCGGTCCAATTCTGGGGAGCTGGAACCGCGCAGCTCAGAACTTCCAGAGTCGAAAAACACATTCCTCAAGGTGAGGGAAGCACCGGTCTCAATAGCGTACAGAGAGACGGGAAGGTCTCGAGCCGAGTTCTCGGTCGATTCTTCCAAAGTGAATCGTTCGCTGTGAAAGAGGTAGCCCGGATGGCGAACATTCAGGGCGTAATTCCTATTCCCGGGTAAACAAGCAAAGTAGTAGCCAGCCGAACCGGTGTTCATTTCCAAATAGGTTTCACCGGTGGAAACGTCGACAAATTCAACCGTTGCGCCGAGGGGTTTTCCCGATTGATGGTCTGTTATAAATCCCTTGACGTAGGCGATGGGCGCGGCACGGACGTCTTCTGGTAAGTCGAAACTGTACAGATCCAGCATACCCCTTGAATCCGCGTATCCCTCCCGGCTGTAATAAGCCGTTCGTCCATCTGGAGCGACAATGAGCCCGTTCTCTTCCCGAACGGAGTTGATGGGATATCCGAGATTTTGTGGAGTGGACCAGAGATCGTTATCGAGCCGTAGGCTCAGATACATGTCGAAATCGCCGATTCCCGGATGCCCTGTACTCGCAAAATACAAGGATTGGCCATCCCAGTGCATGAAGGGCGTGATTTCATCACCGCGGGTATTGATCGAATCGCCGAGGTTGACGGGTTCACCCCATTCGCCTCCCCCTTCAAAGGTAGACTTCCAAAGATCCTTTCCACCCTTTCCGCCGCGGCGATTTGAAGTGAAGTAAATGGTTCGTCCGTCTGGGCTAAGGCTTGGTTGACTCTCCCAGGCTTCGGTGTTGATCGGGTATCCCAGGTTAAAGGGTTTTCCCCATGTTCCGTTTTCTCGGATGGTCATGTAAAGGTCGCAGCTCCCAGCGCCATCTTCCCGTCCGCAGGCCGTAAATACAGCGACATTCCCATCTGCACTGATGCATAAGGCTCCTTCGTTACCGTCCGAATTGACTTGACGGTCAAGGGCTTCGGCCAAAGACCACTGCCCCTGCCCTCCCCGACTGACGTAAAAGTCTTCTTTCAATGCGCGGGGACTTGGCTGATTACGCGTGAAAATCAATTCCTTTCCATCAGCGGTTACTGCGGGAAAGTACTCCATGTAGGGTCCATTGACGGAATCGCCCAGGTTGATGGGGTCAAAGGGAACCGGATCGGCCTTGGCATCAAGGCCAAAGCGAGCCCAAGCCAAGTATTTTTCTGCCTCTTCCTTTCCTCGGTCCGATGCACCTTCCGACTTCATGTACGCCTCGTAGTCGTCAATGGCCCTCTCGAAATCTTCCATTCGATAGTAGGCTAAACCACGGCGATACAGTCCTAGGAAATAGCCCGGTGAAAGATCCAGAACACGGCCGAAACTAGCCAAGGCTTTATCGAATTGCTCTTGCCGCAATTGCAGTTCACCGAGCATGAGGTGAGCATCCCGATAGTCTGGATCGCGTTCAATAGCCTTGTTCAAGTAATTCACGGCCTCCCTTACTTTATTCTGCCCCATGGCTTGGCGCGCGTATTCCACGTCCCGGATGGACTGTCGGGATTGCGCCACAAGAGATGGTGCAAGCAAGAGGAAAAGGACAACGAGGAGATTACGCATCAGGGAATGTCCAGGTATTTATGCGTCTGAAGCGATATACGCCAGCGCGGATGTTCCTTTACATAATCAACGATCAGCGGCATCATTTCGTGCCGACGATCCCATTCTGGCTGGAGGAAAAGAAGACAGTCTTCCGAAACACGGGCGGCGTGCTCTTCGGCCCATTTAAAATCGTGCTTGTTGAAAACCACCACCTTCAATTCATGTGCGGAAGGGTAAAAATCCTCCAGAGGTGCTTTGAATTTCTTCGGCGAAAAGGTAATCCAGTCCCACTGTCCGGTCAAAGGATGCGCGCCAGAGGTTTCCACATGGGTTCTCAGCCCATTGGCCTTTAGGGTCTGAGTGAGGAACTCGAGGTCATACATGAGGGGCTCTCCGCCCGTAACCACCGCGATTTCTGCTTGCGAAGTCCGAGCCATATCGGCCATTTTTTCTGCCTCTACGGCAGGATGCGCGGCCGCATCCCAACTATCCTTGACATCGCACCACACGCAGCCAACATCACACCCTCCTAAACGCAGGAAGTAGGCCGCCGTTCCCGAATGAGCTCCCTCACCCTGGACGGTGTAAAAATGTTCCATTAAAGGCAGTATCTCAACCATACTGCAAAGATAGGACAACTGATCTCAGCTAAGCTCATCCGTGTATTGTCGATTTTCGCCAACGATTTGACCATCCAGCATCCGAATGATCCTTCCCGCATATTGAGCGTCGTGGGCTGAATGCGTGACCATGACAATAGTAGTTCCTTGAGCGTTCAGCTCAACTAAAAGCTTCATAATATCGAGTCCATGGGCAGAATCGAGATTTCCAGTCGGCTCATCGGCCAGAATGATCTCCGGATCTGTTGCCAACGCTCGAGCAACTGCTACTCTTTGCTGCTGACCCCCCGAAAGCTGTTGAGGAAAGTAGCCTGACCGATGATCTATTCCCAAGCGTTGCATCAACTTATTGGATCGTTCCGTACGATCTTTGGAAGGCACCTTCATATATTTTAAAGGCAATTCAATATTCTCTTGAACAGTCAAATCATCAATGAGGTTAAAACTCTGGAAGACGAATCCGATTTTGGCCTTTCGTAGTTCAGTCCTTTTCTTTTGTGTCTGACGCGTCGTTTCTTCACCACAGAACAAATACTCACCCTCATCTGGCACATCTAGCAACCCCAATAAATTAAGAAGAGTAGACTTACCACAACCCGAGGGCCCCATAATCGCCAGAAACTCACCTTGCTCTATACGAAGGTCTATTTCCAATTACGCACTGAATTCTATTTCCTCGGTGCGGTATGTTTTCCGAACGCCAATTAATTCAATCACTTTTCAGAGAAGCTTTCAGGCTAAACTAAGCATAAATACATCAGAATGAATCGACTAGATCAAGCAGGCCCGGAATCCAATAAAAAAAGTACCCAAAAATCGCTTTTTAGAGCCTTGTATAATTTATAAATCTGCATTAAGTTAAGGTTAACACTTTTGGTTCTTTTCACCATAAGCAACCTCTATTTTCAAATAGACCAATCCTATTATACTGTTTTTCAGGTATTTATATTTTTTTTCAAGAAAAATCAAAATTTACATAAAAGGGCTTGCTTATTGTATTTTTACCCGTATATTTGCACCGAATTTCAGAGCAATTAGCTAAGCACTCTGATCCGATTTAACTGATCGTTCTTTTTAAGGCTATTTACGGGTGACAAATGCGGAAGATATTTGCCCTGTAGAACGTCAAGCTTGGCCCCAATAAAGGAGTAGTTTTCTTTTCATAGTAGATTCAGTTTAGGTTAATGTCACAAACGGCGGGTTTTTACCCGCCGTTTGTGTTCTAATCCACTATGATTTTGTGCTGATCCTTACGCTCCTTCGTCTTACTTCTTCGCGGCTTCCCAATAAACATCCATTTCCGATAGGGTCATGTCCGCGAGGGATTTGCCATCGGCCCGTAGGGCCTCTTCCATATGCTGAAAACGCTGTATAAACTTCTTATTGGTGCGCTCTAAAGCATCTTCGGGATTCACATCAATGAAGCGGGCGTAGTTTATCAGGGAAAAAAGCAGGTCCCCAAATTCCCCTTCCATGCGAGTGGCATCTCCTGCATCTACCTCAGCTTTGAATTCGCCAATCTCTTCTTGGACCTTATCCCAGACTTGCTCCCTATTGTCCCAATCGAAACCGACTCCGCGAGCTTTATCCTGAATTCGTGAGGCTTTGACTAGGGCCGGCAAGCTCTTGGGCACTCCTTCGAGGACACTCTTCTTGCCTTCTTTGAGCTTGATCTTTTCCCAGTTCCGCTTGACTTCTTCTTCGTCTTGTACTTCAATATCTCCATAGATGTGGGGGTGGCGCTCGACGAGTTTGTCGCAAACGGAATGAAGGACGTCCGCAACGTCAAATGAGCCTTTCTCATCGCCAATCTTAGAGTAGAAAACCATGTGGAGCATGAGGTCGCCCAGCTCTTTCTTTACCTCCTCTAAATCTGCATCAAGAATAGCGTCGGCCAACTCGTAGGTTTCTTCAATAGTGAGGTGGCGTAGACTTTCCATGGTTTGCTTTCGATCCCATGGGCACTGCTCGCGCAACTCATCCATGATAGTCAAGAGTCGCTCAAAGGCTTCTAATTTTTGGTTAACACTGTGATTAGGCATGCTATAAGTTTTTCCATTCACGATAGACGAAATCCGCCAATTCCCTGACATACTCTGAACTGAAATCAAATCGAATTCCCGCGCGCTCGTAGATCTCGCCAATGCTCTTGGTATATCCCAGCTCGAGTGCGGCTTTATAGTCCGAGAGTGCCGATTCCGGATTTTCCTTATACCGTCTCCAAAAAGCAATAGCTCCTAATTGAGCCATACCGTATTCGATATAATAGAATGGGACTTCGAACAGGTGTAATTGAGATTGCCACTGATGTGCGAGCTCTTCATCAAGACCCGCCCAGTTCACAATACCGGCACTCTGCTCTCCCTTAATGCGCAGCCAGGCCTCTCTCCGGGCTGATTCGTCGTGTTCGTTGGTGTAGATCCAATGCTGGAAATGATCAATGGTGGCGATCCAAGGGAGTACTTCCAGCACCTTCTCAAGGTGTTCCTTTTTAGCCCTTTTGGTGGCCTCCTCATTTTCGAAAATCAGATGCCAATGTTCCATGCTGATGAGCTCCATGGACATTGAGGCCAACTCAGCCACTTCGGATGGGGTGCGCTGAAATTCCTTCAACTCATAATCGCGTGTGAGAAAGCTGTGGACTGCGTGACCACCTTCGTGCATGAGGGTAACAAAATCTCGCAGTACGCCTGCGGCATTCATAAAAATGAAGGGAACGCCCGTCTCATACAGGGGATAATTGTAACCTCCCGGTGCTTTACCCTTTCGGGAAGCCAAGTCCAGGTGACCCATTTCCTTCATTTTCAAAAGACAGGCAGCGAAATACGGGTCAACAGCCTCAAAGACCTGGACCGTCTTGGCCAAAAGATCCTCTTCGGTTCCGTCAAATACCTTCAGGGGTTCACGGCCTTCAGGGTCTACTTGTGTGTCCCAAGGCCGAAGTTCCCCTAGGCCCATTCGCTCCTTGCGGTCTTCGTCAAAGACCTTGGCAATGGGAACAATGGCCTCTGATATGCTTCGGTGAAAATCGAAACAATCCTCCGGACCGTAGTCAAAGCGTCCTAGCTCGCGAAACTTGTAGTCTCTGTAGTTGTCAAAACCGGCATTCACAGCTACCTCCGCACGCTTAGCAATCAGTCGATCGAAGAGTTGATTCAACTCGTCCTTCTTGCCCATGCGCACTCCTTGAATGAGGCGATAAACCTTTTCGCGGAGTTCTCGGTCGTTTTCCCGCAACATGACTCCCGCCTGCTGAAGGGTGATGGACTCCCCTTTCCATTCGATGGACATGGCGCCCGTAATGGCCCCATATTCCTGCGCAAGTTCCGCCAGTTCTGTTTGAAGGGGAATATTCTCTTCGCGAAAAAGCTCTATTTGATTGACGACACCTCGTGTATAGATGCGGTAGGTCTCGTGATCCAACTCCTCGAAAAAAGTGCTCTCGACCAGCTTGAGGTTCAGCGCATGTTCTTCAGGAGCCACCTTTGGGAGCACCTCAGCAATCATTTTACGGTAGGCGCCGCTGGCTTCTTCGCTCCCCGTATCACGACTCATGTGAATATAGCGCCAACCCAGCTCTTCAGCTAGTGCACTTTCAAGTTCACTTCGGTCCCGCATCCACTGCTCCAAATCCTCCAATGAAGAAAGATCTCGCTCAGACAGTGCGCGATAATAAGGTTGTATTTGATTCCAATCGTCCAGCGCAACACCCTCTTTAAGAAAGTGTCGCTCAATAGGGCTTAATTCCAGCATTTATTGTTCTTCGTCCTTAGACGTCGAATCACCGGTATCGTCTGGGGCTTCAGCAGTTTCTTCCTCGGTTGCCTCCAAGAGGCCTTTTCCTTCTAAGAGGTTATACCATTGAATCACTTTCTTAATGTCTGAAACATATACACGATCTGTATCGTAGTCGGGCAGCACTTCGGCAAAGTACGCCTCTAACTTCGCCCCAGACTCTTTGTGCCCAACGGGCGTAGGCCCGTTTTCCTTCACCTTGATGGCGGCGAAGACTTCGCGAAGAGGTTTTTCCTCGTTGTAGGTGAAAATGGCAATATCACTAAGGGCAGAAATGTTCTGCGCTTGACTTACGGGCATTCTCTTCCCATCCATCAAGGATTCAACGATTAGACCTCCTCGGCTTTGCGCCACGAGTTTGTGTAGTCCAGGTTTACCAGCAATCGACAAGATTCCTTCTAAATTCATTCGTTCTCGGTGTCTCAGTTTTGATTTTCTTCCCATTCGTTTACCACATCCTCGATGGGCCGATCCATGACCGCCATCATATTGCGAATGTCCTCAGCGCGCTCCCCTTCAGGATACTTAAGCAGGTACTCACCGTACGTCTTGCGCGCATAGTCAAGTAATTGGACATGGTTCTCGAAAATAAATCCTTGGTAGAACAGGGCCTCTCGGGCCAAGTAATGATCGGGGTAGGTGTCCTTTAGGCGATTGAATAACTGAATAGCCTTCCAGTACTCTTCGATACCCATAGACACCTCTGCTGCCTTAAATAAGTAGTCCGCAGTTCTGGCGGTATCGCTCGAGTTACTGTCGGCATAAGCCAAGTAAAGTTCAATCATTTTTGTGCCTGCGGCACGATCCACATCTCCCGTCGTATCGGAATAAAGGATAGCTTCCTGAGCTTCAATGGCTCGAACAGCTTCTGGCTGTTGCGATTGACACGACCAGGAGCAAACGATCAATGCAGTGAGTAGAAACAATCGAATCATACGATGGTGGTTCCTTTTGCCGAGTATAGGCGCATCTTGTAATCTGCGCGCATCTTCCCCTTAGCGATGTTGGTCATCTTCCCTTTGAGCATGCGGCGTCGAATAGGACTCACACGGTCCGTAAACACCACTCCGTAAACATGGTCGTACTCATGCTGAATGACTCGGGCCGCGAGGCCTGTATACTCCTCTTCGTACTCCACAAAGTTCTCGTCTTGATAGCGGATACGGATTTTCTCTTGACGGTCAATATCAATGCGTAAATCAGGAAAACTCAAGCACCCCTCGTTAAACGTCCACTCCTCTCCTTCCTCATCCAGAATGACCGGATTGATGAAGACTTTCTTGAAATCTTCGAGCTCAGGTTCGTCTTCTGCGAAGGGCCGAGCATCAATCACAAAGAGCTTCAGGCTGTGGCCTACTTGAGGTGCTGCCAAACCCACGCCCTGGGCGGCGTACATGGTTTCGTACATGTTCTCGATCAATTCTGCTAAACCAGGGTGATCCGGAATCAACTCCGAACCTTCTTGTTGAAGTACGGGGTCACCATAGGCAACAATCGGAAGTATCATAAGCGCTATACCTGTTGGTCCAACCAAGACTGTAAAATCAATACGGCACTGATCTCGTCGACGTTGGCTTTCTTTTTTCTCTCACTCTTTTTCATGCCCATCTCTAACATCGCCCGCGACGCCAAAACGGAGGTAAAACGTTCATCGACCCGCATCACGTGGATGTCTGGATGACGCTTTTTCAAGGAAGCTTCAAACTGATCCACAAGCGGCATGCTTTCCGCTGCTGTATTGTCCAAATTCCTCGGATCCCCTAGTACAAAAACCCCCACCTTTTCACGGTTGGTGTATTCCTTGACAAAGGCGAATACCTCGTTGGGAGCCACCGTCTTTAAACCCGAAGCGATGAGCTGAAGTTCATCGGTCTCCGCGATTCCAATCCGCTTTTTCCCAACATCAAAGGCTAGTGCTCTCGGCATGAGCGCAAAAGTACTAAAACGGCTACAATCCAACCGTGAGCCATTCCATCAAGTTCAAGAGCACTTTGGCAAATGCGGCATATCCACCGTCCCGCTGATGCATATTCTGGTGCGCTCCATCAATGTACATCTGTGGCCCTGTCCCACGGGTGTACGTAGGTGATCCTATGCTTGGTGCGTATGTGGTATCTGGGTATTACTGCGCACTGACCAAAGTAGTGGACAGAATGACGTAAAAAAGCAGGGACAGTTTAAGACCCATAGACCTCGGTGTAAAGCAATTTTGTGATTTCACATCGGGCCGTAGGCGCATAGACCTTTTACTATCTTTGGCTCCATGGAAGTACTGAAGCAAAAGATTGAGGCGGCGTGGGAAGATCGGAGCCTCTTAGAGCAAGCGGAATACATCGAGGCTGTAGAGGCCGTAGTGGCGAATATTGATGCCGGTACCCTCCGCTGTGCAGAGCCGACTTCTGACGGCTGGCAGGTGAACGAATGGGTCAAAAAAGGGGTCGTTTTGTACTTCCCGATTAAGAAAATGGAGCGCATCGAAGTTGGAATCTTCGAGTACCACGACAAGATACCCTTGAAGAAAGACTACAACAAGCTCGGTGTTCGCGTTGTACCGCACGCCATTGCCCGTCACGGGTCATTTGTGGCACCCGGGGTCATTATGATGCCTTCCTATGTGAACATTGGCGCCTACGTAGATACGGGGACCATGGTAGACACCTGGGCCACGGTGGGTTCTTGCGCCCAAATCGGCAAGAATGTACACCTCAGTGGTGGTGTTGGTATTGGCGGAGTACTAGAGCCCCTTCAAGCCGCACCCGTGATTATTGAGGATAATTGCTTTATAGGGTCGCGTTGTATTGTCGTAGAAGGCGTTCACGTGGAGGCAGAAGCTGTATTGGGCGCCAATGTGGTGTTGACGGCCAGTACGCGAATCATTGACGTCACGGGAGATGAACCCGTTGAATTACGCGGTCGTGTTCCGAAAGGGTCGGTCGTTATTCCGGGAAGTGTTCCTAAAGAATTCCCAGCTGGTCCCTTCCAAGTTCCTTGCGCCCTCATTATCGGTAAGCGGAAAGAGAGTACCGATAAAAAGACCAGTCTAAACCAGGTATTACGCGATTACAACGTAGCCGTATAATGAAGATTGGATTCGACGGAAAACGCGCCGAGCACAATACTTCAGGCTTGGGCAACTACAGTCGCGACGTGATTCGGGGCCTGTGTATGCATGCGCCCGAGAACGAATATGTACTGTATTCCCCTAAAGAAGGAGCCGAGTTTGACTTTGGCGATGAGCGACTTGTTCGGCGCTACCCAACTCGATGGAAAGATCGACTAACACCCGCGCTTTGGAGAAGAAAGCGTATTGTCGACGATCTGAAAAACGAGGGAATTGACCTGTATCACGGACTTTCAAATGAATTACCCTCGGGAATTGAGGCGATTGGAACGCGATCTATCGTCACCATTCACGACCTGATCTTTGAGCGATTCCCGGACTACTACAAGGGCATAGATCGCATGATCTACCGAAGTAAGACCAAGGAAGCGTGTGCATCCGCTGATCACATCATCGCGATCAGCGAACAGACCAAGAAAGATCTAGTCGAGTTCTATTCCGTCTCGACAGAAAAGATCAGTGTGGTCTATCAAACGTGTCATCCTGGCTTCCAAAAAGAAGTCAAGAGCGAAACGTTAGAGCAAGTCAGATCAGTATATCAACTTCCGTCGCGCTACGTCCTGCAAGTGGGCACCCTTGAACCACGCAAAAATGTGCTGCGCAGCTTGGAAGCTGTGAGTCAAATAGAAGATCTGCACATCGCGTTCGTAGGCCGCCAAACGGACCATCAGAAGCTCATTGAACGGCGTGTGCAATCACTGGGTATCGGAGGTCGCGTTCACTTTTTGCAAGACGTGCCTGTTGCCTTTCTTCCCGCCTTGTTCAAGGGCGCGGCGGCAAGCCTCTACCCTAGCCTTTTCGAAGGATTTGGCCTTCCGATTATTGAATCCCTTTTTCAAGGCACACCGGTGGTGACCAATAAAGAGGGTTGCTTCAAAGAAGCAGCGGGCTCGTACGGCTATTATGCGGACGTACAAGACCCATCCAGTATTGCCGATGCCTTGAGTCGAGCTGTAGAACAGGGCGCACTCAAAGAAGGACTTGAGGGTCACTTGTCGCAGTTCACGCTCGAAGCGACGACCCATCGACTGCTCGAAGTCTATCAGCAGGTCGTTAAAAACCGCTAACTTTCAGTCGTGGAGAAGATTACGGCCATTATTCCTTGCTACAATGAAGAACGCACGCTTGATGCGGCTCTGAAATCCGTGGCCTTCGCCGATGAGATGCTTGTGGTCGATTCCTTCAGCACGGACAAGAGCCTGGACATTGCGCGATCCCATGGCGCTCGGATCATCCAAAGGGAGTACGAGAACAGTGCCTCACAGAAGAATTGGGCCATTCCCCAGGCCACTCATGAGTGGATCGTGCTCTTGGATGCGGACGAAGAAGTGCCTGATGCCCTACGGGCCGAAATTATTGAAACCATCAAAGGCACTCCGTCGGAGGTGGCCTATTGGATTCCACGGCGCAATAAATTCATGGGGCGATGGATCAAGTACTCCGGTTGGCAAGGAGACCGTGTCATCCGTCTCTTCCGCAAGAGCAAGAGTCGTTATGAAGAAAAGCACGTGCATGCCGAGGTCCTTGCGGATGGACCTGTGGGGCAATTGAAGAACAGCATTGATCACGACACCTATCGAGGCTTGGACGAATACATCCGTAAACTGGATCGCTATGCGGACTGGCAAGCACGCGATTACCACAGTAAAACGGGAACCATCGGCATCTATGAGCTATGGTTCAAACCCGGGTTTCGCTTCTTTAAACACTACTGGCTACAAGGCGGTTTTCGCGATGGAGTTCCAGGCCTCACTATTTCCTACTTGCAAGCCTATGCCGTTCGCATGCGCTACCTAAAGATGTGGGACCTCAGACGAAGTGGAAAGCTGTAGGTTTTCGTACCTTTGCACCCCGCAAAAAGTCCAGGATGAAGTCCTTTTTAAAGCCCAAAATTTTCACCTATATCCAGCGTGCCGCTGAGGCCCAAAACGTAGAGACCTACGTAATTGGAGGTTATGTTCGTGATTGCCTTTTAGGACGGGGTCGACCCAAGGATGTTGACATCGTTTGCGTGGGAAGCGGCATTGAGCTCGCACAGGCGGTTGCCCAGGAGCTTCCCCACCAGCCCAAAATTCAGGTGTTCAAGAATTTTGGAACCGCCATGTTGCGGCATGGAGACTGGGAGGTTGAATTTGTCGGTGCCCGAAAAGAGAGTTACCGAGCAGATTCTCGGAAACCCATTGTGGAGAACGGCACCTTGGAAGATGACCAACAACGGCGCGATTTTACCATCAATGCCTTGGCCCTCGGTCTCAACAAACAAAACTTTGGCGAATTACTGGACCCCTTTGGCGGGGTTCAAGACTTAAAGGATGGAATTATCCGGACGCCACTAGATCCGGATCGTACATACAGTGACGACCCCTTACGCATGATGAGAGCCATTCGTTTTGCTACGCAATTGGGCTTCGACATTGAGTATGAGAGCTATGAAGCTCTTGGCCGAAACGCCCATCGACTGAAAATTATCTCCCAAGAGCGAATTACGGACGAAGTGAACAAAATCATGGAGGCTCAGCGCCCTTCCGTAGGGTGGCGCCTTTTGGAAGAAACAGGATTGTTGACTGAATTTTTTCCAGTGCTTTTGACTTTGAAAGGCGTGGAAGACGTCGATGGTCAGACTCATAAAGACAACTTCTACCACACTCTTCAAGTCACAGACAATCTAGCCCAAACCTCGGACAAACTCTGGTTGCGTTGGGCTGCCTTGCTCCACGACATTGGTAAACCGGTCGTGAAGCGTTACGATAAAAAGCTCGGCTGGACCTTTCATTCGCATGAGTTCGTCGGATCCAAAATGGTCCCGAAGATTTTTCGAAAGCTCAAGCTTCCGATGAACGAAAAGATGAAGTATGTTCAGAAATTGGTGAAGATGAGCAGTCGACCGACAGCTCTTTCCGGCAAAGAGGTGACCGACTCGGCCGTAAGAAGACTCTTGTTCGATGCAGGGGAAGACGTTGAAGACCTCATGTTGCTTTGCGAAGCGGATATGACCACTCAATACGAGTGGAAGAGAAAGAAGTTTCTCAAGAACTATCAGGTGGTGCGCCAGAAACTCAAGGAAGTGGAAGAGCGCGACCAGATTGTCAATTTTGAGCCGCCAATCAGTGGACAAGACATTATGGAAACCTTTGGCGTACCCCCTGGCCGGATCATTGGGGACATCAAAAGCGCTATAAAGGAAGCCATACTCGAAGGAACTATAAAGAATGATCGCGACGAAGCTTGGAACATGATGATTGAGCTCGCCGCAAAACAAGGGCTAAGCCCAAAAAAGGAGAACACATGATCTATCGATTCCGTGTCATACTCGACAGCAATGACGATATCTTCAGAGATATCGAGATTCAATACGACGCCAGTTTTGAAGACTTGCACAACAGCATCCAGCAAGCTTTTGGATTCGATGGAACGCAAATGGCTTCGTTTTACGACAGCAACGACGACTGGGAACAGGGGGATGAATTGCCCTTGTTTGCCATGGGTGATGATCAGCCTGGAATGGCTGATTTGGCCATTCATCAGAAGTTAGAGAACAAGAACGAGCGAATGCTTTATGTCTACGACTTCTTGAGCATGTGGACCTTTTTTGTCGAAGTCATGGACATGTATGAACCGGAAAGTGGTGTGGACTATCCCAACCTTGCCCTTTCTGTTGGGAATACACCGGATGAAGCCCCCGATAAAGATTGGGACAGCGCAGGAGAAGAGGGAAGTTCTGGCGGTGGATCTGGAGACATCTTTGACGGCGACGACTCCTTTGATCAATTTGGATACGACGACAGCGACGGATCGGCCTACTATTAAGGTCGGGACCAAGAAGGCATCGTGCCGTAGGCACAAAATTTAAGGTCTTTGTAATATTTTGTTGCTTGGAACGTCTATTACAAAACCTCTTCCTTTGAGCACCATTCTCAACATCTCTCAACTTTCCAAATCGTATGGAAAGGTGAAAGCCCTGCAGTCGCTTGATATGACCATTGAGCGCGGGCAAGTTCACGGTATTCTGGGTCCGAACGGATCCGGTAAGACCACTACCCTCGGCATTTTACTCGGCGTGTTGAAATCAGACAGCGGGTCGTTCGACTGGTTCGGAAATCCCGTTCTATACCGAAGCCTTCAACGCATCGGAGCCATCCTGGAGACTCCAAACTTCTATCCCTATCTCAGCGCGGTAAAGAATTTGGAAATCGTTCGCCTGATCAAGGGCGTGGAGCGCCATCGGATCGATGAAGTTCTGGAACAGGTGAACTTGGCAGAACGCAAGCACGACAAATTCTCGACGTACAGCCTGGGGATGAAGCAGCGCTTGGCCATTGCATCCGCCCTGCTCAATGAGCCCGAAATCTTGGTGCTCGATGAGCCTACCAATGGCTTGGATCCTCAGGGAATTGCCGAAGTGAGGGAATTGATCATGACCATTGCTGGGCAGGGAACCACCATTTTGATTGCGAGCCATCTATTGGACGAAATTGAAAAGGTGTGTTCGCACGTGACCATCTTGAAGAGGGGTAAGCGTCTGTTCTCCGGGCCTGTCGACGAAGTCTTCGCTACGGCTGGAATGATTGAAATCGGTGCGGAAGATCGAGATGCCCTCGAGAAAGCCTGCGCATCCTTCCCCGGTGTAAAAGCCGTGAGTCACAATGCGCGACAACTTCATTTGAACTTGGAGGAACACATAGATCCCGCTCGCTTGAATGCCTTTTTGCAGGAGCAAGGCATTGTTGTGAACCACTTAGTGTATCGTAAATCCAGTCTGGAACAGCAGTTCCTCGAACTTGTAAGCCAAAGCAAATGATCAGATTACTTCGCATTGAATGGCTGAAGCTCCGGAACAGCCGCGCCTTTATCATTATCGGAGGATTTTACATTATTCTCATGGCCCTGGTGGCTTACGGGATGGGGTCATTTGAAGTGACCACAGGTAGTGAGGATGGAATTCAGACGACTTTGAACCTAGGTAAACTAGGCGTCTTTGATTTTCCGTACATCTGGCAGAACATAACGTACATC
The DNA here is from genome assembly GCA_965661605.1 of Flavobacteriales bacterium. Lineage (GTDB taxonomy): Bacteria > Bacteroidota > Bacteroidia > Flavobacteriales > ECT2AJA-044 > ECT2AJA-044. The sequence continues at coordinate 71,272 of CBFIEH010000006.1, read as the reverse complement.
GCGGGATTCTTCAAGTACATCCTAGCCATCATTGTGGTCATTTTCATCTGCAATGAATACAGCTTTAGAACCGTGCGTCAAAATGTGATTGACGGACTTTCTCGTCGTGAATTCATCACCTCCAAGCTCTTGATGATCTTGGTCTATTCTGTGGTGAGTACGGTTGTAGTCGTCTTGATCACCTCCGTATTGGGGTTGATTTTCTCCAACAACAGAGCCATGGACGTGATTTTCTTGAAGCTGGATTTTGTCCTGGCCTATTTCCTGGAGGTCTTCGTGTATTTGATTTTTGCCTTCTTTGTGGCCTACATGATCAAACGTACTGGATTCGTCATCATCACACTCATCCTGTACACCTTTGTCATTGAACCCATCGCCGTATGGCAAATCGGAGAACCGATCGGCTCCTTCTTCCCGGTTCAGAGCATTCGGGATATGAGTGAGATTCCATTCAAACGCTATGTGAAGGATATCGTAGAATTGGACATTATGGAACACGCCGGAATTGGCGCTATGTTCCGAACCATTCTGTGGGGAGCCGGGATTGCAACGCTCACCTACTATCTCTTTGGGAAACGAGACATCCTGAGTTAAGGGCTTTTATATCTTTGGGGTATGAAGGAGGTGAAACCACCCAAGCAGCATACACTCAAGCGGAAAATTCACGAGATCATTTTCGAGGCGGATACCCCGGCCGGAAAGATCTTTGACGTTTCTCTTTTTGTTGCCATCGTTCTCAGCCTTATCGCGGTCATGCTGGAAACCGTTCCTGGCATACGCGAGGAATACGGTGATGAAATGCGCATTCTCGAATGGGTGTTCACCATTCTGTTCACCATTGAATACCTCCTGAGAATTTACAGTGTTACTCGTCCTTGGCACTACATACGGAGTTTTTACGGGATCATTGACCTGCTGAGTATCCTGCCCACATTTATCGGGTTAATCTTTGCCGGAAGCCAAGCACTTATGGTCATACGCGGTGTGCGACTACTTCGCATTTTCCGCGTACTGAAGCTCAGCAGATACTTATTTGAAGCAGAAATGCTGGGCAAGGCATTACAGGCCTCCCGTAGAAAAATTACCGTCTTCCTCCTAGCCGTGGTAATGATTGTGATTATAGCAGGGGCAGTGATGTACGTGGTTGAAGGAGGAGAAAATGGTTTTGACAGCATTCCGAAGAGCATCTATTGGGCCATTGTGACCCTGACGACCGTTGGATACGGAGACATCTCTCCCGGCACAACAATAGGGCAATTTTTAGCGTCTATAATTATGATCCTTGGATACGGCATCCTCGCCGTGCCCACCGGTATTGTAACCGCTGAGATGACGCAACACAGTGACGGAGATCGACATACAAACACCGCTTGTCCGCATTGCGGAGCTGAAGGACACCGGCACGATGCCGAGTTTTGCTTCAATTGTGGTGGAACGATGAATTGATGGAGCAGGAGAAGTATTTAATTGTATTGACGGGCCCTACGAGTGTGGGCAAAACCGCCTTAAGCGTGCAGCTAGCCTTGAAATTGCAGACCGAGATCATATCTTTTGATTCTCGACAGTTCTACAAGGAAATGAAAATTGGAACGGCTCCGCCCAGTGAAAAGGCTTTGAGTTTAGTTCCCCACCACTTCATCTTCCACAAATCCATACACGATGATTATTCCGTAGGGGCCTACGAGCACGATGCCCTCAAAAAACTCGGAGAGTTATTTCACGAGCGCGATGTGGTCATTGCCGTAGGCGGTTCTGGATTGTACATGGATGCTCTGACCAAGGGACTTGATGAATTCCCGAAGGTGGCTCCAGGCGTTCGATTGAAACTAAATCAGGAGTTTCGAAAATTCGGAATTGAACACCTGCAAAAAGAGTTGGCCAGTGTTGACCCCGAGTACTATGCAGAGGTGGACTTAAAAAATCCAGCACGTTTGATTCGCGCTCTTGAAATCTCTCGGGAAACCGGAAAACCGTATTCCGGATTCCGCAAACAAGCACCCAAACAGAGATTCTTTAAGAGCATCACCATTGCCTTGAATTTGGATCGCACCAAGGTTTATAAGCGCATTAATCAACGCGTCGATGAAATGATGATGCAAGGGCTCATGGAAGAAGCAAAAGCCCTGTATCCGTATCGCGAAAAGAACGCGTTGCAAACGGTGGGATACCAAGAACTCTTCTCCTACCTCGGTGGAAAATGGAATCTAGAAACCGCCGTTGAAGAGATTAAAAAGAACACTCGACGATACGCAAAGCGTCAGTTGACCTATTTGCGTCGGGATGAGAACATCCATTGGTTTGGCCCCAATGATTTGAACGCTGTTTTAACAACCATTGAAAAGGTTCGGAATGAAGGTCATTAGTACGTGGGGCTTCCTGCTCTTAGCCGTGGTTGTAAAAGCTCAAATAGCGGTTGGCGGCTCTTTTGGGTACGGGGGTCATCAGGTCTTCTTTGATCCATCGGTAAAACAAAGTGCCACGGCCCACACGGAGTTTCGCATTGGTCTTCAGTATTTAAACAAAAAGAACTCGGGGGTATCCCTAGAACTAGCACAAACTGCGCTGGGTTGGACCCTAGACAGTGGAGACTCCACCTTCAGTATCTCGTGGCCGCAAACCGAATTGAGGTTTTTCTCCCACTTCAATATCGGCAAGGGAGTCCATAGAATGCCCATACAATTAGGCCCATTTATTGGATACGCTTCAGGAGATTACCCTACGAATGACAAGCTTCGTTTTGGCTTGAGCTTAGGAACGGGATATGCCCTTCAGACCGGGAAGAACATTTTTCAGATTATGGCGCACTTCCGTCAAGAGTTGATTCCGATTTATCCCGTGGATGTCTATCTCTACAGCCTTCCGCAGTCTATGACCTTGAGCGTGGGATACTACCGATTGCTCTAAAGGATATAGCTCCCTCCTTCTTGGCCGGCCACGGTCTCATCAAAAATAGCCTTAGCCTCCTCAACAAGGGGTTCCGGCTTTTCGTATCGGGCCGAGAAATGACCAATAATGAGTTTTTTTGCCTTGGCTTTTAGAGCCATGCTCGCCGCTTGTAAGGTTGTGCTGTGCTGGGTTTTATGCGCTTTATCCGCATCCTCTGCCGCAAAGGTAGCCTCGTGATACATCAAATCAACCCCAGCAACCTTCTCGGCATTCTCTTCAACGTAGGCCGTATCGGAGAAAAAAGCATAGGACTTAATGGGTGGCGGATCTGTCGTTAGTTCATGGTTCGGAATCACGGTCCCATCTCCGCGGTCCCAATCCGAGCCATGCTTGATTTGGTCTCGGACGTAGCGAGGAATACTCAGTTCCTCCAATTTAGACTTGATCAGATTCCTCAGTTTCGGCTTTTCGGTGAATACAAACCCCCATGTATCTATGCTGTGGTCCATTTTCAGCGTGCGCACTTCAACTTTCTTGGTTTCGAGAATCTGCTCTTCCGAATTTGGATTTAAAGGCGTGAATTCGATGGGATAGCGCAGTCGGGTTCCGCTGCTTCGAAATTGTAATTCCAAAATTTCCCATAGACCTGGAGGACCATACAGGTAAAGCGTTTTCTTGCGGTCCAGCAGGTGAAGACTGCTGAGAAAACCGACGAGACCAAAGAAATGATCGCCGTGGAGGTGACTGATGAAGACATGGTCGATTTGGCCGAACCGAACACCGTTTCGACGCATTTGAATCTGAGCTCCTTCTCCGCAGTCGATCAGGAAAAGTTCGTCTCGCATGCGCAAGACTTGACTCGTCGGAAAACGATTAGACGTGGGCGTCGCGCTTCCACAGCCCAGAATCAGTAGTTCGTTTTCGTTAGTCATGCAGGGTTAGGCGGCGTGTCAAGGTTCCACGGTCTGTGGCCAACTGCAGCAAATAGAGTCCATCCGCAGAAGGATTCAATTCCAAGCGATTTGCGCTTCCCGGCACATGTGTAAACTCCCCATCCTGAACCGTACGACCACTCAAGTCAATCATAACCCAGTGAACGTCTTGTCCGGATAGATTGCCAAGCTCCACTTGAACATAGTCTGAAGCCGGATTCGGAAATAAACGTACGGTCACGTCTTGACGCTCTTCAAGGGAAACCGCATTATTGATTTGAATCTTGAAGCGATTTTCTGACTGAATAGTGTCGATAGGAATAGCCAGAACCTTCAGAAATGCACGAATATCCACACCCAATGGATAGGTTTGAACAGGTCCCGTTGGTGTGCCAAAGATGCGTACGCAACCGTTGGTTCCTCCTGGCCAATTGCAGCTCGGATTGTCGCAGCTATAGGACAAACCGGGAGGAATATTGTTGATGGTTTCCAATCGGAAGCTGTCGACCGTTGCCGTAACGGTACTTCCGAGGAATGTGATGGACGTGTCCGAAGGAATGACCACTTGGATCACTTCATCGTAGAATGAGGCGACGGCTCCATCCGGCAAGTTCACGGTGCTATCGGCGTTTACCGTACTCCCTGCGGGAGGATAAATATCAGGGACCGTTAAAGAGCCATCGGGGGTGCATTGCGCTATCGCGCCGTAGGCGCTAAAGAATACAGTGAAGAGGAGTACACATTTTTTCATAGTTCGTATTGTCTTTCGAGTTCGTCGAAATTGAAATAGTCCACCGCTTCGTGCTCGGTGGGTACAAGAGCTAGGTTGTCGTCGAAGGCTTGGACAACCTCGGCGCTGTTGTTGATCAGCACAAAGGTTTTCTGAGCCTCCATCTGCCTTTCGGCCCGATCCAGCAAAGCGTCTACAGCTTCGGAAGTGATGGACTTCGCCGGGAGAAAGTCAATGAGCAAATGGTCGCCTACCGCGTAATAATCCTTGAGCTCCTCTTCCATTTGTCCAAAGAGCATGCCATCAATTTCGGTCGCCACACAGCGCACGATCTTGTACTTGTCCTCTGTTTCTACGGTGAAGCTCATGAGGCAGATCGATCAATTTTCGACGCCAAGAGATAAAGTACCGCCATCCGAATGGCCACGCCATTCTCCACTTGGTTCAAAATAATGCTGTGTTCACTATCAGCCACGTCCGAGGTGATTTCCACGCCGCGGTTAATCGGGCCCGGATGCATGATGGTGATGGGTTTATCGATTCGATTCAAGCGTTCCATGTTCACCTGATACTGCGCGCTGTACTCCCGCAAGGAGGGGAAAAACTTCGTGTCTTGTCTTTCGAGTTGAATGCGAAGCATATTGGCTACATCGCACCATTCAAGGGCTTCGTCCAAGTTGGACTCCACTTCGATGCCCAGGGCTTCAATGTGTTTGGGAATCAAGGTGGCCGGTCCACAGACCTTTACTTCAGCCCCTAGCTTTTGAAGGGCAAAGATGTTGCTCAAAGCAACGCGCGAATGCAGTATATCACCGACGATGACGACTTTCTTACCTTCAACACCTCCAGTTCGTTCGCGAATGGAATAGGCATCCAAAAGCGCCTGTGTCGGGTGCTCATGGGCACCGTCTCCGGCGTTCACGATGCGCGAGTCAACATTCTTGCTCAAGAAGACGGCCGCTCCGGGGTTGGGATGGCGCATGACGACCATATCCACCTTCATCGCCAAAATATTGTTGACGGTGTCAATTAGGGTCTCCCCTTTGGACACCGAGGATCCGCTCGCGGAGAAATTGACTACGTCTGCAGAAAGTCGTTTTTCCGCCAGCTCAAAACTGAGCTTGGTTCGGGTCGAGTTTTCAAAAAAGAGGTTGGCAATGGTGATGTCTCGCAAAGAAGGAACCTTCTTGATCGGGCGATTGATGACTTCTTTGAACTGATCCGCGGTTTTGAAAATGAGCTCGAGATCTTCGCGTTGAAGGTCTTTGATACCGAGCAAGTGGTTCACGGATAATTCACTCATGATTGGGCACTGGTCAATTCAACTTTATCTTCTCCGTCAGACTCTTTCCACAATACAATGACGCGTTCACTGGCGAGGGATTCGACCGATCGGCCCGTGTAGTTGGGCTCAATGGGTAAGTGTCGGCTAAATCGGCGATCAATCAAAACCAAGAGCTCCACTTGCGCGGGGCGTCCAAAGCTCTGAAGGGCGTCCATAGCGGAGCGAACCGAACGGCCTGTGTACAGCACGTCATCTACAAAAACCACTTTTTTGCCTTCGACCAAGAAGTCAATTTGAGTCAAATTCGCTTTCAAAGGTTCATCCCGACGACGAAAATCATCACGGAAAAAAGTGGTGTCCAAATAACCGATTTGTACCTCATCCACCAGGTCAAAGCGCTCAACGAGTGCTTTGAGTCGATCAGCCAGGCGTGTACCACGGGGCTGAAGGGCAATGATTACGGTATCGGCAAAATCTTGATGCTGCTCGATCAGCTGAGCGCTGAGCCGGTTTAAGGTGATGTCCACCTCCTTCGCGTTGAGTAGCGTGCGTTGAGTCATCGCACAAAAATAGCAAATAAAAAAACCGCCCCGATTGCTCGGAGCGGCTTTTACTTGAAATATGGTGTTGGGAAGAGTTACTTCTTCTCTCCTTTTTCCATTTCTTCCTTCAACTTGCTGAGGACATCCAAGTCACCCAAAGTAGACTTCTCTACTTTCGACTGGATCTTCTTCACGTTGCGTGTAGCTTCATCAGCTTCTGCTTTACGTGCAGCTGAACGCTGTTTCTTATCCTCATCTGCCATGTCGCGGTGGATCTGAGTGTGCGATACCACGATGCGGCGAGAATCTTTGTTGAATTCGATCACTTTGAACTTCGCTTCGTCTCCTTTCACTAGGTTTCCACCTTCTTCTTTGGCGGTGTGGCGCGTTGGAGCAAAGGCTTCCAATCCTTCTGTTTCAAACAGAACTTGAGCTCCTTTGTCAACGATGTCCGTGACTTTACCTACGTGGATAGAACCTTCAAAGAAGATGCCCTCGTACGTATCCCATGGATTGTCTTCCACTTGCTTGTGACCCAAGCTCAAACGACGGTTCTCTACGTCGAGGTCGAGAACGACTACTTCGAGGTCTGCTCCAATATTGGTGAAGTCCGCTGGGTGCTTCACTTTCTTGGTCCAGCTCAAGTCGCTGATGTGGATCAATCCGTCGATTCCTTCTTCCAACTCTACGAATACACCGAAGTTGGTGAAGTTACGGACCAAACCTGTGTGCTTAGATCCGAGTGGGTATTTGCTGGTGATATCGGTCCATGGATCTGGCGTCAACTGCTTGATACCCAAGCTCATTTTGCGCTCGTCACGATCCAAGGTCAAGACAATCGCCTCTACCTCATCTCCAACTTTCATGAAGTCTTGGGCACTGCGCAAGTGCGTTGACCAGCTCATTTCACTTACGTGAATCAAACCTTCAACACCTGGCTGGATTTCAACAAAGGCACCGTAATCGGCAAGTACAGCAACTTTACCTTTCACTTTATCACCTTCTTTGATCTCCTGGCTCAAGCTATCCCATGGATGCTCATTAAGCTGCTTGAGACCCAACTGGATACGCGTCTTGTCTTCGTCGAAGTCCAAGATTACCACGTTGATCTTCTCGTCGAGCTCTACCACCTCGCTTGGGTGGTTGATGCGGCTCCAAGACAAATCTGTGATGTGTACCAATCCGTCTACACCTCCCAAGTCTACGAATACTCCGTAGCTGGTGATGTTCTTCACAGTACCTTCCAATACTTGTCCTTTCTCGAGTTTTCCGATGATCTCTTTCTTCTGAGCTTCGATATCGGCCTCGATCAATGCTTTGTGTGAAACAACAACATTCTTGAATTCGTGGTTGATCTTGACCACTTTGAATTCCATGTTCTTCTCCACATACTGATCGTAGTCGCGAATCGGCTTCACGTCGATTTGAGATCCTGGCAAGAAGGCCTCGATTCCGAATACATCGACAATCATACCTCCTTTGGTACGACACTTCACGAAACCAGTGATGACTTCTTCGTTGTCGTGAGCGGCGTTTACGCGGTCCCAAGCTTTGATGCTACGAGCCATGCGGTGAGACAACACCAACTGACCGTTTTTATCTTCTTGCTTGTCCACGAGTACCTCAACGGTCTCGCCCTCTTTCAATTCTGGGTTATAACGAAACTCGTTCAAAGAGATAACTCCTTCAGACTTCGCACCGATGTCGATGATCACTTCGCGATCCGTCATCGTCACAACCTCACCGTCAACCACTTCGTTCTCGATAACGCTGCTCAGCGTACCGATGTACATGGTTTCCATTTGGTCGTGCTCCTCAGTCGTGTAGGAGATTCCGCTGTCGTCCAAGTTGTCCCAATCGACAGGCTCTTCAGCAACCGGCTCTTCAGCTGGGGCTTCAACGTGAGCAACTTCAGCAGCTTCTTCAGCAACTGGCTCCTCAACAGCCTCTTCAGCAGCTGGTTCCTCAGCAGCTTCTTCAGCAGCAGGTACTTCTTCAGCAACAGGCTCTTCAGCAGCAGGCTCTTCAGCAGCAGGTGCTTCTTCGGCAACAGGCTCTTCAGCAGCAGCTTCCTCAGCAGCAGGCTCTTCGACTTGTTCTTCTGTAGTTTCTGGAGTCTCGGAAGTGGCTTCTTCCGCAGTAGTTTCTGCCTCAGGGGCAGTGTTTTCAGTAGCGTCGGCTTTCACCTCTTCTACTTCATTGTTTTTGTTTTCCTCTGACATATTCAGGGTCCACTTTGTATCTATACATGTGGGGTGATCTAGCGCACACGTACAGAGACGTTTAACTTCATTGAATTCCCTTTCGATTCACCCATGCGCTCAAAAGGGCTGCAAAGGTAGGCATTCCTTTTTAATGTATTGATATACACGGAAGAGTATTTGGCCCTACGGGCCGATGCGCAGATCCGCAGCGTAAATCTACACCACTCCGGAGGATTCGCGATCGGGAAACCGTTCAATTGAGAGAAGAGTGGTAACTCATGGAGGCCTATCAAGACTTCATCGAGACGCGATTTGAAGATCGAGTGAACTACCGATTCAGCTACAAAATCAATCGAGGCAGTTGGGAAACGGTCGAAACCAAGGGAAATGGAGAGGACATTCCCAACCGAAGTTACTTGCAGGGATCACAGGACTCCATCTTTTTGAAAATCCGAGGCTGGCACGACAAGGATCGATGATTTCTCGGCCGAAGGCCGTAACTTTTCCCCATGAATAGAAAGATCGTCGCGCGCTCCGCCATCGGGGCCATAGTCCTTTACTTTATTCTCTTTTCTGCCATAGGCTATTACTTCTCTGAAGTCGCTTTGCGACCGGACAACTGGCGAGGCACAAGCCAATATCAACGCATCGTGGATTTGGGCTGGTTGGATACCTCTGCCTACCGAGCAATGTCGGTAGACTCAGACACCTTCGGCCTTCAAGGCGCTTTTGACTACGAGCTTGAAGGCACCTGGATCCCCGTAGATTCGGCCATCGGGTCCGTGGTTTTGTGCCACGGTTATCGCATGGACCGCTGGTCTATGGTGAAATACGCCGTCATTTGGCATGACTTAGGGTACAACGTGCTCATCTACGACCACCGATTCCACGGAATGAGTGGTGGCCTCTTCTTGAGCTACGGTCTACTGGAGCGCGAAGACTTGGACCACATGGTGGCCGAGGTCCGGGAGCGAGCACCAGGCTTGCCCGTAGGAGTTCATGGAGAGTCCATGGGCGCTGCTACGGTGATGATGTACACTGGCTGGTCGGAGCGTCAACAGCCCATCAATTTTGCGGTTGAAGACTGCGGCTATTCCAGCACACGTGATGTGCTCTCCTACAAGATGACCGACGACTACGGTTTACCAGACTGGGGTATTACACGCTGGGCTAATCGAGTGAGTGGCTGGCGTTTTGGATTCGATTTCAACGATGTGGTTCCACGAGAGGAAATCACCGACGGTGAGGTGCCTATGCTTTTCATCCACGGAGACAGCGACACTTTTGTACCCACCTACATGATTCACGAAAATTACGAAGCCTACCCTGGCCCAAAGCAACAATGGCTGGCGCCAGGATCTGAACACGCCAAGTCCGTGCTGGACCACCCAGAAGAATACCGCAAGGTTCTCGTTCAATTCTTATCGACGCTATGAAACGACTGCTCATCGCCCTTGTACTGATTCCTCTTTTGAGCTCAGGACAGAATGATTTTCAAACCCTGTACTACGCCTTATTAGCCAATCAGGGAAACTCAACGATCCAAGAAGCCCTCATTGACAGCTTCTTCCTAGCACACCCCGAAACCCCTTACGTCAGCGGTGATTCAGCGGTCTTTTTACATCGGGGTAGCGCCACCTCCGTGCAAGTCGCGGGCGATTTCAACAGCTGGAACCCCAGCGGCAATGATCTCTTTCCCATTGGAGGTTCTACCTTAAAGTATCGAAGCTTGAGTTTTGAGCCTACGGCTCGATTAGACTACAAGCTCATCGTCAGCGGCAACTGGGTCTTGGATCCTTTGAATCCTCATACAGCTCCCGGAGGCTTTGGGTCCAATAGTGAGCTGGCCATGCCCCAATACGTGCAGCCCTGGGAGATTGTCGCCGAGCCTTCTGTCCCTTCCGGAACCGTTATTACCCACAGCATCAACAGCACCAATACCAATAAAACCTATCCGGTTCACGTCTATTTACCGCCGAACTACGACAGCACACAGACCTATCCGACGGTGTATTTTCAAGACGGTACAGAATACCGCCTACTCGGAAGTGCCCCCACGGTACTCGATAACCTCATCGCCGCAGACTCCATTCAGCCCGTTATTGGCGTCTTTGTAACCCCGACCAATCGCAACGATGAATACGCCTTTGCCCTTCGCGATGCCTACACCGCATTCTTTGCGCAAGAATTGGTCCCCTACATTGACGGCATGTAGTCCACTATTACCGGACCTTGGGGCCGGATGGTGCTCGGAGATTCCTTTGGCGGAAACATCTCTGCACTCATCGCCTTTCAGCACGAAGAAGTCTTCGGAAACGTCGGGTTTCACAGCGGGGCTTTTTGGCCCGATGATTTTCACACACTCGATGTCATTGCCCAAAGCGATGCCGACAATATCCGGGTCGCCATGGTTTGGGGAACTTATGAATCGGTTAAATACTACAACCGCACGCTACGGGATTCGCTCATTCAAGAGGGCTTCCCAGTGCATTGGGGAGAGTACTACGAAGGGCATAGTTGGGGGCTTTGGCGCGCCACTTTGGACGAGCTCATCGACTTCGCCTTCCCTCTCGATGAGTTGTCAACACCTGAAGAGGTTTTAGGACCAGAGGTGACCACTTTTCCAAACCCTTTTGCCGATAGTGTTCGTTTCCGAGTGGAGCATTCTTCTGATCGGCCTACATCCATCAGACTTTATTCGACCGAGGGCAAATTAGCTATGATGGTGAATCTACCGCGTTCAGCTTGGTCCCTTGGTGAGTACGAATTATCCACAGGCGCACTTCCGGCGGGAATGTACTTCGCCGAGTTTACTTGGCCTAGCGGAGAAAAACGGACCATCCGAATCTTAAAACAAGCCTTATGAGTGAACCGAAACTCGTTCTAGGGACCATGCGCTGGGGCGCTTGGGGCGCCGGCTGGTCTCCACAAGAACAGGGGGATCGGATTGCCGAAGCCATAGAGATGGGCATTGACCACTTCGATCTTGCTGATATCTACGGAGAAGGAAAAGGAGAAGCAGAGTTCGGAGTAGCGCTTAAGGCCAGTGGCACCGATCGATCGAAGCTTACACTCATCACCAAGTGCGGCATTATTCAAGGAGAAGTCAAGCACTACAACACCACCTATGAGTACATTCGTTCTGCGGCACAACGCAGCCTGGAGCATCTGCAAACGGACTACTTAGACATGCTGCTGATTCATCGTCCCGATCCGCTCATGGTCTATGAAGAAATCGCTCATGCCTTTCAAAGTCTTCAAGAGGAAGGGTTACTCAAAGCAGTGGGTACATCCAACTTCTTACCTCATCAGTGGGATTTATTGAACAAGCACATAGCTTTGGAGACGAACCAAATCGAGTGGAGCTTAACGCATCTGGACCCGATTTGGAATGGACAACTCGATCAATTGGCTCACCGAAAGAAACGACCACAGATCTGGGGACCTCTGGGAGGAGGGAAACTCACAGATATTGCCGAACCCGGAGAAGTTTTACAGTGGATGCGTCGACATCCTTCAAATCCCCTTCCAATTGTAGGCTCCACCAAACCAGAGCGCTGGAAGGCCTTCATGACCGAGCACTCTGAGGAAATGAGCCGAGAGCGATGGTTCAAAATCCTTGAAAAGGCCCGGGGTCACCGCATCGAGTAATGAAGAGCTTAAGAGAATCCACCTTTGTCGTACGTCCTTCGGAAAGCGATATCCATCAAAAAATGACCCCTGCCGGAGTCATGGAACGGATGGAAGAGATTGCTTGGTTCCATGCTGAAGAACTGGGTTATGGAGTTCAAGCCTTAAGGGAACAGGGAGTGTTCTGGGTTGTTACCCGCATGCAAGTGGAATTTGATCGCCTACCTCGTTCCGGGGAAGAAGTGCGCTTGCAAACCTGGCCGAAGGGAAAGGATGGTTTCTTTGCACGGCGCGATTGGCTGTGGAAGGATTCGGAAGGAGAAACTTTTGGACGGGCTACGTCTAGCTATGTGCTGCTGGACGCATCGACCCGTAGGGTCAGTCCTCTGGAAAACTTAGCGCTCATACTCACGGAACGCGCACACATACACGCCATAGAAGACATGCCCCTCAAGGTGGAGGCCTTGGACCATGGAGATCACGAACGCCGTTTTACCGTGCCCTTCAGCGATATTGACTTAAATCGGCACGTCAATAACACCAAGTACCTCCGTTGGCTATTGGACACCTTTGAAAGTGCAGAATGGGTTCGTCCTTGGAATAAAATAGTCACGAATTATCTGGCGGAAACCACGGAAGGAGAAGAAATTTTATCCAAGCGCTCGGTGGTCGGAACGGATCATACCATGGAGGCGTACAGTATCGGAAGAGACAAGGCCGTATTCAGGGCCATGATTCGATTTACTTAGGCAGCGGCGGTAAACCATCCAGCTTGGTCAAGAAGAGTTGGAGCGCCTGGGCCTCCTTAGTTCCCCATTCGTATTTTATGGACTGCATTAAATAGCCCTGCAAATCTCCAGGGTCATCGTTCTCCCGAAGGTATTGATCAATTGCTTCTTGGCGGTGCTCCATACCAAAGCGCAGAAGCTCGTTGAAGGCACGTGTGAATTCAGGAGTGACCACGGCGTGCGCTACCCAAGCGGCAAAGACAAAAGGCAAGCCGGTCATGTCCTTCCAAACCTCGCTCAGATCATAAGTGTAGGCGTACTCCTTTTCCATCCGGAAAGTGCGATCACCAATGACCACTGCAGCTTCTCGACCGCCAAAACCTTGCTCAAAACCAGGAGTTGTGGCCTTGAATTCCGGATTGACCCTCCAGAATTCAGCACAGAGGATGCGGCAGAGGTTCACACTGGTTCTGCTTTGATAATCAAGCCAAATGGTCTCCACCTGGTGAATGGGTACATCGCTGTATAGGAGAACGGTTCGTACGGGGCCATCCGCAGCAATGCAGTAGTCGGTGATGATGCTAAATTCTGGCAACTCTGGAAGTGTGGCCACTGGGATCAGTCCCACTTCTGCCTGGCCATCAATGAGCTTTTGAGCGCATTCGAATGGAATATCCAAACTCAGGTCCATGGCAATCTTAGGGCCGTGGACAAAGCCGTATTGAAAAGGCAGGGTGTTGAGGTATGAAACTGCGCTGACGCGAACCAAATCCATAGGACTGAACTAGGCTGCAATAATACCAATTTCCGTGCCTTTTTACTACCTTTGCCGCCTAATAAGAGACCCATGAAGCTCAACGCTTTAAACGCCATTTCTCCAGTCGACGGTCGTTACCGAAGCAAAGTGGAAGAACTGGCGCCTTTCTTTTCCGAATTTGGCCTGATTCAATACCGCGTTCGTGTTGAAATTGAATACTTCATTGCGCTTTGCGGTTCTAGAGTGCCTGAATTGGCCGATGTCCCAAGTTCAACCTTTGATGCCTTGCGGGCACTCTACACGGAGTTCTCTGAGGATGATGCACTAGAAATCAAGGAGACGGAGAAGACGACTAACCACGATGTCAAAGCGGTAGAGTACTTCATTAAGAAACGCTTCCCAGCGCTGGGCTTGGAACCGTATATTGAGTTTGTGCACTTTGGCCTGACCTCTCAAGACGTCAACAACACGGCCATTCCACTCAGCCTCAAAGAGGGATACCGACAGGCGTATTTACCAGCACTTGTGGAATTAATTGAGCGCTTAAATGAGCTCAGCCAAGAATGGGCGCATATTCCAATGTTGGCGCGTACCCATGGTCAACCAGCCTCCCCTACTCGTCTGGGAAAAGAGATTGCGGTCTTTGTTGAACGTCTGAAGCTTCAGATGGCTGAGATTGAGCGCATCCCATTTGCCGCCAAATTCGGTGGGGCTACCGGAAACTTCAACGCTCACCAGGTGACTTACCCAAATCAAGATTGGAAGTCCTTTGGAACCCATTTTGTAGAGAAAATTCTCGGTTTAAAGCACAGTTGGCCGACCACACAAATCGAACACTACGACTACTTTGCCGCTTTCTGCGATGGTTTGAAGCGCGTCCACAACATCATCATGGATCTGGACCGAGACATTTGGACCTACATCTCCATGGACTACTTCAAACAAAAGATCAAGGCTGGTGAAGTAGGTAGTTCGGCCATGCCTCATAAGGTGAATCCCATTGACTTTGAGAATTCAGAAGGAAACTTGGGAATTGCAAACGCCCTTTTGGAGCACCTAGCTGCGAAGCTCCCGATTTCGCGCCTACAGCGGGATTTGACGGACTCCACTGTACTGAGAAATACCGGGATGCCGTTGGCACACGGAATACTCGCTATTAAAAGCACGTTAAAAGGATTGGGTAAATTACTGCTCAACGAAGAACGAATTGCCTCTGAATTGGAAGCGAATTGGGCTGTAGTCGCTGAAGCGATTCAGAACATTCTTCGTCGTGAAGGTTACCCGAAACCTTACGAAGCACTAACAGCACTAACTCGGACCAACGAGCGCATCACTCAGGAATCTCTGGCAGCCTTCATCGGCCAGTTGGAGGTCCGCGAAGAAGTTAAACAGGAGATGATAAAAATCACTCCACACAATTATACGGGCATCTAATTTTGCCCAGGAGAAGGAGACAGACCTATGCCGATTGATTTTAGTGCACCCATAGACCGTTACGAAGTTGGAGAAATAACTGCCGAGCAGTTCCGCAAAAAGTACGTGCTCCCAAATAAGCCTGTGGTCATTCGCGGCTTGTTGAAGGATGAGCCAGCGTACACAAAGTGGACCATGGATTTCTTCCGTGAGAACCTGGGAGATCTTGAAGTCGGAATTTTTGATGAAATCCCCGAAAAGGTAGACCGGTCCTTTAAGGCTCCTGATGAATACATGCGTTTTGGAGATTACCTTGACCTCATCGAACGCGAGCCGACCAACAAACGAATCTTCCTCTTCAACATCTTCAAGCACATGCCGGAGTTGAAGAATGACTTTAAGTTTCCAGATATCAATTCGGGTTGGGTAAAACAGCTTCCATTTACCTTTTTTGGAGGAGCCAACAGTATTGTTCGTATCCATCAGGATATGGATATGTCCAATGTCTTTTTGACCCAATTCCACGGAAGAAAGCGGGTAGTCTTGTTCCCTCCTGATCAGAGCGAACTACTCTACCGTTTTCCATTTGGCGTCCACAGCCAAGTTGACGTGGACCATCCAGACTACGATAAATTTCCGGCTCTCGAGCATGTTCGCGGTGTCAGTACGATTATGGAAATGGGCGATACGCTCTTCATTCCCAGTGCTTGGTGGCACCACATCGAGTATCTGGAAGGTGGATTTGCTATGAGCCTGCGTTCATTGAGCCCTCGCTGGAGCACACGCTTCTTGGGTCTTTGGAAAGTGGGTATTGCTACGCATATCGATGATTTACTGCGCAAGACTATGGGAAATGGTTGGTTCAAGTGGAAGAATAAAACCGCCTTTGCGCGCGCAGACAAGGCAGCTTCCGAGATCAAGCAACACTGAGCTAAGTCCTAGTCGTTAAAGCTGTACTGCAGCCCAACCTCGGCCGTGAAGCCTGGGTACGTCACCCCCATATCGAAGTCAAAAGAGGTGTAGAACTCAAATTGATTGATGGCTGCATATCCCACTTGCAAGATGAGCCAGTTCTGACCATCTAATTCTGCGGATCTCCAATGAGCCCCTACGAGCATTGCATCCCGAATCCAGAGGTGAGCTCCAAAATCATTCGCGTTGCTTTGTTCGTTGAGTCGAAAGGTCACTACAGGCTCTAGATCTAGGTCTTCCTGAATCTCAAATCGATAGGAAACATAGACACGACTCACGTCGTATTCCGTAAAGTCTTTCTCCGTATGCACGGCGTTGAAAAAGGACACCCCAGCGTGCAAGCCCCTATATTCCAAGGCGGCTCCAAAGTGAGCTCCAAAATTCCAGATCCACTCGTTTTCCGCCGGAAATCCTCCTGGGGTATCGATGGGCGGACCGCCCGGATCCGTACCGTAGTAGCTTAAATGTGCGTAGGGAGTAGCCCCAACAGACCAGTGAAATTCTTCCCCGAAATCAATAGCTAGGGGAACGCCAAACTGAAATCTGTTCAAGGCTAAGCCATCTAAGTCGTAGTAGAAGGAAATACCGGTATTGAACCACTCATTGATTCGATTTTCATTGGTCACCCAATAGCTTTGGTAAGGAACTCCCGGTACACCAGAGAAACGCTGAAGCCGAGTATTCAATCTCAACCCTCCAATGGTCTGAAACCCCGTTTCCGCAGGATTTGACCATACCCGGTTCAGAGATTCTTGGCTAGAATACAGAACTTGACCTTCAGAGGAATGAACTCCAAAAGCCAAGAACAGTGCGCATAAAGCAACCGAAAGTCGTGCGTTTTTCATGATTGGAAGGTAGTAAAACAACGGTGAAAGAATGGGGAATGTTACAGCCATTGAGATCAAAGGGCTCCTTTCTTAATAACCTCCACTACCTCAGGGTCCAACAACGTTGAAGTGTCACCCAAATTGGAGGTATCACCCTCTGCCACTTTACGAAGGATTCGACGCATGATTTTTCCAGACCGTGTCTTGGGTAAGCCCGGCACAAATTGAATCTTCTCCGGCTTTGCAATTTTCCCAATCTCGGCGACAACAGTTTCCACAATCTCCGCGCTTAGAACGTCTTCATTTTCTATTTGATCACGGGTGATAACGTACGCATAAATACTCTGCCCCTTAATCGGATGAGGATATCCTACGACCGCGCTTTCAGCCACCTTTTCATTGGCGTTTATGGCGTTCTCTATTTCTGCAGTTCCAAAACGATGCCCGGAAACGTTGATCACATCATCCACCCGTCCAATAATTCGATACATGCCATCTTTATCTCGTTTTGCTCCATCTCCGGTGAAGTAATAACCATTGTAGTGAGAAAAGTAAGTCACTCGACAGCGCTCATGATCACCGTAAGTGGTTCGGAGCATAGATGGCCATGGGTGTTTGATGCACAAGTAGCCCTCGACTTCGTTTTCACTTATTTCATTTCCTTCACTGTCGAGAAGGACAGGCTGAATACCGGGAAGCGGATATCCGGCGTGGGACGGATTCATTGGGGAATGACCACCGAGACCAGAGATCATAATTCCTCCTGTTTCTGTTTGCCACCAAGTGTCGACTATGGGACACTTTTCTTTTCCCACATGGATATGGTACCATTCCCAGGCTTCTTCGTTGATCGGTTCTCCTACGGTACCCAATACTTTAAGCGAATACAATCCGTAAGACAGTACATGGTCATCACCATGAGCCATTAATGCGCGAATGGCAGTAGGCGCTGTATAAAATTGATTCACGCTGTGCTTATCGCAAATTTGCCAGAATCTTCCCGGATCTGGGTAGGTAGGTATGCCTTCAAACATCAGGGTCGTTGCTCCATTTAAAAGTGGTCCGTACACGATATAGCTGTGCCCTGTTATCCAGCCCACATCCGCGGTACACCAATAGATGTCGGATTCACCGTACTGAAATACGTTAGCAAAACTGTAACCGGCGTAGACCATATAACCTCCACATGTATGAACAACACCTTTCGGTTTACCAGTGGATCCACTGGTGTACAGAATGAACAGCATGTCTTCTGCATCCATCTCCTCCGCCGGGCATTCCTTTTGGGCCTGCTCCATTTCAGGATATAACCAGAAGTCTCTTCCGTCTTTCATTTGCACCGACCATTTAGTCCGCTCGGCAACAAGAACGGTTTCAACACACGGGCATTCTTGTAGTGCTTCGTCTACAACTGCCTTAACCGGTATTTCTTTTGCTCCTCTGTATAGACCGTCTGATGTTAGTACCATCTTACACTGTGCATCGTTGATTCGATCGGCCAACGCGGAAGCGGAGAATCCGGCGAAAACAACACTGTGTATGGCTCCTATACGTGCACATGCCAAGGTGGCTACGGCTAAATCCGGAATCATAGGCATGTAAATAGCGATGCGGTCGCCCTTTACAACTCCATGAGATTTCATCACGTTGGCAAACCGGTTTACACGCTCGTAAAGCTCTCGATAAGTCCAGCGAATAAACTGTTCTTTAGGATCATTAGGCTCCCAAATAATAGCCAGCTTATTACCTCGCTCTTCTAAATGACGATCAAGGCAGTTCTCCGTTATATTGAGCTTTGCGTTGGTGAACCACTTCACTTCTGGCTTAGAAAAATCTGATTCAAAGGTTTTTTCCCACGGACTTCTCCACTGATACTCTCGAGCGATTTCGTCCCAGAAACCCGATGGATCCTCAACACTCTGTTTGTATTTCTCTTGGTATTCTTCGAATGACTTGATCTGAAAATTCATTTCGTCGCAATTTGGTCGAAGAAGTTAGAAAATTCCCTTGGCCAAAAACAAAAAAACCCCGCACAAGGCGGGGCTTTCTATTTGGATGAGGTAAATGCCTTATTCGGCAGTTACTGCAAAATTTACGTTTGCACGCACTTCACGGTGCAAGCGGATTACCGCTTCGTAGTTACCAAGTGCTTTTACAGCACCACCGATGATCGCAATATACTTGCGGTCGATGTTGTGCCCCATCTCTTCCAATTTGGCAGAGAGGTCAGAAGCAGTCACAGAACCAAACAACTTGGTTCCACCCTTGGCTACTTTTGCTTTCATTACGATTTCAGCTTCGGCCAATGCAGCAGCAGTCTTGTTCGCGTCTTCAATCAACTTCGCTTCTTTGTGAGCGCGCTGACGAAGCGTTTCTTCCAACATTTTAACTGCTGAAGGAGTCGCCATAATACCGATCCCTTGTGGAATCAGGTAGTTACGAGCGTATCCTGGCTTAACTGTTACGATATCGTCTTTAAACCCTAGGTTCTCAACGTCTTGTTTCAGAATGATATCCATGGTGCTCCTTATTTAAGCATGTCACCCACGTATGGCATCAGTGCTAAGTGACGAGCACGTTTGATAGCCGTGGCAACTTTACGTTGATACTTCAATGAGGTACCGGTCAATCGACGAGGCAAGATTTTTCCTTGCTCGTTCACCAACTTCAACAAGAAATCTGGATCCTTGTAGTCGATGAATTTGATGCCTGCTTTTTTAAAGCGGCAGTATTTTTCTTTTTTACCGGTGTCGATACTTAGAGGCGTCAAGTAACGAATGTCTCCTTGACCTCCACCCTTCGATTGGGCTTCTTTCATCAATCCTTCAGCCATGATTATGCCTCCTGTTTTTTGTTCGACAAACGCTTACGACGCTTTTCAGCGTACTCCACGTGGTACTTGTCCATACGGACGGTCAAGAAACGCATGATGCGCTCATCACGGCGCAATTCGGTTTCAATACCGTCAATAAGGGTACCAGGTGCTTTGAATTCGAAAAGGTGATAGAATCCACTTTTCTTCTTTTGGATGGGATAGGCCAACTTGCGCAGCCCCCAATCTTCCACGGATATAAACTCAGCGCCTCCGGCTTTGAGTAAATCCTGGAATTTCTTTACCGTCTCCTTTATCTGGTCTTCAGATAAAACGGGATGTAAGATGAAGACGGTCTCGTACTGATTCGACATCTCAGAATCGTTTAATTGATAATCAATGAATTAACTAGTCCGTAAAAACGGACGGCAAAGATAAAAAATACCCTTCACCCGAACAACCACGTGCGAGTCTTTATATTCTGTTCATAACTCATGTGTTTTGGGGAAGTGGAAAAAGAAACGCCCTTCTATATTTGTCCTATGGAGAATTTCATTGTTTCAGCGCGGAAATATCGTCCGCAGAATTTTGAGAGTGTAGTGGGCCAACAGTCCATTACACGCACCCTCCAAAATGCCATTAAAAGCAACCACCTCGCGCAAGCCCTCTTGTTTTGCGGCCCACGAGGTGTAGGAAAAACCACCTGTGCGCGAATCCTGGCCAAAGCCATCAACTTGGACGATGCCGGAGTTGAGTTGACTGGTGGAGACGATGATTTTTCATTCAACATCTTTGAGCTGGATGCCGCTTCGAATAACTCAGTAGACGACATTCGAAACCTCATCGACCAAGTCCGATTTGCTCCACAGCGCGGAAAATTCAAGGTCTATATCATAGATGAGGTCCACATGCTCAGCCAAGCGGCCTTCAACGCTTTTCTGAAAACTTTGGAAGAGCCACCCGCTCACGCCATCTTCATTCTGGCAACTACGGAGAAGCACAAGATCATTCCAACCATCTTGAGCCGTTGCCAAATCTTTGACTTCAACCGAATTGGAGTGGAAGACATAGTGGGTCATCTTCAATACGTTGCAGAGCAAGAAGGAGTGCAAGCGGAACAAGACGCTCTGCACATCATTGCCCAAAAGGCGGATGGTGCCATGAGGGATGCCCTTTCCATTTTTGATCGGATGGTGAGCTTCTCCGGAAATGAATTGACCTATCAAGCGGTCATCGACAACCTCAACATCCTTGACTACGAGTACTATTTCAAGCTCGTGGATCACCTCTTGGGGCAGGACATCAGCTCAAGCCTGTTGTTGTTTGACGAAATTTTACAGCGCGGATTTGACGGACATCACTTCATCGGTGGTTTGGCCGAGCATCTGCGGAATCTATTGGTCTGCCAAGACGAAGTAACCCTTCAGCTCCTCCAAGTAGGTGAACGAATCAAGGCGCGGTACCGAGAGCAATCCCAGTCTTGTTCCATGGTTTGGCTGGCCCGAGGCCTTGAACTGACCAATGACGCGGACGTCAAGTACAAGACCAGCAACAACCAACGCCTCTTGGTTGAGATTACGCTGATGCAATTGAGCTCCCTGGATGCGGAGGTAAAAAAAAAAAGTAGTTGAAGAAGCGGGAATCCTAGCTCCTTCTCAGGCCAAGACGCGCTATCAGAGCGGCGCCTCCACCCCACCTCAAGCGGAAATTCAAGAAAGCCCAGCGCCAGTTCAAGCACCAGCGCCGCCTTCCGAACCCGCGCCCACTCCGACACCTGAACCTACGCCTGTTGCCGAATCAGCGCCTGTTGCCGTGACTCCTCCAGAGCCCGCAGTGGAGAGGACTATAACTCCCGAACCGGCGGCGAGCGCTCCGGTGACGGTACCATCGGCCCGCAGGGCCACAAACAAAAGAGGCCGTGGAGCTACGATTTCCATCAATGACCTGATGGATGAGCAGGAGAAAAAAGCCCAGGAAAAGCCAGTTATTGAAAGTGATTCTCCAAAAGGACCAGCCGATCCCTTTGACCAGGAACGCCTTCAATACTATTGGGATCTTTATTGCGATAAGCTTAAGGAAGAGCAGAAATGGAGCTTGATGAGTACGCTGAACAAGCACAAGCCAAATCTTGGCGCTGAGTATCACGTGACCTTTGAAGTAGAAAACAACATTCAGAGGAACGAGATCGAAAAGGAGAAGCCCGAGCTCATGGAATTCCTGCGCACTCGACTCAATAATTTCCACATGCAGCTGGAGACCATCGTACTGGATCACGAGCAGGTGAAGCAGCTCTACACCCCGCAGGAGAAGTTCAAACACATGGCCGAAAAAAACCCTGCCCTACTCGATTTGCGCCAGCGTCTGGACCTCGACGTCGATTTTTAAGTGTCTTTGTGACCTTTTATGCGCTCGGGTTTTGCGGGCATTTTTACCCTTAATTTCTTAAATTCGCGGCTCTTAAAAACGAGATTGACGTTTTAACCTATACCGATTATGAGTTTCGAAAAAATTAAAGTTGCCAATCCTGTGGTCGAAATGGATGGCGACGAAATGACGCGGATCATTTGGCAATTTATCAAGGACAAATTGATCCTTCCTTACCTCGATATCCAACTGGAATACTACGATTTGGGAGTTGAAAAGCGCGACGAAACGGATGATCAAATCACCGTGGATGCCGCTGAAGCTGTCAAAAAGCATAAGGTGGGTATCAAATGTGCGACCATCACTCCAGATGAGGATCGTGTCGAAGAATTTGACCTCAAGAAAATGTGGCGTTCTCCAAACGGAACCATTCGTAACATCATCGGAGGTACCGTTTTCCGCGAGCCGATCATCATGAGCAATGTGCCTCGATTGGTTCCAGGATGGACACAGCCCATCTGCATCGGACGTCACGCTTTTGGCGACCAGTACCGCGCAACAGACACCGTGATTAAAGGTCGCGGAAAATTGACCATGAGCTTCATTCCAGAAGGTGGTGGTGAAGAGCAGACTTGGGAAGTGTACAACTTCGAAGGCGATGGTGGAGTAGCCATGAGCATGTACAACACGGACGAATCGATCTACGGATTCGCGCGCAGCTGTATGAATCAAGCCTTGGCGAAGAAATGGCCACTCTACTTGAGTACCAAGAACACCATTTTGAAGGCGTATGACGGACGATTCAAGGACATCTTCCAAGAAGTGTTTGACAGTGAGTTCGCTGATAAGTTTGCCGCTGCTGGGATCACGTACGAGCACCGTTTGATCGACGACATGGTTGCTGCAGCCCTCAAGTGGGAAGGTGGTTTCGTTTGGGCGTGTAAGAACTACGACGGAGACGTTCAATCCGATACCGTTGCTCAAGGTTTCGGTTCCTTAGGTTTGATGACCTCTACCCTTTTGACTCCTGATGGAGAAGTAATGGAAGCGGAAGCGGCGCACGGAACGGTAACCCGTCACTACCGCCAGCACCAACAAGGGAAGAAGACCTCGACCAACCCGATTGCCTCTATTTTCGCTTGGACGCGAGGACTGGCACACCGCGGGAAACTCGACGGAAATCAAGCCTTGATCGACTTCGCCAATTCACTTGAAGCGGTGTGTATCGAGACCGTTGAAAGCGGGCGCATGACCAAAGACCTCGCCCTTTTGATTCACGGGAAAGACATGACCAACGAGCACTGGCTCACTACGGAGGAATTCTTGGCCGCCCTCGATGAAGGGTTGCAAGCCAAGTTGGGTGCCTAACGGCACGATAAAACCCATCGAAGCCCTGCCTTATGGCGGGGCTTTTTTATTTGACCCCTTGCTGTCCTCATGACCGTAAAGCATGGCGCCTTTTTTAGTATTTTGGGCTTCCTGAAAATTCGACTGATGAAAAAATACTACACCCTTCTACTCGCCTTTTGTGCCCTTATGGCTTCTGCACAATCCGATGACGGCTATTGGCTGACCTCGGGTGACCTGGGCACGTTCTCTTTTCGGAACCTCGGACCTGCACTGACCTCTGGTCGTATTGCAGACTTTGCCGTCAACCCCGAAGATCGAGCTGAATACTACGTAGCTGTGGCCTCCGGAGGAGTTTGGAAAACAACCAATGCCGGATCGACGTATAAGCCCATATTCGACAGCCAAGGCTCCTATTCCATCGGCTGTGTCACCATGGATCCTAATAACTCCAATGTTATTTGGGTAGGAACCGGTGAAAACAACAACCAGCGCTCCGTCGCATACGGTGACGGTGTGTACAGAAGCCGCGATGGCGGTAAGTCTTGGAAGAACATGGGACTGAAGACTTCCGAGCACATCGGTATGATCACCGTGGATCCACGTAACAGCAATGTGGTCTACGTGGCCGCCTACGGACCACTTTGGAGTGCCGGTGGAGAGCGCGGAGTGTACAAGACCACCGACGGTGGCGAGAACTGGGAACTCATTTTGGAAGTTTCTGAGCACACCGGCTTCAACGAAATTCACCTAGATCCGCGCAATCCAGATATTCTTTACGCTACTGCGCACCAAAGACGACGTCATGTCTGGACGTATATCTCAGGTGGACCGGAATCAGCTATCTACAAATCAGAAGATGGTGGAGCCAACTGGCGCAAGCTAAAATCTGGACTTCCCTCTGGCGATGTCGGTCGCAGTGGAATGGCGGTGAGTCCTGCAGACCCCGACGTCCTTTACGCCATTATTGAAGCTGCATCTGAATCAGGAGGTTTCTTCCGCTCAACGGACCGCGGTGAGAGCTGGAGCAAAATGAACTCCTTAAGTACCAGCGGAAACTACTATCAAGAGCTCGTACCACATCCAAACGATGTGAATACCGTATATGTCATGAATACCTACGGGTATGTGACGCGTGATGGGGGTGCCAACTTCGACGATACCGGAGAGCGAAATAAGCACGTGGACAACCACTGCTTGTGGATCGACCCCAATGACGAGGACTATTTGCTCGCCGGCTGTGACGGTGGGGTATACGAAAGTTTTGACGGTGCGGCGACGTGGAAGTACCATCCAAACCTACCCGTAACCCAGTTCTACAAGGTGAGCTTGGACCGCGCAAAGCCCTTTTACAATGTGTACGGTGGAACCCAAGACAACTTCAGCATGGGTGGCCCTTCACAGACCATAGACGACGCGGGTATTCCCAACGAAAAGTGGTTCCTCACCAAAGGAGGAGATGGATTTGAAACCCAAGTCGACCCCACTGATCCCAACATCATTTACGCTCAGAGCCAATACGGTTTCTTGGTACGCTATGATCGTCAATCTGGAGAGCGCGTGGATATCAAGCCTATGCCCAAACCCGGCGAAGACGCCCTCGTATACAACTGGGATGCACCGCTCATCATTAGCCCACACAGCCACACCCGACTTTACTTTGGGGCAAACCGCCTTTATAAAAGCGACGATCGCGGACAGAGTTGGGAGACCATTAGCGAGGACATGACTCGCGGATTAGACCGCAACGCACTGCCTGTTATGGACCGCGTTTGGAGTGTAGATGCTGTGATGAAAAACAAAAGCACCAGTATTTACGGGGCATTGGTTGCCTTGCATGAAAGTGCTGTCAAGCCAGGTCTTCTTTACGCCGGATCAGATGACGGTCTCATCCACGTCACCGATAACGACGGCAGCGAGTGGAAAACCTATGATGATTTCCCAGGAGTTCCCGAGCGTACTTATGTCAACTATCTGTTGGCGTCTCAGCACGATGAGGGGACGGTTTACGCCGTCTTCAACAACCACAAGAACGGAGACTTCAAGCCCTATTTACTGAAATCCACGAACAAAGGGGCGAGCTGGAGTTCTATTGCCTCAAACCTGCCGGAGCGTGGTTCGGTTTACTGCATTGCCGAAGATCATGAGAACCCAAACATCCTGTTCTGTGGAACGGAGTTTGGTGCTTTTGTCAGTGTAGATGGCGGAGGTCATTGGGTTCAGTTGAAGTCTGGATTGCCGACGATTGCCGTTCGCGACATGGAGATTCAGCCGGAGCACAACGACTTGGTACTGGCGAGTTTTGGCCGAGGGTTTTACGTACTTGACGACTACTCCCCTATTCGCGAAATGAGTGACGAGTTGATGGAAAATGAAGCTCATATTTTCGAGATTCCCGATGCGCTCATGTATCGTGAGGCATCACCCAATATTTACGGCAAAAACGGCTTCAAGGGGGAGACTTATTGGTCTGCTGATAATCCTTCTTTTGGGGCGACCATTACCTATTACCTCAAGGAAAGCTTATCCACCCGTAAGGGTGCTCGTAAAAAAGCCGAAGCGAAATTGGCCAAGGACGGGAACGATACCCCGTATCCGAGTTACGAAGAATTACTGGCAGAGGATACGGAAGAGAAACCCTACGTCTATTTCGACATCACCGATGCCGATGGAAATCTAGTGCGCCGGATGGAAGCCTCCGCGAGCAAGGGTATTCACCAGATTACCTGGGATTTTGAATATCAAAGTTTGGATCCCATTTCAACCAAGGCCAAAAATGTGTTTTACGATGCGGGCGGAAGTTTCCCAGCCGTACCGGGAACCTACTTCATCAGCCTTCACCAGGTGGATACTTCCGGAATTCGCACCCTCGTTGAGGCTCAGGAATTCAATTGTGTGCCGCTAAACAACGTCTCGCTTCCCACCTCGGATGAAGCGGCTCTATTGGCCTTTTTCAGTGATTTGCGCGATCTGAATCGAATTGTATACGCTGCTCGTGATGCTATTTCAGAACTGGTCTCGGAATGGGCGCACCTCAGAGGTCTGATGCAACAAACGTATGCCTTTAATAGCAAGAATGCCGCGGCTATGAACGATCTAAAAGATCGCTTGCATCAATTGAAGATCACCTTGGACGGTGATGCGACGTTGAGCAGTCGAGAGTTTGCCACTGTACCCAGCATCAGTAATCGATTAGGCATGACTGCATACTACGCTTGGAGTGTGCGCTCGGAGCCGACACAACAACAACTGGAGAACGCCGCGTACATTCGTGAGGCTATGGGACCCGTTTTGGATGAATTACGAAGCATTGATGGATCTTTGACAGAACTTTACAATCAAATGGACAGTTCTGGATTACCGTATCTGCCCGGTCAAATTCCTTCACTAGACGATTGAGACGAAGTAGACCCATACGACGACTAAGGGCCATATTGAGGGAACCCTATACCCTCATGCTCTCCACAACCATTCTCGGTCTTTTCGCCATGGCGGTTGCCGATCATACGCAGGCAGAGAACTGGGTGTTCAGCGGTATCCTATTGGTTATTCTCTTGACCGCGGTATACAGCCTTGATCCCGATCATCCCCAAGGAAGATGGTGGATCGGATTGGGCTTAAGTGCCGCCATCGCGCAAGTGACGACCTTTTTCAGCTTACCACCGCGACTCAGGATTGTATTAGGGTTTGTCGTCATTATTTTCTTCGGTCTTCTAACGGTTCGAATGATGATGCAAATCGCAAGATCCAAACGGGTTAATCTTCACGTTATCTTGGGTGCCATTAGTGTGTACTTGCTGGTAGGAATGTCCGCAGGGCTCGTTTTCATCGCTGTGGAGTCCTTTAACCCTGAAGCACTCTACTTCGCCTATACGGGAGATCCGAATTTGCACGATTTCTTCTATTACTCCTTCGTCACCATGTCTACTCTTGGTTACGGAGACGTCACTCCAAAAGCACCGGTAGCCCAGTTCCTAGCATACACCCTATCCTTAGTTGGACAGGTTTACATGACCGTACTGGTCGCTTTTCTCGTAGGTAAATTCATCAGCAAGCAGTAATGCCGGAGTTTTACGCCCCAGACTTTAGCGCGACCCAGCCAGAGCTGCCGCCCGATGAAAGCAAGCACGCCATCCGGGTACTCCGACTCAATATTGGAGATCCAGTGGAAGTGGTCAACGGAAGAGGTCAGCGATTTCGTTGCGCGATCAGCATTCCGGACGCCAAAAGAACAGTCTTGGAGATTCAAAGCACTGCCGAAGAAAGTCCCCGTTCCATTCAGTTCCATTTGGCCATTGCCCCGACCAAGAATCGGGACCGAATCGAGTGGCTGGTTGAAAAAGCTGTTGAACTCGGCGTTGAACGCATAACCTTGCTTGAAGGGGATCACAGCGAAAGAGCAAAGGTCAACTTTGATCGGCTCATACGCATCATGGTTTCCGCGATGAAGCAAAGCAATAGGAGTTGGATTCCTGAACTCCATGGCTTGGTCAAAACCGCGAAATTCTGGTCGAACGTTCAGGAAGAAGAAAAGTACATCGCACATTGCGAAGAGCGAGACAAAGTTCCGATCCAGTCCATAACTGGAAAGTCCTGTGTCATCGCCATAGGTCCGGAGGGAGATTTTTCCTCCTCCGAAATTGAACTGGCTCAATCAAATGGATGGATAGGGCTAGATTTAGGGGACATGCGACTTCGAACGGAAACGGCAGGCTTACTTTCTTGCTCAGTCTTGGCACTTAAGGCTATGGAATTGCGTTAAGGTTGCATACGTTTGCGCTATGAAGAAAACCATCTTTTTCATCTTATTCTTCGCCACCCTGGGACTTCAGGCCCAGAGCTTCAAATTAGCCGTGGCTAAATATCGCGGCGGTGGCGATTGGTATTCGAATCCAAGCAGCATCACAAACCTCATCTCTTTTTGTAACGATCAACTCGGAACGGATATAGATCCCGAGTACGATATCGTTGAAGTGGGTAGTCCTGAACTGTACAATTACCCGTTTGTCCATATGACTGGGCACGGGAATGTCGTCTTTGACGCTCAAGAAGCGGAGAACATTCGCAAGTACCTTATTGCCGGTGGGTTTCTCCATATTGATGACAACTACGGAATGGACCCTTATATCCGTCCCGAGTTGAAGAAGGTCTTTCCCGAGCTGGAATTAGTTGAGCTTCCCTTTGACCACCCCATCTATCACAGTCGTTTCGAATTCGATAATGGGCTTCCCAAGGTACACGAGCACGATGACCTTCCACCCCAAGGCTTCGGTCTTATTTACGAAGGTCGACTGGTAGCCTTCTACTCGTATGAAAGTGATCTCGGTGACGGTTGGGAAGATGCCGAAGTTCACAACGACAGTCCCCAAATTCGGGAGCAATCCCTTCAAATGGGGGCTAACTTGATCCAATTCGTATTTTTAGGCGAAGAAAACCCTTAACATGAATCAACGCACACGGCAAATCATCGGTGGAATTAGTGTCATCCTTTTCATGGTCCTCCTTTGGTATGTGCGTTCTCTAGTCGTCTATTTTATCTGCAGCGCCGTTCTCGCGTTAGTTGGACGACCGCTCATGAATCTCTTCCACAAAATTCAAATCAGGGGAAAACACATCCCCTCTTGGCTTAAGGCGCTGATGGTCTTGACAACTTTTATCGTTTTTCTTGTAGGCCTCTTCAGCCTGCTCACCCCACTCATTGCGCAAGGTGTGGAAATCATCTCCAATATCGAAGTGAAGAAGGTTTGGGAAGGCTTAGAGCCCTTGCGGGCCGATGCCGTAGCTTTCTTGGAGCGCTACAACCTCGAAGCTGAAGCACTGAACAACCGCACTTCCCTTGAAGCCCCATTATCCGAACTTCTGCAGGTCACAGACATCTCCTCATTCATGGGAGGAATTCTAGGAACCTTCAGTGGAATTGTAGTCGCCCTGTTCTCCATCTCCTTCATTACGTTTTTCCTTCTGAAGGACGATTATATTCTCACCCAAATGGTTTACTCCCTGACGCCTGAAAAGCACATGGAATCCATGAAGCGCGTGCTCTCAAACTCTCAGCGCCTTTTGTCTCGCTATTTCATTGGTCTTTTGATTCAAATAAGCGTAGTCACTTTATTGCTGACCATTGGCCTTTCCATATTTGGTGTCAAATATGCTTTAACCATTGGCTTCTTCGCTGGTATTTTCAATCTCATCCCCTACATCGGGCCCATTATTGGAGGAACCTTTGCCCTATTGATCAGCCTTTTGCTAAACGTCGAACTTGGCTTTGCTGACCATACAGGTGTTCTTGCCGCTCAGGTTCTCGGAACGTTTACAGCCGTGCAGCTTTTTGACAACATTGTTTCCCAACCCGTGATTTTCAGTAATTCCGTTCTAGCTCACCCTCTAGAGATCTTCTTGGTGATTTCTGTGGCGGGAACAATAGGAGGAGTTGTTGGAATGATCATAGCCATTCCCTTGTACACGCTTATTCGGATTGTCGCAAAAGAATTCTTGACCGGATTTAAAGTCGTTCGTAGTCTGACGACTAAGCTCTAATTTATTGACCTACGCTCATGGTCCGCTCTACACGGTCCAAACCCTCCCGAGCGGGCTGGTAATCAACTTTCATATTGACAGCGCGTTCATAGTCTTCTTTTGCGCGTTTTACATCACCAAGCATTTCAAAACAATAGGCTCTACCGTAGAAGGCTTGATAGTAATCACTTTTCGCATTAATCGCATCCGTAAAATGGACCGCTCCTTGATTCCATACACTCAACAAAACGTGAATGTATCCCATATTGTAATGGCTATTGAAATGCTTGGGGTCTACTTGAACCGCTGAAGAATACGCTTCCAATGCCCTATTCCATTGCTCTTGAGCTTGATGATATACTCCTAGGTTGTAGTAGATATTGGGCTCATTTGGCTGCAACTCAATAGCCTTCTGGTAATAAACTACAGCAAGAGAATCTCCTTGGGCTGCGTACAAGACACCGAGCTGTTCATAG
Organism: Flavobacteriales bacterium; assembly: GCA_965661605.1. Classification (GTDB taxonomy): domain Bacteria; phylum Bacteroidota; class Bacteroidia; order Flavobacteriales; family ECT2AJA-044; genus ECT2AJA-044. The sequence goes on along the minus strand of CBFIEH010000006.1, from coordinate 40,851 downwards.
GCGTCGTAGAATTCCGGGTTGGCGTCAATCGCTGCCTGAATAAAGGTAGCGGCGTTTGCCGTGTCTCCCATCTCTTTATAGACATTTCCTTTTAGAAACAGTGCATTCGGATTCCTTCCTTCTATTAAAAGGACCTCATTTAGCCGTTCCAAAGCTTCGGAATAACTTCGAACAGCAAAATAGAGCTCGGCAAGCTTGAGCCTACAAGCTACATTCTCCTCATCCAGTTCTGCACATCGCGTCCAGCTGTCCCTGGATTTGCGAGTTTGATTGAGCACGAAAAACACGTCACCAAAAGACTCCAAAACATACAAGTCGTTCGAATCCAACCGAATAGCCGTATTCGCCGCTAATTGAGCGGCCTTTAAATCACGACCTTGAAGTTCCAATATAGCCAAGCGAGCGAAAGCCTGAGCATTACTTGAGTCTTGAGCAACCAGTGCTCTTACGCTATCAATGGGCGCAGCGACTACCGATTCTTCCGTCTCTTGAACCTGAGGCTCAGATGAACAAGCCCATACAAGTATAGACACTAGTACGATGAGAAGCCGACGCAAGATCATTCGGCTCCATTAATCAATTCTCGAATTTTACCTTCAATCTCTTCGGAGAGTTCCGGATTGTCCTGAAGAAGGTTTTTAACGGCATCTCTTCCCTGCCCAAGTTTGGTATCTCCGTAGGCATACCAGGAACCACTTTTCTGAAGGACATTGTGGTCCACACCCAGGTCCACAATTTCACCTGACTTTGAAATTCCTTCTCCGTACATGATATCAAACTCTGCTTGACGGAAAGGAGGCGCAACCTTGTTCTTGACGACTTTAACGCGCGCTCTATTTCCTTTGACACTTTCCGTATCCTTAATTTGACCAATGCGTCGAATATCCAACCGAACGGAAGAATAGAACTTCAATGCATTTCCTCCAGTGGTCGTTTCCGGATTACCGAACATCACACCGATTTTCTCTCTGAGCTGGTTGATGAAGATACAGCAGCAACCGGTCTTGTTAATCGTTCCGGTCAGCTTTCGAAGTGCTTGAGACATCAAGCGCGCCTGCAATCCCACCTTCGAATCACCCATTTCACCCTCGATTTCACTCTTGGGAGTCAATGCTGCAACAGAGTCAATCACAATAATATCAATGGCTCCTGAACGAATCAGATTATCTGTAATCTCTAATGCTTGCTCTCCATTATCCGGTTGCGCAACGTAGAGGTTCTCAATATCTACGCCGAGTTTCTCTGCATAGAAGCGATCAAATGCGTGTTCCGCATCAATAAACGCGGCAATTCCTCCTTGTCGCTGAGCTTCGGCAATGGCATGTAAGGTTAGTGTTGTTTTACCCGAAGATTCTGGTCCGTAGATTTCAACTACTCGTCCTCGTGGATACCCTCCTATTCCGAGCGCAATATCTAGACTCAATGAGCCTGAGGGTATAGCATCAACATTCTCTACAGCAGAGTCACCCATCTTCATGACGGCCCCTTTCCCGTAGGTCTTGTCAAGCTTATCCATTGTAAGCTTAAGTGCCTTTAATTTTGCTGCTTTTTCTTTTTCGTCCATAATCGTACTGTCCTAATTCAGTTCCTTCAATTCGAACCAAATATAGACCTTGTCGAGGCCATCGACAACGCGTTTGTATGTCCTTTTATGAATTATTTATTCACGATGCGTAGGACTCGAGAATTTGTTCTGCATGTGCCTTAGTCTTCACTTTGTCGAAGACGCGTTCAATAGATCCAGATTCGTCAATAACGAAGGTCTTGCGAATAATACCTTCGTATTCCCGCCCCATGAATTTCTTGAGCCCCCATGCTCCATAGGCGTTGATGATTTCCTTCTCCGTATCCGCAATGAGTCGGAAAGGCAAATCGTATTTTTCAGCAAACTTGGCGTGTTTCTTTTCAGTGTCCGCACTGACACCGATGACTTCAAAGCCCTTGGCCTCGAGCTCTGTGTAGTAATCGCGTAAACTGCACGCTTCCGCCGTACAACCTGGCGTGTCATCCTTGGGATAAAAATACAGGATGACCTTTCTTCCACTCAACTCCGATAAGGCAACCGTGTTGCCACTTTGATCCACTCCGCTAAAGGCAGGAGCAGATGACCCTTCTTTCAATTCACTCATGACTAATACTTTGACTTATGACACGCGCGAACAGCGATTGTTCGCTAAACACAGGCCGATGTGGCTCAGAATATTTTTTCCTAATTTAATCTGAAATATACAAGGTCATGAAAGGGATAGTCTTCTCCGAGTTTTTGGAGTTAGTCGAAGAAAAATTCGGCCTAGAAACAGTAGATCATTTAATAGAATCCACAGAGCTAGCCAGCGGAGGAGCCTACACAGCCGTTGGAACCTATCCGCATTCCGAAATGGTTGCCCTGGTCGTTGCGTTAAGTCAGAAATCAGGCATCCCCGTTCCAGATTTGCTTAAGGTTTTTGGCCATCACCTGTTCAATACCTTCAACAAGAACTACTCGGTTTTTTTTGAAGGAGTTGAGCATCCATATGACCTTCTTGAAAAATCGACAACCACATTCATGTGGAAGTCAAAAAACTCTATCCGGATGCAGAACTTCCTCGCTTCGAAACGGAGCGAAATGGAAAAGAGTTACTCATGACCTATACATCGGACGAGCTGATGACCAAGGCTGAAAAAGTGAATTACGTCATTGATGAGCTTGAAAAGCTCTTCCCCGAGACTCCTGTACCCCTTGATCATCAAGACCCCTATACTCTATTGGTTGCCGTATTGTTGAGTGCCCAATGTACCGATGAACGCGTCAATAAGATCACGCCATTGCTCTTTGATCGTGCCGATAATCCCTACGATATGGCAAAGGTTCCTGTGGAGGAGGTCAAAGAAATCATCCGGCCCTGTGGGCTGAGTCCGGCAAAATCCAAGGCCATCAGTGGATTGTCTAAAATACTGACTGAGCAGTACCGAGGAGAGGTTCCCGCGGACCTGGAAAAACTAGAGGCTTTACCTGGAGTTGGACACAAAACCGCACAAGTAGTTATGGCCCAGAGTTTTGGGGTGCCTAGCTTTCCCGTGGACACCCACATCCACCGATTGATGTGGAGATGGGGGTTCTCTAACGGCAAGAGCATCGTGCAGACCGAAAAAGATGCCAAGCGACTCTTCCCTAGAGAAAAATGGAACAAGCTTCACTTGCAGATCATCTTCTACGGGCGCCAGTACAGCCCCGCCAGGGGATTCAAGCCTGAACGCGATTACATCACGAGGACTATCGGTCGAAAGGAGTTCCTCAAGAAGAACGGCTACGAATAAAAAAAGCGGCCAAAATGGGCCGCTTAGCTTCTTTACTTCGGATCGAAATTAGTTCAAAATCATTTCCGCATGACGCCCTTCAGCGAGCTTGTCGACGTGATACGCTTGACTGAATGAAAGGATGTTTTGAACCGTACGCTCTTTTGGGCGTAGTTCGATTTCGTTCAGCAGAGCTTTACTTTCATTGATCATCTCCAACTCGTCTCTCAAGTAGGGATCCTGAATGCAGAGCGCTTCTACCTCTTTGCGGTCGCGCTCATTGAGCTCTCCGTACGAATATTGCAGCAAAAAATCGGGAGTAAAAGTTTTGGCCATAAAAGGTCTATTGGGTTAAACTTCCCCAAAATAACGGACCCGTAATGCCAATATTTTACGTCACTGAAATTTTTTCGCTATTCCTGAAGTATCACCCCATGGTCATGTTCATGTGGTGCTCTGCAATCAGCTTTCTCAAGTTGATTAAGGCATAGCGCATACGACCAAGTGCAGTATTGATGCTCACATCCGTTTGAGCCGCAATATCCTTGAAACTCATCTCGGCATAGTGGCGCATAATCAATACCTCTTTCTGCTCGGGTGGAAGTTTCTGGATCAATTTGCGCACGTCTTGTATGATCTGATCTTTGATGATCTGATTTTCCGCACTCAATCCTGAATCCGCGATGACGTCGAATATGTCGAAGTCTTCCGTGGTCTCCATCATCGGCATCCGCTTATTGCGACGGAAATGGTCGATAATGAGGTTGTGCGAAATCCGCAACACCCAGGGAAGAAACTTACCTTCCTCGTTGTACTTTCCTTTCTTCAAGGTCTTAATCACCTTGATGAAGGCATCTTGAAATAAATCCTCGGCTAAATCTTGGTCGTGGACCCGAGTCAAAATGTACGCATAGATACGCTGTCTGTGGCGTACGACCAATTCTTCTAGCGCTTGCTCATTTCCGCCTTGGTACATCTGTACCAATGCAGAATCCTCACACTGCTTCAAGTGCATAGTTTACCTAGTTTTGGTTCTTCTCAAAATCTGCTTCGAAAAGCTCTATCAGCTCCCAAAAACAAAAAGTAAACGTGTGGTATAAGCGACTAAAAAGTTAGGATTAAACAAATACTGATCTCGGAGTCTAAGCATCAAATATAGAATAATTTGGATACAACACAACTTTTATTCCTCTAATTTTGCGCTTCGACTTTCGAAAGAACTCTTCCGAATTACCCGTGTTAGTGCTAAAACCGTACCACTTTTTATGACCGCGGACATCGAATCCTACAACCCCAAAGAGAACATTCTCATAAAAGGGGCCCGGCTACACAACCTGAAGAATATTGACGTGGTTATTCCACGGAACCGCTTGGTCGTGGTGACCGGACTCTCAGGTTCTGGAAAGTCTTCTTTGGCTTTTGACACCCTCTATGCGGAGGGGCAGCGTCGATATGTAGAAAGCCTTTCGAGCTATGCCCGTCAATTTCTAGGCCGACTAAATAAGCCGGAAGTCGAATACATTAAAGGTATTGCGCCGGCCATCGCCATTGAACAGAAGGTCAATACCCGCAACCCGCGCTCTACGGTAGGCACCAGTACGGAAATCTACGACTACCTCAAACTCTTGTACGCGCGCATTGGAAGTACCTTCTCCCCTATTAGCGGTCAGGAAGTTCAGCGCCACAGCGTCACGGATGTCGTCAATGCTGTGGCTCAAATGAAGGACGGGACGCGAATCATGGTACTCGCGCCAGTTCAGCTTCATGCTGAGCGGAACAGCGAACAACAATTAAAGGTCTTGCAGCAGCAGGGTTTTGCCCGCCTACGGCGCGATGGTGGTGTAGACCGCATTGACGATCTCCTCGAACAAAAGGCGGACATCGACTGGAATTCGACTTATTTAGTCGTGGACCGATTGGCCGCTCAGGCCAATGATGAAGACACTCAGACCCGCCTTGCGGACTCCGTTCAAACCGCTTTTTACGAAGGAAAAGGCATCTGCATCATTGAAGAAGCGGATGAGGGGAAGAGAACCGAATACAGCAACCGATTCGAACTCGACGGTATGGAGTTCGACGAACCATCGGAGCATCTTTTTAGCTTCAACAACCCCTATGGAGCATGCCCCAAGTGCGAGGGTTATGGGAGTATTTTAGGTATTGATGAGGACCTCGTCGTCCCCAACAAGGGTTTGAGCATATACGAAGACGCCATCGTTTGCTGGAAAGGCGAGAAAATGCAAGAGTACAAGAACGATCTCATACTGAATGCAGAGCGTTTTGATTTCCCGATTCACCGTCCGTACTACGAGCTCACGGACGCCCAGCGCGAACTGCTCTGGGAAGGCAATGCACATTTCATGGGCATCAACGCCTTCTTTGAATATTTAGAATCCAAGAGCTACAAGATCCAATACCGCGTCATGCTTTCGCGATATCGCGGCAAAACACGCTGCACAACGTGTAAGGGAAGACGACTACGCAAGGAAGCGGGATACGTCCAAGTCGATGGCTACAAGATTACGGACTTGGTGGAGTTACCTATCGGAGAGCTGCAGCCCCTCATGGAAAATCTTCAGCTCAATGAATACGAGCAAGAAGTCAGCAAACGAATTCTGATTGAAATCACGAGTCGCCTCCGATTCCTCAATCAAGTAGGATTGGACTACCTGACCCTCAATCGTCGTTCCTCTACTCTATCTGGAGGAGAATCGCAACGCATCAACTTAGCTACCTCCTTGGGCTCCTCCTTAGTTGGCTCCATGTACATACTGGATGAACCTTCTATTGGACTGCACAGTAAAGACACAGAACGCTTGATTGAAGTGCTCCAAAGTCTAAGAGATTTGGGCAACACGGTTATTGTAGTGGAACACGACGAGGACATTATGAAGGCGGCGGACCTGCTTATTGACATCGGCCCGATGGCTGGCACCCTTGGCGGAGAGCTGATGTTTTGGGGGACTCATGATGAGCTGCTTTCAGATCAAAGCAGTCTGACCGGACAGTACCTGACCGGTAAATTGGAAATCCCCGTACCAGATGTTCGTCGAAAAGGACGCAATTGGGTAGAGCTCAACGGTGCCCGAGAAAACAACCTTCGGAACATCAACACCAAACTCCCGCTTGAAGCGCTCACAGTGGTTTCCGGGGTGAGCGGATCTGGGAAAAGTACGCTGATCAAAGACATTCTGTATCCGGCCTTGAAGAAACGCTTGGGCGGATACGCAGGACGCACCGGTGAATTCGACGGGCTTGGAGGAAATGTAGATCAATTGACGGAAGTGGAGTTTGTGGATCAGAATCCTATTGGAAAATCGAGCCGATCCAATCCGGTGACCTATGTCAAGGCCTACGACGAAATACGTGCCCTATATGCCGGTCAAAAACTGAGTAAGAACCGAGGCTATAAGGCCAAGCACTTCAGCTTCAATGTTGAGGGCGGTCGATGCGACAACTGTGAAGGTGAAGGTGAAGTGCAGATCGAAATGCAGTTCATGGCCGACGTTCACCTCACCTGTGAGGTCTGTAAAGGGCAACGCTTCAAAGATGAAATTCTAGAAGTCAAGGTGGACGGCAAGAACATCTACCAAGTCTTGGAGATGACCATTGATGAAGCCATTGACTTCTTTACGACCAACAAGCATCAGAAGATTGCCGACAAATTGCAGCCGCTGCAGGACGTCGGGCTGGGTTATATCCACTTAGGACAAAGCTCTTCTACCCTATCAGGTGGTGAAGCTCAGCGTGTTAAACTGGCTAGTTTCTTGAGCCGAGGTGGCAACCAAGGACACACCCTCTTTATCTTTGACGAGCCAACTACAGGATTGCATTTCCACGACATCCTCAAGCTCTTGGATAGCTTCAATGCCCTGATTGCCAAAGGACACAGTATCTTGATCATCGAGCACAATCTCGACATCATCAAATGTGCGGATTGGGTGATTGACCTCGGTCCAGAAGGCGGAGTCCGTGGAGGGAACATCCTCTTTGAAGGCACTCCCGAAGGGCTGGTCGAAAGCGGTGTAGGCTTTACCTCTGGGTACCTGGCCGACAAGCTTTAAACGCAAGCGAGAATCTACTTCTTCAAGTATTTTGAAATTCCCGTAACGTAGGTGTCAAAGGCTTTGATGCCCTTTTTGGTCATGGAGCATTCCGTTTTCGGGTAGTTATTGACAAAAGACTTGGCCACCTCAATATAGCCCGCCTAACTCAGCTTCTTGATCTGAACACTCAGGTTCCCCTTGGAAGCCTTCGTTTCTTCCAAAAGGAAATTAAAGTCTGCCTTCTCCACCCCAATCAATAAAGAGATGATGGAGAGTTGAAGTTGACCTTGGAGCCAGGGCCTTGGCTGGCCCAGCCAGAGCCACCCCAGTCCCCCACCATCCAAGCAAGGTTCTCTTTGACGGGGTTCTGCGCTGAAGCGCTTATCGCGCCGTAGGCGCAAATGATGATCATTAGTGTTTTTTTCATGATAGGAGGTTTTGATGAAGCATACACAAACTAGTTTACTTTATAAACCAAATGTTCTTCAAGGAAAATTGTGCAGATTTGGAGCCACACTACACGACTATGAAACGAATATGTCTTTGGTCAGGGCCGCGCAATGTCAGCACCGCTCTGATGTACAGCTTTGCGCAACGGCCCGATACCCGGGTCATAGACGAGCCCTTGTACGGTCCATATCTCGTGCGAACGGGCGTCGACCATCCCGGGCGTGAAGAGCTGCTAGAAGAACTGGACCTCGAAGTAGGCTCTTGCCTAGATCGGTTTGTCTCCACCGGATACGACAGACCGGTACTCTTTGTCAAGAACATGGCGCACCATCTGGAGGGCATTGAGGATCACAGTTTTCTCCGCGAACTGCATAACATCTTTCTGATTCGCGATCCCGAACAAATGCTTCCGACATTGATCAAGCAGATCCCCCACCCTGCGCTTTTGGATACGGCCTATGAGCGGCAACATCAACTTTACACGGAATTGGTTCACGAGGGACATGACCCGATGGTCATAGATTCCCGAGAGCTACTGCTCAATCCAGAAGCCATACTTGAACAGGTCTGTGAACGGCTCGGCATTCCCTATACCGCGCGTATGCTTCAGTGGCCTGCGGGACCTCGGCCCGAAGATGGGGCTTGGGCACCGCACTGGTACCACAACTTGCACACAAGCACCGGTTTTCAACCTTATAAGTACAAGACAGAGCCCTTTCCTGAATTCTTGCACGCTCTCTTGCGTGAATGTCTACCTCATTACAACGAACTCTACAAACACGCACTAAAAGCTCCGAATCATGACTGATCACATTGCACTCCCCGACGAACGAAACCGAGAACTCCTCATCTGGATTGACGGTATGCTGTACTCCAGGGACGAAGCTAAAATCTCTGTTTTTGACAGTGTGGTGCAAGGCGGTGACGCTGTATGGGAAGGTCTGCGCGTATACAACGGCCGCATCTTCAAGCTCGAAGAGCATCTGGATCGCATGATGAACAGCGCACACACCATGGCCTTCGAGGGGATTCCGAGTAAGGATGAGATTCGAAAAGCCGTTCGAGAAACGCTCAAGGCCAACGGCATGACGGATGAAACGCACATTCGCCTCACCCTTACCCGCGGGCGAAAGGTGACCAGTGGGATGAGTCCGCATTGGAATAAGTACGGTTGCTCGCTCATCGTACTGGCAGAATGGAAGAAGAAGATCTTCGACGGTAAAATGCTGCGGCTCATCACTTCGAGTATTCGCCGAAATCCGCCGATGTGTGTGGATTCAAAAATTCACCACAACAATCTGATCAATAATATACTCGCCAAAATTGAAGCCAATGTGGCCGGTGTGGACGACGCCGTTATGTTGGACCTCCATGGCTTTGCTTCAGAGACCAATGCCATGAATCTCTTTGTGGTGAAGAATGGCGAACTGCTCACCCCTTTTGCCGATGCCTGCTTGCCCGGCATTACGCGAGCGACGCTCTTGCGGATTGCGGCCGAAAAAGGATTTCCGCACCGCGAAAAAAACTTGAGCATTACGGAACTCTATACCGCCGACGAGTGCTTTACCACCGGATCCATGGGAGAATTAAGCCCTGTAGGAGAAATCGACGGTCGAATTATTGGCAATGGTGAGCGAGGACCCGTTACGGTTCAGTTCCAAGAATGGTATACCGAACTCACCGCTAATGAAGGGGTGGCCGTAGAGGCTTAATCTACTGCGGGTACTTCGTTCTCAAATTGAAGCTCGTACAGTTCCTTGTACTTGCCCTCGAGCTTGAGGAGTTCTTGGTGGTTTCCGCGCTCCACAATCTGACCTTTTTCTAAAACCAAGATTTGATCGGCCTTCTGTATGGTAGCCAAACGGTGGGCAATGACAATGCTCGTTCGGTTCTCCGTGAGTTTGTCAATGGCATTTTGAATGAGTTGCTCGGTATGGGTGTCGACAGAGCTGGTCGCTTCGTCCAGGATCAGGATGCTGGGCTCGCTAATATAGGCCCGAAGGAAAGAGATCAATTGGCGTTGGCCCGCGGAGAGCATTCCCCCACGCTCTCGGACGTTATAATCGTATCGGCCGGGAAGGCTATCGATGAACTCATCCACACCAATAATGCGCGCCGCTTCTTCGATCTTCTCCAGCGGAATGTCCTCGTTGAGCGTAATGTTGTTGTAGATGGAATCGCTGAAGAGAAAGACGTCTTGAAGAACTACGGCGATGTGTGAGCGCAGGTTTTCGAGCTCCACTTCGTGAATATCCGTTCCATCCACCGTGATGCTACCGCTTTGGATTTCATAGAAGCGACTGAGCAGGTTAATGATGGAGGTCTTTCCGGCACCAGTAGCACCGACTAAGGCCAAAGTCTGCCCTTCTTTGACTTCAAAGGATATGCCCTTGAGGACAGGCTCATCTTCGTTGTAACCAAAAACCACATTCTGGAAGTCGATGTTGCCGCGAACATCATCGAGCCGCAGGCTCCCCTCATTAGGAATCTGGAAATCGGTATCCAATACTTTGAAGACTCGGTCGCTTGAAACCATCCCCATTTGGAGGGTGTTGAAGCGGTCGGCGAGTTGGCGAATAGGACGAAACATCATGCTCACGAAGAGGATGAAGGCTATCAAGTCTCCTAGGGTCAAACCGTCCTCGAGGGCGGCGTGCAGTCCACCCCACCAGACAATCAATCCGATGGAGATTGCGGAGCTGATCTCCACTACGGGCAAGAAAATGCTGAAGTGCCAGATCGAACGGATATTGGCCTTCATGTGCTCTCGGTTGATGTCCTGGAATTTCTCGAATTCCTGGTCTTCTCGTCCGAAGATCTGGACGATTTTCATGCCGGTCAGATGCTCCTGGACAAAGGCATTCAATTTGGCGACTTGTGTCCGGACATCACTAAAGGCCTTTTTGATGGCCTTTTGGAAAAGTCGGGCCGCGAAGATCAACAGCGGCATGACCGCTAGGGCCAACAGAGCCAGACGCCAATTGTAGACGAACATGGTTATCAAGACCACAGTCAACTTGAAGAGGTCCCCGAAAATGACAATGATGCCCTGAGAAAAGATATTCGCAATTGTCTCGATATCGCTGACCGCTCGGGTCACTAGGGTTCCGATCGGGGTCTGATCAAAGTACTTCATTTTGAATTGCAGGATGTGGCGGTAGAGCTGCATCCGCATGTCCTTAATGATGTTTTGACCGAGCCAGTTGGTGATGAAGATGGAACTGAATTGTACCAGGCTTTCCACGATCAGAATGCCGATCATGATCAGGATCATGTACAGCAGCCATTGTGCATCCGGTTCGCCCTCCGTAGGTGCTACATAGTGATCAATGGTGTATTGAATCAGAATAGGCCGCGAGGTCGAAAGGATAGAGATGAATAAGGTCAGGAACAAACCGAGGTAAAAGCGACCGCGATAGGGAGCTGCATAGCTTAAAATACGTCTCAAAAGCCCGAGGTCAAAGGCTTTTCCAGTTACTTGAGAATCACTCATGTGGGGCGGCAAATTCGGGCGGATAGGCCACGTCAATTAAGTATAAACCAGATGCAGGGGCAGATGTTCCGGCCGCGGTTCGATCCTTCTTTTCGATGGTTTCCCGAAGCTGATTCAAGGTACGTTTTCCCTGGCCGACTTCCACAAGCGTCCCGACGACCGCTCGAACCATATTGCGCAAGAAGCGATCAGCCCTGATGGTGAAGACCAAGAGGTCTTGGCGCTGTTCAAAATAGGCTTCATCGATGCGGCAATTGAAGGTATGGACATCACTATTGGTCCGTGAGAAGCTTTCGAAATCCGTGTACTCTTTGAGGATGTCGGCTCCGGCTTGCATGGCGCCGATATCCAGTGGGCCGTGCCAGTACCACGCTCGATCAATCAGGAAAGGATCCTTTCGCGAGGTCATCCAATACTCGTAGGCCCTCGAAGTGGCGTCAAAGCGCGCATGAGCACCTCGTCCCTCTCGGCCAACTTCTGGTCCCAAGGGCCAGATTTTCTGGATGGCGATGCCGTCAGGTAAGAATCGGTTCCAACGGTAGACTAAATTTTCCGGTAGTTCTTCCGCATCGAAATGAGCCATCATCATTCGGGCGTGCACTCCCGTATCCGTCCTCCCGGCCCCTACGATTTCCACTGGCGTTCCGAGCAATTGCGTCAGACTATCGGTCAGGTGACCCTGGACGGTTTTGGCATTGGGTTGAACCTGCCAGCCGTGAAAGGCGCTGCCGTGGTAGCTGAGTTGAACGAAGTAACGCAAAGGAGGGTTGTTTTGAGTACGTTTGCAAAGGTATCAATCCCGTATGAAAAGAATCGGACTCCTATCGGACACCCACGGCCATGTCGACGAGCGCATGCTTGAACTGCTGGGCGAGTGCGATGAAATCTGGCACGCCGGTGATATCGGCCCCATTCGCGTTACCGACGAGTTGGAAAAGATCGCCCCGGTCCGCGCGGTGTTCGGCAATATTGATGATCAAATCGTTCGACGCACCTGGCCCCTACACAATCGTTTTCACTGCGAAGACGTCGAGGTTTGGATGACACATATCGGGGGATATCCCAAACGCTACAGCAGAGAAGTGCGGGATGAAATCCGGGCCAATCCACCCAAGCTGTTTATTACTGGGCACAGCCACATTTTAAAGGTGATGTACGACAAGGATTTGGAGCTTCTTCACATGAATCCCGGCGCAGCGGGCATACATGGTTTCCACAAAATAAGGACCATGCTCCGCTTTACCATTGACGGTGCGGACATTAAAGACTTGGAAGTCATTGAGCTTGGTAAACGCGGCTCGGGAAAAGCTTAGCGCAATCGGTCTAGAGAGCGAACCAGTTCCTCATCGGCCACGATCCCTCGATTCGCCAAGAAGAGCAATACCACGTTTAGGATGGGAATGGTAGCCCCCCAGTACATATGGGCATCACCGTCCCGCATTTGAGGAATGTGGAAATAGGCAAAGTAAACCGCTCCACCAAAGAGCAATAGGTTGTACAAAGTATTGATCCGGTTGATGTTGACCTGTGCCTTGCGGTTTTGGTACATGGCAATTCCCACCATGTAAAGCACCACTACGGCAGCAAGCAAGATCGTGATGATCGGATTCTGTGCCAATTTCACGGGCTCTCCATCGACTTCGAAGAAAGTGCCGATAAAGCCAACAGAGATGGTCCAGAGAATTCCGGCTATCAGGTATATCGTTTGTACGCGTTGTAACATTCTAGGTCGTTTGAAGGCGTAAAAATAGGACATTTTAAGAGGCTAGTCGACGATTCTTTTATTGAGAACTTCGCTCATATCGAGGAAATCTTTGTATACTTGCAATATCTACGAAGCATCCTGCTTCACTCTACTTCCTGTTTTACACCAGATCAGTACGATTGAAACGAGCGAATCCATCCGGATTCCCATATTACTTAACAACCATTCCATGTACGACATTTTGGAATTAAAGGAGATGAAACTCCCTGAATTGCAAGACATTGCAAAAGAACTTAACGTCAAAGGCCTTTCTAAGCTCAAAAAAATGGATCTCATCTATGAGATTCTTGACGTTCAAGCGGAAAGCCCTGCTAAAGTGAAGGCTGCCGCGAGCGAAGCCAAAGCGGAAGCACCAAAAGCCGAAGAAAAAGGCGGTGACGACAAGCCGAAAAACGAACGCCAGAACAACCGTGGTCGCCGCAACAACAACGGCCAAGACCAAAAAGCGGAAGGCGAAGGCAACGCCAAACAAGACAACAACCGTCGCGGACGCAATCAAAAGCAGAACGACGGAGAGAACCGCGAGAAAGGCGAAGGCCGCGACAACAACAGACAAAAGCGCGACAACAATCGCGATGATAAGCGCGACAACAACCGCGATGACAAGCGCGACAACAATCGCCAAAACAACAACCGCAACCGCAACAACGGAAACGGGAACGATCGCGGGAACAACAGCGGTAACGGAAACAACAATCCGAACCAGCGTCAACAACAGCAAAAGAAGAAAGAAGACGAAATTGAGTTCGACGGTATCATTACCGCCGAAGGTGTATTGGAAATGATGCCTGATGGCTACGGTTTCCTGCGCTCTTCTGATTACAACTACTTGAGCTCACCAGACGATATCTACTTGTCGCAAAGCCAAATCAAACTCTTTGGTCTTAAGACTGGAGATACGGTAGTCGGACAAGTTCGTCCACCGAAAGAAGGAGAGAAGTTTTTCCCCTTGGTGAAGATTGAGAAGATCAACGGACGCGATCCAAGCTATGTGCGTGATCGTGTAGCCTTTGAGCATTTGACTCCCCTCTTCCCAGATGAAAAATTCAACTTGACCGGAGGTCATAAACCATCCGTCAGCAACCGAATCATTGATCTGTTCAGCCCAATTGGAAAGGGACAGCGTGGTTTGATCGTAGCCCAGCCAAAAACAGGTAAGACCATGTTGATGAAGGAAATCGCCAATGCGATTGCCGACAATCACCCGGAAGTATACCAATTGGTTTTACTGATCGACGAGCGCCCTGAAGAAGTAACCGACATGGCCCGCAGCGTCAAAGGAGAAGTCATTGCTTCGACCTTCGACGAGCCAGCAGACCGCCATGTGCGTGTAGCCAACATCGTTTTGCAAAAAGCGAAAGCATTGGTAGAGTGTGGACACGACGTAGTCATCCTCTTGGATTCCATTACGCGATTGGCCCGTGCCTACAACACCGTTCAGCCGGCCTCAGGAAAGGTTCTTTCCGGTGGTGTGGACGCGAACGCTTTGCACAAGCCAAAACGCTTCTTTGGAGCGGCCCGGAACATTGAAGGAGGCGGTTCTTTGACCATCATTGCGACTGCGTTGATTGACACCGGTTCCAAAATGGACGAGGTGATCTTCGAAGAGTTCAAGGGTACCGGTAACATGGAAATGCAACTCGACCGCAAGATTGCGAACAAGCGCGTCTTCCCAGCCATCGACTTGGTGGCCTCGAGCACGCGTCGCGAAGACTTGCTTTTGGACGATGCCGTACTCCAGCGTTTGTGGATCCTACGCAAGCACTTGAGTGACATGAACCCGGTCGAAGCCATGGAGTTCTTGCGCGATCGCTTGGTCAGAACCGAGTCGAACGAAGAATTCTTGATCTCAATGAACGGCTAAGCCGAAAAGGAAAACATCGCGCCGTAGGCGCATAGAAAAGAAAATCCCGCCTCATGTGAAGCGGGATTTTTTTATGGCCCTACGGGCCTATGCATGTCTTCAAGGGTCAGCTCACCACCTCGCCATAGAGATCGAAATCCAAGGCTTCTGTGATGCGTACCTGGGCAAAATCTCCGATGCGCACGTAGTGTTCGCGGGCATCGACCAGTACTTCATTGTCCACATCTGGTGAATCGAACTCTGTACGACCGATGAACCAGTCGCCTTCCTTGCGGTCAAAAAGCACGCGGAAGGTCTGCCCCACCAAGGCGGCATTCTTCTCTGCCGAAATCTGCTGCTGCACCTCCATGATCTTGGCTGCGCGGTCCTCCTTGACTTCTTGGGGAACATCGTCCTCGAGCAAGAAAGCGTGCGTATTTTCTTCGTGACTGTAGGTGAAAACTCCGAGGCGCTCGAATCGCTGATCGGCCACCCACTGCTTCATGGTTTCAAAATCTTCCTCCGTCTCGCCCGGATACCCGCAAATGAGGGTTGTGCGGATCGCCATATCCGGCACCTTAGCGCGGAAGGCATCCAAAAGGCGATTGGTCTTTTCCATAGTGGTTCCGCGGCGCATGGACTTCAAGACGGGATCGCTGATATGCTGAAGGGGAATGTCGATGTAGTTGCACACCTTCGGCTCTTCGCGAATAACGTCAAGCACATCCTCGGGAAATCCCGTGGGGAAGGCGTAGTGCAAACGAATCCATTCGACACCTTCAACTCCGGCTAGCGCCTTGAGCAATTCGGCCAAGCGACGCTCTTTGTAGAGGTCCAAGCCGTAATACGTCAGATCCTGGGCAATCAGGATCAATTCTTTTACCCCACTGGCCGCCAAGTGCTCAGCTTCTTTGACCAAGTCTTCAATGGGCTTACTGACATGCTTACCGCGCATCAAAGGGATGGCGCAGAACGAGCAGGGTCGGTCGCAACCTTCGGCAATCATGAGGTAAGCAAAGTGGGTCGGGGTGGTCGTGAGGCGTTCACCGACGAGCTCGTGCTTATAATCTGCCCCTAAGGCCTTGAGCAATCGAGGCAAATCTCGCGTTCCGAAGTACTCGTCCACGTTGGGGATTTCTTTCTCGAGGTCTGGCTTATACCGCTCGCTGAGACAGCCCGTCACAAATACCTTATCGATCAGTCCTTCTTCCTTGCGCTTGGCATGGTGGAGAATGGTGTTGACGGATTCTTCTTTTGCGTTGTCGATGAAGCCGCAGGTATTGATCACCACAATGTTTCCCTCTTCCTTAGGATCCTCATGGCGAACATCCATTTTATTTGCCTTGAGTTGCCCCATCAGAACTTCGCTGTCGTAAAGGTTCTTGGAGCATCCAAGGGTAACAACGTTGATGGTGTTTTTATGAAGTTGCTTGGTACGCATCTTATTGCTTGAAGAATGAATCGACGAATTCGAACTTGTTGAAAACCTGTAGGTCCTCGACCTTCTCTCCTACACCGATGTACTTGACGGGAATCTTGAATTCATCACTGATACCAATGACTACTCCGCCTTTTGCTGTTCCGTCCAGTTTGGTAATGGCCAGCGCATTCACTTCAGTCGCCTTGGTAAACTGACGAGCCTGTTCTACGGCATTCTGGCCGGTAGAACCATCGAGCACCAAGAGTACTTCATGAGGAGCATCCGGAATGAGCTTCTGCATGACATTGCGCACTTTAGAAAGCTCATTCATCAGACCAATTTTGTTGTGCAGGCGTCCCGCGGTGTCAATGAGTACCACATCGGCCTCTTGAGAAAGGGCGGACTGTAAGGTATCGTAGGCAACTGAAGCAGGATCTGAGCCCATTTTTTGCTTGACAATCGGAACATCAACACGATCAGCCCAAACATTGAGCTGATCAATAGCCGCAGCACGGAAGGTGTCTCCGGCTCCTAAAACCACTTTAAGCCCCTTGTCTTTAAACTGCTTAGCCAATTTCCCAATGGTCGTGGTCTTCCCTACTCCGTTGACCCCTACGACCATGATGACAAACGGCTTGACTCCTTCTGGAACGGCGATCTCGGTGTATTCGTCCCCTTCACTTTCTGCCAATAATCCGGCTATCTCTTCTCGGAGGATTTGATTCAGCTCATCGGTGCCGAGGTATTTGTCTTTGGCCACGCGTTCCTCAATGCGTTCGATGACCTTTAAGGTAGTGGTGACTCCAACGTCTGAGGTTACCAGGACTTCCTCCAAGTTGTCGAGGACTTCATCGTCGACCTTGGATTTTCCAGCAACAGCGCGCGAAAGCTTCGAAAAAACACTCTCTTTGGACTTTTCCAGTCCCTTGTCAAGGGTTTCTTTCTTTTCGTTGGAGAAAATGCGTTTGAATAAACTCATAGCGATTGAAATTCAGGCAAATATCCCAAAAAAAAAGCCACCTACGGATGTAGATGGCTCTGATCATTCATGGCTTCGACTTACTTGTTGAAGAAGTCGTTTACTTGGTCCTTGGTTACCATATCCTCTTGGAAGGAATACGATCCTTTATCGGACTTCACCATCTTCACTACTTTGGTGTAGTTTTTAGAGGCGCCACTCTGCAGGGTTGCAACGGTTTTCTTAGCCATAGTACTTTATTATTTGATTTCGCGGTGAACAGTCATCCGCTTCAAAATCGGGTTGTATTTCTTCAACTCCAAACGATCTGGAGTGTTCTTCTTATTCTTGGTAGAGATGTAGCGTGACGTTCCTGGCATACCACTCTCTTTGTGCTCTGTACACTCGAGAATTACTTGAACGCGATTTCCTTTCTTCGCCATGATCCTTTCTTTTTGAGGAGTGCAAAGATAGACATTTAATAAAAACTACACCAAGTAGTTAGAAGTTTTTCTCGTACAATTCAAGCAACAAGGAAAAGCCTGGAACCTGCAGCCGTTGCTTAACAATACCGTCATTTTCATTGATGTACACGTAACTGGAATCCGTAGTGCCTATTTCCGCAGAAGCCACAACATCCACAACAAAAGTACCCGCTGGCACGGTAACCTCCACATCTACCTGACTGACCACATTTACAACGGTGTCATTTTCAATGATCTCTTGCCAGGTATCCCCAATCGCCGGATCCTTTTTGTACACTTTCGAAGCATCCAATTCTGAACCCTGTAGACCGTATTCATACAGCCAAGTACCATCCGTATATAGTGTGCTGGGCTGCGTTATACCGGCCGCCTGCAGAACCATTTGATAGCGATCGTTGGCTTCACTGATGATCTTCAAGGTAGAGGAGGTGTCCAACACCGTTCCGTCAAAGGTGGTTACATAACGGCTTTCATGACCTACGGTCACAAAAGGAAAGGCGTCCATTTGACTGTTTCCGGTGTCTGGTTGTTCTTTAGAGCAAGCCAAAAGGCTCAAGCCGGCCAAGGCTAAAATTAGGTGTCTTTTCATGATTGTGTGGCAATAAAAAAAGGTCGCTCCGGATGGGAACGACCTAAATGTAAGCAATTTAGCGTTGGATTACTTGGTCAAGTATCCTTTTTCGCGAGCTTCTTTAACCACTGCAGTGATGCCCTTTTTATTGATGTTTTTCAACGCTGAAGTTGAAACACGAAGGGTCAACCACTTGTCCTCTTCTGGCAAGTAAAAACGCTTGCGTACCAAGTTCACTTTGAATTGGCGCTTAGTCTTCTTATTGGAGAAGGAAACGTGGTTTCCTGATAATGCTTTCTTTCCGGTCAGTTCACAAACTCTAGACATGATCTTCGAATATTAAATTTCCTTTCGAAAATTGGAGTGCAAATTACGGGATAATTTCACAGATTTTCAAGCCGACTCTAAAATTTCTCGACGCAAGCTGGCCAAGCCCGCGTTGACGCTCAAGTGAACGTTTAACTTGCGCTTGGTCCCAAACAAGAATTGCTTGCTCCACGTGCGCTCAGGACCGGCTACGGCAATCCAAACCGTGCCGACTGGTTTCTCCTCTGATCCACCATCTGGACCGGCAATTCCGCTCGTGGCAATTCCATAATCCGTTCCCATTCGATCCCGTACCCCACGAGCCATTTGTTCCACTACCTCTTGACTGACCGCGCCGTGCTCCTCAATCGAGGCCGAATCAACCCCTAGCTGCGCTACTTTCACAGCATTGCTGTAGGCCACAACGCCGCCAATCACATAGGCGGAGCTGCCGGGAATACTCGTCAGGGCAGCAGCAATAGCTCCTCCGGTGCAACTTTCAGCTGTAGCCACGGTCCGATCGCGTTTGATCAGTTCTAGCCCCACTACTTCTTCCAGGGTCTCCGTTCCCTCTCCGTAAATGTACTTTCCAACGACTTCGTGTAATCCTTGAACCTGCACGTCAATTAATGCCGCCAACTGATCCCGATCTGTACCGCGAGCGCTCAAGCGCAGTCGGACGCGGCCCGCATTGGGTAAGTAGGCTAACTTGATCGCTTCAGGCAACGCCGTTTCCCAGGTTTCGAGCTTGGCGGCCAATATGCTCTCCGGTAAACCCGCGGTCAATATAGTCCGATGGACAATTTCCGGTGTTTGAAAGCGCTCAACCGTCCAAGGCAGCACACTGTGCATAAACATAGCCTTCATTTCATAAGGCACACCGGGCATGCTGACGACGACGCAATCCTTACGATCAAACCACATGCCGGGAGCGGTTCCTTCGTGGTTGCGAATGACTTGAGCCGCCTCGGGAACATTGGCTTGAGCCCGATTCAATTCGGTAATCTCCCTTCCCTTGGCCCGAAACAGTTTATTGATGTCCTCAAATACTTCCTCTCGGAACGTTTCGGGACTCTCGAAGTACTCGCCAAGCGTGTTCTTGGTCAGATCATCATTGGTTGGCCCCAATCCTCCCGTAATCACGATCAACTGGGCTCGCGTTCTCGCCTCATCAACGGCATGTTTGATGGCCTCCGGAGCATCCGAAATAGAAGTGACTTGAACGACGTCTACACCAATTTCATTGAGTCGTTGTGCCATCCAAGCACTGTTCGTGTCCACAATTTGGCCGATGAGAATTTCATCTCCAATCGTAATGATTTCGGATTTCATAGCGTTTACTTACTTTCGACAAATCTACAGATTGTTCACGCTATGAAACTCCTCTCCTCCTCCTTTGTTCTCAGCGTCGCGCTGAGCCTATTAACCTCATGTGAAGGCACGGCTCAACTGCCGGACTTCAACAACCCCATTGGCGGGCCCAGCAGTCAAATCATTACCTAATCGGATATGGTAGACGGCCTCAAGGAAGCCCTGAATGTGGGCATCCAAAATGCCGTAGCCCAAGCTTCAAAAACCAACGGGTTTTTAAACGACAACAAGCTGCGCATCCCCTTCCCGCCAGAAGCGGCCAAAGTGGAAAATAAAATGTGTCAACTCGGATTGAGCGCCCAGGCGGACGAGTTTGTCGAAACACTGAACGCGGCAGCAAGTGAAGCCAGTAAGAAGGCTGAGCCCATTTTTGTAGACGCCATCACGCGAATGACCATTCAGGATGCCCAAGGTATTTTGACCAGTGATAACCACGAGGCCGCTAACCAATATTTGGAGCAGCAAACGCGGAGTCAACTGCATAACGCTTTTAAACCCGACGTACATATTCCATCGAATCTGTCGGTGTGATTTCAGCTTAGGAGCCCATCGTCTCCAAGTACAATGCGCTGCCCTTGACGGAAGACGTCAATCCAGATTTGGATGACTACGTCACACGGAAAACCTTAGACGGACTCTTTCTCTTGGTCGCTCAGGAAGAAAAAAAGATCCGTGAAAACCCCGAAGCGAGGGTCACGGATCTCTTGAAAAAAGTTTTCGGTAATCTTTAAATACCCATGCCCCCAGGTCCTAAAGTGTGGGTCAGTTGCTTGGGTCGAATAGACAAGACCGGTACGGGACTGAAATAGATAATCTTCTGCGCCAAAGACCCCACGAAGAACTCTGATACCTTGGTTTCTTCTTGAGTCATGATCACAAACAGGTCTCCCTTCTTTTCGACAGCGCAGTGAATCAATGCGGAAGCGAAGGACTCATCTCCAATTCGCTTGATGAAATCCGAATTCACCTGAACGCCTTCTTTTTCGATAAAATCATGCACTTGGCGCATGTTGGCCTTTAGGTGCTTGACCACAAAGTCGTCATTGGTATCGACTACAGAAACTGCGTGAATGGCAGAACCGTAGAGCTTCGCCAAGCTAATGGCATGCCCGACTTTTTGCTTAGTCTCTTTGGTCAAATCCAGAGGCAGAATGATGTTCTTGATGCCAATCTCATGATCTCCACCTTTGATGGTGATCACAGGACGTTGCGCACTGGAAACCACACGCAGCGCATTGGATCCAATGAAGCGCTTGCGAATTCCTTTTGGAGCACCATTGGTTCCCATGATGATGATGTCCGCGTTCTCTTCTTCTGCCACGGTACGAACCATCTCATATGGAGTCCCTTCTTCGATGCGCGTCTCAATCTCCACACCTTGACCTCCGTACTGCGCGGCGAGTGAGCTCAATTTCTCCTCGATCTTCTGGCGCACCAATTGATTCTCGCCATCTTGATCCAAGAAATTGCTCCACAAACTGGTCGGTTCTGTGACGGTCAACAGCAGGATACGCCCTCCCGTATGCTTGGCAAAACTGACCGCCTGATCAACAGCGGAAAGCGATTGAGGCGAGAAGCCGGTCGGAACAATGATCAAAGGATTTTCGTAGGTCATACTTTCTGCAGAATTTTAAGCTAAATTAGAATTCTTCGTTCACATACGAATCAATCCAACGGCAATATGTCACTCGCCCCTTCTGAACTCGTCTTGAATCCCGATCACAGCGTATACCATCTGGGCTTGCACCCAGAAGATATCGCCGACACCATACTTCTGGTTGGCGACCCCGGCCGGGTTCGCTTAGTCTCCGACAAGTTTGACAAGGTGACCCTTCGTCAACAAAAAAGAGAATTCATTACCCATACAGGGGAGTTGAACGGCAAGCGATTGACCGTGATGGCCACGGGTATTGGAACGGACAATATTGACATTGTGCTCAACGAGCTTGACGCCCTAGTTAATATCGATCTAAAGCGCCGTGAATTTCTCGATCAAAAGACTTCCCTGCGCCTAGTGCGTATGGGAACTTCAGGATCGCTCCAGTCGGATATTCCCGTGGACAGTATCCTATTGAGTGAGGCAGCCCTTGGCTTCGATGGACTGATGCACTTCTACGACGCCCTTCACGTGATGGACCACGATTTCTCCAGAGCCTTCCGAAAAGAGCTGAACTGGCCCGAGGCTGCGGCGCATCCCTACCTCGTGCGCGCCGATCACGAAACCCTTGATCTGTTAAAAGGCCCCAACACCCACGTTGGAGTAACCATTACTGCTCACGGATTTTATGGCCCTCAGGGCCGGGAGCTTCGGATTCCGATTGCCCTACCCGACCTCAACGATCGTCTCGAAAGCTTCCGTTTCGGAGAAGAGCGCATCACCAACTATGAAATGGAGACCTCCGCCCTATATGGCCTCGGGAAAATGATGGGCCACCGCTGTACCACGGCCTGCGTGATTATAGCCAACCGCCCCAGCAACGATTTTTCGGCGAATTACCACGCCTCTGTGGAACAGATGATTGACCATGTATTGGAGCGCCTCACGGCGCGATGAAAACCTATTTAAACCGCTATTGACCATGCCTGCATTAATCACAACCACCCCGGAACACGACAAACGCATAGCCGAGATGATCTTCGCAGACATCTATCCGCTCTACGTGAATAAGATTGAAAAGAAGGGTCGGACCGTTGAAGAGCTGAACCAGGTTCTGTGCTGGATCCTCGGATTTAGCGACGCCAAATTACAGGAACAAATTGATAAACGGTCCTCTTATGCGGAGCTTTTTGAGGCCGCAACCTTACACCCCAACGCCCATATGATTAAGGGAGTGGTCTGTGGATATCGAATTGAAGAGCTGCAAACCAAGCTCACCCGCGAAGTCCGTCAGATGGAAAAACTGATCGACGAGCTGGCCAAGGGCCGAAAAATGGATAAGATTCTACGGAGCGAATAAGACTACCGTGCGTAGTTCACCGCCCGTGTTTCGCGGATCACCGTCACCTTCACCTGACCTGGATAGGTCATTTCACTTTGGATTTTTTGACTGATGTCGTAGCTAAGCTGCGTCGCACTGTTGTCGTCGACCTTGTCGCAATCGACCACGACACGTAGCTCTCGACCTGCTTGAATCGCATAGGACTTGCTCACGCCTGGATATTGCAAGGCCAATTCTTCCAATTCCTTGAGACGCTTGATGTAGCTGTCTACAATCTGGCGACGAGCTCCTGGACGGGCTCCTGAGATTCCATCGCAGACTTGAATGATCGGCGCAATGAGGGTATTCATCTCCACTTCATCGTGGTGAGCTCCTACGGCATTGCAGACATCGGGCTTCTCTCCGTACTTTTCACAGAGCTTCATCCCTAGGATAGCGTGTGGCAACTCACTCTCTTCATCGGGCACTTTCCCAATATCGTGCAAGAGTCCTGCCCGTTTGGCCGCCTTGGGGTTGAGCCCCAATTCACTGGCCATAATGGAACAGAGGTTCGCCACTTCACGGCTGTGCTGCAATAGGTTTTGTCCGTATGAAGAACGGTACTTCATGCGTCCTACCATCCGCACGAGCTCCGGATGTAAATTGTGAATACCGAGGTCGATGGCGGTGCGCTTACCGGTCTCGGCTATTTCTTCTTCGAGTTCCTTAATGGTCTTCTTGACCACTTCCTCAATTCGTGCCGGATGGATTCGTCCATCCGTCACCAACTTATGCAAGGACAATCGTGCCACTTCACGGCGAACCGGATCAAAACAACTCAAGATGATGGCCTCGGGTGTATCGTCTACGATGATCTCTACCCCCGTAGCGGCTTCCAAGGCACGGATGTTTCGACCTTCACGCCCAATGATGCGTCCTTTGACATCATCGCTTTCGATGTTGAACACCGATACGCTGTTCTCAATGCTGTGCTCTACACCCACCCGTTGGATGGTCTGAAGGATGATCTTCTTGGCTTCTTTGTTGGCGGTTAACTTCGCCTCTTCGACCTGCTCCTGAACCAAGGCCAAAGCCTGTGCTTTCGCCTCGTCTTTGAGGGCATCCACGAGCTGCTTCTTGGCTTCCTCAGCGGACAATCCGGAGATGACCTCGAGTTGCTCTACCTGCTTGCGGTGCATTTGCTCCACTTCTTTGCTTCGGCGTTCCAAAACGTCAAAGCGCTTGTCCAGTTTGGATTGCTTGTCCTTGAGCTCCTTGTAGTTTCGGCTGTTCTCCTCGATTCGGGTACGGAGTTTATCGTCCTTTTCCTTGAACTTCTTCTCCTTGGCCTCCATGCGCTGATTGCGTTCGTGAATCACGCCTTCATGCTCGGTCTTGAGCTCCAGAAATTTCTCCTTGGCCTGAAGGATTTTGTCCTTCTTGATTTGTTCCCCCTCTTTCTCGGCTTCGGCCAGCATTTTGGCGACCTTACCGCCTCCTTGTTTTCTCAGGATGATCACGGCAAGCCCAAATCCGGCCAGCACACTGATCAATCCTTCGACGATCATAACGACTGTATTGTCCATATGTCGGTATATAATAGGCCCACACTACTTCACGGTTCTATTAAACCCCATAATATCATGGGTGGAGTCGCCGACAGCCTCAAACTTCCACCGGTCCGGATTGGACTCACCGTCACCAGGACGGCTACAAGGCCTGTTTTTAACTGTCTGAATCGTTGAACTCCAATAGAATAACTGTTGAGTTTAACAAACATGTGAAATAATGCGGGCTATGCGATTATTTTTTATGTAAAGAACTAGTCAGCAAGAACGTCGGACAACTGCTTCCCCAGGGCTTCCAGCCGGTCGGTCACCTCTTGGTCGACCACGACGGCATCACTTTGCGTTCGCTCCACTTTCGTGGCGAGCTGCAAGGCGCACATAGCGAGCAGGTCTTGCTGGTCCTGCACCGCGTAGTTACGCTGGAAGTCTTTCAGCATCGCCTCTATGGTCTTTGCTGCTTTTCGCACCGACTCTTCATCGGCCCGTTTTATGGTGAGCGGATACGTTCTGTTTCCGATGCTCACCTTTATTTTAAGCATATTCGAATCCATCCTTTATCCATTCAGTTGTGCTACGCACTTATCGATTTCCCGCACCAATTCGCTGATTTTGGATTTTGTGGCCTCACGGCCCGATGGGTCATTTCCCCCCAAGGTGCCAGCCATCCGAATCAGTTCATTTTCCCGTTCCATCTGCGCCACCACTTCGCGCGCTTGATCCACACGCTCTTCGGCTTGGATCAATTCTTCTTTGAGTTCACGGTGCTCGGTTTGAAGCCTCTTGTACTTCTGAATAAACAGGTTCAAATCAGCTTCTAATCGCTCCACCGTACGCGCTAAATTGCTCATGCAGTTTAGAATCTAGGTTCAAACAAATGTAGCATTTCGGCGTATTGGGCGCAAATGGCCAGCATCTTATATTTGCCAACTATGCGCATCCTGCTTTTTCTCCTTGTCTCGACCTTATCCCTAAACGCCCAAAACTGGCATCCGCCGATGGACCCTCCTATGATCCTCAGCGGTTCCTTTGGCGAACTCCGGAGCAATCACTTCCACAGCGGTATCGATATCAAAACAGGTGGCGTGGTTGGAAAGTCCGTTTACGCCGTGGAGCGCGGAACGGTGGTGCGCATTCGGGTCGGCCCCACCGGCTTTGGAAAAGCCCTCTACCTCCGGCACCCCAATGGAAAGACCAGTGTATACGCCCACTTGAATGCCTTTGATCCGGCCATTGCCGAATACGTCAAAAAAGCCCAGTACCGGCAACAGCGCTTCGCAGTCGACCTCTACCCCGAAGCGGGGACTTTTTCTTTTGAGCGCGGTGAAGAGATTGCCAAATCGGGGAACAGCGGATCTTCTGGGGGGCCTCACCTTCACTTCGAAATCAGGAATACGGCCAACGAGCATCCCCTCGACCCTATGAATCAAGGGTTCTCGGTTGAGGATCATCACGCCCCTTTGCTTGAACGTTTGGTGTTGATTCCCATCAGTGCTGATGCCCGCTGTAATGGAAAACGCGAGAATGTCATTCTTCCCACCACCCGATCCGGCGTGGGACAATACCGCGTTTCAGGCAACCGCAGCATTCAGCTCACCGGTACCTGGGGCTTTGCCGTTCAGACCGTAGATCAACAAGATGGCGGTAGCAATCGCAACGGTACGGTAATGCTTAAAATGTGGTTGGACGACAGCTTGCGCTACGTGCATGACATAGACGAATTCAGCTTCTCCGAAACGCGATACATGAACAGTCTGATCACCTATGATCAGTACAAGTGCTGCCGCTGGAGGGGTACTAAACTGTACGTGGAACCCAACAACCAATTGAGTTTTGTCCAAGGCAACCCCGCTGGATATGAATTCGAGGCCGTCGGGAAGCATACGATTCGCATCGAAGCAGAGGACCGCAGCGGGAACAGGAGCGTTTTGACGTACAGCTTCGGTACTCAGGAACCCGCTCAACACGACTCCGCCGTGGAAGACCCCGTGGTGCTGCAAAACAAGCCATGGCTGGTCCATCACGAAGCCCATCGGATTGCGGTGAGCGATGCGCGCTGTATTATTCCGGCAGGCGTGCTGTACACAGACACCTATTTCCCAAAAGGGCAAGCCGCATACGACAACACCTTCTACACCCCCTTGTACCGATTCGGACACCAAGAGATTCCCGCACACACCTATTTTACCCTAGACCTTCCCCTTGCGGCTATTCCCAAAGGCCTCAGAGCAGAGCAATTATGCTTTGTCGAAGTGGAAGAAAGCGGTCGCAAAGAATGGTGGCCGGGAGAATGGAAATCGGGCCGATTTACCGGACGTAGCCGAGAGTTTGGGCGTTATGCGATAGGTGCCGATACCGTTGCTCCTGTCATTGACCCTGTCAACATCTACGCGCGGAAGAACATGAGCCGAAACGAGTCCTTGATGGTTCGCATCAAAGATGATTTCAGCGGTATTGACGCTATTAAAGGAACCATTGACGGTCAGTGGGTCTTGATGGAATGGGATCCGAAGACACGGCGATTGTGGTACACCTTCGATGAGCGTTGCCCTGCGGGCGAGCACACCTTTGCTTTGGAAGTCACGGACAACTGCGGAAATACAGCCGAGTACGTGGTCTTCTTCACGCGATGACCAAAGTGGTTTGAGCGATTAATCGGTTATCACCAGACGCTTGAGGAAGCGACCGTAATCAGTATCCAGCTCGATTAAATAGGACCCCGCGGCCCAGTTTTCCGTGGACCATTCCCGACGAAACAGCCCAGCCGAACGCTGATAGGCCTCCGAGGCCACGATCTGACCCTGAGTGGAGTAAATGGTAATGCGCAGATCGGTTCGGTATTTCAATACCACATCCATAGTGAAGTAATCCGAAGCGGGGTTCGGGAACACGGAGCGCCACTCGACCGCTTCGGTCACGGGACCAATCTCAGGATCGGTCAATCCATCTGACTTGTTGACGGTAGCGCTGTAGATATCGAGGTTTCCGTTGTTGGATCTTCCGTCGGACCAAAAGGGAATGACGGAACCCGGGGAGCCCAAGACTTGGGTGTATTCCCCAATACCAAAGCCGTTGTTGTTGTTTCCAACGGTAGAGAATAAGGTCGGCGTCAGGTTCGCCTTGATGTTGCTGAAGGTGATTCCACCGTCAGTAGATATACCGATGTAGTAGTCGGTGGCGATGTTGGCGACATCGTCCCGTCGATCGTACCAACCGAGCATGACATCTCCTTCAGAATCGACGAAGATGCTGGAATAGAACTGATGCTGCTGTGGGTCACCGTCATTGTTGACAATCATGGGCGTTGACCACGTATCTCCCCCATCGCGTGAACGGGAAAGCCAAATATCGAGCCCATAGCTCTCCGTGGTGTCTACACCGTTGGCGGTCCAGGTCAAATAGAGTGATCCGTCGTTGGGCCCGCCTGAGTTGTCCGAAGCCAAATAGCAGGAGGGGTAAAAACGCTGGAGCGATACTCCCGTGAGATTTGGATCGGGATCCCAAGCGGTAAAGGAGGGCACGTTCGCCTGAGTCACTTCGGCCGGAGCACTAAAGGTCAATCCGCCGTCGGTACTGCTGCAGTGGTACATGTGGTAGGTCTGGCTGTTTGGACTGGCAAAAAAGGTGACGTGCACCACCCCGTCGTTGGTCACGGCCACATTTCCAAACTGGACAAAGACCCAGTTGAAGCCACTGACATTGATGGTGCTCTGCGTGAATTCGACGTCGTTGGCCCGCTTGTACCGCAGCCCGATGTAGGACGATCCCGTTAGAGGGTTACCCTCCAGGAAGGTGCAATAAACGGAGTTGTAGTGCGGCGATGAAGGATTGACATCAGCGGCCATCCATTGCTTGTCGCGCACGACAAGGCTGTTGATGTTGGGCAGACCTCCGTCGTTTTTGCTCAGACCAATGGCCTTTTTAGGACTCTGCTGCCAAGTGACGCCGTGATCATCAGAATAGGCCCAATAGAGGGCCCAAAATATACTGTCGCTGATGGAGCTCTTTTGAAAGAGGTTGATCCAGCTGTAGTAGAGGCGTCCGTTGCCGTCGTAGACAAAGTTGGGATCCCCACCACCGTACACGACGGCGTTGCTGAATTGAGGGGAAGGGCTAAAGGAGCTTAAGTTCCACGAGCTGCCGAAGTCGGCCGAAGTCCAGATAGGCATGGCCAGGCCATTTTGTTGGCGCATCGCACTGGTGACCAGGAGGTTGGTGTCTTCGGGAAAGATGGCCGCGTGAACTTCTGATTCGGGGGCGTTGACGGCGCTGACGACGTGTTCGTCTAGGACGGAACGGGTCCATCGCGCCGTAGGCGCAGACAAATCTGTAATGACTGGAGCGCCCTCTGGGAATCGAATCTTTTCCTCGATGATTTCGCGGAGGTATTCGCGGCGGATTTCGGTGTAGTCCTGAGCGACTGAAAGCAGCGGCAGCAGGGCGATTCCGAGAAGCAGTTGTAGTTTTCTTTTCATGGTGACAAAGTGGAGATTACCAAAGATACCAAAATGCAGAGGATTCCGTTACTTTGTGGTATGAAGCACTTTACCAGTTGGGCAGGTGTATGGGTGATCGCGATGCTTCTGATTTCGGCCCCTGCGCAGGCGCAAGATGACGACTTGATCCAGCTTTCAGGCGTAGTGGCGACCGGTGATACGGTGAGGCCCATCCCCTACGCCACTATTTTCATTCCCAACAGAGCCATGGGTACGGTGACCGACTATGACGGGTTTTTCTCCATGGTGGTGCACAAAGGCGATACGCTTCAATTCAGCAGTATGGGGTTCAAAACCAGTGAGTTCTGGGTTCCTGATACGCTCAAGAAATCGCACTACAGCTTGGTGATGACCCTGCTCCAAGACACCATCATTCTCGCCGAACAAACGCTCTATCCTTGGCCATCCAAAGAACAGTTCAAGCAGTTTTTCTTGGCTATGGAACCACCGACGGACGACCTTCAACGCGCCAAGCGCAACATGGCCCTGGAGACGATTCGAAGGCAAGCCGAACAGGTGGGCTACGACCCTCAAGCCATGGCGGCCTACATGAACAACTACAACCACCAACAGCTGTACAATGCCGGACGCTATTACGGAGAAAACGGGGGCCAAGCTGTCCTCGGTGCTTTGACCAACCCCTTTGCCTGGGCGGAGTTTTTCCGCGCACTCAAACGGGGCGATTTCTCCAGCGACCGATACGAATAACCTGACCAATTGCGAACTCTGCCGATGCGCCTGATCGGAATACTGCTCCTTACGATTGCTACCCTGCCTGCCTTCGCCCAAGACGTGACGGTCACAGGGACGGTACGTGATGCTCAAGGCCAGCCCATTTCGGCGGCGAACGTGGTGTCCGGAGCGCTCGGAGTGAGCACGGGTGCGGAAGGTCAGTACAGTTTGCGCCTACGGCGCGATGCTCCGTTCTACGTCTATTTCACCCACATCAGCTATCGTTCCGATTCCGTTCTGGTCGACCCCTCCAAGGGCCGCAAACAGGAATTCGACATCACCCTTCAGCTCATGGCCAACCTCATCCCGGAGGTGGATGTGGAGGACGAAACTGAGCGCTATGATGAAATCATCCGGCTCGACGCCAAGGACGTGACCGCCCTGCCCGGCCCGGCTCAAACCGTTGAGGGCCTGATCAAGACCTTACCCGGAGTAAGCTCCAACAACGAATTCAGTTCCCAGTACAGCGTGCGTGGAGGAAACTTCGACGAGAACCTGGTCTACGTGAACGATATCGAAATCTATCGTCCATTCTTGGTTCGCGCGGGTCAACAGGAGGGACTGAGCTTCATTAACCCGGACATGGTGGCCAACATCGAATTCTCGGCCGGTGGATTTGAGGCGCGCTATGGGGACAAGATGTCCTCTGTCCTGGACATCACCTATAAGCGCCCAACCGAATACGGTGTGAACGCCATGATCAGCCTCTTGGGTGGATCTATTGCCATTGGGGGACGGACTGATGATCGGAAGTTCAGCTTCATCACCAGTGCTCGGTACCGCACCAACCAGATCCTCGTGGGCTCTCTGGACACCGAGGCCGACTACCGCCCGCGCTACACCGATGCGCAGGCCTACCTCACCTATGAGATCAAGCCGCGCTGGAACCTCGGCCTTCTGACCACCTATTCGCGCAACCTCTTCCAGACCGTTCCTGAAACCCGGGAAACGGACTTTGGTACCATCACCGAGGCGCTGCGCTTGACGGTCTTCTTTGATGGACAGGAAATCACCCAGTATGAAACCTTCCTCGGCGCGCTTTCCTTGGAACACGAACTCACCGATCAAACCCGACTTCGCTTCATCGTGAGCGGATTCCTAACCGATGAGCAGGAATACTTCGATATTCTGGGGCAGTACCGACTCAGTGAGCTGGACAACGACTTAGGGTCAGAAGATTTTGGTGAAGAGAAGTTTGAACGCGGAGTGGGTGGTTATCTGGACCATGCGCGGAACCTCTTGCAGGCGCGGGTATTCACCTTAACCCACAAGGGAGATCACCGCAGCCAAGACGGAAATTCGACCCTTTATTGGGGTGTCAAAGCGCAGAACGAATACATTGACGACGTTCTGAAAGAATGGAACCTCATCGACTCTGCGGGCTACAGCATTCCTCAATTTCCGGGGGACAGTGTGGTCCTCTTTGAAACCATTGATGCGGCCAACATCGTCGAAAGCTGGCGTTATCAGACCTACGGACAGTACACGACCCGTTGGCGCAATGCGCAAAACGAAACCTGGAGCTTGAGCGCCGGTGCACGCCTCCACTATTGGACCGTCAACAAGCAACTGCTTTTCAGCCCTCGGGCCTCCATCTCTTGGGAACCCAACTGGGAAAAGGACATGGTCTTCCGATTCTCCACGGGAGTCTACTACCAATCGCCCTTCTACCGGGAGATTCGGGACGATTTCGGAAACGTCAACCGCAACGTCCGCGCACAGCGATCCATCCACTTCGTGCTCGGAAACGACTATCAGTTTGAAGCCTTCGGCCGTCCCTTTAAGTTTACCACTGAACTGTACTACAAGTACATGGACGACCTCATCCCCTACTACATCGACAACGTTCGGATCCGCTACTCTGCTGAGAACAACGCCGTGGGTTATGCCCTCGGGGCCGATTTCCGCATCAACGGAGAGTTTGTCCCGGGCATCGAGAGTTGGGCCTCCATGAGCGTTATGACCATTCAAGAAGACATCCTCGACGATTTCTTCATCGACGAAAACGGTCAGCGCCAAGAACCGGGCTACATCCCTCGCCCCACCGACCAGCGCGTGACCTTCAACATCTTCTTCCAAGACTACCTGCCCAACGACCCCACCCTCAAGGTCAACCTCAACCTCGTGTACGGATCGGGCTTGCCCTTTGGCGCACCGCAAAGCGAACGCTACCAGCAAACAGCTCGTATTCCGGCCTACCGCCGCGTGGACATCGGATTCACCAAGATCCTGGTCAGCGCGGACAAACAGTACGAAAGCGGCATCTTATCGCCCTTTAAAAACCTTTGGGTGGGCGTTGAAGTCTTCAACCTCTTGGGGATTCGCAACACGGTCAGCTATCTTTGGGTCCAAGACGTGCAAGGACGACCCTACGCCGTTCCCAACTACCTGACCAACCGCCTGTTGAACGTCAAAATCGTGGCCGAGCTATGAGATGGATCGAGAACATCCCGAACAAGAACTTCACCATCAACCTGTACCACCATCAGGAACGCTACATCCTGAAGTTTGAAGCGGGTCCAATGGAGCAGACCTATAAGATTCCTCAGGGCCTACGGCCCGATGCCGAAGCCGTCAAGAAACTCCTCACTCCGGAATTCCTCGAAGAAGTCCGTCAACAGTTCAACGCCATGTACGTGGCCCTGAAAAAACAACTGGACGCCAAATGAAAGCGTCTGCTGCACTCCCCGACCGCCGCCTGCTGCTGGGGGTGCTCCTCGTTCTTCTGGTTGCCCTGCTGGGGTGGCAAAACGTCCTGAATCTTCGGGCCGAAGAACCTCGACGCGCACTCGTCAGCCTAGAGATGTGGCTCACCGGCGACTACCTCGTCCCGCACATCAACGGCTATCCCTATTACAACAAACCGCCCCTGTTCAACTGGATCATGGCCGGCTTTTACCAGCTCACCGGCAGCGCCGAACCCTGGGTGGTGCGCCTCCCCTCCTTGCTCGGCCTCCTGGGATTGTCCTACACCCATTTCCGCTTCAGCCGCCGCTACCTCGGTCGTGACCGCGCCCTCTGGAGCGCCCTGGCCCTGTTGGCCACAATGGACATCCTCTTTTACGCCTCGGTCAACTCCGGCGAAATTGATCTGCTCTACGCTTGGGTGGTCTACCTCCAAGCCATCACCGTTTTCCACTACCAACAACGGGGTGACTTCTGGCGCATGTACCTCATCAGCTACGTGCTCACCTTTATCGGCTTCATGCTCAAGGGACTTCCTTCCCTGGCCTTCCAGGCCTTCACCATTCTGGCTTGGCTCCTGGCCAACCGCCAAGGGGAAAAGCTCTTCCACCCAGCCCACTTTGTGGGCATTGCCCTGCTGGCCGCCCTCTTCGCCAGCTATTTTGTCCCCTATGGACAGCGCGAAGACTGGTTCGGCTTCCTGGTGCGCCAGTACAAAGAGGCCTCCCAGCGCACGGGACTTGAAGCCCATTGGACCGACACCTTGCTCCAGACGCTCCTTAACCCCTTACGCTTTGCCCAGCTAATGCTTCCCTGGTCCCTGCTCCTTATTCCCCTGTTTCGCCTAAAAGAAATGCGCCAGCAAATTTCCAGCGCTTGGCGCGAGAACGCCTTTATCCGCTTCTCCGTCCTTTTCGTAGCGGCCAACGTCTGGCTCTACTGGCTCACGCCTGATTTCAAGGCCCGCTATCAGTACATGTTCTTCCCCTTTGTGCTTTCCCTGCTCTTTTTCCCTCAGGGCCTCACGGCCCGATGGTGGAGTGCTCGCATATTTCTCTTTGCCGCCCTCCTATTGGCTCCCGCGGTCCTATTCATTGACTACTTCGCCGATCTCCCACACCTGGCCCTCAGGGCCACTTTGGTGTTCTTAGGGCTCGTTGGGGTCCTTGTGGGTTACTTCCGCGGGGGACGCAGTGTGCTTTGGATTGTGCTCTTTATGGCTGTGGCGCGCATCGGCTATAACGAATTGTACCTCCGGGCCTGGCGGGCCGATGCCTCGGTCAACCGTAATGCCCAAATTGGGGCCGCCCTGGTTCGACTGACCGATGGTGCTCCCATCCACCTGTACGGAACGCCTTACACTTTCAAGAGCGATGCCTCCCTAGGACCTTTGAACTTCGGTGAGGTGGAGCTGACTACGGCGCCGCTCATCCCCTACGCCCTACCGTATACGGTGACGCGGGTTACGGGTGCAGTGATGCAGTTTGAAACGGAATTGCGCTCTGGTGTGTACTATGTGGCTGATGTGGCGGTGACCGATACGGTGGCCTTTCCACCGTTGTACCGCTTTGAAGATCGGTGGCAGGGGCGGTGGTATGTGCTCATCGAGCCGTAGGCTCAATCCTCTTTTTCCTCTTCGCCAATGTTGAGTCGGAATCCGACCTCTTCACCTACCGCTTTGGGATTGAAGATGAAGTAGGTTCCCAGTAGGGAGTTGAAGGCGAGGCTGAGGTAGAAGAGCAGGCCGATGGCGAGGCTGACTTCCATGCTGAGGCCCAAGGCATCGGCGCCAAAGACAAAGGCCATTTCGCGTGCGCCAATCAACGGCACGATGTAGGCGAAGGTGGCGAGCATAAAGACGAAGATGTAGTCCAAGACCGCGGTATCGATCCCGAGGGAGAGCATAACCATGTAGGCCGTCACGGCTTGAAGGAACTGAACCGGAAGGCTCAAAAGTTGGGTGATGCCCCATGCCGGCAGGAAGCTCTTGAAGAAGATGCGCGTTACGGCCCAGTTGCCGATGTAGGCCAAGGGAATGAGCAGGTAGAAGAGCGCCTTATTGGGCGGAGCAAAGTTGCTGAAATAGAAGAACACTCCAGTGACCAATACGAGGGCGGTGAGGCCCGATCCGCGGTCAATGAGCGCACTCCATACGAGGGACTTTAAGGGGACATCGGACCGTTTTTTGATCCAATACGCTTTGTAGCCTTCCCCTCCCACGAAGGGAATGAAGAGGTTGTAAAACATGGACAGCCACGACAGCTTGAGGATTTGAAGGTCCTTGAATTGAATGCCTTGGGTTCGGTAGAAGTGATTTAGGCGGTAGACGGCAATGACCTTGCTCAAGAAGAAGGCGAGTACCGCTGCCAACAAGAAAGGAATGCGGGCCTCTTTTAAATACTCCCAAGCTTGATTCAGGTCTACTTTACGCAGAACCATGAAGATGGCGCCACCGCTTAGGATGATGCGCAGGAGTAATTTTATCGTTTTGTTGACCTTCAACCGCGTCGAATTTACCGCAAGGTACAAACTCGACATGCCCAACCTTGCTTCATACTCTGGCACTGGGACCTTAGCCGTCTTTCTCCGCAGGGATCCATCGGTTTTGGTTGAAGTCTATTTGTGGTAGCCCGTAAACGCGATTAATCCTCTCCAATCTCCTTTGGCCCTAAGTGCTATGTTTAGGCCCTGGTTCCAACGAACTTGGGCTCATGAAGCCCACCATCACCCTCCGACACTTGGTTATCAAAGGTCGCGTTCACTTTGGCCTTGAATTCGACTACAACGAATGCAGCCTCTTTAATACCCGATAATCAACCCCGAATTCTCGAGGTTATCCCGGCACCCCACATATATTTTTACTAATTTCCCACAACTAATAACCAGTTGTATGCAGGCAAAAAAAGGAACTACACAGGTCAAAATGAAAATGTCTATAAACGTTTGGAAATCAACTACTTATCAGCATAAATAAATTACATTCAAAATAAATTTCAAAATTGCAATTTAAATTTTACAATTCAATTCAAGGAATTTTCAGCCCAAATCGGCTACTAATTATATAAAGACAGTTAAAGGTACTCTAATTGACATGAGTAGTTACAAATAAAAGGAGATAATAATAATCAAATTTGAGCAAAGTTTATTAAACTATTATTCATGAACAAAATAAATATTTGATGAACAAAAATGAGCAAATAGAAGAACACGTTTCAGCATTGAGAGAAAACTTAAAAAATCATGAGCTTTATACTCATTTGTCAGAAGTACAAGATATAAAAATATTTATGGAAAAACATGTTTATGCTGTCTGGGATTTCATGTCTCTCTTGAAGGCGCTTCAGCAACAATTAACTTGTATTTCTGTACCATGGAAGCCTTCAAATAATGGAAAAACGGCAAGACTTATTAATGAAATTGTTTTAGGGGAAGAAACTGATGTAAATGAAAAAGGTATACCCAAAAGTCATTTTGAAATGTACATCGAAGCAATGAACGAAGTTGGTGCCGATTCGGAAAAAATATTACAGTTTGTGAAATCAACAAATTCAATAGAGGATATTTTTGATAGAATACAAAACTCTAACTTAAAAAAAGCAGAAAAAGAATTTTTGGAATTCACCTTCAAAACAATTGAAACACGCGAAGTACATAAAATAGCTGCTGCATTTACTTTTGGAAGAGAAGAACTCATTCCTGATATGTTTCTTGCTATCATAGATAAATCAAATCATAATCATGGAAATAAATTCCCAAAACTCTCCTACTATTTAAATAGACATATTGAATTAGACGGAGACGAGCACGGACCTCTATCTCTTGAAATGATTTCTGAGCTTTGCGGAGATGATGAAAGCAAATGGAATGATGTTCTTAAAACTTCAGTAGAAGCTTTAAAGAAAAGAATTAGCCTATGGGATGAAATAACGGAAGAAATAAAACAAAGAAAGCCAGCATACAACATTGCATAAAGCGGCAAGTGAAGCAATGCGCCCCACCTGCGTTTAGGCCGGACGTTAGCAAACATTAAAAGCATTGATTTGTCCTTAAATATATAATTGTCTTTATTTATAATGCTTTTAAACAAGAACTATTTTTTATTTTTCCATCATATAAATCAAAATTATGAAAGACCTATTATTAATTATTATGGTATCGCTTGGCATGCAACTACAAGCACAAACACTGTGCAGTAATGGTTGGGGGAGTTACACAACCGGCACACAAGCTGAACCTGAAGTAGTATTCGGTGTGTCTAATAATGGTACGTATGTACTGGCACCACTCTATGCATTTACAACAATAGGTCAAAATACCTTTGCAGATAGTTGTTTTGGTCAACCCTGCACCCATTTAATCAGCAATACCACCAATGAAGATACAATTACAACTTGTGTCACGTATACTCTTACGGATTCAACAGGCACCGTTGATACTTCAACTTGTTGTCTTGCTAACTATTGGAGTGGCACAAACTGGCAATGGGCGAGTGAATATTCACTCGGCATCGATGATACCGAACCCATCACTGCAAGTGTATATCCAAACCCATCAAGTGATGTAATAAAAATAAGCTTAGACAGAGGTCATATTTCTAAAATAGAACTCTATAGTATAAAAGGTCGACTATTGTATAAGGAAGACTTAAATTCTCAAGCACATTCATTAAGTATTGGTAATTATCCATCTGGAGTTTATTTGGTGAGAGTTTTTAACCAAAATAATGACATCTTAAACACAAAGATTTTAAAAGAATAACGTTTGCTAACAATATATAAAATGCATTAAAACGTATTTTATACTAACCCTTGGCGGTAATTTGAAAAAGAGAAAATTATAGATGAACATTAAACCATTAGCAATTGGACTTCTGACTATTGGGTTGATAAGTTGCAACTCGACACCGAAAGAAAAAAACATAGAAGAAACAAGAACTTATTCGGACATTAAGATTGTCGGTGCAATGAAAAATGTAATGTGGAAAGGCAAATTAGGAAGTAGTATTAACCTTGACACCATTTCAGATAGAAACGGACTTTATGGACTTGGTCCTGTAAGCTACTTAACAGGCGAGTTACTGATTAATAACGGGAAGAGCTACGTGTCAAAGGTGACTTCGGATTCGACTATGACCGTTGAAAAAACATTTAATACATCAGCACCATTCCTTGTTTATGGAAACGTAACGGATTGGGATAAAATGGAATTGCCAGCCAACATTAAAACCATTCAGGACCTAGAAAAATTTATTGACAACAGAACGACTGAATTCAAAAGACCCTTTACGTTTAAATTAGTCGGACAAGTTTCAAGTGCTATTATTCATATTCAGAATCTACCTGAAGGAACAAAAGTATCCTCACCAGCCGAAGCTCATCAAGGACAAACCAATTACAATATCGAAAATGAAGATGCTGAAATAATCGGATTCTTCTCAACAGAACATAAAGGCGTCTTTACACATCACGACTCATTTTTACATATGCACTTGATTACAGTAGACGAAAGTAAAATGGGACATTTAGACGAATTAGAAATCGGTGAAATGAAACTATATCTACCGAAGAAATAAAAACTACCGCCAACAACACCTATACGCAATACCCTTCGGGATACTGCGCATAGCCAAATCGTTGTAGCCAATATATAATCTAAATTAAAATAATATGAAAAAACTAGAGTCTTGGTTCCTAGGGTTGATTCTCACATTTATTGCCTTTATTTCTATGCCTAACGATGGTCTTGCTCAAGAGGAGAAACCCAACATTCTTGTTATCATGGTCGATGACCTAGGCTATTCAAATTTGAGTTGC
Source organism: Flavobacteriales bacterium (assembly GCA_965661605.1). Lineage (GTDB taxonomy): Bacteria > Bacteroidota > Bacteroidia > Flavobacteriales > ECT2AJA-044 > ECT2AJA-044. The sequence continues at coordinate 2,658 of CBFIEH010000006.1, read as the reverse complement.
TATCACCAAGGGTTAATGAGTAGCCGAACTCCAAATATTGACAAACTGGCAAGTGAAGGATTGCGTATGACTGACTATTATTCCCAACCAAGTTGCACTGCAGGCCGATCTGCTTTCATAACTGGCCAGTTTCCTGTCAGAACAGGAATGCACACAGTTGGCCTACCTGGCGATCCAGGAGGTCTAAGTCCAGAAACACCGACTCTCGCCACATTCTTAAAAAAACTGGGTTATACAACAGGTCAATTCGGTAAAAACCACCTTGGAGACCAAGATGAAGTTTTACCAACGATGCGGGGTTTTGATGAATATTGGGGGTGGTTATATCATTTAAATGCGATGGAGTATACTTCAGATCCAGATTTTCCTAAAGGAGATATGGGTGAGAAATTTTCCCCACGTAATATCATTCACAGTTGGTCAACAGGCACTGGTACTCAAAAAATTGAAGATGATGGTCCCTGTCCTCCTAAAAGGATGGAAACACTTGATGATGAAGTTAACAAACACACTATTGCATTTATTGAAAAAGCAGTAAAATCAAAGCAGCCTTTTTTCACATGGTACAATCCTTCTTCTGCCCATATCTGGACACATCTATCACCTAAATATGAAAATCTGCTTGGTGAAAATGGGTGGGGATTGCAAGAAATTGTAATGAAATCGTTGGATGATCATGTCGGAGAAATTCTGGCAAAACTAGAAGAACTTGGTGTTAGTGAAAACACAATTGTGCTTCTTACTTCAGATAATGGTCCTGAGATGATGACTTGGCCAGATGGAGGTGTCACTCCATTCCATGGTGAAAAAGGAACGACATGGGAAGGCGGATTTCGAGCACCAATGATTGTTAAATGGCCAGGAAAAATAAAATCTGGAACCATTAACAATGGGATATTTGACAGCATGGATTGGATGCCAACTTTAGTTGAAGCGGCTGGTGGCCCCAAAGATTTAAAAGAAAAGTTATTAATTGGGTACCAGGGTTATAAAGCACATCTCGACGGTTACAATCAAACGGAGCTTTTAACAGGTTCTGGAATTTCCGCTAGAAAGGAGATTATCTATTATGAAGGAACAACACTTCAAGCCGTTCGGTATGGTGATTGGAAAGCCCATTTTATTGTTCAGAATGAGGGTTGGTTTGGATCAAAAGAAAAATTGGGCGCTCCACTATTGTTTAATTTGAGAAGGGATCCTTATGAAAAGGCTGCTGAAGAATCAGGTATTTATGTTGAATGGTTAGGAAAGAAAATGTGGGCATTTGGACCAGCGAAGAAGATTGTACAAGAGCATCTTGCAACATTTGACGAATGGCCTCCAATTAGTGAATCTGCAGTTTCCAACAAACAAAATTTGCAAGAGCAAGTAGAAGGCGAACACAAAATGGGTAACTAGAAACCGGAGTTAAATACTGGCTACAACAATGTATAAAGGGCGTTTTAATGCCCTTTATACTGACCGGTAGCATTCATTTAATTTAGAGTAAAAGAATTATAAAGTTATGGTGGAACCCGAAAAACCTTAAGAGTAGGGATAAAATTAAAAGAATGAAATGAAAAAATTGAGTTTACTATTCTTTGCTGTTGCTTTAGCATCTTCAACAAGCTTTGGCCAGCATTTTGACATTAGAGCTTACGGTGGCTTTAATGTACTGCAGTTAACGAGTGACCAAGGAACATCCCTCATTGACGGTGTCCTTCATAGTCAAAAAGTATCAGGTCGACCAGGAGCACAGTTTGGCGCTGCGCTAACCTTTGGTTCAAGATTCTATGTTCAACCAGGTTTCCAGTATGCTCTTCTTTCTTCTGAAGTGGTAAATGAAAATACCGTTTCAGGAAAAGAATTACTAGACGAGACAACCATAAATGTAATCTCCGTTCCACTAAAAGTAGGTGTACGCCTAATAGACCCCGAAACTGAAAACTTGTTTAACGTGAGAGTATTTGGTGGATTTGATGGTTCTCATGTTGTATCTGTTGATCACTCTACAAAGTCTGACGGTCTTGGGGATATTGATGACAGTGATTTTTCAAATCTAATTGTCGCTGCTGACTTTGGTTTAGGTCTCGATATATTTATTTTCTACATTGACATGGGCTATCAGTTAGGTTTAACTCCTGTTTATACAGGTGGAGATAATGCCAAAGCCAATGCCTTCTACAGCAACATTGGTCTAAGACTGAGTTTTTAGAATAAAAACGAAATGCCAACATTGTATAAAGGGCGTTAAAACGCCCTTTATACTCGCCGTTGGCAATAATTATAACAACTTTAAAAATAATAAAAATCCAACTCAGAAAAGAAAGACCAAAAATACTACTAAATGCTTGTTATCGTTTAAATGAAAATTGCAGGAAAGGCTGAACAAAACCTATGCGAAACGGAATTAAAGTAAGTACTCCGTATTGACAAAATTAGAATGTTCCGAATTCAGCAATTCCTTTAAAATTGTATTGTTGTAGTCATTATCTTTGGACGCAACGAAAGTACGAATGGAAAAGGATCGCAAAGCATCAAAAACACTCAAGGTGCTTACAGCTGAATTTTTTCTTCCCGCAAATGGATAAACATCGGGGCCACGTTGACATGAACTATTCAAGTTAACTCTACAAACTAAATTTGCTAGTATGTCGATTAATGGCCCAAGCTTACTTA
>CBFIEH010000005.1:249-129146 GCA_965661605.1 Flavobacteriales bacterium | reverse complement strand
GGCCAAAAAAGTCCTTTTATATACAGGCTTTGCTTACACATTCTTTCTGATTAACGGTTTATTACAGCACTTTACCACCCCGGTTAACGTCCCAATGCAAGCGCTAGGGCTCATCACCTTTCTAGCGGCAATAGCTTTTTATTCTTCACAAACAGCTAAATCATAATAGCAATCTAAACTTTCAATACCGTGGAAATCCTAATTGTCGCAATTGTAATCTCTGCCATAAGCATTTATGGAGCAGTAATGCTTAAACGCTTGTACTTCTTATTGGGGTACTTCCTGTTCTCGCTTCTCGCATTAACGTCACTCATCCCAACCTATAATGATGATAAAATACTCGCACTTACCTCCATTGCTCTCTTTTTAGTGATGGGTATCATCTCGTTCCCTGCGAAAAAGAATATCTCAGACTACGAGATGAACGAGGAGGCCAAGCCTCTAGTGAAATCTTTTATGCTCAAAACACTACTCTCTCTGAGTGCCGTAAACCTAATTGCTATTTTGTTGGTGAAGTTCGATCCTAATATGCCTGAAGGCATCACAGAATCTATGCGTATCTACCCAATGATCATGCACGGTGTGCTAGGCATTTTACCGCTTTACGTACTTGTGAAAATGTCTCAATCAAGCAGGTTGAAGTAATGGCTTAGCATGCTTTAAACAGAAAGCCGCTCAAAGCACTTGTTAGCCATAACAGGTGCTTTTTTTATGATCGAAAGTTAATCTTCGAGCGATGGGGCCTTTTCCTATTTTCCTGTGTGCTTTTCCTTCAGTCAGGCCTTAGATTTGAATTAGAGGTGGGCATGTGAAAAATTCTCTTCGCGTAACATTTCTGAAACAGCTAAAGGAACGGAGAAACGTAGTAAAAGATTTACGTATGGTGCGACTTTGAACAAATAGGCGTAGCAATCTAAGACAAGCCATCGAAAATCGATGGCTTGTTCTAAATTTCATTAAAACTTAATATTATTAGAACTAATAATTAATTAAAAAAGACTTCCTTTAGCTTAGTCGAACTAAAAATTAAACAAATTATGAAAAGAGCGTTACTGTTTTTCAGCCTTGTCTTTACCTGTTCTTTAAGTGCACAGACTATGGCATTTTCGGTTATTGAATTAAAGGCTAAAGATTTCAGCGAGGCTAAAGTTTTAGAAGATTTTGATAAATTATTTGATGGTGTTGAACTGGAAAATGGCGCCATTGTATTAGAATCTATTGAAACTGGATCTACTTCAGGAAATACTCATAGGCTAGCTTGGCTATACCCTCTTGGAGGGGAAATGATAGCTGAAGATGCGATAGACCCTTTAAAACGTGAGGCATTCTGGGCCAAAATGGGTAATTACATAGAAGAATGGGGGCCTGTTCATCATGGCAGAATCTTAAGCTGGCAGCCTACAGAGAACGAGGAAATGAAATTGATTCATATTTGGGATATTAAAGCAAAAGATCCCAATGCGTTTAAAAAGGGTCATGATAATATTGTAAAATCGTTTAAACAGGATTTTAAAGATAGACTTGTTGGTTTTGGAACGTATGATATAAATAGACCAAATGGAGCTACTCATTGGGTATTGGTTTCGGGAATTGATCAAAAAGACCATTTAATGCTTTATGATAAACTTCAAAATGATTCTAAATTCATCGAACTTATACAATCCAGGGGTGAAACTGAAAATGTTTCAGATTTTGCAGTGAAGCACTTAAGGGTAATAACGGACTAAGCGTTTTTAACTATTTGAGAATAGCAGCAACTCGTAATGATAAAACCGCGATACTGATGTAGTGTTGCGGTTTTTTATTGGATTCGATTCCAAATTTTATTGCCGCCAGACTGCTTAAGCATTATATTCGGGGCTACCAAGTAGTTGTCGTTCACCATCCATGGGCCGGTAGGAAGGCCACTGTTAAAGAGCGCTTTGTTTTAGGTCTTCCAATAACCACTTAGTTCTTGGCCTGGAATATTTCCAGATAAGCCTCCATTTCCCCAGCCGACCTCGCCCTAACTTGACGCCCACCTTTACAGAAAAATTTTTGCTGTTCAGTAAATCATTCGTGTAAAGTATCATAACTCGGAATGATTCGCGGTAATATTTCTCTCTTCTGGACCTATTTACACGAAAAGATATTAACTTGGAATTTAAAACCTAACCAAATCAAAAATCTCAAACAATTGATTTTATTTTTTGCGGGGATACTTCTTGTGTCATGCGCAGATAATCCTAATTACGATAAAAATTTAGCAACAGCACAAAAGTTATTTGCCCTTCATGGCGAAGAAAAGCTTGATGAACAACTTGCTCTTGTAAGTAAGGACATCAAAATAGTGGTCCCAATGTATGGATCTAATGAAGATTTAGGATATGATGCCTACGCTTCCATGTTAAAAGCATACCACGATAACTTTGAGGATATTCAATACAATGCGGAGGTCTGGCTCCCTGGAGTCGACACGGTTTCGCTTAAACCAGATGGAAGTGTAAGAACCTATGGGACTTGGACCGGAAAAAATTCTATTACGGGTAAAGACATCAATCTCAAGGGTTATTGGTATTTCAATTTTAATGATGAAGGTAAAATTATTGCTCAAGGTGACTTTTTTGACTACGGAGGTATGATGCAAGCTGTTGGTCCAAAAAATCCCGTATTGGTAACTCTCAAGGTTTTACCCGGTAAAAAACAAGCAATGATTGACCTGCTTAATAAACCTGATGGCTTACAAACCACAAGAGAGTATGATGGATGTTTATCCCTTGAAGCCTTCTTTAATGATAGCAACAACATATATTACGTCTACGGAAATTGGGCCTCATATGAGCATTATCAAAGATATCTTGATTGGAGATTTAATGAAGATGAGAGTAAAATGGCGTTTAAAGTAATGGAGTTATGCGAAGGTGGTGAAGCCGGATTAACTCCTATTTTCCCTAACACAGATTATTCATCATTCAGTAACTGATCGGGAGTAATTAATGATTGATTGCATCCTTGAAAAATAGGAAGGCTAAGAGATAATGATAAAACTGTTGTACTGTTACAGTGTCGCGTTTTTTACTTTTATGAACAGAAAAAACGTCTGCGTCTTTAAATGTAAAACAGAAAAAATATTTCTAAAGTAAGAGCTCATGAGCCCAATAATAAAGTGCTGCCCCGTTTATTTTATTTTAAACAAACTTATGGCCACACTGATCCTATTCAGAATGGTAAGTAAAACTTGATTCACTAAAGGATTTAGTTTTGCTGCAACGATGAATCATCGGGGAAACAAAGCAAAAGGTCAGCATTGCGCTGACCTTTTTTCGTTTGGTATTATTTGGCCCAACGAGCTCGCAACTCGCGAAGCAATACGTAGAACAAATACACCCACGGAGCTCCGTGGAGCAATGCGTCAAAGTAATCCATCGGGGCCATCCCTTCGCCTCCACCAGCCAGCCATTTGATCTTTCCCCAGATATGAGGTTCGGGAACAAATGGAGCCAATCCTAGCGTCAGAGCAGCCATCAGTGCCAAGGGTAGCGGAGATGATTTTTTTGTGGTATTCATGAAGGCAAAAGTACAGGACGGAATGCTCTTGCTCATGGACTTATATCACAGAAGCTCGTTCGAGCAGCATCACAAGAACCAGGATTGAGTTAACTTTGCTCCGTGGCCTTGAAGAAACAGATGGAAGAGTGGGCGCTCCGCCTCAAACCGCTTCACTGGGGATACAATCTCCTGAACCGAAAGCGCATTCTGAGCGATCGTGCGACCTTTCGTCGCTATGGAATTCATCGTCCCCGATGGTTCTCCCTCAATGCCTCGACTTTTACCGATAAGTCAGACCGTGAATGGTGGCCCGAGGTAACAGAATCTCAGATGTCCTCCGTAACGGATGCTCGTGTTCAAAATCTTGTGGGGAGGTATTCCGATGAGATTCGGTCGTGGACCAAAGAGGGTTATCTAGTGCTTCCCGGACTGCTGTCTGGGGAAAGTGTGGAGATCGTTAATGAGGAAATAACCCGATTGCTCCAAAAAGAGGAGGTCGGATTTAATCGTCAAGGGAACAAGATTATGTTCGCTTTGAGAAAATCTGAAGCTGTCCGAAAGGTAATTGATGAAAGCGGGCTCGATCCTCTAATGGACCTGCTCATGGGAAAGGAAACCTCTCTTTTTCAATCCATCAACTTCTTGCGCGGTAGCGAACAAGGGACGCACTCAGACTCCATTCACATGAGCACGCATCCCAGAGGTGGGCTCATTGCGGCGTGGATCGCCCTAGAAGATGTTTCAGAAGAGAATGGACCCTTACACTATTACCCCGGCTCTCATAAACTGCCTTACATCGATAACGTCGATTTCGGCAATGAAGGGAATGCGCTTATGCTAGGAGGCAAGCCCTACGCGGCATATACCAAAGTGGTATACGAAAGGATTGATCAGGCTGGACTGAAGAAAAAGATTTTTACGCCTAAGAAAGGGGATGTGTTCATCTGGCACGCCAACCTTTTGCATGGGGGAGAGCCCATTCGAGATCCTAATTCCACCAGGAAAAGCATGGTCCTGCATTATTTTTCACCAGACCATATTTGCTACCACGAGATCTCACAGCGCCCAGCACTTAAGGTGCTATAGTTGCTCGAAGATAAAATCGAACTCTACCTGTAAGGCATCCTCGACCTTGTCAAATAGGTCACTCGACCGCGCTTCCAAGGGGTACCAAAAGAAATCGGCTCCGAAGCGAGTTCCTCAAATCACTTCAGAGCCGGCCAGCAAACAAAAAACTACCCTCAAATAGTTAATTCAAAGAAAGTCATATGGCTCAGCTCAAAATATAATGATTGTCATGTTTTCAGATCAGACCTAGGGGATAGATGATGTATTCAAGGAAGAACAGAACCCAATAAGCGCGATAAAAACGAGTGACACTTGCCTTCTTGAAAGGATTCGTCGTGTAGGCAACTAGCCAAAACAGCAAAAGAGCAAGGGCATGCCATACCGCCATAAGGTCAGTGTTGTAGGATTTTAGCCCAATGCCTGCCCAAAGAATAAGGGTTAAATAGGCCAAAGAAACGAGTGATATGGCTCCTCGAAAGGCCCATCGAACTCCGCGCCTTACCGCGATAGTGCCGATTTCATGGTTCTGATCGCCCTCCACGTCCGGAATGTCTTTAAACCAAGCTATTCCGACGCTGAAAAGTATCATCAATAAGATCAAAGGCCACATGAAGGAAGGTAGGCCCCATTCGGACCACAGCTCCCATCGAAAATGGAGGAACATCAGTATGTTGACCAATACTCCGCGGACAAGCGTAATGCTCAAGGCAGCAAAGAAATGGTTCTTCTTGAATTTCAGCGGCGGAAGAGAATACGCGGTACCTAAGGCGCCGACCACTACAACCAGCGCGAGCATGGTATACCCAGCTATCAGCCCAAAAAGGAGCGTTAGGATTCCGCTCAGGGAAATAATCCATCGCGCCGTGGAGGCGCTCATTTCTCCTGAGGCTAGGGGTAGGTGTGGTTTGTTTTGACGATCAATTTCGATGTCGGTCAATTGATTCAAACCAACGATGTATAGATTGCAGGCTACAGCTGAGAGCAAGGTCCAGATCAACACCTCGTATTGTTCTGAAGGCCATTGTATGGGGAAGGCCGCCATAAAGTACAGGGCCAGGGTGCTCAGCGTACTGCCGATGATGGTATGTGGCCGACTGAACCTGTAGGCAATACTCAAATACTTCATGCTTCGTCGATGCTATGTCCGCATAAAATGAGGACTGATCCGAAAGGGAAAGATACCGATTCAACCGACCAATGAAAACGACGTGTCGATGCGTGGCGTGCCAGAGCTTCCATTTCTCTTCGCCGAGGAGTGCGGAGGACGGAAACCAATCCGTCCCAACACGTGACTATAGGCATGACGGGAAGTGGGTAGGTCCAAAGCAGTCGCCTCCACGACCAGGGACGAACAAAAGGTGCAAAGATCCAATGAAGCAGGCCCGTCAGAAGAAAGATCCCGACAAAAGTGAAGACTCTTCTGGAAAGGGGCTCAGCAATCAAAGCATGGGTTCCAGTCGACATTTTGGCCATGATCTCCTTTTGATCTTCTGGGGTGAAATGATGAAAGGCATTGAAAAGGGTGTAAAAATCGGCAGGAGGGTAGGCATCGAACCGTAGGTCCAAATACTCAACTCCCTCTTCGGAGGGAAACCGATCTGTACGAATCAAGCGACTTGCGTCCGCACTCCTTAACCAACTGCGCTGAAGCTGCGGGACTGGGCCACCGGTGCCCGAGGCAAGATCCACCCACGTTGTAGGAGCCTTCCCATCTTTCCAAGGCGCCTCCAAGAATCGGTAAGGATTCAATAGATCGACGGCGAAGCGAATGTAGTCCATTTGCCAGCGTCGAAAAGAGGATGGAAATCCCTGTAAATCTTCAAACTCGAACAGTCTCATTGGCCTTCAATATAGGCTTTACCCGGACGATTTACTACCTTGACGACATGAGTTGGCCGCTTTGGTTTGGGGTGCTTCTTGCCGCCGCCGCACTGCTTACCGCGCTTGGAGAAATCACTGCACGTCGGGGATGGATTTCTCTCTTTGCCGCGCGCAAAGGGGTACATATTACGGTAGCCATTTGCTGTGCTTTGGCCGTGGAAATCTTGCCCACGAGCATATGGTTTACCGGAGCGGTTGGTTTGATTGTCCTCTTCTTGTGGTATAGTGTTCGGAAACAGTGGTTTTCCATTGATCAAATTGACGGTCGCCGAAGTTGGGGCATCTTCTACTTCGGTTTAAGTTACTTCCTCTTATTGGTTCTTTTCGGTCAACAGTCTCCGTTCACCGTCATGCTCGGTATGGCCGTTATGGGGCTGGCCGATTCAGTGGCCGCGCTCATCGGTAAAATGCTGCCACATCCACGCTTAACCCTCGGAAGAGAAACGAAAAGCTGGACGGGTAGCACTGTCTTTTTCATCATCACCGGGTTCCTCTTGTTTTCCCTGACGCGTGATCGCCCAGGTATGGACGGCTCGGACTATACGGCGCTCTCGATGGTTGCCCTGGTCTTTTGGTTGACGGTGGTTGAAAACAGCGCCGGGAAAGGGACCGATAATTTGAGTGTTCCGCTCTTGTTTGGTTGGGTTTATGCAACCCTGATAGAGAGCGGTGATGCCTCCCTTCAAGAACGGTTTTTGTGGGTTTTCATCCCGGCTGCTTTATTTGCCTTAGTCACGGCCCGAATAAAGTTCTTAACTCGAGACGGGGCTGTTTCTGCAGCTTCATTGGGCATCCTTCTTTACACATATGGAGGGTGGAACTATGTGGTGCCCATTCTCTTTTTCTTCTTGACCGGGTCCCTACTCGGTCGTTTGCTGAATCCAAAAGCGAAAAGCGTCGAAAAAAGCGGTGCCCGGGATCCTTGGCAAGTTTTGGCCAATGGCGGGGTTCCCGCCTTGGGATTGTTGTGGGGGTACCACGCGGGGGAGCCGTCCCTTGGTTTCATTTTGTTCGCCGCAGCGCTGGCTTCAGTTACCGCAGATACCTGGTCTACGGAAATCGGGATGCGTTTTGGCGGTACGCCTAGACATATTCTCAACGGGAAAAAGATGGCGAAAGGGCTGAGTGGTGGAGTAACTTTAGCGGGCTTTTTTGGGGCCTTGTGCGGGACCTTATTGATCGCTTTGATCGTCCATTGGTTTGATCCCACTATTCCTGTCCTTTGGATCATCATCCTCGGGTTCGCAGGGTCCATTTTGGATTCCGTAGCTGGAGTTTTCCAAGCGAAGTATCAGTTGAAAGAAAGCGGATCATGGTCCGAAAAACCCTTGGAAGACGGCATTCAGGTTTCTGGATCTTCGTGGTGGACCAATGATCTGGTCAACGCCTTTAGCGCCTTGGTTATCCTTTTAATTTCTGCTCTACTCTTCGGAGGAGCTGGGTGAGCTGACTCAAGTTAAAAGGCTTACCTAGGAAATCATTCAAGCCTTGTTCCTTGTACATCAGACCTAAATTATTGTAGGTCTCTCCAAGTAAAGAGGTATCCCGAAGCGCGTTCCGGCCCCTCTTCAATCAAATCAACAGCCATCTCAAATTGGCTCAATGCACAGTCTAAAAATCCTGTGTAGAAATAGGCATAGCCCTATTGAATTCTGAATTGAGTCCAAAGACTTTCGCTAGCCCCTACGGGGCGATTTTGGAGGCTCATCCAATCCTGAATAAACACCTGAAGGTGATGCCGCGTCAGCGAGCTCAATCACGCATTTTTTCAATCGCTAAAGCCCCAACTGACTTGCATAGGAATCTGGAACAGCGAATCCTCTTGCCCGAGCGTTCCGCACATCCCGACGCGCCGCATCTAAATTGCCTCGCTGGGATTCCACCATAGATCGGTAGTAATAGGCTTGCCCGTTTGAAGGATTCAGTTGAAGCGCTTTATTGTAGTCCGTATAGGAAGCATCCCAATCGCGCATTTGAAAGTAAGTATAGCCCCGGTTGAAGTAAATCTGAGCATTGTCGGGTTGAATCTCCAAGGCGCGGCTGTAGTCCGCCAGTGAGGATTCGTAATTCCCCAATAGGGCATTGGTAATAGCCCGGTTTGTTAAGGCGTCGTAGTATGTGGGGCGAAGCTCTAAAGCTCGATCGTAGTCCTTCATCGCCTTTTGATACTCTTTGCGCATGCTGTAGACATTCCCTCGATTTACGTAAGCGTTGGGGTATTCTGGGTCCACCTCAACCGACTTGTTCAGGTCCGCAAAAGCCCGTTCGTAATCCTGTTCTTGGAAGCCGTAATACTTTCCCCGGTTGTTGTAAGCAACGGGGACGTTCGGGTATTTTTCAATCACATCTGTAAACAGCGTAACGGTATTCTCCCAAGCCGGTAAGCGGTCTCGGGTTAAACCGGTAAAGGCCAATACCATGGCTCCGCCAAGAATCCAACCTGCACGAGGACGCAGCATATTGATCCGCTCCAAACCGACACCCAACATAAAGGCCAATCCAACATAAGGGATATAGGTATAGCGGTCGGCCATCATGGCCGCACCAACAGACAGCAGCTGGAGCACAAGGGCGACCATAAGAATGAAAAAGCCGAAGCCAAAGAGGAACACCTTGGTTTTGCGTGCGGTGACTAAAGCACCAACACCAAGGGCGACCGCCAAAAATGTAGTCAGGTAGAACATAAACGGAACTCCTCCTTCTGGATAGGGATAGAATACGCTCAACTTAAAAGGGGCTAGAAACTTGACCAGATAAAGAATGGTTGAGTTTCCGGCAAAGAAAATCTTCTCGGAAAGCGGAAAACTCTGCATGGTCAAGGCATCAGCACTTCTTTGTGCAATGACCGCCCAATACCCCAAGACAAATGAGACCGCAAAAAAGGGAAGTTTTTCCAACCACGTGGGCAATTTGAAGGTTCTTCCGCGATAAAAATCAACGAGCAATAGAACAACCGGAAACGGAGCCGCCATTGCTTTGCTCATCATAGAGCCAAGGAAAAGCAACAGGGTCAAACCGTACCAAATCCACCTTCGTTTTTGGTCCTCGAGATAGTACATGTAAGACAGGAGAGCTGCAAAAAAGAACAGCGCCATGAGCTGATCCTTCCGGGCCGCTAACCAGGCGACTGATTCCACGTGCGTGGGGTGTACCGCAAAGACCAATCCGGTAAATCCTCCGATGAACCAGGAGCCTGTAAGCCTCCAAAAAAAGAAATACACAAAGAGTGCCGCTAGGATGTGATAGAAGACATTCGACCGGTGAAAGGCGCCTGGATCATTTGGATTCTGCGCCCAGTCTAGAGCCAAGGTCCACATGGTCAGGGGGTGGTAGTTACCCATGACAAAAGAGCGGGGTTTCCAAACCTCGGAGAATTGCCCACCAACGACATATCCGTTTTCAAAAACATAGGGAGGGTCATCGAAATTGACCCAGTCGTATTCGCCGATACCGCTGTACGCAATCCAAGTCAGGGCGATGATCAAGATGGGTAAGCCTACGAGAGGTCCTAAAGGCAAGGATTTTTTGGGTTCTGAAGCCGAACCCTGCTTCTTTTTCCGAACCTTTGCTGCACTTTTCTTCGCCATGATGGTTGCTTTGACAGCGAATATAGCAAATGGTATATTTGATTTTTAGGCACTACACACACTATGATCAACATTCCCGAGAACATTGAGTAGATGAAGTCGCGCTTTAGCGCCGATTAAACGCCCAGTCAAAGATCTCCCCCTCTCTTCCGCCAATCCAAGCTCGGATACTGTCTGAATTCACCGATTCATATCCGATCTCGTTCGGGAAATCGTGCTCCGGATTGCGAAAAATGAAGATGCCTAGGGTATCGTGTTGGAGCTCGAAGTCGATCCGCCCCTCTTCGGTTCCGGTGTTGGCGCCGTAAAATATCGCGCCGTAAGCGCTGAAAATGGAAATCTCCTCGCGTATCAAGGTGTCTCCTTGTTCCACAGTGATGCCCGTGCCCGTCCACTCTTTTCCTTCCCAACGCCAGCTCTCATAGAACTTGGTGTCCTCGCCCATCGGCGACACCCAATCTCCTTCCAAAAAGGCAAATTTCGTTTTCAATGGATGCTCGGTGGTACACCCGGACCCAAGAGCCAAAACCAGAACACAAAGGAATAAACGAGTCGCTCGCATCTTACAGAAAGTCATTTTTGTCCAAGTCCAACCACTCCATGGTGGCGTTGCAGAAGATATCATCTACGGTTGCGGCATCGAAGTCTCCGTCTTCAATGAATTTCCCGATTTCAAGATCCCCGAGCGGGAAGGGGTAATCGGAGCCCAAGGTCACGCGCTTGGAGCCCACCATGTCTAAGACATAGTGCAGCATTTTCTCGTCGTGTGTGATGCAGTCGACCCAGAACTTTCCGAGGTAATCGCGAGGTGGTTTGTCGTTGTCGATGGCCACCAAATCTGGGCGGCAATTGAAGCCGTGTTCCACACGCCCGATGGTGGGCAAAAAGCTTCCGCCCGCATGGGCAAAATTCACGCGAAGTCCGGGGAATTTTTCGAAAATACCGCCGAAGATCATGGAGCAAATGGCCCGCGACGTTTCGCCCGGCATTCCGACCAGCCAAGGCAGCCAGTATTTCCGCATCTGATCAAAACCCATCATTTCCCAAGGGTGCACCAAAACGGCCATTCCCAATTCCTCTGCAGCTGCCCAAATGGGGTAGAACTGTTCCTCATCCAAGTTGTGGTTGTTGATGTTGGATCCAATTTGTACCCCGACCAATCCGATTTCTTTACATCGCTTCAACTCCTGAACCGACAGAGCTGCATCTTGCATGGGCATGGTTCCGAGACCTATGTAGTTCTTCGGGTAGCGCGCCACCAAATCCGCGATGTGATCATTCAAAAAGCGACTCGTTTCCAGGCAGTGCTCCGGCTTGGCCCAGTAGCTGAACATGACGGGGATGGTACAGACCACTTGGACCTGGGTCTGATATTCCGTGTACTCGTTCATCCGCAAATCTTCATCCCAACAGTTTGGTTTGATCTCCCGAAAGAACTCACCGCCTTTCATCATCCGGGCATTTCCCATTTGCGTCATCTCCAGTTTGATGAAATCGCCATAGCCAAACTTGTGGTGAAAATCGGGTATGTCTAAGGGAAGGATATGCGTGTGCATATCGATCTTGAGTCGCGGTTGAGTCAAGGCGAGTAGGTTTTGGTTAATTAAGCTTTCGTGTCCAGCTAAAATACGATTTCCCGCCATACCTTTGAGCGAACCTATTCCACTGACCATGAAGCGAATACACCTATTCGAATTTGAAGACCAAAGCTGGTGGCCTCGGTCCTGGCGTACGGGAATGACCCACCTCATCGTAGTCCTTCAAAAGATGCTCGGCGTTCCTGAAGTGATCTCGGAGCTCCTCGCTGAAGTGAGAGAGAAACATGCCTTTGAGCACATCGTGGACATCGGATCTGGTTCCGGCGGAGCCATCATGCCAGCGGTGAGGCAATACAATGATCAGAATACAGACGCCCCATTGAAACTGACCCTGACCGACCTCAATCCGCATCCTGATTTTGTGACCGAAATCAATAGTCAAAAAAATCCCAACATTCAGTATCGTTCGGGGTCCACGGATGCTCGGCACCTGGAGCAAGCGCCCGAAGGGCTGAAAACCATGATGAACAGTTTTCACCACATGCCTCCATCGGTGGCGCGGGATATTCTGTTGAGTGCGCAAGACGCCAAGCAACCTCTACTCATCTATGAAATGGCAGAAAATAAGGTGCCTCTTCTGCTTTGGTGGTTGTTTTTGCCCCTAGGGCTTCTGATCCTCATCCTCATGACCTGGTTCATGACCCCCGCCGTGAAACCACTGACGGCAAAACAGCTTCTCTTCACCTACTTGATTCCCGTCATCCCGATCGGTTTCGCTTGGGACGGACAAGTTTCAAACGTGCGCATGTACACCGAGGGCGACCTCGATGAATTGCTCGATGGGCACCGAAGTGATGCCTACACTTGGAGCTATGAGCGTCCTAAAAACAAAAAAGGAAAATCAGTAGGCTACTACATCTTGGGCCTGCCGAAGACTTAAACGAAGCGCTCGTCTACTTCCATCACTTCTCCCGTTTCTGGGCAAGTGCGCAACTTCTCATCGGAGTAGAAGCGTCGGAAAACAGGAAGAAAGTCCTTTTCGATGTTGGTCAAGTGGAAGTACTCTTCGTACAGCTTAGCATTCGCCGTTTCGCTGAACCACATCAATCCATCCTTGTGGTGAGGCTCGCGTTTGCGCTCAATCACCAAGCCAACCGATCCAGCGGGTCGCACCGGTGAATGGGGAATCTTTCCCGGGAGTAAGAACATCTCTCCTTCTCGAATTTTCACCTCGCGTTTTTTACCGTCCTTTTGGATGTACACGGTGATGTCTCCCTCCAATTGAAAGAAGAGTTCTTCTGTCTCGTTGTAGTGGTAATCCTTGCGCGCATTGGGCCCTCCCACAATCATGACGATATAATCGCCAGACTCCACATAGAGGTTTTTGTTCCCCACGGGCGGCTTCAACAGGTCGCGATTATCCTCGATCCACTGAAACAAATTGAAGGGTGCTTTGATGGCCATGACGCTGATCTTTCGGTTGTCGAACGAAGGTACAAAAACGTAGCTTTGCCTTATGGACTTGAATCTCAACGGAAAAAGCGCCCTCGTCTGTGGCGCCTCCCAAGGCATCGGAAAAGCCACCGCCCTCGAACTCGCCCGATTGGGTGCCCGAGTGACCGTCGTGGCCCGCAATCCCGAGAAACTCGATAAGGTTGTCGAAGAGTTAAAAACCGTCAGTGCCTCACAGCACGATGCGCTCGTCGCCGACTTCCAAGACCCCAATCGTCTGCGGACCATCCTTCAAGATTGGGTCACCCCCGAGAACACCTACCACATTCTCGTCAACAACACTGGTGGACCACCCGCTGGACCGGCGCACTTGGCCGGGACCGAGGAATTTTTGAATGCCTTCAACCAGCACCTTGTCTGCAACCAAATCTTGGCTCAAGCCTTGATCCCAGGTATGCGCGATGCGGGCTATGGGCGCATCATCAATGTCATTTCCACTTCCGTCAAGCAGCCCCTGCCGAACCTCGGGGTCAGCAACACCATCCGCGGAGCAGTGGCCAATTGGTCCAAGACTCTGGCCAACGAACTCGGTGTGAACAACATCACCGTCAACAATGTGCTCCCTGGAGCCACGGAGACCGAGCGTCTCACAAGCATCATCGCCGGAAAAGCCGCGAAAACGAATTCAAGCATTGAAGAAGCCGCGCAAGGTATGGCCAACGCCGTACCCATGAAGCGCTTCGCCAAACCGGAGGAAGTGGCCAACGCCATCGCCTTTTTGGCCAGCCCGGCCGCGAGCTACATCAACGGCATCAACGTTCCTGTCGATGGGGGCCGGACCTCAAGCTTATAAGCATGGAGAAACTACAGAACTACATAGGTGGACAACTTGTGCCGCCACAGAGTGGAGCATATATCGATAACTACGACCCCGGTCGTGGGCAGGTTTACTCCTTGATCCCGGACAGCGATGCTTCCGATGTTCAGGCCGCGGTGGATGCTGCAAAAGAAGCCTTCCCAGGATGGAGCAGTACGTCCATCCAAGAACGCTCCCGGATTATGGTTCGGATCTCGGAACTCATCGGAGAAAACCTCGACCGCCTTGCCGCCGCGGAGAGCAAAGACAATGGAAAGCCCGTGAGCTTAGCCACCGCGGTCGATATTCCGCGCGCTCAGGCAAACTTCTATTTCTATGCAACGGCCATCCTGCACGACTCCAGTGAAAGCCACTCCATGGGTGAAGTCGCCTTGAACTATACCCTGCGTCAACCCATTGGCGTTGCGGGTTGCATCTCCCCTTGGAACCTTCCCCTTTACCTTTTTACCTGGAAGATTGCTCCGGCCCTTGCCGCGGGGAATACGGTCGTCGCAAAGCCTTCTGAGATTACGCCCATGACAGCCTACCTCTTGAGTGAGTTGTGCATCGAGGCAGGCTTGCCTGCAGGAGTCCTCAACATCGTCCACGGACTAGGACCTAAAGTTGGGGCGGCCATTACCGAGCACCCCGATGTACCCATGATTTCATTCACCGGTGGAACGGCAACGGGACAACAAATCTCTCGAGTAGCAGCTCCGATGTTCAAAAAACTCAGTCTGGAATTGGGCGGTAAGAACCCCAACATGATCTTCGATGATTGCGATTTTGACGACATGTTGCGCACGACCATTCGTTCCAGTTTTGCCAATCAAGGGCAAATCTGTTTGTGCGGATCACGGATCTACGTACAACGTGGGATTTACGACAAATTCAAGGAGGCCTTCGTCGCCAAAGTGGAGCGCATGCAAGTAGGAGCCCCGGATGATCCCAACACCAAAATGGGCGCCGTGGTCTCCAAACCACACATGGAAAAAATCCTGAGCTATATCGAATTGGCCAAAGAAGAAGGCGGAACGGTTCTCGCTGGAGGGCATCGCGTCGAGCTAGAAGGCGAGCACGCCGAAGGCTACTACATCGCCCCTACGGTTATTGAGGGATTGCCCCACACGTGCCGCACCAACCAAGAAGAAATATTTGGTCCCGTGGTCACCCTCCAGCCCTTCGATACGGAAGAGGAAGTATTGGAATATGCAAACGGCACCAAGTACGGCTTGTCCAGCACGCTTTGGACCAGTGACCTCAAACGCGCTCATCGAATGGCGGCGCAGCTACACACCGGAATTGTCTGGGTCAACACTTGGCTCTTGCGCGACTTGCGCACACCCTTTGGTGGAGTTAAGCAAAGTGGAATCGGACGTGAAGGTGGATTTGAGGCCTTGCGCTTCTTCACAGAACCCAAGAACGTCTGTATTAAGCTCTAAAGGACTTCCGGTACATCGACGCCTGAGTCCAGTTCAATAAACTGGCGGTACCGGTCGTATCGCTCAAAAATCTCGCGAACGTAATTGAAGGGCTCAACTCCTTTAACATAGCCGTATTTCACAACTTCGTCTCGGTAGTTCGCCGGGAAGCTCAGTTCCAGAATCATGGCTTCCACGTTTTCGTCCCATCGCTGTGGGTCCAAGCCTCTTTTCTCGGCCAAGCTTTGCGCATCTAGCACGTGGTAGTATCCACAATTAAAGGAGGCCAGGGTCAATTTGATGCGCTGAAGACTGTCGGGAATTTCCGCAAAGTTATCTTCTATCTGAGCCAGGTAATCGGATGCTCCCCGGAGGTTCTCCTCAGGGTCCATTCGATCTTCGACTCCTAGGTCTGAGGCCGTTCCTTTCATGAGCTGCAAAAGTCCCGCGGCTCCCGCCCAAGAAGTGGCTTTTGGATCAAACTGCGATTCCTGATACACCTGAGCCGCCATTAATCGCCAATCCCAACCGATGCGCGTAGCTTCCTCGCGAATGAGGTCGTCATAGGGTGAAATACGCTGCTCATTCAAGCTGTAAAATTCGCTGTTGACACGCTTGCGATACGCCCGCTTGTTCTTGAAGTACTTGTTGTAGATCACTGCGTAATCCACCTCCTTCTTGAATCCAGCAACCCAATCGTTCAGGGTGTCGAGAAGGGCTGGGCTACTTTGACGGACACCCCAGCCGATGCGCTGTGCAAAACTCACCGGTGTGCCCACATCGAGTTCGGGATGATAGGCCGCGCTAATGGCCGCAATATTGTCGTCGACCACCGTATAAGTGATCTCCCCGTTGAGCACCGATTGGACAGATTTTTCGCTGGACATAGATCCTGGGAGCGTGTCAATGTAGATGGTCCCACCCACTTCGTCCATCAGGTGAATCAAACGCTTAAAATAGGAGGTCTCCAAACGAACCGATACGGTATCCCCAATGAGCTCTACGGGCTCTTGAATCAACTGAGCTTCAATTTGATGCCGCTTCATGTTCCGCCAACCCTCCGGCTTGCGCTGCACCAGCACTTGACGGGTTAGGTAGAGGTAATCGGTAAATGATATCTGGGTTTTTCGCTCTTGCGTGATGGTCAGTCCAAAAGCGATTAAATCCCCTTCTCCACGCTTGAGCATCGGCATAATGCTGTCGATATTCTCCGCCAGAACAATTTCAAGCTCTAATTCGAGGTGATCGGCGAGTCGTTTGAGGAGCTCGTACTCGAAGCCCATGGGCTCTCCTCGGTACAGAAAATAACTAGTGCCTGAATAATTCGTGATGGCCCGAAGCACCCCGTCCTCGGCGATTTGCTGCCAATCGCGCTGTATTTCCGGAAGGTTTTGCGCCTCACGGCGCGATGCTCGATCTCCGCAGCCCATCAGCAACAGAAGGGGAAGAACGTATAGGATTGTGCGTTTCACGCTTCAATATATCAAAACTCCAGCGTGAGTTGGTATCCTTCACTTCGTTCCTCTTCGGTATCGAGATTGGACAAGGTGATGCCGAGCAGCCGGACGGGGCGTTCCAATTCATTCTCCTCCAGGAGCTCTATGATGGTCTCGTAGATGATTTGTTCGTCGTTGATGAAGTAGGGTAAGGTGCGGGCTCTGGTGTGCTGTTCAAAATCATCGTATTTGTACTTCAAAGTGATGGTTTTGCCGCTTTTTTCGCTCTTTTTGGCCCTTTCGGACACTTTTTCGGCGATTTTCTTCAGTTTTTCGCGCATTTCCTCATCGGACCGTAGGTCCACATCATAGGTGCGTTCCGCACCAATCGACTTGCGAATACGATCGGGCTTGACTGCGCTCCGATGGATGCCCCGAACAATGCTGTAGTAGTGCTCACCGCTCTTGCCAAACTGATCCTCCAGAAAGGTGAGCTCTTTGCGTTTGAGGTCCTTGCCCGTGAAGATGCCGAGCTGCATCATTTTCTGGGCGGTCACTTTTCCAATGCCGTAGAACTTGCGGATCTCAAGCTGCTCTAAAAAGTCTAGGACTTCCTCAGGTGGAATAAGCTTTTGTCCGTTGGGCTTGTTGACGTCCGAAGCCACCTTGGCCAAAAATTTATTGATGCTGATCCCTGCGCTGGCCGTCAATCCTGTTTCGGCCTGGATGCGGTCCCGAATCTCGAGGGCGATCAAGGTCGCGGATGTCATGCCCTTTTTGTTTTCGGTCACGTCCAAGTACGCTTCATCCAGGGAAAGCGGTTCTACAAGGTCCGTGTAGTCGAAGAAGATGTTTCGAATTTGCCGGCTGATCTCTTGGTAACGATCGAACCTTGGGGTGACAAAAATGAGCTCCGGACAGAGCCGAGCGGCTGTCACACTGGGCATGGCGCTGCGGACGCCAAACTTGCGTGCCTCATAGCTGGCTGCGGCCACCACACCTCGTTCTTTGGACCCGCCCACCGCGAGGGGTTTTCCTTTGAGTTCTGGATGGTCGTGTTGTTCCACAGACGCGTAAAAGGCGTCCATGTCGACGTGAATAATCTTCCTATTTGCGAGCTCAGGCGGTAGCACGGCGCTTGAGTTCAAGCACGGTGACCTCGGGCCAAATGCCCACCCGTCCCGGGAAAGCCAAGAAGCCGAATCCTCGATTTACGTTGAGGAAGCGTCCTGCCTCTTCATAGATTCCCGCCCATTTGGGGTAGCGATACTTCACCGGGCTCCACTTGATTCCGGGAATCTCAATCCCAAACTGCATTCCGTGCGTATGCCCGCTCAAGGTGAGTCGGAAGTTTTTTGGATGTTGCTTGACTTCCAAGTCGTAGTGGCTCGGATCATGGCTCATTAAAACGCAGAATTCGTCGTTGCCAATGCCTTCCGTGGCGCGGTCCAAATCCCCGTACTGAGGGAAGGGGGGCTTGCCCCAGTTTTCCACGCCCACGATGTGCAGCTTTTGTCCGTTGCGCTCCAAGGTGCGGTGTTCGTTGCGAAGCAGGTCCATTCCGATCTCTCGATGGGTATCGTACAGCTTTTGCATATTGGCTGCCTTTGCTTCAGGCGATGGCCATTCCGTGTAGTCACCATAATCGTGATTACCGAGTACGGAATACACCCCGTCTTGTGCGCTGAGGGCACTGAAGGTCTCCTTCCAAGGATCCATTTCGTCGGCGGCATTGTTCACCAAATCACCGGTGAAGAGAATGACGTCGCTCTTTTGCTCATTGACCAGCTGAACGGCTTCAGCCACCTTCTCGGCGTTGTCAAAACTCCCCGAATGGATGTCCGAAATCTGAGCAATTTTAAATCCTTCAAAGGCTTCAGGTAAATCGTCGAAGTACAGGGTATGGCGCCATACCTCATATCGATACTTCCCGCGGGTAATCCCGTACAAAATGCTTGCAAAAGGCAGTGAGGCAAGGATTAAACCCAACTGGCTGATGAATTTCCGACGGGCGGGCCAATAACTGGTCGCCTCAACGTTCGCTTCGCTGCTGGGTAATACAGAAAGAATGACTTTCCAACCAGCGCGAAATACGCGGAAGAGGTCTTCCAGCAGAAGCGGGAGGGCGATAACCATTTTAGGCACATAAAAGAGGACCATCATGCCGAAAAGCCAGGAGAAAATGCGGTTTTGAGGACCAGAAGAACGGTCGAAGTTGAGTACGGTATAGCCCAGCCAAGCAAAGAGGCCAAGCGTAATGGCCCAGTAGGTCCAAAGCCAGAGCTTTCCTCGGGTTGCGGTACGCACCGCTTGAAAAGCATAGAGATCGAGAAAGAAGAGTATCCCGATGATGATGAGCAGACGAACGATCATTTGATTCATTTTGCGCGAAGTAGTCCCCGAACAAACATAGTCATTCACCCAGAGTTCATACCTTTTGTCTCCCAAATCGAACCCCATGGCCGAAACCAGCGAAAAACGCCTCTTTCTCCTCGACGCATACGCTCTTATATACCGCTCCTATTTTGCCTTCAGCAAGAACCCGCGAATGACCTCAGACGGGCGAAACACCTCTGCTATTTACGGTTTCATGCTCACCTTGCTGGACCTCATCCGGAAGGAAGATCCGAGCCATATCGCCATCGTTTTTGACCCTCCGGGGCCCGTGGACCGCGTGAATGACTTTGCCGAGTACAAGGCCAACCGGGAAGAGACTCCTGAGGACATCAAGATGTCCGTCCCCATCATAAAGGATTTGGCTGCAGCCTTTCGCATCCCTTGTCTGCAGGTCATGGGCTTTGAAGCCGATGATGTCATCGGAACCTTGGCCAAAAAGGGAGAACAAGCAGGTTATCAGGTGTATATGATGACCCCGGACAAGGACTACGGACAGCTTGTCTCCGACAACATCTTCATGTACAAGCCCGCCTACATGGGTAAGGGCGTTGAAATCTGGGGAATCGAGGAGGTCAAGAAAAGATTCGAAATCGAGCGTGTGGATCAGGTGATCGACTTCTTGGGAATGATGGGAGACGCCGTGGACAACATACCCGGTATTCCTGGGGTGGGTCAAAAAACGGCTCAAAAGTTCATCGCTCAGTACGGTTCCATGGAAGGTTTGTACGAGAACCTAGAGGACCTGAAAGGCAAGATGAAAGAGAAGGTGGAGCAGAACCGCGAACTGGCCTTCTTATCCAAGAAACTCGCCACCATCATCACGGACGTACCCATTGAGTTTGACGAGAAGGACTTGATCCGCGAAGAGCCCGACGAGCCACAAGTTCGGGAGCTCTTTGAGCAATTGGAATTTCGCAGCTTGGTCAAACGGGTCTTTGGGGATGATGCAGCAGGGGCGAGTGCGCCCACGAGCAGTCCTTCGGCACCAGCAAAGGCAGCGCCAGCAACGGACCAGATGGATCTGTTTGGTGCGCCGACGAGCGCATCGGGCCATGAGGCCCAAGAAGCGGAATTCAAAACTTTAGAAAGTACGCCGCACGACTATGAATTGGTCGATTCGCCGGAAAAACGAAAAAAGCTGATTTCTGCGCTTTTGGAGCAAAAATCGGTATGTTTTGACACGGAAACGACAGGAATTGATCCAAATTTGGCCGAATTGGTCGGTTTGGCTTTTAGTTATGAAGTGGGAAAAGCGTACTACGTGCCGGTGCCCGATGACCGGGAAGAGGCCCTAAAGGTCACGGCGGAATTCAAAGGCTTTTTTGAAAACGAGGCCATTGAGAAGGTCGGTCAGAATTTGAAGTACGACATCAACGTGCTCAAATGGCATGGCTTGGAGGTGCGTGGCGCGGTTTGGGACACGATGTTGGCACATTACTTGCTCAATCCCGACATGCGCCACAACATGGACCTGCTGGCGCAAACGTATTTAAACTACCAGCCCGTTTCCATTGAATCGTTGATCGGTAAAAAGGGGAAAAATCAAGCCTCTATGCGGGATGTAGCCGTGGATCGCGTCGTGGAATACGCTGGCGAGGATGCGGACATCACCCTTCAACTTAAAAAGGTATTTGAGAAAGACCTGGGGGCCAATAATGTGGATCGTCTAGTCCGCGACTTGGAAACGCCCTTGGTTCGTGTACTGGCCGCCATGGAGACCGAAGGAGTTCGGCTTGATTCCGAGAACCTAGCGGGGTATAGCTCCGAACTCAAAACAGAATTGCGAGGGATTCAGAGCCGTATTTACGATCTAGCAGGTGCCGAATTTAATATTGGGTCGCCCAAACAACTGGGCGAGATCCTCTTCGAGCAAATGAAGATCGTGGACAAGCCCAAAAAGACTAAAAGCGGGCAGTACAGCACTTCGGAAGATACTTTGAGTAAGTTGGCCGGGGAACATGAGATCATTGATCAGGTCCTCGATTATCGAAGCGTATCGAAGCTGATCAGCACCTACGTGGATGCCTTACCTGAATTGGTCAATGCTAAGACGGGTCGCATCCACACGACCTACAATCAAACCGTCGCTGCCACAGGGCGTTTGTCCAGCAACAATCCGAACCTTCAGAACATCCCCATCCGAACGGAGCGGGGGCGAAAAGTACGCGCCGCCTTTGTCCCAAGAGATGAAAACCATGTCCTTCTGGCGGCGGATTACAGTCAAATCGAGCTTCGTTTGATCGCCGCTCTGGCCCAAGATGAGGACATGATTGCGGCCTTTAAGAGTGGACAGGATATTCACAAAGCAACAGCCGCCAAAGTATACGGTGTAGCCTTGGAAGAAGTGGATCGCGACATGCGAAGCAGCGCGAAAATGGTCAACTTCGGTATCATCTATGGAATTTCCGCCTTTGGACTTGCCGATCGTCTGAACATCAAAAGAACGGAGGCACGGGAAATCATTGACAACTATTTCAGCAAGTACCCGGCCATCAAGGACTACATGGATTACAGCATCAACTTTGCTCGGGAGCATGGGTATGTACAGACCATCATGGAGCGTCGTCGATACTTGCCCGACATCACCTCGCGCAACGCCACCGTTCGCGGATTCGCGGAACGAAACGCCATCAACGCACCCATTCAGGGCTCTGCCGCCGACATCATCAAGAAGGCCATGATCGCCATCCACGATCGCTTCCAGGAGGAAGGATTTAAATCGAGAATGATTCTACAGGTACACGATGAATTGGTCTTCGATGCTCATGTCGATGAGCTGGAGACCATCAAACCGATTGTCCGCGATTTAATGGAAAACGCCGTTACGCTTGACGTTCCCCTCCTCGTGGATATGGGAACTGGACAAACCTGGCTCGAAGCGCATTAAGGTTTATTCAATTATCCAGGGCTCTACGAACTGCCCTTTGTTGGACTGAATTCTCAGAATATAGGACCCGGTCGCCAATGTATTCGGAAAGGCAACGCGGTGCGAACTTCCGGCCAATAGGGCTGGAAGCTCTTGTCGTAAAACGGTTCGCCCGCTCAAGTCCACCAGCTCCAATTGAGCTTCAACTAAATCCTCTCCGCCAATGGCTAAGGTCAAGTGATCATTTGCGGGGTTAGGGTAGGCCGCTAAAGCCAGTTTACCAGACTCTGCCAATCCTACCTCCGTACCGATGTACAGGTTGTCCATGTAGAAGTTGTTGCCGTACTTTCCGATATACTCGATTCGAATCCAGAATTTCTCATCGTTTTGTGCAAGGGCAACAGACACTTGTTTGTTCCCCCAACTATGTCCTGCGCTCGGGATGAAGGGCTGCATTTGATAAATGGCCGTGTCCGTTGGAAGGCTATTCATACTAATGGATCCTCTAGGAGACCAGCTAGTCCCGTTGGTGCTTAACCAGATACGTACAAAGTCTTCCGTGAAGTTCTCTTTTGCCGCAAAAGCGTAGTCAAAACTGACGTTGTAGTTGCTCAATGAGGTTCCGTCAAATGGACCAAAGTAAACCTCGTCCTTTTGGTATTCACGGTTCACCGCTGGAGCGAATTTGGCGAAGTTGTCCAGTTTCAAAGAGCGGATTCCGCCTGCGGCGGCATCAGCCGTTACAGCAAAACCATTACCCAATTCAGAAACCAGCACTTGAAAGGGCTCTGCTCCATCTCCTGAAACATCTTCGAAGTCAAAAATGGCGGGGCCGGTTTGTTGAACGGCAGTATCCAAAACAACTAAACGGTCGGTATATATTAGGGTATTAAACCCTTCGTTGTTTCCAACGGTGTATTGAAAGTCGTAGGTCCCGCCTTGCGCGTAGACCACCTTAACCGTAGAATCGCTGGCACCTGATGCAATGGTACCCCCTGGGAAGTCCCAAGTATGTGAGGTCACGGTTCCATTGTAGGCGTTGCCATGAAGGACAACCGTATCCCCGACCAATACCACCTCATCTTCAATGATGTAATCGGGCTGAGGAGCACAAGGGCTCGGATCCAAGAAAACACCTCGATCGACCAAGTTATCATACTCAACAAGTCGCTTACGACCGAAAACACTAGATAAGCTGAAATGAGCAATATCGCGCTGTTGCTCTGTAAACATGCGCATGCACTCATTGTCCGTGTAATCCATGTAATTCTCGATGTTGTCCGGTAAATCAGGTACGTCGAAGTTACAGCTGTTGATTTGTGCCGTACATGGACCGTAATTGGGCGCATCCACAGGAGGCGTGTCCGTGCAGTAGTCGTTGTCTAGAAGCGCTGAACAGCCATCTTGAAAAGTGTGCATTAAGCCGACATAGTGCCCTCCTTCATGAGAAAGAACGCTACCTCCTCGACTACCCACTGGAAGTCCTAGAGCTGTACCTATTGTTCCGGCGTAATCGGAACGGTTGGCAATGCCATCGCGCCGTAGGGGCACATTAAATCCTGGAGGCATCGCATACCCGATTAAGGTTCCTCCACCTCCGCCGCCATAAAGGCCTCCAACGAGGTAAATATTAAGGTAATCTCGGTTGTCCCACCCAAAGGTTTTGAAGCCCTGAGGAATATCATTGGCCAAGCGGGTGCGGTGGCGCAAAATTCCTGTGGTGCAATTGCTGTCCGGGTCCAAACGCGCCAATCGGAATTCGATTTGCATAGAGGCCTGAACGCCCCGAAAGGTTGAATCTACGAGCGCCGTATCAGCATGTGTAAACGAATAGTCTTCGTTCATCACCCGAATCATATCGAAAACTTGAGCGTCGGAAATGTTTTCTGGTCCTCCGTTGTGGAAGACATGGACAACAACAGGAATGATAAAGGTGCTGTCTTCCGGAATTAGCGATTCCTGGGTACGATACGCCTCGAGGAGTTGAGGAAGTGTCTCACTAAACCAATTGACCTTTTCGGGATACCGCTGTAGGAGGTCGTTGATGTCCTCATCAAAGGCACAAATGTGGTTCTGTCCATAGGAAGGAGTTGCCAACAGAGCAATCCCGAACAGCAGCGTAAAGAACTTCTTCATATGTTGTCGTTTGGGTTAGTCGATCATCCAGCGATCCACGTAAGATCCTGTGCCAGACTCAACCGATAATACATATGCACCCTTCGAAAGGTTCGCGGGTAGGTCAATCCGAAGATCGCTACCGGCCGCGAGGAAGGCCACGTCGTGTACAAATACCACGCGTCCTTGTAGATCCGTCAAGCGCAAAGTCGCCTCATTTAAATCCTGAGGTCCATTGGCCAGCGTGATGTGATCTTGGGCAGGATTCGGGAAGGCGCGCAGCTCCAAGATACCGCTTTCCTCCAAGCTGATCGTTTGATCGACCAAGAAGAAATTGTCTACATAGAGGTTGTTCGCGTTTTCGCCAGAAGTAAACTTCAAACGAATACGGAGGTTGTCGCGGTTAGCATAACCTGAAAGATTGATAACTAGCTCGTCCCAAGAGCTAGCGGTAGTGGGTGTATACGGCGCGTTACTTTGATTAGAGGTCCTCAAAGCACTTCCGCTTCTGGACAAACGAGTGATCCAAGCGTTCGAACATCCAAAATTCACTTGAACCTCCAATTCTGTATCCCCGTCATTTCCAAATTGGCTGGTGTAAGAGTACCACAAATGAAGGTCTGACGCTCCTTGTGTCGTTAAATCAACCGTTGGTAAGTACAGGTACTCAATGTGGTAATCGCTGAATCCGTAACCCATGATATTGGTCTTGTTATATGCATCCACCATCATGCTCGAGTTTCCGTCTTGAGAAGCTGTAGATACGCGCTCAAAGTTGTCGCCAAATTCCCATCCTTGCTGGGTCACATCAGTTCCAATCTCTGCTGCGGTTTCAAAGCTTGTTCCCCACTGCATTGCATCTTCTCCTAGGTCCGCTTGAACCACAACGACACCATCAAAAGTCTCCAAATTGGTTCCTTGAGCGTTGGTCACAGATAGCTTAAAGTCGTAGCTGCCTGGAGTATCATACGTCACGGACACGATTGAATCTGTAGAGGTCGCTGGATTTCCACCTGGGAATTCCCAAATACGAGATGTAGCCACTCCATTGTAGTGGTTATCTGTATAGGTGATCGCTGTACCGGTACACGTTTGATCCCGGCTCACGATGAAATCTGGTTTTGGGGCACAAGGAGATACAGGGAGTAAGACTCCCGTTGCCGCGTAATTGGTTGCGGTTACCAACTGCCCACGTTGCGAGCTTGGGCTATTCAAAGCGCTTTGCATGCGAGCGGCTTGGCCAGCCGTAAACATCAAAAGACAGTCATCGTTGGAATAATCCATGAAGTTCTCGGGCATATCCAAAGTGCCACAAGTCGTCTGGCCCTGAGCACAGCCAAAATTGGAAGAAGAAGTTGCTGGGGTATCGCCCACTTGGTCTCCGTTGGAGCATCCTCCTTGGAACGTGTGGAAAAGGTCCAGGTAATGACCGACCTCATGCGTTGTGGTACGCCCTAAGTCATATGGCGCATTATTGACGGCCGTTCCTATCGATCCAAAACTCCCTGAAAGCATGAAGTTACCATCGTCTAAGCCGATCATTCCATTGACTGGAAAGGCTGAGTAACCCAACAAGTTTCCAAGACTGGGGACGAGGAATATGTTCATGTATTTATCGTTGTCCCAGCCATAAGCCTTCAGACAGTTAGGAGCATTACTTCCACTCACCAAGGGCTGGCGGTGGTACACCACTCCGTCCGTGCAATCTCCATTCGGATCGATACGAGCCAGTCTAAATTCAATCTGGGTATCAGCGTGAACCGCCTTATGCGGTGTTTGAACACTTCCCGTGTCGGAATTTAATTTCCGGTAGTCTTCATTCAGGATGCGCATTCCATCCAGGACTTGGTCCATACCCAAGTTCCCAGCACCTCCGTCATTGTGAAATACATGCACTACCGTCGGGATGTAATAAAGCGCAGTATCCTGTTGCCCAGCTCGAGCAGCTTGCACTTCTTGTAAAGCGGCTGCCATACTGGCCTGAGTCGCTTCAAAAGCCTGGCGATAAGTTTCGTCCGTAGACATGCGGTGCGCGTGAATTTCGTCGGTGTAGCAACGAATGGTATGAACATGTTCTTGAGCGCTTGTATTCGTGTAGCCAAAAAGCGCAAGGGTCAAGGCAATCAATCCTCTCTTCATCATCTTCATTGTTTGATTAGTTTGCGCGATACCACTCCTTGTGTAGTGCGGAAAATCGCGAAGTACGTTCCTGCCGTCCAGGCAGAGGTAGTCAATTCTAGTTGTCCGGAATGTCGGCCAGAAAACAATAGTCGTCCGGTGAGGTCTCGAATTTCAATTTCCACCTCCTCTAAAGTCCCGAGGTCAATCGTCAATTGATCCCGCATGGGGTTTGGATAGAGGGCGATCTCTTTCATTGAGTTTTCTTCGAGGCCGATGGTCTCATAAATCTTCAAATCATCGAGGTAAATGTTGTTTCCGCCACCCGAGGTAAACTCGAACTTCACCAGTAGATGTTCCCGGCTTTGGTAAGCTGCTAAGTTCACTGTGGCTGTTTCCCATTGCGTCGGACTCGGCTCAAATTCATCGAAGAATTCGTTGGGTGCGGTGGCCAATTGCGCGGCCGGAATCACCATCCTCGGAATCCAGGTTACCCCACAATTCGTGCTCACCCATATGCGCAGTTCATCTTCGTCATCCACTGTTTTGCGGGCAAATGCATAGGAGAACTCCAGCGTACTCGCCGTC
This sequence comes from Flavobacteriales bacterium, assembly GCA_965661605.1. Classification (GTDB taxonomy): domain Bacteria; phylum Bacteroidota; class Bacteroidia; order Flavobacteriales; family ECT2AJA-044; genus ECT2AJA-044. Next base: position 102,295 of record CBFIEH010000005.1, on the reverse strand, counting down.
TGTTGGGTCATGTCCAATGGAGGCATCAGAAGTGCTTCACGAGCCCCGGCGGTTTTGAAATAGTTCTTTACCGAAATGCTCTGGGTTCCCGTTCGGGCCACGTCTGTGTCCACGTTCCAGCTGTAGGCCATTTCGTTGGGTTGAACTTGGTAATGCGTTCCAAAGGGGAAAGGGGGTTCAAAGGATTCACCGTAGTAACCCGGAACAATTCCCACGGTATCAAACACATTGATGATTCGGGTGGCTAGAGAATTGCCCTGCCCATTAGAGGCGTTCAATTCAATGGTGTACGTTCCAGGGACACTAAACCCTAGGGAAGCCACAGAGTCCTGCGAGAAGTCCAGGTTTGTATTGACCAGGGTCCACTGACGTGCGGTTACGGGCCCGTTCCACGAATAGTCAAACAATTCCAGTGAATCACTCAAGCAAACATAAGGTGAAGATGCTCCGATATAGGCATTGGGAGCGCAAAGTGCGGAGGCATCATCCACTCCCGTTTCGAGCAAATTCTGGCTGCTGATTAGCTGGCTTCTCGTACCGTTCAATTCACTTTCCATCCGGGACACTTGCTGAGCACTAAACATGTTCTGGCAAATTCCATTGGTGTAGTCCATGTAGTTTTCTCCCTGGTCCGGAAGGTCAGGGCTGTCGTTGGAACAACTGTTGCCCCAGCTGCACCCACTGTTGGAAGCCGCGACGGGAGGGGTGTCTGAAAATCCATCATTATTACCGGAGCATCCGCTTTGAAACGTGTGTGGAAGGCCCAAATAATGCCCGAGCTCATGCGTCAAGGTACGCCCGCCGTTGTTAGGTCCAAATCCTGTGGTGGCGGATCCAATGCGCCCCATCACATCGTGGCGAATAACGATGCCGTCATTCAAGGCGCTTTGTCCTGGGTTAGGGAAATACGCATACCCTAAAATGGTGCCGTTCCCGCCGAAGGTGTTTTCGATGGTCTTGACCACGTAAATGTTCATGTACTTATTGTTGTCCGCGGGAACCAAGTTCTTGATCTCGTTCGGCGCGTTGGCCGTCAAGGCCGTCCGTACCCGTACAATGCCATCGGTACATTCGCCCGTTGGGCCAACAGTGGCTAGCTTAAACTCGATGTTTCCTACGCCCGCGACCGGCTTGAAAGTGTTCGAAGTATTCGAAGTGTCGCTGTTGAGGCGCTGAACGTCTTCATTGAGGACATCGATGGCGTCCAAGACCTGCCCGCGGGAAATGTTCTCGGGACCGTCGTTGTGAAAAACCCAGACCATCACGGGTACGGTCAGTGTTGAGGTGGATCGGGCGACATCGCCATCGGCCCGTAGGGCCAGATCTTTGTTTTCAAAGTACTGCCGGTAGTGCGGATCCGAATCCATCATGTGCTGATGAATATGATCCGTGGCGCATTTTTCTTGTGCCCGTGCCGGGGCCACATATAAAGTGAGGGCCACCATCAAGGCGCCCTGTAGCAAGCGAAGTTTCATTGTTTGGGTTAATGAAGCGACAAAAGTATCAAAAAGGCGCCGAAATTGACTTTACCAGTTCTCGTCCAGCGCGTAAGGACCCACGTAAATGAGCGCCCTGTTAACTACGTTTACGTGTGCGGAGTTCAAAAGGTTAGCATATTCGTCCACCTGCTGCCGATGTTTGGCACTCGGGGCCCCTGTTTTGAAATCGACAATGCTCACTCCGCCGTCCGGGTGAAAAGTCAGGCGATCGGGCCGTTGGGTACCGCCGTTCGGAAGCAGGATGGAGGCCTCATTTCGGGATCGAGATGCTGGATCGAAATACTTGGCCACCTCGGGCCGCGCCAGCATATCGCGAATGTCTTTTTCTAGGCCCTCACGGGCCGATGCGTTCAGCAAGCCGTCCACTTCCCACTGTTCCAGCACGCGATCCGCATCATCCACAGATTCAATTTCCTGAAGAATTCGGTGTGCTTCAATTCCGTAAGGGCGGGCTTCACCACCAAGGCCCCAATAACGGTTCGATTCAAAGCTTAGCCGAAGTTTATCGCGCCATTCCTCGGGCTTGCCCCGAACCACTTCTTTTTGAACATCATCAGGTTTTTTGGAAACTCTTCCTTCTACTGGAGTCCCCCAGGAATCTGATGATCCAGGAGTCCATTCGCGCTCTTGCGCTTTGAGCCATCGATCAAAATAGCGCTGAACGCCTTGTTTATCAGCATCGGGCTTGAAAGCAATGTGAAGTTCATCGACCGCTCGGGTCGTTGCCACATAAAGGAGGTTCAAGTCATCGAGCCGCAAGGCTTCCTGACTTGTGCGGTACAACTGGGCCAAATCGGGTGAGGTCACCAGCATGTTCTGATTCATGTTGAGGAAGACCTCAGAAAGTCCGTATTCCTCCCCTTCTTCCTCGGGAAGGGTGTACCAATCTTGCTGATCCGCTGTCCGCGGAGCCCAATGAGCCGCCGGCACAAGAACCACGGGGAATTCCAAACCTTTGGCCTTGTGGATGGTCATGATTTGTACAGCGTCCATTCCCGCGGGAACCACAATACTGTGCTTGTGGAGGGTGTCATCCCACCATTCCAAGAACTCGGCTTCCGTTCCCTTGCTGCGCACGCTGAACTGGTGGCAGAGGTCCAAAAAGAACTCGACATAGGCGCTTTCCATCGGAAATCCCGGGATCCATCCACTGAGGCTGTTCATCTTCTCATACAGTGTGCGCTGCTCCCACCCTGCTGCATTCCAGGCGGGCATCCAGGTGTTGAGCACTTCCTCAACCGCACCTTCATTCAAGGCTTTGCGCAGCCAATGATGGCGTTCGGCTTTGGGCACCTCTAATCGATCAAACAGATAGAGAAGAATCCGGGAAACCGCGTCTTTCGTATTGCCCGTAGCTTTCCAACGCAGGAATTGGATCAGGACATTGACCTCCGGCGAAGCACTCAACAAGAGGCTTTCGTTGCTGATGACCGGGGTTCCTGAGCGCTGCAGGAATTCCGCAATGGCTTGGCCTTCTTCCTTTTTCCGGACCAGAATACAGAGGTCGGCGAAATCAAACCCCTGCCCTCGAGCACCCTTGATTCGATCCTCCGTCCACTGAAACATCTCCGGCCACAAGTCCTCTTTATTCAGTTTTTCAGAATAGGCATGCAGGCTAATGTGACCGCCTTCTTTTCCTTTTGGGGACTGCCCAGAAGCCTTGTAAAGGTCCACGAATCGAGGGTCTTCGAGCTCTCCTGCCGCTTCAGAATAAAGCTCATTGTTGAAGGAAACAATCTGCTGCCGACTCCTCCAATTGTCCTTTAAGGAAACGGGGTCGGGGGCAAAGGGCACCTGGACTAAGCCCGCACCACTTTGGTAATGGGGTTTATGCCCGGCGGTCAATTCTAAAAAGGATTCCACCTCCCCTCCGCGCCATCGATAGATCGCCTGTTTTCCATCACCCACGACCATCGATGAGCCTCCCTTGGACAGCGCTTCATGAGTCAACGGCAATAGGTTTTGCCATTGCATGACCGACGTGTCTTGAAATTCGTCGATGAAATAGTGGTAGTAGCGTTCGCCCAAACGCTCATAGATATACAGCACGGGCTGTTGACGTACTTGATCCGCTATGGTTCGATTAAACTCCGAGATGTGCACCACATTCCGCTCTCGCTTTACCTCATCCAGGCTCCGGTCCAAGACAGTCAGAACCGCCATCCCGTAGATGTTTCGAGCGTACAAAGACAGGGGCAAGTCGGCCCTGTAGGCCTCAAAAAGCTGGGAGAAAAGCCCATGCAATTCCCCTTCATGACTTTCAAGCCAGTCTTGGTCTTCTGCGGGCGCTGTTTTGTTGATCCACTGATGATGCTCCAGCGCTTTTTCGATCCACCCAACCCGATACATGACGGTTCCGTCTTGCTCTTTCTGCATTTCGAGTTCGCTGGCATAGCGCAAAGCCCTGTGCTTCACTAGCCACTTGTTGAGTGACTTCCCAGCGAAGAACATGGGTCCCTGCCCCGTTCGGTCAATGAGTGCCTGAATTTTTTCAATCCCCTTCCTAGCCTGGTGGCCCAGCGCCTCACGGCGCGATTGAATCTTCCCAATAGCCTCCAAATAATCCTTCGGAGTCATCTCGGCCTGGCCCTCTAAATGCGACCGGTGCTGTTCCTGAAAAAGTAATTTTCCTTTATCCAATAAGTCCCGCTGAATGCGCCAATCCTTGTTGTCCCGAATTTGCTGTGCGCTGTACTTGGTCAAAAGGCGGGTAACTCCTTCATCTTCTCCCATGATGTCCAAGAGGCGATCCACGGCTTCTTCAATCAGGCGGTCCGTTTCCATTTCCACTTCATAGCTGAGCGGAAGGTCCAAATCCAGAGCAAAGGTTCTTAGGATTCGGCTGTTGAACTTGTCGATGGTTCCGACGGAAAAGCGGTCGTATTCATGGAGTATTCCAGAAAGAAGTAAACGGCAACGCTTTGTGAACTCATCCGATTTTAAACCTAAGTTCTCCTGAATCTGTTGAGCCATCGCATCGCTTGTTCCTTCCGCAGTAACGAAGGTCCTCAGAGCACGGACGACCCGATCTTTCATTTCACCCGCAGCCTTGTTGGTGAAGGTAATGGCCAAAATGCCTTTAAAAACCTTGTCGGGTTCGGGGTCTTTGAGGCACCGTTCGAGATACTCTCGAACTAGATTGAAGGTCTTGCCCGAGCCAGCTGAGGCGTAGTAAACAGGGAAGTGAGGAGTGGTCATTAACTCAAAACTACGGCGATTATAATTACCTTTGCAAGCCGAATAGGATTATGGTACAATTAAAGTCCACAGAAGAAATTGAACTGATGCGCCAAAGCGCATTGGTTGTGAGCAAAACCCTTGGTGAAGTTGCCAAAGTGGTGGCACCCGGTGTTACACCTCTTAAGCTGGATAAGCTGGCGGAAGAGTGCATTCGCGACCTAGGTGCGGAGCCCGGTTTTCTGGGACTCTATGATTTCCCTAACTCGCTGTGCATCTCCGTGAATGAAATGGTCGTCCACGGAATTCCGAACGACCGTCCACTGGAAGAAGGAGACGTTATTTCCGTCGACTGTGGGGCATTGATGAACGGCTTTTACGGTGATCATGCCTATACTTTTCCAGTAGGCAAAGTAGACCCTGAAGTGGAGAAGCTACTGGAAGTGACCAAAGAGAGCCTCTACTTGGGCATCGAGCAGGCGCGTGCTGGAAATCGCGTCGGAGATATCGGTCACGCGATTCAAAGCTATACCGAAGGATACGGATACGGTGTCGTTCGTGAACTCGTCGGACACGGTTTGGGAAAGGACATGCACGAAGATCCACAGATTCCAAACTACGGCCGTCCGGGTCGCGGAAAGAAACTCCAGAACGGCATGGTACTCGCTATTGAGCCCATGATCAACTTGGGCACCCGTCACATTCGCCAGCTCAATGATGGCTGGAGTATTGTCACCCAGGACAAGGAGCCCAGTGCACACTTTGAGCACGATGTGGCCATTGTCAATGGAGAGCCTGAAATCCTCTCTACCTTTGACTACGTCTACGAGGCCCTCGGTTTGGACATCACCGACCCCGCTTCGCTGAAAACGCGCGCCTGAGCCTCGCTCTATTCTTCATCGGTATTCTCTATCTCTTTTTGTCGGCCGCGAAACATTGAATACGTAGCTTTGTTAGGCAATCAAAAAGTAGAAACCCTAAAAAAGAAATACCATGGCCTTTGAATTACCTGCACTCCCCTATGCGTACGACGCTTTGGAGCCTCATATCGACGCTCGTACAATGGAGATTCACCACAGCAAACACCACAACGGATACACCACTAAGCTCAATGCAGCGGTGGAAGGAACAGGTCTAGACGGCAAGTCTATTGAAGACATTCTGACCAATGTATCAGCCCACGGTGGTGGTGTGCGGAACAACGGTGGAGGTTATTACAACCACAACTTATTCTGGTCTGTAATGGGACCCAACGGCGGAGGAAATCCAAGCGGAGAATTGGCAGATGCCATTGACAGCGCTTTCGGATCTTTCGACGCTTTTAAAGAGCAGTTCTCGAATGCGGCCGCTACACAATTCGGTTCGGGATGGGCTTGGTTGGTCGTGAACAACGGCGCACTTGAAGTGTGCAGCACGCCAAATCAAGACAACCCTTTGATGGATGCCAGCGACTGCAGCGGTACTCCAATCCTTGGACTTGATGTTTGGGAGCACGCGTACTACTTGAACTACCAAAATCGCCGTCCGGACTACATTGGTGCGTTTTTCAACGTGATCAATTGGGACGAAGTAGCTCGTCGCTATGCAGAGGCGAAGTAAACAAAATGATGATCCTCAAAGAGCCGGCCTTCAGGCCGGTTTTCTTTTGCGCTCAACTTGATTTTTAGATTCGTCTAAAAATTTATCTTTGGAACACTAAACTTGCTGGTTGTGCATTCAACGTCCGAAGAAAACTACCTCAAAGCCATCTATACCCTTTCCGAACACCGGACCAAAACGGTGTCGACTAAAGCTATCTCTGACCGATTGGAAACGCAATCTTCGTCGGTGACAGACATGGTCAAGCGACTTTCCGAAAAGGGACTGGTAAATTACCAGCGTTATCAAGGGGTAGAACTGAGTGACACCGGTTTTGACCACGCGCTCAAGATCATCCGAAAACACCGTCTTTGGGAGACTTTCTTGGTCGAAAAACTGGGCTTTGGCTGGGACGAAGTCCACGACATGGCCGAGCAACTGGAGCACATTCAGTCCACCGAACTCACCGAACGGCTCGACGCCTTCCTAGGGCACCCCTCACACGACCCCCATGGAGACCCCATTCCCAATGCACAAGGTGAAATGGAGACTCAAAACCCCTCCATGCTCGACGAAATGAAAGTGGGCTTTAGCCTGCGCGTCGTTGGCGTGCGGGATAGCTCATCCGAATTTCTTCAATACCTAGACGGCGTCGGAATCGGCCTCGGCACCCATCTCGAAGTCCTCGAAATTGTTCCCTTTGATCAGAGTATGAGCCTACGGCTCGATGGCGGCAGCGCACAATCTGTCAGCCGACTCGTTGCACAGAATCTTTACGTCAAACGCGTTTAATATGGAATTTGTCCCCGATTGGTTTTTAGAACAAGGTCCGGTTATGCAGGCGTTTATGGCCACGACCTTTACCTGGCTTTTAACCGCTGCCGGAGCTTCGCTGGTCTTCTTCTTCAAAGACATGAGCCGAAAGTGGCTCGATGCCATGCTCGGTTTCACCGGTGGGGTGATGATTGCCGCCAGCTATTGGTCCTTGTTGGCACCCGCCATTGAAATGAGTGAGGCACAAGGAATGCCCGGATGGCTTCCCCCTGCCATTGGATTTATGTGCGGTGCGCTTTTCCTTTATGCCTTGGACAAATTCGTCCCTCACTTGCACATCAACTTCAAAAAGGAAGAATCCGAAGGTCCAGAAACGAATTGGCACAAAACCACCCTTCTGGTTCTGGCCATAACCCTGCACAACATTCCCGAAGGACTTGCTGTGGGTGTCGCTTTCGGAGCATTCGCCAGCGGTGTAGAAGGAGCCGAATTAGGCGCGGCGGTGGCGCTCGCCATTGGAATTGGGCTGCAGAATTTTCCAGAAGGAATTGCCGTTTCCATGCCTCTTCGCCGAACGGGCGTTTCGGCCGGAAGAAGTTTCTGGTACGGGCAATTGAGCGCTATTGTAGAACCCATTGCCGGAGTCGTCGGTGCCGTGGCGGTTATCGTGGCACAGCCCATTTTACCCTACGCCTTAGCCTTTGCGGCTGGCGCCATGATCTATGTGGTGATTGAAGAAGTTGTGCCGGAAACTCAGAAAGATCGATATACGGATATAGCCACTCTAGGCTTTATTGCCGGATTTGTTGTGATGATGTCCTTGGACGTCGCCTTGGGCTAGCGCGGTCTAATCACATACGGATTATCTCGTTCCCAGAATCGCCACGAAATCTTCTCCGCGATAAAAATAAGAGGGAATAACGGCCATGCTGTCAATTTACACCATTACCAGCTCGTTTAAAAGACCGTCCCAAACCCGACGGCGCAAACGCATGGCCTTTTGGCTATACTCGCGGACCTGTACCCACATTTCAGGATTGTTCCCGCAGTATTCGCGAAGGACTTCACGTGCATCGCGATACAATTCCTCTCGTGGAAAGGCCAGGTAGTCCGGAATAAAGTGATCCAGTGGCTTCAGAATATCGGCCAAGGGTTTTGGAGCTTCCACCAAAGCTCGGATAAAGGTCTCGTGAACGCGATGATCGCGGGCGTAGGCCATCAGCGCTAAGAGCAAATGAAGCTCGGCTAAACCGCTGATCTGGTCACTGAAAGTGGAATAATTGATCACCGCTTGAGGGGCGCCACAGTGGCGAAGAGCATCTGCATGGGCGACGTTGGAGCGTTTTAAAGTCTCAAAGGTATCAATGGCACGAGTATCCGCCCCCATGTCCTCCATAACTCCGCGGTAAGCCTGAAATAACTCCTTTGCCCCTGCCGCGTAATGCCACTGTATTTGACGAGCCGCCGCGTGATTCAATACGGCAAAATCGTACTGGGCAAATACGTGGTACTCCATCATTCGACGCAATCCTGCGATGTTGCGCACCCCCATAAACACGGGATGACGGACCAACTCATGGCGCTGTAGGTCTAATTCGGCTTCTGTTTTCTTCAAATACTGCATACGGCTCCAACCTTTCTGTACAAAGGGATACGAGGACAAGACATGCTTTGGTTGGTGGAAAACAAAAAAACCCACGCATTTCGCGTGGGTTTTGAGGTCCCGACCGGATTCGAACCGGTGTACGAGCTTTTGCAGAGCTCTGCCTAGCCGCTCGGCCACAGGACCATCGAGGGCGTCAAAAATACGATAAGTTTCTCAAGCGGCAAGGGCCGAAGTTGAAGGATTTTCAGTGCCTACGGCACGATAAATCGTTGCGTGCTCACCGATCCATCCACCGTGACTTGAACAAAATAGGTTCCAGGAGCCCATCCCGATACCTCAACCGAATAGTTGGATTGAAGTGAAGCGTCCACCCAAATGACCTGCCCTAAGGCATTGCTGATGGTCACCTGTTCTGCAGCTGCGGGTAGTTCCATAAGGATTCTTTCTGCTGCCGGATTGGGGTACATGCGCCAGCTACGGTCGCTTTCGTCGATCGATGCGGCTTGACAGGGAGGATAGGTCCCAGCCAAGGTCATAAAGCCTGTTCCATCTGGGTCCAACCATGGAGCCAAACGTCGATTCGCCGCCGAACCATCACTGGCCCAAGCGGTAGAGAACTTACCGTAAAAGTCAATTTCATTCAGGTCGCTGCATCCAGAGAATCCGCCAGAAAGCACGCCGAACACTCTTCCGCTCTGTGATAACAGGGGAGATCCCGATGAACCGCCTTCGGTGGTACCGTGTCCATTGGCCGTGGATGCCCAGTTTGTGATCCAGTGTCGGTTCGGGGTTGAAGAAGCGGGCCATGAACCGTTCGTTGGAGTACCCGTAAAGGTACTGACCTTCATCAAGTCGCCCGAAGGGTGGTGAAGGCATGCACCGCTGTTCGACGACCCCGTTCTGGTCCATCCAGCATAATAAGGCGAATAGGATTGCGGAACGTCGTTCAACAGCTCCACAAGCAAGAAATCGCTACCGCTGGAAATGTCTCCAACTCCGGTGCTTGAGCGCAAGAGACAACCCACCATGCTTCTTAAATCAAAGCCAATATCGGACCCTGGATCTGGGCATGCGGGAGCAGCGTAGTCGAAATAAAATGTCCATTGATTAAAATCGGAGGTGGAGGTATTGTCGGCACAGTGATCCGCAGAAAGAATATAGGGAGTACAGCCTGCTCCTGTGGTGTTCATTAGTGTGCCGGAACAGAAACCAAAGAATGGACCGGACTTAGTGATGATCATGACGATCGCATCCTTGACATCTGGATAGCTACTCCCTTCTGAGCAATTGGCATTGACTTGGCAGGCACCTGCATCTCCGTAATCTCGAGTGCTCCTTGCCTCGAACCCACGAAAATAGCACCCGATGCCTTCGATTTCAATTTCCGGTTGTGTTGTCTGGCTCGCAGGAGCCCAGTATTCCAGTATGATGGTTTCTCCTCGAATGGGGGCAATGGCCCATCCATCGGTCCGATTGTTGTCTGCCGTAAATGCCCCTCGTGAGATCTTTCGGTCCGCAGAGTAGGCGTATAGCTCTCCTCCCGGCGGGAGCACTAATCGTTCGAAGAGCAGAGATACGGCTTGCGCTCCTTCCACCTGAAATTCTGTGGTCCAATGGCGCTGACCGCGGGTATCACGGTACCAATGGCCCGAGTTTTGGGTGTTCGCGCGATAAGGCAATTCTTTCCCGATTCGGTACGGACCGTTTTGTTGGTCGAGGCGCTCGGCATCGGCCCGCAGGGCTAGGACGTCCACCGTATCAATGAGGGCTTTGGGAGTATTCCAATTTTCTGGGTGACCCCAAGACCTTGGAGTCCGGTACTGTTCCACCTGGGCCATGAGGAGGCTAGGAAGGACACATAGAATGAGGAGGAGCCGTACGTTCATACGGCCTAAGTTAACTTTTTTGTGCGCCTTTAAGGGTTACGGCAACGCTTTCGACATTTCCCATAATCGGCGGATTCATCTTGGTCACCGTGACCTCCACGGAATCCGCTAGTGGTAGTTGACGTAAAAGCTCATCTACTATTCGCTGTGCCACGACTTCAATGAGCTTGGCTCGAATGGCCATTTGCTCCTTGACAATGCGGTTGACCTGAACGTAGTCCACGGTGTGCTCCAAATCGTCCGAATTCGCCGCTCTTTCGAGGTCGGCATATACGCGGACATCGATCCGATAATCCGTGCCGATGATGGCCTCTTCATCCATACAGCCGTGATAGCCGTACAGCTTGATGTTGGTGACGTCGATGATGCCCATTAGGCGAGTTTTTCGAGTGCTGTGTCCAAGCGCTTCAAGCTCTCGTCTTTACCAAGAATAGCGGCAATGTCGGGCAAGCTTGGTCCCATTCCTTTACCGGTCAAGGCCAATCGGAATCCAGGTCCCACTTTACCAAAACCTAGACCGCGTTCTTCCATAAAGCCCTGGAACGCCGTGTCAACATGCTCGGAGGTAAAGTCTTCAATGCCTTCGAGCAAATCGCGAAGGGCTTTGACGATTTCGGGAGTGTCTTCCTTCCAGCGCTTGAGTGCTTTCGGGTCGTATTCACTGGGCTCTTCGAAGAAATAGCGCCCATCGCTCAGCATTTCGTGCACAAAAGTGGCGCGTTCTTTCATGACGCTAGCCACTTGGGCACAAAACTCTGCGCTTCGATCAAAACCGGCCGCCGCAGCTTGTGGCTGGAGCATTTCGCCGAGTTCTGCATCGCTAAAGGCGCGCAAGTACTGTTGGTTGAACCAACGCGTTTTGTCTGGATCAAATCGCGCACCGGCTTTATTGACGCGTTCAAGGGAAAAGCGCTCGATCAACTCATCCATACTGAAGATCTCTTCATTGGTGCCCGGGTTCCATCCCAAAAAGGCCAGCATATTGATGAAGGCCTCTGGGAAATATCCCTGCTCGCGGTATCCTGAACTCGATTCTCCTTCCTCTGGGTTCCACTGAAGCGGGAACACAGGAAATCCAAGGCGATCTCCGTCTCGCTTACTCAATTTTCCGTTTCCGTCCGGCTTTAAGATGAGCGGTAAGTGCGCAAATTGAGGCATCTCCCAGCCCATGTAGCGGTACAACAAGACGTGCAGTGGTGCGCTCGGCAACCACTCTTCACCTCTGATGACATGACTCACTTTCATCAAGTGATCGTCCACAATATTGGCCAAGTGGTACGTCGGCATCCCGTCGGATTTAAAGAGCACCTTGTCATCCAAGTTGTTTGTATTGACGCTCACCCATCCGCGAATAATGTCTTCAAATTTCACTTCCTCGTTACGTGGCATCTTAATGCGAATCACATAGGGTTCACCGGCTTCAATCCTCTTGGCTACCTCATCGTGAGGAAGGGTCAAGGAGTTTTGCATGTGCTCTCTGGTGATGTGATTGTATTGCGGGCTCGGAACGCCTGCTGCCTTCATGCGCTCGCGCATGGCGTTCAAATCATCCGGTGTATCGAAGGCATAATACGCGTGGCCCGAATCTATGAGCTGGTCTGCGTATTGACGATACATCGGCTTGCGCTCGGACTGGCGATAGGGTCCATTGGGGCCGTACGCGGAAATCCCTTCATCGATTTCCATCCCACACCACTTCAGGCTTTCAACGATGTAGTCCTCTGCTCCAGGCACAAAACGTGTTTGGTCGGTATCCTCCAACCGGAGGATAAAGGTTCCACCGTGTTGACGGGCAAATAAGTAGTTGTACAAAGCCGTTCGAACTCCTCCCATGTGGAGTGGTCCGGTTGGACTTGGGGCAAAACGAACGCGAATCGCTTGATTTTCCATGGATTACCGAGCTTTTTGGGCGGGCAAAGTTAGTGTTTTAAAACCGTATATTTCACGCACCAAAGCGGGTGATTTGGAGTTATAAGAAAACATGGACACGTACGATCTACTCATCAAGAAACTGGATGCGTTCATTCGCAAGTATTACCACAACCTTCTGGTTCGCGGAGCGATCTACAGTGGAGCCCTGATTGGGTCCACCTTTTTGGCCGTTGCACTCCTCGCCTACTTTGGCAAATGGGATACCGCCACTAGGGCCGTTTTGTTTTGGTTTTTCGTGGTTTCCGCTGCGGTTATCTTGGGCCGCTTCATCGTTTATCCGTTGTTGCAGCTCTTCAGCATTGGCGAGCGCATCAGCCACGATCGTGCGGCTCGAATCATCGGGAAGCATTTTCCCGAAGTCGACGACAAACTGATCAATGTTCTTCAGCTCCATCGTGAATCGGGCGGAGGAAGTGCATTAATCTTGGCTTCCATTGCGCAGAAGAGTGCACAATTGGAGCCGGTACCTTTCACTAAGGCCATTGATCTCCGGAAGAATCGGAAATATCTGCGCTACTTGATTGCGCCTGCTGCCGTGGTGGCGGTTTTGTGGATTTCCGGACAATCAAAAGTATTGACTCAGGGCTCACAGCAGGTCATCAACTACAACGTGGACTTTGTCCCTGAGGCGCCCTTTCAATTTCAGGTCAACACGGAAGATTTGAGCGTCTTGAGGAATCGAGACTACGATCTTGAAGTGGTCATCGTTGGAGCCGAGCTTCCGGAAAAAGTCTACCTCGAGCGCAACGGCAATCGCTTTCGCCTGGCTGAAGTTGGACCAAATACTTATCGATACACCTTCCAGAACGTCCAAAAAGATGTTGATTTCAGCCTTGAAGCCGCGGGTTTCGCCTCCGGTTCCTATACGCTAAAGGCCTTGCCTGATCCAGCACTCTTGGGCTTTGAAGTTTCGCTGGTCTACCCTGCCTACACCGGCCGATCAGCCGAGACCTTGAAGAACTCCGGCGACCTGGTGGTTCCGGCAGGTACCGAAGCGCGTTGGAATTTCACCACGCGCAACACCGAGGATATTCGCCTCTTTTTTGCAGACACTTCCCTTTCTGCCGAGCGTTTAGCCGAAAACAAATACAGCTACGAGCGACGCCTATTGCAAGACTTGAGGTACGGGCTTACTACGGCCAATGAATTTGTAGAAGGAGCGGATACAGTCAGCTATTACATCAAAGTGACTCCGGACGCTTATCCCGTTTTGAACGTGGAGGAGCAGGCAGATAGCGCGAATGATCGTTTGCTCTACTTCAGGGGCTTGGGTAAGGATGATTATGGATTCAGTCGTCTGACCTTTCAATACCGCGTCTTGAAGGAAGAAGGTCCGCTTCCTGTTCAAGTGGAAGCCCTCGAAGTTCCCCGCTCTTCTACCGTACACAGTTTCTTCCACAGCTTTGATATCGGCCCGTTAGGGCTAGAGCCCGGAGATCAAGTAGAGTATTTCTTTCAATTGAGTGACAACGACGGTGTGAGCGGTCCTAAATCCGTTCGTTCTCAAACCCAAATGTATCAGGCTCCAACGCTGGAAGAACTCAAGGCGCAAGATGAGGCCACCAAGGAAGAGGTCAAGGATAAGCTGGAGGAAAGCATCGATTTAGCCAAGGATATCCAAAAGGACTTGGACGAGCTTCAAGAGCGCATGCTCGACAAAAAGAAACTGGATTTTAGCGATAAACAACGCCTTCAAAACCTGCTCGACAAACAGAAGAAGCTGGAGCAGAACATGGAGGAAATGAACAAGGAAAACGAGCGGAACAACCGGGAGCAGAAAGAGTACCGCGAGCAGGAGGAACGCATTCGACAGAAGCAAGAGCAGTTAGACAAGATGTTCAATGAGATCATGTCCGACGAGATGAAAGAGCTCATGGAGGAGATCGAGAAGTTGATGGAAGAGCTCGATAAAGATGAGCTGCAAAAGCAGATTGAAGAACTGAAGCTCAGCAATGAAGACCTCGAAAAGGAGCTCGACCGCAACTTGGAGCTATTCAAGCAACTGGAGTTTGAGCAACAGCTGCAGGATAACATCGACAAGCTCGATGAACTGAAGCAAAAGCAAGAAGAACTCCAAGAAAAGACCGAGGATGGTTCGCTTTCGGATGAAGAGCTCAAAGAAGAGCAGGAAAAGCTCAAAGAGGAGTTCGAGGAATTTCAGAAGGATATGGACGAGCTGGAGAAGAAAAACGAAGAGCTCGAGTTTAAAAACGAAATGCCAGATACCGAGGACCTCGAAGAGGAAATCGAGCAGGAAATGCAGCAAAGTGCTGAAAAGCTTGAGCAAGGCGAGAAAAAAGAATCCTCGAAAAAGCAAAAGAAGGCCCAGGAGAAAATGGACGAAATGAGCGACTCCTTGAACAATATGATGCAAAGCATGGGTCAAGAGCAGCAGATGGAAGACATGGAGGCGCTTCGTCAACTCTTGGACAATCTAGTCCGCTTGAGTTTTGAGCAGGAAGATCTGTTGGAAACTACGGTTGAACTCAATCGGAATGACCCAAAATTCGTCGATGTTCTGCGGGAGCAAAACCGTCTGAAAGAGGACTCCAAGATGATTGAGGATTCCCTGTTTGCATTGAGTAAGCGAGTAATTCAAATCGAAAGTGCCATCAATAAAGGCATGGGTGAGGTCAATCGAAATATGGACCTGGCTTTGGCTGATTTAGCTGAACGTCGCACCCAGCAGGCCTCTTCTAGTCAACAATTTGTGATGACGGCCACCAATGATTTGGCTCTCCTCCTCAGCGAAGTTCTCAATCAAATGCAGAACTCCATGGCATCCATGATGAAAGGGTCGCAGAGCTGCGAAAAGCCCAACAACGGATCCCCGAGTATGTCTGAAATGATGAAGCAGCAACAAAAGCTCGCGGAGCAGATGAAGCAGATGAAGGGGCAAATGGAGCAGGGTCAAAAACCCGGAGACAAAAAGGGTCAAGGACAAGGGCAAAAGATGAGCAAGGGTCTGGCGCAAATGGCCGCGCAACAAGAGGCTCTTCGCCAACAGCTTCGGAAGCTTTCTGACGAAATGGGAGAAGACGGTGAAAATGGACAAGGGCCGGGCGGCCTCCAAGATGCCATGGAAAAAATGGAAGAGACGGAGCGTGATCTCGTGAACCGTCAAATTACCGAAGAGACCATTCGGCGTCAGGAAGAAATCTTAACTCGATTACTGGAAGCGGAAAAAGCCGAACGTGAGCGTGAATATGACAATAAGCGCGAATCTAAGGAGGCGCTCCAAACCCCTGAACGGAACCCGAACGCCTTCCTGGAATACCAAAAACTTAAAGAAGAGCAGGCTGAAATGTTAAAGACTGTGCCTCCTCAACTGGCTCCTTTTTACCGAAATTTGGTGAACGAATACTTTAATGGAATCGAGAACTAATGGCCATCTACTACCAAAGCCAGAACGATTTTAGTTTGAGTGAGGACGACGAGAAAAGACGTGGGGATTGGATCGTTTCGGTCATCGTGGGAGCGGAAAGTCATTGTGGCGAAATCACCTACATCTTTTGCTCCGATGAGCAGTTGTTGGAAATCAATCAACAGTATCTGAAACACGATACCTACACGGATATCATCACCTTCGACTACAGTCAAGACGATTTAATCAGCGGGGACATTTTTATCTCAACAGACCGTGTACGGGAGAACGGCGAGGCCTTTGGCGTTTCTTTTGATATGGAGCTTTCTCGAGTAATGGTGCATGGGGTATTACACCTACTGGGGCACACCGATCGAACTGATGAGGAGAAGAAAGCGATGCGCTCAGAGGAAGACAGACATTTGAGTGTTTTTCACGGTTGAACCAAGTCTCTTCCTCAGCGTTGTACAGCTGTGTCCTTTTTATTATTTTTGCAGCTAATTTTTTGATGCACAACAAGTTAAGCCAAAACACCTTGGTTGTTCCACGTGAAACATTGATGCATGTTTGCTAAAGAATACGATGTTATAGTAGTAGGTGCAGGGCATGCCGGCTCAGAAGCCGCGGCAGCAGCCGCAAACCTAGGCTCCTCTACCCTACTGATCACCATGAACCTACAGACCATTGGACAAATGAGCTGTAATCCAGCCATGGGCGGAATCGCTAAGGGGCAAATCGTCCGTGAAATTGATGCCTTAGGAGGCTACAGCGGGATTATCTCCGATGAGACGGCTATTCAGTTCCGAATGCTGAACCGCTCCAAAGGACCTGCCATGTGGAGTCCTCGCGTTCAAAGTGACCGGATGCGATTCGCTGAGAAGTGGCGGATCATGCTCGAGCAAACCCCTAACCTTGATTTCTTTCAAGATATGGTCACGGGAATCATCGTTGAGGGTGATCGCGTATGCGGCGTACGCACAGGTCTGGGGCTAGAGGCCCGTGCTAAGAGTGTGGTCCTCACCAATGGGACCTT
Organism: Flavobacteriales bacterium; assembly: GCA_965661605.1. Lineage (GTDB taxonomy): Bacteria > Bacteroidota > Bacteroidia > Flavobacteriales > ECT2AJA-044 > ECT2AJA-044. Next base: position 85,446 of record CBFIEH010000005.1, on the reverse strand, counting down.
CTTGAATGGGCTCATTCATATTGGAGAAAAGAACTTTGGTGGAGGACGTGCGGGTGAACGTGCTGCAACAGGCGTTACCGAAGACCTCATCAAGTTAGGGTTTGATCACGGACGCATGAAGACGGGAACACCTCCACGTGTAGATGGCCGATCTTTAGACTATTCCAAAATGGCGGAACAAGCCGGTGACGAGGCTCCACAAAAGTTCAGCTTTACAGACACCAAGCCCCTTCAAACCCAACGCTCTTGCTGGATCACATACACAAGTGAAGAGGTACACGATATCCTTAAAACGGGCTTTGACCGCTCGCCCATGTTTAACGGTCGCATACAGAGTATTGGACCTCGATATTGTCCATCAATAGAGGATAAAATTGATCGTTTTGCGGACAAAAATCAGCACCAAATCTTTGTTGAGCCAGAGGGTTGGGACACTGTGGAAATCTATGTCAATGGATTCAGCACTTCGCTACCAGAAGAGGTACAATTCGAGGCCTTGAGAAAAGTGGAAGGCTTCGAAAACGTCAAGATTTTCCGCCCGGGATACGCCATTGAGTACGACTACTTTCCACCCACTCAACTGAGTCATTCCTTAGAAACGAAACTAGTAGAAGGCCTATTCTTTGCTGGTCAAATCAACGGAACCACAGGATATGAAGAAGCGGCAAGTCAAGGTCTAATGGCAGGTATTAACGCTCACCGCAAGGTTCACGGTCTATCAGACTTTACCTTAAAACGATCAGACGCTTACATTGGCGTTTTAATTGATGACTTGATCACCAAGGGCACGGACGAACCCTACAGAATGTTCACTTCACGTGCAGAATACCGCATTCTTTTACGGCAGGACAATGCTGACCTACGTTTAACTCCTATTGCATACGATATGGGGCTTGCTTCAGAGGCCCGTATGGAACGTGTTCGCGAAAAACGAAGGAATACAGCAGATCTGACCAAATTTTTAGAGCAAACAAGCGTAGTGCCCTCAGAGGTAAATCCAATTCTCGAATCTCTCAATACCGCTCCAATTGATCAAAAGCGCAAGCTGGACTCCCTGCTCTCTCGTCCACAAGTTCACATGAGCGACTTAGCGGAGGTAGAATCCCTCAAGACCTACATTTCAAACAATGGAATTGGTGAGGAGGACCTCGAACAATGCGAGATTCAGCTGAAGTATCACGGCTATATCGAGAGGGAACGTGAGAATGCGGAGAAACTGCATCGATTAGAAGATATTTCCATTCCAAGTGACTTCAACTTCTCCAAACTTCAAGCGATAAGTTTGGAAGCTCGGGAAAAATTGAACGAAATTCGCCCTGCGAACATCGCACAAGCCAGTCGTATAAGCGGTGTAAATCCAGCTGACATCAATGTGCTTTTAGTGCATATGGGGCGCTAATGTTTCACGTGGAACACTCTCATGAAAAAATTTGATTCTTGTCCGGTTACCGGTTCGTCTTTACAGCCTCTTTTGACCTGTGAAGACTACACTGTTTCGCATGATCTATTCTCGATCATGTCGAACAAAGACGGTGGAATCCTCGTCACCAACCCCAGACCAGAACTCGAGGATTTAGGACGGTATTACGAGTCTGAAGAATACATTTCTCATACTGATTCCGCACAGTCGTTAATGGATCGAGTGTATCAATGGGTCCGCTCTTATTCACTGAAAAAGAAGCGTTCACTCGTAGAACAATTGACTGAAAACAGGTCGCTCTTAGACATCGGATGCGGCACGGGAGACTTCCTGACAGAGCTCCAAAACAATCAGTGGACCGTGCAGGGCATGGAGCCGAATGAGGGCGCGCGCGAAAAAGCCGAGTCGAAACTGGGTATTCCTATTTCCCAGGATCAGTCCTTACAATCATTCGATGACGCCACGATGGATGTTATTTCTATGTGGCATGTTCTTGAGCATGTTCCCGATCCAATGGAGACTGTCTCACACCTTCTTAGAATTCTCAACCCAGGGGGTTACGCGGTAATTGCCGTGCCTAATTTTAGATCAAAAGACGCTGAACTTTATGGTGCTCATTGGGCAGCTTACGACGTGCCTCGTCACCTCTTCCATTTTGCTCAGTCGGGAATGAAAGGGCTTTTCGAAGGTCATGGATTCTCCTTCATTAAAACAGCCCCAATGGTATTCGACTCATATTACGTGAGTCTACTTAGTGAAAAATACAAATCTGGGGCAAGCCGTCCAATCCATGCTTTTCTCAATGGCTTGCGTTCTAATCTGGCCGCGAGAAGAAGCGGCGAGTGGAGCAGTCTGATCTATATCTTTCAAAAGCCCGAGGAATAGCCCTTTTTCTCGTTTTTAAGCCGTTTTTGTCTTTTCGTAGGGCTCTAGGTCTCGAAGAGCGAGAAACTGGCGGACAGCCCCGTTTTTGGATTTGATCGTAATTAGTTGATTATCTGTTGATTACCGTGAGCGAAGGGCTTTCAAACTAAATTTCATATTTCTCCGTTGATTTAGACGAACTTTGATCCATGCGCCAACTACTTCCAGGACTACTTTTTCTTTTTGCGCTTTCCTCACATGCCCAACCTGAAATTGCTTTAGGCAGTTGGGGTAATGAACTTCCCTACAACAAAGTTATCGACATTGTTGTCCGGCCGGATGAAGTTGTGGTGGCCGCTGAAAATGGCCTTTTCTATTTTGGCCGTCAATTCCGAAACCTCGAACGAGAAAGCAAAATCGATGGTCTAAGCGGCGTGGTCATTACAGCTATGACGGAACACGCGGAATCAGGCACCCTCATCGTAGCGTATGACAATCAGATCATAGACGTCATTCAAGGCGAACAGCAGAGCACCTATTTTGATATTCAGCGTTTCACCATTTCTGGCGGGAAGACCATCAACGATATTCTCCCGGTCGGAGATCGCATGTTCTTCAGTTGTGATTTTGGAGTGGTTGAATTCAACATTCAGACTCGCGAATTTGACGGCCCTTATTTCATCGGTGATGCTGGAACGCAAGTCGTGGTGAACGAAATGGCTACCGATGGTCAATTGCTTTACGCCGCTACCAAAGACGGCCTATATACCGCTGATCTGAACGACCCAAATTTGAGGGATTTCAATGCCTGGTCTTTGGACCAGGTACTCGGTGGGCCGATAAACACCTTGACTTATTTTGACGGCGGCTTGTACGTCAACAAACCAGGCGAAGTATTCAACACCGACACCATTTACAGCAACAAAAGCGGCGGTTGGATCCCTTTTACGGAATTGGCCTTTTGGCGCCGAAACTGCTTAGCCGCTGATGACGACTATTTAATGGAGTGCACCACCTTTGGTTTTACGGCTCTGGACAAGAACTTTGATAAAGTCGCTGGAGCCACACAAGCCGGTGTTAGCTACCCCTATTACATTACGACGATTGTACAGGGAGATCCGGAGTTCGGGGAGTTCTTTCTAGGAACTCAAGAGTCAGGTATGGTTCGTCATTGGAACGGGTTTCTCAATCCCAATTACTTTCCGGAAGGACCTCAAGTACGCGAGGTCTTTGACGTGGTTTCACGAGGAGACGAGGTATGGGTTGCTCCTGGAGGAGTCGATGGTTCCTTCTTGAACCTCTTTAATTCGAAACCCATTCAAATCAAAAGAGAAGGGGCTTGGATTCCCAGCGATCGGAGTATACAAGACTCCGCGTTCGACATGATCGAAATAGCTTTTGACCCCATCGATCAGAACGTGATTTGGGGAGCATCCTATAGCCGAGGACTCATGCGCTGGAATGCCGATGGGACGCTGCACAGTCGTTATGACTACACCAATTCAATCTTGGAAGAGAAGAATGGTCAAGCCGGCTTCACCAATATTGGCGGTCTAGATTTTGACAGCCAAAGCCGTCTATGGATGGCCAATTCCAGCACGGAAAATCCTCTTGTGGTTCGAACGCGCAACAATGAATGGTTCAACTACGGTCTAGGAGGGTTAGCCCCTTCAACCCTCCCCATCAAGAGCGTCATGGTCGATAATTCTGATCAGGTTTGGGTGCAGCTTAGAAACGATGGTATTGTCGTATTCAACCACAATAACACCCTTGCCAACACGGATGACGACCAACAGCGAAAGCTAGGAACAGCCGCGGGTCAGGGGGCGCTTTCGTCTCGATCTGTATTGAGTATGGCCACGGATAAGAACGGGGCTGTTTGGGTCGGAACCAATCAAGGAGTAGTCACTTTCTTTTCACCAGAGCGGATCTTCACAGGTCAAAACTTTGACGCCCAACATGTTCTAATAGAGCAAAACGGGTCCCTTTCGAAACTCCTAGAAAATGAAGCGGTGACGTCCATTGCCATTGATGGTGGGAATCGAAAGTGGTTTGGCACGGCTCGTAGTGGCGTCTTTGTGATGTCCCCAGACGGAACAGAGGAGCTCTTGCACTTTACCGAAGAAAACTCTCCCTTATTCAGCAACTCCATTCAAGCCATAGGCATCAACCCCGACCACGGTGAGGTGTATATTAGTACAGATCGAGGAATGATCTCATACCGGGGGGGAGCCACAGAAGGGCAAGATACTTTTGGTGATGTTATGGCCTTTCCAAATCCTGTTAGACCCGGGTTTTCCGGAGATATTGCGATCCGCGGATTAGCGGAAAACGCCAATGTAAAGATCACCGATATATCCGGCAATTTGGTATTTGAAACAACCGCTCTAGGTGGACAGGCCCTTTGGAGTGGGCAGTCCTTCAGTGGGCGGGATGTGACCACAGGCGTATACTTGGTGTTCTTGACCAATGACGACGGGAGCGAAACTGCGGTGACGAAGATCATGATTGTCCGCTAAAATGCTGATCAAAACTCCGGCCCTGGTCCTTCATCATTTTCCCTACGGAGAACGAAGCGCCATTGTTCGGATGTACACCCGAGACATTGGCCTTCAGTCCTATTTGATTCCTTCTCCCCGGAGCAAAAAAAGCCCTGTTTCTATGGGGCACCTGCTCCCATTGCAGGAACTCGACCTGGTCGCTTATCATCGTCTAGAAGAGCGATTAGAACGCATCAAAGAGGCTCAACGGCTAAATAAAATTGAAACAGCACATGGGCACCCTGTGAAAACAGCCATTGCTCAATTCATGGCGGAGGTTGTTCTCCGTGTCAGTAAAGATCAAGAGCCACATCCTGAACTATACGCCTTTATATCTGCCTCCGTCGGACTTCTCAATTTACCCACCAATGAGCTGAGTAACCTTCCCCTGTTCTTTGCATTGCGCCTTACCGAATACCTAGGCTATTATCCGCACGGCGCCGCCAATGGCAATGTCTTCGATCTCAGAGAGGGCGCTTTTCAAGATCGCCGGCCATCACATCCGGACTTTGCAGAATCTAAAGGCGTTGAAGCTATTGGTGCGCTATTGAACAAGCCATGGGATGAAGTCCAGGGCATTGCCATGAATTCCGAAGCTCGATACAAGGGTCTTCAAGTGTTGGAATTGTACCACCGCAATCACTTAAATGAGCAAGTACAGTTCAAGAGTTTAGAGATTCTCCACGTGCTTCTTTCTTAGGCTTTTAGACCCCGCTTCGAATAGTTTTCGTGCCTTTGGAGGTGATGAATGAGTGTGTCACCTCACACGTTTATATTGTTATGTCCAACAACCTAAAAAACAACTATATGTTAATCCAAACATTCGAGGGAGTAGTCCTGCTCGAAGATCCGGACAAAGAAGTGCGCATTGCCGTGCAAGCGACCGACCGAGATACTGCGAAAAAAGTAGTGGAAAGCCAATATCGCGGAAACCTACTCGGTTGGAAAGAAGAATTGTCGTAAAGGTTTTACGACCGCTCCTTAGTCATTTTGAACAAAGCGTAAGGACTGAATGATGGCCTCGAGTTCCATCACGTAATTCCTTTTGTCCTTACCTGGCGCATAGACGAACCCGTCTACCACGACCGTGCGATTGCCGTCCTCGTCCCATATGGTGTAATTCACAAATGGGCCACCCATAAAGTCATTTTCCATCTTCCAAAGGCCGCGGGTTTCCATGGCAAATCGACCCTGCATTTCTGTAGCTCGAACTACAGGGGCGTACAACTGCTCCACACGCATGTAGGTCCCTTCTACTTCCCCTTCGACCCGTAGGGTCATCGAATCGCGCGCGGCGACAATGGCCTGTTCCATACCTAGGTCCGGCAAAGGATCGCCGACGTATATGAGAATTCCCTGTGTCACTTCGCGCTTATCTCGGAAGAACCAGATAAAGTCGTCTTCCATCATATTGAGTCGGAAGTCATTCGGAATCGTGATTTCCAAGCCCATTTCGCGCAATTCATTGTAGGCGTCGTTGGTTTTGACCAAGCGGTGCGCTCGATCAAGCCGCTTTATTTCTGCATCTGTAAACTGGTTGGCGGCATCGGCACCCTTCTCCTTGAGTAGCTTGGTAAATTCCATGGGGCTCGGTGCCTCAATAGCCATAACGAGCTGGTCCGTAGCAAAGCGGTTGTATTCAAAGCCAAGGCCGGCGGAATCCTCCTCAACCAATACGAGGTTTCGGTGGGTCTTGAAAAGCTTATTGTACGCGGATGGCGGAATTTGAACAACCGTAAATCGGGTTTCTCTTTGCGGCAATCCCGGGTATTCTGAACCGAAATAGTGTCGGAAGGCTACTCCAGCAGTGTCCTGCCACCAACTCTCGGGCATCACAACCACCAATTCGCCGAGTTTGCCGGTCGATGTCGGCTTCACCCCTCCACTTCTTCGTTTACCGTCTTTTTCGGGCTTACAGGCGCTTAAAACGAATAACGTGGATAGGAAGAGGAATGCGGCTTTTTTCATGAGGAGGTATTGATCTTGAGTTTCATACCAGGCTTCAAATTTCGTGCCGCGCTAATGTTGTTCCACTTCTTGATCTCATCCGGGCTGACTCCCTCATATTTCTTGGCAATATCCCAGAGCGTATCGCCCCGTTGAACGGTGTAATAAATTTCTTTCGCCTGGGGCACTGGGGCAGTCTCTGCCACAGCTTCCGATTCTTTGGCCAACGTCTCTTCGGCCTCTGCCTTTTTCGCTTCCAGAGCCTCTTTAGTCATCCCCGTGATTTCCTTTTCGGGAACCCCGCTGATGCGGGCAATAGACTCCACATTCCGGACGTAAACGGTGAGTCGCTGACCCACGCGAATGTTGGTTCCGCTCATGTTGTTCCACCGCTGAATATCGCGAACCGAACACCCGTACTTGATGGCGATCTTGCCGAGGTAATCGCCTTGCTTGACTCGATAGCGGACACGGTCATTCATCTCTACATACTTCGGTAGCGTAAGTCCCGGCATTGCCGCCTCGGCATAGCGATAGAGGCTGTCTTCATGAGTGACGAAGAGGCCTACTTTCTCACGAGGCAGGGTCACGGTATAGCTCTTTCCCTTTATGATGGGCACGATGTTGAGCTTGTATTGGGGATTCAGCAATTCCAAATCTCCTACGGGTACCTGTACCAATAGACTTAACTGATCAAAAGTCATCAGGCGCTTGAGCACAATGGTGTCCACGTCGTAACGGCTAACACTGACTTCCTGAGCGTAGATCTCATGCTCCTCTGCATAATTCATGATGTAGTTCGCCGCGATAAAAGCGGGAACATACCCCCGGGTCTCCCGAGGCAGCCATGGACGAATCTCCCAATAGGTGCGTTTGCCTCCGGATCGGCGAATGGCCTTACTCACATTTCCAGGACCTGAATTATACGCAGCCAAGACAAGGTTCCAATCCCCAAAACTCTCATAGAGCTTCATCATGAAGCGGGCCGCAGCATCCGTACTGGCCATCGGATCACTTCGCTCATCCACATAACTACTGACCTCAAGGCCATAAATCTTTCCCGTGCTGTACATGAACTGCCACAGTCCGGTGGCCCCCACGCGAGACTTGGCTCGAGGGTTCAATGCGCTTTCCACGATGGCCAAATACTTCAACTCCAAAGGCATGTTGTACTTGTCCAAGACCTCTTCAAACAAGGGGAAGTAGAGTTGGCCCAAGCCCATCATGCGCGACACCTGTTGGCGGCGATTGTTGGCGTAAACATTGATAAAACGAGCCACGTGTTCGTTGTAGTCGAGCTCCAGGGGAGTCTGCTCATCCAAAAGAGCCAAGCGGTACTGAATGACACTGTCGCTCACCTCTGGTCCAGCTCCGATGACCGTCGGATCTTCCACCGTACTGTCCGGTCCCGCCAGGAAGTAATCCGCGAAAAGCAGGCTGTCCAGTTGAATCAAGACCGGGTCATCCGCCAAGCCCTTGACGGTATCCGTTTCTGTCGTTGACGCCCCCGCCAATGAAGCACCAAGGAGCAGTGCTCCTAAAAAGAGTTTTCCTTTCATACCACTAAGTAAACGTTCCTTTGAAGACCGCAGTACCCGGCCGGGCACTACTTATTCACGCCCGCTTGTTCATTAGCTCAGCACTGAACGCCAGAAGGCTGGCGTCTTCTTTTCGGCCTCCGGTAAAGTGCAGGCCAAAAGGCAATCCTTCCGAGGTATGTCCCAAGGGTAGGCTAACGGCAGGGTTACCTCCCAAGTTCGCTTGAACCGTAAAGATATCCTCCAAATACATGGTGGTAGGATCATCGTAGGTCTTGCCGAGCTCAAAAGCCGCATGCGGCGTTGTCGGAGACATCAAGAGATCATAGTCCTTCAGAAGTGCATCGGTCTGTTCGCGAATCAAGCGACGCACCTTTTGCGCTTTCCCGTAATATGCGTCATAAAAACCGGAGCTAAGAACAAAGGTTCCGAGCATGATTCGGCGCTTCACCTCCTCGCCGAAACCTTCCGTCCGAGAACGCTTGTAGGTGGGTTCTAGACCCTCTGCTTCCGCGTTTCGATAGCCGAAATGAACGCCGTCGTATCGAGCTAAATTACTCGAAGCTTCTGCTGTGGTGAGGATGTAATAGGTCGGCACCAAGTAGCTCAAAAGCGGGAAGTTCACTTCTTCCACAACATGCCCTTCGGCGCGCAATCGCTCAATTTCGGATTCCGTTGCTGCCTTAACTTCAGGATCCAATCCTTCGGCGTTCAAGGCTTCCGAGATGTAGCCGATTTTCTTTTGGCCCTCACGGGCCGATGCCCCCTCTGCCACAGCTTCAGAAAAAGCGGGTACCCGTTCTTGTGAGGCGGTGCTGTCGTATGCGTCAGGGCCACCCATGATTTCTAAAATCAAGGCTGCGTCCTCAACGCTCTTGGTCATGGGCCCAATTTGATCAAAGCTTGACGCATAGGCGATTAGTCCAAGACGCGATACGGTTCCGTACGTCGGTTTATACCCCACGATTCCAGTAAAAGAGGCTGGTTGACGAATGGAGCCTCCCGTATCACTTCCAAGGGCCGCGTGACAGAGGTCCGCAGCTACAGCCGCAGCTGAACCTCCAGAAGATCCTCCCGGTACACGATTTGTGTCCTTGGGGTTGCGCACAGGACCGTAGGCGCTGTTCTCGTTGGACGATCCCATGGCGAATTCATCGCAATTCAATCGGCCAATAATGATAGCGTCTTCAGCGAGCAAACGATCGACGACTGTTGCGCTAAACAAGCTCTCAAATCCCTCTAATATTTTGGATGCTGCGCTTACCCGGTGGCCTTTGTAAACGATGTTGTCTTTGAGCCCAAGAATGAGTCCCGCTAAACGCCCTGCACTGCCGTCCTGCATTCTGCGTTGAACCTCATCGGCCCGTTGGAGGGCCTCCTCTCCATATACCTCCAAAAAGGCGTTCAACTCGGCATGATGTTCAATGCGAGCGAGGTACGCATTCACTAAATCAGGGAGGGTCAGGACCCCTTTTCCAAGGTCTGACTGGATCTGCGCGAGCGTGCTATAAGCCATCGATCAGTCTTTGATCTCTTTCTTGTCGTTGTCGTCGTCTTCTTTTGTGGCGTCTTTGAATTCCTTGATACCACTTCCCAGTCCGCGCATCAATTCAGGGATCTTACGACCACCAAAAAGAAGCACCACCACGATCACTATCAAGGCAATTTGCCAAGGGCCTACAAAGCCCGCTAATACCGTCAAACTTGACATAAGGTCTTACTTTAAAGTACCACAAAGGTACAAAGTTGTGCCGTACTCACGACGCTCCCGCTGCCGCCCGTTTGAGTCGGTCATTCATGGCTCGTCCTAGCCATGAGTCCGGCATGGGTTCGGCAATGATGAGCTCTACTCCTGCCTCATCCATGGCCCTAAGAGCCGCAAAAAGGCCTTGAGCGGCCTTGTTCAGGTTTCCATCCGGGGCCAATTCCATGACGTGAATGTGATCCGGTGTCCCTGAGGGCCGCTGAAGACAGATCAATCCTGCCGACTTGGCCTTGAGGGCCAATTCTTGGCCTTCGGACCACGGCATCAAGTGTACCGGCATCCCGGGAGCGTAGTGGGCGCTCAACATGCCCGGGGCCTCGGGGCGCGAACTGCTGGTTCGTACAGCCTTCACCTTCTCACCCAGGGCCTCTTCAAGTTCTTCAAGGGCTAAGCCTCCCAGGCGCAACACCACTGGTTGATCCCCTTCAAAACTCACAATAGTCGACTCCAAGCCAATGGCACATGGCCCTCCATCCAGGATGTAGGGAATGCGCTCGCCGAGTTGATTTTCTACGTGTTCAGCCGTTGTCGGGCTCACATAGCCAAAGGGGTTCGCTGAAGGTGCGGCCAATGGGAAATCCAGGGCTTGAAGAAGATCTTGAGCCATAGGGTGGCGCGGAATGCGAATCCCCACGGTCCGATGGCCGCTGGTCACCAAATCTGGCACATTCGAGCGCTTTGGTAAGATCATGGTCAAAGGCCCAGGCGTAAATACTTTTGCTAGTTCTAAAGCTGCACGCGGAACTCGGTCCACATAGGCGCTGGCTCTGTTGAAATCGGCGCAGTGCACAATCAAAGGGTCAAAGCTCGGTCGTTGTTTGGCCTCGAAAATGCGCAGCACCGCATCTTCATCCAGTGCATTTCCAGCCAGGCCATAAACCGTCTCGGTGGGCATGGCCACGAGCTCACCCCTCTTTAGGTGATCAACGGCTTTCAAAATGTCTGTTCCTATGGTGGCCATTACAGTTCTTTCATCATCCAGACATCACACCCTCCGTGTCCTGTATCACCAAAGGGCTGTGTCCTGGGAGACCATCCGTAATCCAGGTAAAGGTGCTTGGCGGCGTCCATCGTCTCCAGGGTTTCCAAGTAGCAATAGCGGTATCCAAAGGCACGCGCATCCTCCAGGCATTGTTCAATCATACGCCTGCCCCATCCGTGTCCTCGGGCCGATTCAGCAAAGTACATTTTCTTGAGTTCGGAGTACTCTGAAGGCGCCCCTTCCAAAGGGCCAATTCCACCGCCTCCAACGATTGCGCCATCCAGCTCCAGAACGCAGTACTGGCTTCTTTCAGACGAATACGCCTCGTACATATCATCGAGCTCGGGATCCACATAGGCGAAGCCTTCTCGATTGGCTCCAAACGATTCGAGCACCTCGCGTACAACGGCGCGAAGTGCTCGATTATCTTTGGATTGGATCGGGCGAATCAAAGAACCCTTTCTTTTAAAGATCGAATTTGATGCCCTGTGCTAAAGGCAACTCAGTACTGTAGTTGATGGTATTGGTCTGGCGACGCATGTATACTTTCCAAGCGTCAGATCCAGACTCGCGACCGCCTCCGGTTTCTTTCTCTCCACCGAAAGCACCACCGATTTCAGCACCAGAAGTACCGATGTTGACGTTGGCGATTCCACAGTCAGATCCCGCAACGCTCAAGAAGCGCTCCGCCTCGCGAATATTGGTAGTCATGATAGCCGATGAAAGCCCTTGAACAACACCGTTCTGAAGAGCGATCGCGTCTTCTACATCTCCGCTGTACTTAATTAAGTACAAGATTGGCGCAAAGGTCTCGTGTTGCACAATTTGGTAATGATTCTCTACTTCGGCAATGACCGGTTTCACATAACATCCGCTTTCGTAGCCTTCTCCTTGCATCACCCCACCTTCAACCAAGATGCTTCCGCCTTCTTGCTTCACCTGTTGAACCGCTTTCAAGTATTGCTCCACGGCACCCGTGTCAATGAGTGGTCCCATGTGGAATTTCTCGTCCAATGGGTTTCCGATTTTAACCTGCCCGTAGGCCTTGGTCAATTTCTCTTTCACCTCATCGTACACATCCTCATGGATGATCAAACGGCGCGTACTGGTACAGCGCTGTCCAGCAGTGCCCACAGCTCCAAACAAGGCGCCAATAATGGTCATTTCCAAGTCGGCATTTGGCGTAATGATGATGGCGTTGTTACCACCAAGCTCCAATAAAGAGCGACCCAAACGGGCGGCTACGGCTTGTGCAACAATCTTACCCATGCGGATAGATCCCGTTGCGCTCACCAATGGAACACGTTTATCAGCGGTCATCATCTCTCCTACTTTGTAATCTCCATTGACCAAGCAGCTGATACCCTCTGGTAGATCATTTTCACGGGCGACCTCCTCCCAAATCTTTTGACAAGCTACACCGCAAAGTGGGGCTTTTTCAGAGGGTTTCCAGACGCAAACGTCTCCACAAACCCAAGCCAATGCCGTGTTCCAACACCAAACAGCAACGGGGAAGTTGAAAGCGGAAATAATCCCAACAATTCCAAGTGCATGGTACTGCTCGTACATGCGGTGTCCTGGACGCTCGCTGTGCATGGTGAGCCCGTGCAATTGACGAGAAAGACCCACAGCAAAATCGCAGATGTCAATCATCTCCTGAACCTCTCCCAAGCCTTCTTGGTAGGACTTACCCATCTCATAGCTGACGAGCTTTCCCAATGCATTCTTCTTTTCACGGAGCTTTTCACCGAACTGACGTACAATTTCACCTCGTTTGGGGGCGGGCATGTGACGCCATGATTTAAACGCTTCTTCTGCCGAGGCAATTACTCGATTGTAATCCGCTTCAGAGGTTGTAGAAACGCGGCCAATCAAGGCTCCATCTACAGGAGAAAAGCTCTCGATAGACGGGCCACTTCCGAAGTACTCGGATCCCGTTGACGCGCCGTGGTTATCCGCGTCCAAGCCTAGTTCACGAAGGGCCATTTGAATGCCAAACTCACGCTGAATGCTGTTGGCAATATCTTTGATTTTGTCGGTCAATTCTGACATGATGTAGATACTTAATGTAATGAGGGTGCAAAGTTAATCAATCCGTTGCCGTTCGGGCAGGAACTTTAGATACAAATCCGTCCGTCAACCCTCCGAAATAGCCCCGGGTTATTTGGTTGACGTCGTTCACGCTGCTGGGAAAAGTAGTGGTGAGCACGCCACCATCCAACCGTTTTCCGTCGGCGCGAATCAGGTCGTAATGCACGCGAATTTCGCGGTTATAAATCTTGTTTTGAAAATCTATGCAGTCGTCGAATCGCGTGTCAATTTCAAATTGATTCAGAAAGAGAAAGACCTCTATTCCATACGCATCGGCCAATTCCTGAAGCTCCGTGGAGTCCCTAAAGGTCACTTTCATATACGTTCCTTCTTCATCAGCGACAGGCATGGCTCTCTGCTCTTCGGAGCCAAAAAGACCCTGTTCAATTTCCGGAGTTTCGGGCTTTTCCTTCTTCTTCTTGAACGGGTTCTTGATTTTCTTCTTCTCTTCTTCCTCTGCTTCTTCCAGCGCCCTCAGATGCGCGGGGGTAAAAGCATAAGAATAGCGCGTATTCCGATAAAGTTGCTGCAAATCTCCCTCGGCACGGTCCGAAGTGTCACGCAATAAGCTGTGATCCCCGTATTGTTCTTGAAGACGAACAGCGAAGCTGATGTCCAAGCCCAGGCGAAACCTGCCGCGAATGGCATCGTAGTTCATTTCGCTTGCTTCGGCGATTTCCCGATCACTGTCGCTTAGGTACATGGTCGGTGGAAAGGGAACTATCATCAGCCCAGAATAGAGGCTGTCGTTTTGATGCTCTTGGCCTACGGCCCGATGCGTCAGCACCGCCAACAAAAGCAGTGGAAGGATATACTTCATTAGGTCTCGATTTACAAAGACCAAATTAGCGGATTAACTTCAGAATGTCGTTCCCGTTAGCGAAGATCAGTAAGGCGAGAAGAATCACAAAACCAACCATTTGCGCATACTCGAGCACCTTCTCCGAAGGCTTTTGACCCGTCAGCATCTCCCACAAAACAAAGACCACGTGGCCGCCGTCCAAGGCGGGAATGGGAAGAATATTCAAAAAGGCCAGCATGATGCTCAAGAAAGCCGTGAAATTCCAAAAGTATTGCCAGTCCCAAGTGCTTGGGAATTGGTTTCCAATAGTCAAGAATCCTCCAACAGATTTGTAGGCTTCAGTCTCTGTATCAAAGATGATCTTAAACTGACGAATGTAATTTGACAGGGTGGAAGCAGCACGGTTGTATCCGGCAGGAATGGACTCGAAAAATCCGTACTTCTTAGTTTCCACCTCAAAGAAGTCGGCATAAGCTCCTCCGGGGTAAACGCCAATTTTTCCGTGTTCCGGCACATCGATATCCACCAATACACGCTCCCCGTCGCGCTCTGCCATCAAGCTGATGGTCTGCCCAGCGTAGGCAGGTATGCTGTCGATGTACTCATCGAAAAACGATAATGGTCGACCGTTAAGCCCTACGAGTCGATCTCCCTCCTTCAAGCCGGCTTCAGCCGCCACGCTTGTGTCGGTAAAGGCTCCTACCACATATGGAATGCGGGGCGAGATAAAGCCCGGATCATTGATGAGGTTTTTGACATCCGTCGACGAAACGGTAAGGTCGATTCGCTGTCCGTTTCGATCCACGGTAATTCCCTCGGCGCCCAGAACCAGCTCCATGGCAATGTGATTGAAGTTCTCGACTTCTTTACCGTTGACCAAGAGGACTTGATCTCCGTTTTGCAATCCGATAGCTTCACCAGTTGAGTCCACGGCAATTCCGTTGGTGACGTTTTCGGTAGGCAGGTACTGCTCTCCCCAATAGGCCAAGACTCCTGCATAGATGACAATACCGAGAATGACATTAACCGTAACCCCGCCAATCATGATGATCAGACGTTGCCAAGCTGGCTTGGATCGGAATTCCCAGGGTTGCGGAGGCTCCTTCATTTGCTCCTTGTCCATGCTCTCGTCGATCATACCACTGATCTTGACATACCCCCCAAGAGGAAGCCAGCCGATTCCGTATTCCGTGTCTCCAACCTTCTTCTTGAAGATTGAGAACCAAGGATCAAAAAAGAGGTAGAACTTTTCTACGCGTGTTTTAAAAAGTTTGGCCGGGATGAAGTGCCCGAGCTCATGCAGTACAATGAGCAAGGAAAGGCTCAAAAAAAACTGAGCCGCTTTGACCAATATATCAGTGATTTCCATGTTTCGTGTTCCTGAAGGGTGACAAAGGTACTAGTTTATGAGTTCCGCAGCGATGCGCCGTGCTTCGGCGTCTGAGGCCACGTAATCCTCATAATTTGGCTTTTCCTTAAACGTCGCTTTGGCCATTGTAGTTTCAATGACATCAGACATTTGCAAAAAGCCCACACGATCTTCCAAGAAGGCCGCTACGGCAATTTCATTAGCGGCGTTCAAAATACAGGGCATGTTTCCTCCGCGATCCAAGCTGGAAAAGGCCAATCCCAGGTTCCGGAAGGTTTCCGTGTCCGGTTTTTCAAAAGTGAGGTTTGGGTAGTCGAGAAAATCGAACCGCGGAAAGCTGTTTTGCAAACGGTTCGGATAGCCCATGGCGTATTGGATGGGCAACTTCATGTCGGGAAGCCCTAGCTGGGCCTTCATGCTTCCGTCTTCGAATTGTACAAGGGAATGTACAATGCTCTGGGCGTGAACGATGACGTCAATTTGATCGGGCCGTAGGCCAAAAAGCCATTTGGCTTCCATCACCTCTAGGCCTTTATTCATTAAGCTCGCGCTGTCGATAGTCACTTTAGCACCCATGTCCCAGTTTGGGTGTTTCAAGGCCTGTGCCTTGGTGACATGCAACAACTCTTCACGGCTTTTTCCGCGGAAGGGTCCGCCCGAAGCCGTCAAGACAATCTTCTCAATGGGGTTGTGGAATTCGCCGACCAGGCATTGGAAAATAGCGCTATGTTCGGAATCTACCGGCAATAGGGGTACGCGTTTGCGGGCGGCCGCTTCTGTGACCAGTTCTCCAGCAACAACCAGCGTTTCTTTATTGGCCAGGGCTATCGGTTTTCCAGATTCTATGGCACTGAGGGTAGGTGCCAAACCACTGTAGCCCACAAGGGCCGTCAACACCAGGTCAACGGTTTCCATCTGTACTACATCACGCAGAGCCTCTTTACCACCGTAGACTTTTATGCCCAGGTCAAAAAGGGCGTCATTCACCTTCTTATATCGTGCCTCATCGGCAATGACGACCGCATTGGGGCGATACTTTTGAGCCTGCTCAATGAGCAGCGCGTCATTGGCGTTCGCCGTAAGCACTTCCACTTCGAATTGATCGGGCTGTTCGCTGACCACTTCTAATGCTTGGGTCCCGATAGATCCAGTAGACCCCAGAATGGCCAATCTCTTCTTTTCCATTACCATGAAAATTCGCTGAGCTTGTCCGCAATCTTGCGGTCATTGCTCAAGCGTGAAACTTTGTTTTGTCCGCCCAGTCGCCCTACCGATTTCATGTAGGCTTTGAATCCGCCTGGCTGTATAGGAGTGATGACGAGTGGTCGGAGCACTCTACCCTTAATCAAGTCGGCGTAGTAAATGTTCTTCTCTTGCATGACCCGGTCGATGATGGCAGCCATTTCGTCCAAGTTCGATGGGACCTTATCCATTTCCATAAGCCACTCATGGTAGGGGAGCCCCTCCTCCGGATTGACCTGTGGCGCTACCGTGAACTCGTTGATTTGAATACCCGTATCACCGGTGGCCACCTTCAAGGCCGCTTCTACTTCGCTGGCGATTACGTGCTCCCCGAAGGCTGACGTGTAATGCTTGATGCGGCCGCTGACAATAATTCGATAAGGGTCTGTGCTGACGAATTGAACCGTGTCCCCAATATTGTACCCCCAAAGACCCGCATTCGTCGACATAATAATAGCGTAATTGACCCCAACCTCAACTTCTTCAATCGACAGGCGAGGAGGATCATCGTCAAAGAATCGATCTGCGGGAATGAACTCGTAAAATATGCCCTGCTTTAACAGCAGCAAAAGGCCAGGCTCCGTCTGTGAATCTTGATAGGCGATGAAGCCTTCCGAAGCGGGATACAATTCAACCGTATCAATCGAAGCGCCGATCATCTCTTCAAACTTTGCGCGATACGGTTCATAGGCCACGCCCCCATTCACGAAAAGTGAAAAGTTGGGCCAGATATCCTTAATTTTCTTTCCCGTGCGCTCCTGTACTTTTTCGAAGTACATGAGCATCCAACTGGGAATTCCACTGATAAGCCGCATATCTTGGAGAAGTGTTTCGTCCACGATGGCGCTCACCTTTGTCTCCCAGTCTTCAATGCAGTTGGTCTCCCAACTTGGCATTCGATTGCGTTGAAGGTATTTTGGAACGTAATGCGCGACAATTCCACTCAACCTGCCCAGCTTGATTCCACCATCTTCTTCCAAGACTGGCGAGCCCTGAAGAAAGATCATCTTGCCGTCAATGAAGTTGGTGTTCCCCGTTTCATTGACGTAGTGAAGCAACGCATTTCTCGCCGCTTCAACGTGGAAGGGCATACTTTCTTTAGAGATGGGAATGTACTTAGCGCCGCTTGTGGTCCCAGAGGTTTTGGCAAAATAGAGCGGCAGCCCGGGCCACAAAACGTCTTGTTCGCCTTGTCGAATTCGTTCGACATAGGGCTTCAGGTCTTCGTAATCTCGGACCGGTACGCGCTCCTTGAAATCCTGATACGATTTAATGTTCCCGAAGTCATGATCCTTTCCAAAGGCGGTTTTTTCCGCTCCTTTGACGAGGTGCTCTAAGACGGTGCGTTGACTTTCAAAAGGCGCCTTGGCCCACCTGCTGGTTTGCTTGACGGCAAAGGCCGCAAAAGGCTTGGCGAGTAAGGCTTTTAAACTCATTTAGAATACAATATAGCTTTTTGGATCGACGGCTATTCCATTGTTCCAAAGTTCAAAGTGGAGGTGGGGTCCCGTAGATAAATGGCCAGAGTTACCGATGATGGCCACGGCTTCACCTGCCTGAACAACTTCACCCTGCCCTTTGAGCAAAACACTGTTGTGCTTGTAGACGGAGATCAATCCGCCCACGTGCTGAATAGCCATGACATAACCCTCGTCGCTGGACCAGGTTGCCAACAAGACCGTTCCTTCCAAAACGGCTAATATGGGTTCGTTTTCCGCGGCAACAATATCAATGGCGAAGTGATCCGTGGAGGGATCAAAGCGACCAGAAACCACCCCTTTGATGGGTGAAAAGAAGGTCAAGTTGGTCAGATCTCCGTTTTCTCGAACACCATCTTCAAAGATGTTGTAGCGCTCTTCTTGGGCAACGCGCTCACGCAAAGCACTGTCCTCTGGCGAGGGGGGCATTTCAATACTGTCGTTACCGCTGGTTTCCACGACTTCCGCGGTCTCGTATTCAGGCAGATTTCCGCTGATGACACCGTTAATGATGTCGACATAACGCTCTTGGTTGGCAATAACACGCCTCAAAGAATCCGTCAACACGGCATTGTCCATGGCCTGGCGCCTCAAAGAAGTTGAGCTGTAGCCTGGGATATACTCCCGGAGAGGGGTAAAGGCAATTAGAATAATGGTCAAAGCAATCAAGGTGATGACGCTGAGGCCTGTGGCTACAAAGACATTGAGGCGTGACAATCTAAAGGATAACTTCTCCTCAAAAGTGTCATCGTTCAGGATAACCAAGCGGTACTTGTTCTTGAGCCGCTCGATCCAAGGCCGGATTTCTTCATTCTTATCCTTGCTCTTTGCCATTTGGCAAATATCGCAATCTGTGCAGAAGAGCGGCGGATCTCGTTGAATAATAATAAATTTGCGGCCTCGCAGTTAAGTAAAGGAAATTGACCCTGCTGACTTGAAGATCAAGCACCACATACAATTCATTGCTCCGCTTCTTTTCGCTCTTGTTCTCGTGGCCTGTTCCACGGAAAAGGACAAGTTCGTGAATCGCGAGTACCACAAGCTTACCGCTCACTACAACGGATACTTCAACGGAAATGAGAGTTTTCGGGAGGGGGTGGAGAAGTTGGAGAACTCCGTCATCGACGATTACGAGAACGTACTTCCTGTTTATATACTTGGAACGCCCGAAGATGCCAAGATGATCTACTCCCAAATGGATCGGGCCATTGAAAAAGCCACTGTAGTGATTCGTAGGCACTCGATGGTCATCAAAGGGGAAGAAAAGAACCAGTGGATTGATGACAACTATTTGTTAATCGGAAAAGCCCGGTTTTACAAGCAGGACTATCTAGCGGCTCTTGAGGCCTTCAATTATGTCGCGCTTCAATTTCCAGGGGGATCCCTGTACCACGAATCGATGTGGTGGGCAGCCCGAAGCTACTTGGCTATGGGCAACTACTCCCAGGCCATCTATACCCTGGATGTACTAGAGACGACCGGGAAGGTACCCAACGACTTGAAATCAGAGGTCCACGCTATCTACGCCCAAATCCATACGGAGCAGGAAGAATACGAATATGCCATTGAACAGCTCACGCGGGCCATCAGTCAAAGCAAAAGCAAAGAGCGTAAATCACGATATACGTTTATACTCGGGCAACTTTACGAGAAAAACGGTCAGTGCAACAGAGCGATTCAATACTATGCTGAAGTCCTTCGTATGAAGGCTCCTTATGTCATGGAATTTCAATCGCAGATCCGACGAGCGTTGTGCATCAGCGGGTATCGAAGAAACGCGGCTCCTTTGATCGAGACGCTTGAAGAGCTGGCTCAGGACGAAAAAAACTTGGAGTACTTAGATCAGATCTATTTTGCCCTCGCCGAGATTGCTTGGGAAATGGGAGAAGATGAAAAGGCCAAAGAAAACTACAGTCTTTCCGCCTACTACAGTACCTCCAACAACACCCAAAAAGCCAAGAGCTACTTGCGATTAGCGGAAATCACCTTTGACGAGGGCAATTATCGTGTGGCGCAAGCCTATTACGACAGTACGATGACCGTTTTACCGACGACCTTCGATCGTTATGAGGAGGTCAAACAACTCGCGGAAAACCTAGACGAATTAGTTGGATATGTTCTGACCATTGAAGAGAATGACAGCCTCTTGCGGTTGGGGCGCATGAAGCCCGGCGACCGAGAGGCCGCCATTGATAAATACTTGGCCAAACTCAAAGAAGAGGATCGAAAAAGAGAGGCAGAAGCGAGGAAGGGGTTCAACGCTTCTATGCGGATGCAACAGGACAACTTCAACCGGAATGAGGGGACCACCACCAAGGGTAACTGGTACTTCTACAATCCTTCAACTGTAAGCCTTGGACGGACAGAATTCCAGCGTATTTGGGGTAGACGCCGCTTAGAAGACAATTGGCGGCGCTCCAACAAGCAGTCGTTCAGTTCAGATGAATTTGAAGAGGAGTTTGGGGATACCATAACCGTGACCATTGGAGACAGCACCTTTAGAGCATATAAGTACGACCGTAGCATTTATGTGGCTCAGCTTCCGACGTCCCAAGAGGAGCAAGACTCGCTCGACGCCATGAATATCGAGGCGTTCTTTGGTCTATCGCTTCTTTACAAGGAGAAGCTTTTTGATTATCCAAAAGCGGCCGAGACCTTTGAACGCCTACTGGATCGGTACCCAGAGAATAAATACCGGATTCAGGAGTACTTCTATTTGTTCCGCTTGTACACAGATCTTGAAGAGGCCGAGAAGGCGGCCAAGTACAAACAGTTGCTCATTGAACTAGATCCCAACAGCGACTTTGCCAAAATCCTCCAAGACCCCTCTTATGCCGATCGTTTAGAGGAGGAAAGGAACCGCTCAACCGCAGCTTATGCTTCGTGCTATGCTGAGTTCGAAAAAGGCAGGTTCACGACCTGTGCTAAAAAATGTGAGGTAAACCTCAAGCTATTTGAAGGGGACCCTCTTGAGCCCAAGTTCGCCTTTTTGAGGGCGATGTCTAATGGAAAGCGCAGTGAAGCCAAGCTTGTAGAAGAAATGAAAACGGTGTACGAGAAGTATCCGTTCTCCGAGGAAGGGCAGGAAGCACAGCGGATTGTGGCCTTCTACACTGGAGAGACCGAAGAGGTCGTTGCTCAGAAAGAAGAGTCTGATTCTGTTGCAAATTACCTGGCGCAGGAAGCTAAAAAATTCACTTCTTCTAAAGACGACAGTCATTTCTACATCGTAGTATTTCCGGCGGAAAGCAACAAGGCTAATGAACTATCTACCTTTTTGAGTAATTTCAATCAGCAGTACTTTAGTTTGGAAAACCTCAATGTCCGAGGTCTCTTCTTGGATCAAGAGTATCAAATGGTCTCGGTTCGCTCCATGAAAGGGGGAGACAAGGCTATGTCTTATTTCAATGCCATCGAAAAGGAACCGGATCTCGAGCGCATCCTGACCGGTAGAGAGTGGATCCACTTTGTCATCTCACAACCCAACTTTGCCATCCTCTTCCAAAACAAAGTTCCCGAGGCGTACGAGCTCTTCTTCAAAGAGGAATACGGCTTGAAGCCAGGGTTATAAAGCCTTGATTTTCCGACGATTCTATGGTCAATATGGCTTAAATCCCTACATTTGAGGATCTTTTTTCGCAAATTATTCGCACTCTAATGTTCGCAAAAGGAAAAGACATGGCTAAAAATTTAGACCCGCAGGCTCCAGCTCGGAACCGAATCGGACCAGAGACCACTATTAAAGGAGATATCATTTCAGACGGCAACTTTCGAATTGACGGAACGCTCGAAGGAAGTATCAACACGAAAGGGAAAGTGGTTGTCGGAGAAAAAGGATTGATTACTGGAGATGTCCTCTGCCAAAATGCAGATGTTGAAGGAACGATCAAAGGAAAACTTCAAGTCACCCAACTGCTCGCGCTCAAAGCAACCGCAAACATTCACGGAGATATTCTCGTGGACAAATTGAGCATTGAGCCTGGCGCCAACTTTACAGGTACTTGTAAAATGGGAGCTGTGGTAAAAGACTTGAAAGATGCCGAGCGAAGAGAAGCCGCAGAACAGTCGGCTTAAAAAATGGGCAAGGTACAGCGGCATGGCCATCGAAATGATGAGTGTAATTGCCGTCGGTAGTTTTGCTGGTTACAAAATAGATGAGCGTCGTGGAGCGGAATTCCCGCTTTGGACGCTCATTTTGTCTTTAACCAGTGTCTTTGCTGCCCTTTACTTGATCATTAGAAACGTGATGCGAGACAGTCAGGATGAAGAATAGCTGGAAACCCGCTCTGATCTTTATGGTCACGGTCCCTTTGATCTATATCGCACAAACCCTCACCATGGGCTTTTTCCCTAAGGATTGGCAAATGGAGCCGCTCTGGCCAACCTATGCCTTCCTATTTGTCTTGTACGAGGTTGTCTTTGTCTTCCTGGTCTGGCTGGAACGAAAACACCCACAACAACTCGGCTTTGGCTTCCTCGGAGGCGGAGTGGTCAAAATGATGGCGGTCGTCATCTATTTACTTCCCGGTCTCCTAAATGACGTCCCTGACATCAAGGCTCGTGTGGTTCATACCATGATTCCTTATTTCCTTTTTTTGACCTTAGAAACAACCCTGGTCTTCCGCCGAATTCGCACCGTTGTTTGATTCGCTTTCAACAGGTGTTAATAAGTTCGAATATTGGCTTTCATATTCGACTTTTATACCTATTTTTGCAGCGATTTTTGAAGCAGGTATTTACTGAGTTCACGACGATGCGAAATCATTCATTTCGAGCCTTTTTACTGATTACTGCGGCACTTCTATTCTCCGTCCATATTGCCGCGGCCCAAGATCATCACGATGCTGACTCTTCAGCACACACCGAAGCATCTGCGAATTCACATGACAGTGAGGACGCTGAAGGGCATATAGAAAGCCATGGCGAAGACCACGGTGATGCTCATTCTGAGGAGCACGAAGCCGGACACGGAGAAGGTCACGGTGAGGATCACGGCGACGAGAAAGAATTCAATGCCACAGAGGTAATCATGCACCACATTGCGGACGCCCACGGCTTTCACATCATCGATTACAACGGACACCCAATCAGCATGCCCTTGCCTGTTCTTCTCTGGACGGACAACGGACTCGTAATTTTCTCTTCAAGCGAATTTCACCACGACGCTGAAGGACACCGCGTCGTTGAATTTGCTGGCCAGCGTTTCGTCAACCTTCACGAAAAAATCTACTACGCCAGCGAAAAGCCCAACGCTCATGGTCAGTACGTAGATATGGATGCCGATCATAATGTAGCCAACGCCGCACCATTAGATTTCTCCATTACCAAGAACGTATTCAGCATGATGCTCTCTATGGTGATCATCTTCTGGTTATTCTTGGGTACGGCTAAATTCTACAAGAAAAACGGAGCTGCCGCACCCAAAGGATTGGCAAAATTCTTAGAGCCGCTCATCGTATTTGTTCGCGACGACATCGCCCGACCAAACATTGGGGAAAAAGACTACAAGCGCTACATGCCTTATTTGTTGACCTTGTTCTTCTTTATCTGGATCAACAACCTCATCGGGCTTATTCCGTTCTTCCCATTTAGCGCGAACTACACTGGAAACATTGCCCTGACGATGACCCTAGCGGTCTTCACTTTGCTGATCACCAACTTTAGTGGTAAAAAATATTACTGGAAACACATTTTGACTCCACCGGTACCTGTTGCCTTGTGGCCTATTATGATTCCAGTAGAACTCATTGGAATTCTATCGAAGCCTTTCGCTTTGATGGTTCGTCTCTTTGCCAACATTACGGCAGGGCACATCATCATCCTGAGCTTGGTTTCATTGATTTTCATTTTTGACACGGTGTTGATTTCTCCTGTCTCCGTAGCGTTCGTGTTGTTCATGAATGTATTGGAGCTGTTGGTTGCTGCGTTGCAGGCGTACATTTTCACCTTGCTCTCTGCGCTATTCATCGGAATGGCTGTAGAAGAGCACCATTGATAGAGGAACGATTTACTAACTATAATTTAAGTTCATTATGACTGGATTAGCTGCATTAGGTGCTGGATTGGCCGTTATCGGAGCCGGTTTGGGTATCGGACGTGTAGGTGGACAAGCGATGGATGCTATCGCTCGTCAACCAGAAGCTACCTCAAAGATTCAAACTGCGATGATTATTGCTGCTGCACTTGTTGAAGGTGTTGCTCTTTTCGCGGTGGTTGTTTCCTTGTTGGTTGCCTAATCACATTAGCACGGGATCATCGGTTGAACAGGGATTGCCTGCAGCCGATGATCTTTCCTCAAAAAAGAACGCATAGTTAATTACACACGAGCATGGATTTAGTAACCCCAGGATTTGGATTAGTTTTTTGGACGACCCTTTCGTTCCTAATCCTCTTATTCCTTCTCCGCAAGTTTGCTTGGAAACCAATTTTGACCGCGGTTAACGATCGCGAGCAGTCTATTGAAGAAGCCTTGACCGAAGCGCAAAAAGCGCGCGAGGAAATGGCGAATCTGAAAGCAGACAACGAACGTATTTTGAAAGAAGCGCGTGCTGAGCGCGACCAAATGTTGAAAGAGGCGAGAGAAATTCGCGACAACATGGTTGAGGAGTCAAAGCAAAAAGCAAAAGACGAAGCCGAGAAGATCTTGGTTCAAGCGCGTGAAACCATTGAGAACGAGAAAAAAGCTGCTCTTCACGATTTGCGTAACACTGTAGGTACGCTTGCAATTGAAGTGGCTGAGAAAGTTCTTCGTTCTGAATTGACCAATACAGATAAGTCGAAGGGGTTGGTGGACGACTACCTGAACGACATTTCCTTTAACTAAGCCGTGAAATGAAGCATTCACTGGTAAAACATCGCTACGCCAAGTCCTTGTTGGACCTCGCTCTCGACCTGAATCAGGTTGAAGAGGTGCATGCAGATATGAAGCATTTGCTTGAGTCTGCATCGGAGAATCGCGACTTGACCTTGATGTTGCGTAGCCCGATCATCAAGCCAGACGACAAAATCGCTGTCTTGACCAAGGTCTTCGAGAACAAGATGAGCAATTTGTCTATGCAGTTCTTGACCCTCTTGGCCAAGAAGAAACGCGAGGAGTTATTGCTGGAGATCGCCGACAAATTCCTGAGTCTCTACAAAGACCACAAGGGAATCAAAACTGCGTACTTGAGTACCGCCCGTCCTTTGAACGACGATGTTCGCGAGCGAGTAATTACTCGTCTGTCCGCAGAAACAGGTGCAGAAGTTGAGCTTAACGAGCTCATCGACGATAGCCTCATTGGAGGTTTTGTCCTACGTATGGACGACAAACAAATTGATGCTAGTATGCGCGGGGCATTGAACAAAATCGCGCGCGAATTCGAAGAAAATCTTTACATAAAAGCGTATTAAGATGGCAGAAATCAATCCTGCTGAAGTATCAGCAATCCTCCGCGAACAACTCGCTGGCCACAAATCAGAGAGCGAGCTGCAAGAAGTGGGAACCGTTCTCCAAGTTGGAGATGGTATTGCCCGTATTTACGGATTGAACCAAGTTCAATCTGGTGAGCTCGTCGAGTTCGAAAACGGATTGCAGGGAATCGTATTGAACCTGGAAGAAGACAACGTTGGAGTTGTATTGCTAGGACCTTCTACCGACATCCGTGAAGGTAGCGTTGCTAAGCGTACCGGACGTATTGCCTCTGTAAACGTAGGTGAAGGTTTGTTGGGCCGCGTAGTAGACGGTTTGGGTAACCCAATCGACGGTAAAGGACCTGTTGAAGGTGAACTTTTCGAGATGCCGATTGAGCGTAAAGCTCCTGGAGTAATCTACCGTCAACCGGTAAACGAGCCTCTTCAAACTGGGGTAAAAGCGATTGACTCCATGATTCCTATTGGACGTGGACAGCGTGAGTTGATTATTGGTGACCGTCAAACCGGTAAGACTACCGTGGCCATCGATACCATCATCAACCAGAAAGAGTTCTACGATCGCGGTGAGCCTGTATTCTGTATCTACGTTGCTGTAGGTCAGAAAGGATCAACCGTTGCGGGTATCGCAAAAACACTGGAAGAAAAAGGAGCTTTGGCTTACACCGTAATTGTTGCGGCGAACGCATCTGACCCTGCTCCAATGCAGTTCTTTGCTCCATTCTCTGGAGCGGCGATTGGAGAGTACTTCCGCGATACAGGGCGTCCTGCATTGATCGTGTTTGATGACCTTTCAAAACAAGCGGTTGCTTACCGTGAGGTATCCCTCTTGTTGCGTCGTCCTCCAGGTCGTGAGGCCTACCCAGGAGATGTGTTCTACTTGCACTCGCGCCTTTTGGAGCGTGCAGCTAAAGTCATCAACGACGACACCATCGCAGCTCAAATGAACGACCTTCCTGAAGTCTTGAAAGACAAAGTAAAAGGTGGTGGTTCCTTGACCGCACTTCCAATCATCGAAACACAAGAAGGAGACGTTTCCGCGTACATCCCGACCAACGTAATTTCCATTACAGACGGTCAGATCTTCTTGGAGAGTAACTTGTTCCTTTCCGGAGTTCGTCCAGCGATTAACGTAGGTATCTCCGTGTCTCGTGTAGGTGGTTCTGCTCAGATCAAGGCGATGAAAAAAGTAGCCGGTACCCTGAAATTGGATCAGGCACAGTACCGCGAATTGGAAGCCTTTGCAAAGTTCGGTTCGGACTTGGATGCAGCGACCATGAACGTTATTGAGAAAGGAAAGCGTAACGTAGAGATCTTGAAGCAACCACAAGGATCGCCTGTTTCTGTAGAGGAGCAGATCGCCATCATCTTCGTGGGAACGAAAGGCTTGTTGCGCGATGTGCCAGTTGACCAGGTTCGTGAATTCGAAGCTGAGTACACCAGCTTCCTTCGTCAAAAACACCAAGACACTTTGGATCAACTTCGCACGGGAACTTGGAACGATGATATCCAAGACGTGTTGAAATCAGCTTGTGCTGAATTGACTTCGAAGTACCAATCGTAAAAGTTAACCCCAATGGCTAACCTTAAGGAAATTCGGAATCGCATTAGCTCGGTGAACAGCACCAAGCAGATTACCAGTGCGATGAAGATGGTTTCAGCCGCTAAATTGAAACGCGCTCAAGACGCCATCACCCAGATGCGTCCGTACGCCGAAAAGCTCACAGAGATTCTCGGAAACTTGAGCGCCAGTTTGGACACCTCAGAGAACGTATACGCTTCAAAGCGCGACGTCAAAAAGGTGTTGTTGATTCCGGTCAG
Organism: Flavobacteriales bacterium; assembly: GCA_965661605.1. GTDB lineage: Bacteria > Bacteroidota > Bacteroidia > Flavobacteriales > ECT2AJA-044 > ECT2AJA-044. Next base: position 58,180 of record CBFIEH010000005.1, on the reverse strand, counting down.
CTCAAACCGTGGTCTTTGTGGTGCCTTTAACTCAAACGTGTTCAAAGCCGCTCGTGAGTTGGCTGATGAAAAGTACGCCAGTGCACACGTAGAAGTAATGGCCCTCGGAAAGAAAGCCGGTGAGTTGATGCAAAAGCGCGAATATCGCGTGAACGAAATCAACGTGGCGATCTTTGATAACCTGGCCTACGAAGATGCTGGTTCAATTGCGAATCGATTGATGGAAGCCTACGCTTCTGGAGAATACGACGAAATCGTACTTGTATACAACAGCTTCAAGAACGCAGCTTCGCAGATTCTCAAGAAAGAGACCTTCTTGCCCATCGAAATCAATGAAGACGCTTCTTCAACGGCGGACTACATCTTTGAGCCCAACAAAGAGCAAATTGTTGAGCAGTTGATTCCTCAAAGCTTGAGAACCCAACTCTTCAAAGCTCTATTGGATTCGAATGCTTCGGAGCACGGAGCGCGAATGACGGCCATGCACAAAGCAACCGACAACGCAACCGAGCTCAGCAAAGAGCTGAAGTTGACCTACAACAAATTGCGTCAAGCTTCGATCACCAACGAGATCTTGGAGATTGTGGGAGGTGCGGAAGCACTGAACGGATAAAAACATCGCGCCGTAGGCGCAATACCCAATCTATACTGAAAAGCCTCGCCTTGTGCGGGGCTTTTTTATGCGGGTACACGGCGCTCGTGGCCCAGTCTTTGATACTTCAAGAAGAAATGATCAAATTAGCCGCATGACCTTACGCGCCCGGATTTTCCTTTCCATGATTGCCATTATTCTGCTTTCGAGCATCTTGATGGCTTCCATTACGGTCTACCATTTCAAACGGGAGAACGAGCAGTACCATTTGGAGCGTCTGCAGCGCAAGGAAGACGCCATCCACACCAGCATCGATTACTTCTTGCAGCAGGATCTGAGCGCACAGCGCACAGACAGCATCACGCCGCTGTTCGACAACAAGATCTGCGAGGTGGCCGATGTGAATAAGCTGGACATCAACATTTTTGACCTCGGGGGCCAGTTGCTGATCGCCTCCAATACCAAGCTCTTCGACATGAAGATCCTTCAGGACTCCCTAGACCCATTGGTCATTCAACGCCTGAGGAATGGCGAAACTCGGGTGGTGATGCAGCAGGACCTGGACACGACAAAATTTCTTTCTACCTACGAGTACCTCAACAGCTCTATGGGTGAGCCCTTGGCTGTGATTAATGTGCCGTACTTCCAGACCGACAGCTTTCACAAACGGGAGCTCAAGGAATTCCTCGAATCTTTGGCTCAAATCTACGTCTTGCTTCTTATTGGTGCTGGGCTCTTGGCTTATTTCCTTTCCAACTACATCACTTCTTCCTTGACCGCCGTGCAGGCCCGAATCAAAGGGGTTCGCATCGATGGCCAGAACGAACGAATTGAATGGGAACACGACGACGAAATAGGCGCTCTAGTGAATGAATACAATCGAATGCTGGGAGAGCTGGCGAAAAGTGCTGACCTGCTCGCAAAAAGCGAAAGAGAGGGTGCTTGGAAGAAGATGGCGCGTCAGGTGGCTCATGAAATCAAGAACCCGCTTACGCCCATGAAGCTGACCGTGCAACAACTGGAGCGGCGACTCAAGCCCGATGATCCGGAATTCGAGAGCAAGATGAAGAGCTTTACGAACACCTTGGTGGAGCAGATTGATACCTTGTCCAGTATTGCCTCCTCGTTCTCGGCCTTCGCCCAAATGCCGGTTCAAAACCGCCAGGAGCTCGAGCTCAACCGAACACTGAAAAGCTGTACGGAGCTCTTCACACACCAGACTGTGACCTTTGCGTCCGAGCAATCTGAAGACGTGTGTATCACTGCCGACAAAGAGTACTTTATTCGGGTGATGAACAACTTGCTCACCAACGCCATGCAGTCCATTCCAGAAGACCGCGAGGCCGAAATTTCAGTGGCCCTACGGGCCGATGCCACCCACGCCTTCATCGAGGTCCGCGACAATGGATGCGGGATTCCGGAGAAGCATTTGGAGCAGGTTTTTGAGCCTAATTTCACTACCAAGAGCAGCGGGACCGGCCTGGGGTTGGCTATGGTCCGCAACATCACTCAAACCTTCGAGGGCACCATTGAGGTTTCATCGCAGATCGACGTGGGGTCTACATTTACCCTGACGCTGCCTCGAGCTTCCGGGGTGTAAATTCTATCTTTGCTGGAAACGCACAAAAAGAACCCATGACTTTTGAAACCCTGTTGACCGATTTGGAAAACGGTATTTTGACCGTAACCTTGAATCGGCCCGATAACCTCAATGCGCTCAACACGCGTGTCTTCACTGAATTGCGCGCCGTCTTTGAGGACGTGTACGAAAACGACGCCATCAAAAGCGTGATCATCACCGGGATGGGCGAGAAGGCCTTTGCTGCAGGGGCAGATATCAAGGAATTCAGCGAATACGATGTAGAACAGGGAAAACACTTGGCTGCCAATGGTCACGACGTGTTCTTTATGATCGAGCGTTGCCCAAAACCTGTAGTAGCGGCTGTCAATGGTTTCGCTCTAGGTGGAGGATGTGAATTGGCCATGTCTTGTCATATGCGGGTCGCTTCAGAAAATGCTCGCTTCGGGCAACCAGAGGTCAACTTGGGCCTTACTCCCGGGTATGCAGGAACTCAGCGTTTGGTTCAATTGATTGGAAAAGGAAAAGCTCTAGAACTCTTGATGACGGCGGATATGATCAAGGCCGATCAAGCTTTGAACCTCGGTTTAGCCAACCATGTAGTTCCTCAATCAGAACTTCACGGATTCTGCTATGAGCTCATGGAAAAAATAGGCACCAAATCGCCCATGGCGTTAGCGGGTGTTATCGAATGTGTCAACGCATACTTTGAAGAGGGTGTTGACGGTTTTAATAAGGAAGTCGAAGTCTTCGGAAACTGCTTTGGAACTGAGGATTTCAAAGAAGGAACAGCGGCCTTTATGGAAAAGCGAAAGGCTGACTTTCCCGGAAAATAATGGATGAATCCTATTCGTAAATTTCTCGGCCAAACGGCCATCTACGGTCTGAGTACCATCATTGGGCGTTTGCTCAATTTCCTGCTCGTTCCGCTTTACGTCAGCCTCTTTGACTCCACGGAGTACGGAAAGGTCAGCTACCTCTATGCTCTGGTCGTCTTTCTTATCGTCATCCTGACCTATGGGATGGAAACCACCTTTTTTAGGTTTCGAGAAAAGGAACACGACCCAAAAGAAGTCTTCGGTACGGGTGCTTGGTCTCTGTTGGCCACCAGCTCTTTATTTCTGGGGCTGGCACTCCTCTTTCGACAACCTCTGGCCGCTGCGGTGCACATGCCCGACCACCCTGAATACATCACGTGGTTCGCGGCTATTCTCGCTCTAGATGCCGTGGTTGCGCTCCCTTTTGCTCGGTTGCGCGCTGAAGGAAAGGCTTTTCGTTTCGCCGTGGTCAAGCTCACCAATATCGGTTTGAATATTGGCTTTAACCTGCTCTTTCTCTTGGCCAAGGTCGGATACGACCCCTCCATCGGAATTGGATACATCTTCATTTCCAACCTCATTGCTTCCGCCATCACCTTCGCTTTGTTGCTTCCCGAAGCGCGCGGACTGGCCGCTGGATTCTCCATGGATTTGTGGAAGAAAATGATCGCCTACAGTTGGCCGCTTATGGTTGCCGGCTTGGCCAGCGCAATCAATGAAGTCGCGGATCGTCAAATCATGAACTTTGTCCTCCCTAAAGAGGAGGCCTTCAGTCAAATTGGAATCTACAGCGCCTGCTATAAATTGAGCATCTTCATGACGCTCTTTATCCAAGCTTATCGCTACGGTGCCGAACCCTTCTTTTTTGCCAAGGCCAAGGATTTGGACGCCCGCGAAACCTATGCAGAGTTGATGAACCTATTCATCATTGCAACGAGCTTAATCTTCGTAGGACTCAACCTATTCATTGATCCGCTATCCCGAGTCTTTATCCCCAACCCTGAATACTACGAAGGACTGCACGTGGTCCCCATTCTTCTTTTGGCCAACCTGTTCTTGGGTGTATACATCAACCTATCCATTTGGTACAAGCTCTCGGACAAAACCATCAACGGAGCCATCATCAGCACGGTGGGCGCCATCATTACCATTACACTCAACTTCGCGGCCATTCCGCTGTACGGTTATACCGCTGCAGCGTGGGTGACCCTAGCGGCCTACGCCGTCATGATGATCATCTCCCTGATCTGGGGCCAACGCGTCTATCCCATTCCGTACGATTTCAAACGCATGTTCGGCTACCTCGCATTGTCGATTTTAGTCGTTGTATTGGCACAACGTGTGCTTAACAATACCTTGCGGCTTAACATAGGCCTATTCCTTATATTTGGGGCGATATTAGCGGCCTTCGAGCATCGCTATATTCGCCGATGGACGAAAAAGAGTGGAGATGAAAGTTAAAGTGATCAATCGTTCGGGAAACCCCCTTCCTCAATTCAAGACGGAGGCTTCTGCGGGCATGGACCTTTCAGCAAATCTCGAGCGTCCCGTAGAATTGCAACCCGGGCAGCGACAGCTCGTCGGTACGGGTTTGTACATGGAGCTCCCCATCGGATATGAAGCACAGGTGCGCCCGCGAAGTGGATGGGCCCTCAAAGGGGGGGTTACCGTACTAAACGCGCCCGGAACAATCGATGCCGACTACCGCGGAGAAATTGGTGTGATTTTGATCAATTTGGGTCAGTCACCAGTTACCGTCCGGCACGGTGATCGCATAGCACAGCTGGTCATCGCCAAATACGAGCAAATCGAATGGTCGGTCAGCGAAACCTTACAATCAAGTGAACGAGGAGCCGGAGGATTCGGTTCCACAGGAAAATAAAAACCACCCGCTATGAAAATCATTATTCCCATGGCCGGCCGAGGATCGCGAATGCGTCCACACACCTTGACCGTTCCCAAACCTCTGATCCCGATCGCTGGAAAGCCGATCGTACAGCGCTTGGTGCAAGACATTGCCAAGGTCGCCGGTGACGATGTGGATGAAGTGGCTTTCATCATGGGTGATTTCGGTAAAGCAGTTGAAGAACAGCTCATCGAAATTGCTGAAGGCGTTGGAGCCAAAGGAAGTATCTATTACCAAGATGAAGCTTTGGGAACCGCCCACGCCATCTTGTGTGCCAAGGACAGCTTGGAAGGAAATGTGGTGGTGGCCTTTGCCGACACCTTGTTCCGGACCGACTTCCGCATTGACCGCGAGAGCGATGGTGTAATTTGGGTGAAGCAAGTAGAGGATCCACGCGCTTTTGGTGTGGTTAAACTCTCCGATGAAGGGAACATCACGGACTTCGTGGAGAAGCCAGAAGAATTTGTGAGCGACTTGGCTATTATCGGTATCTACTACTTCAAAGACGGTGATTGGCTCAAAGATGAGCTCCAATACCTCATTGACAACGACATCAAGGACAAGGGTGAATACCAATTGACCAATGCCTTGGAAAACATGAAACAAAAAGGCGCGAAGTACCTGCCTGGAGAAGTCAACGATTGGATGGACTGCGGAAACAAGGATGTGACCGTCGAAACCAACGGAAAGATTCTCGGCTATCTTAAAGAAGAAGGGGAGGGCTTGATCGATCCTTCGGCGACCGCTGAAAACTCGGAGATCATTCCTCCTTGCTTTATCGGGAAAGATGTGGTGATCGTAAATTCAACCATCGGTCCAAACGTGAGTTTGGGCAATGGAACGCGCGTCGAGAATTCCACCATCAGCAATACCTTGGTGCAAGAAAACACCGTTATTGAAGATGCGGAACTCGACAACTCCATGCTGGGGAACAAAGTCCACTATAAAGGTGGATCCAAATCCGTCAGCATTGGTGATTACAGTACTTTACTTTGATTAGACTCAGACTTAAATACGTCCTATTTATTGCCGTCCTTCCCTTCCTTTCCGCCTGCGGCGGGATGAAGGAAGCGCAAAGCCCACCCGCTGATGCCAGCGCTCAAAATGAAGTAGACCCTCTAGCAGAACGAGATCGGATGCAGTTTGACCGTGCCTTCTTTGCTGGTCAAAAAGAGAAGGCCTTGGGCAACTACGATCGTTCCCTGGAGTATTTCCTCGAAGCGCTTCGAATTGACGGAGGGAATGGGGCGGCCATGTACGAGCTTTCGTTGCTTTACTTGGAGTTCCAAAATATTGGTCAGTCGCAGTTTTTCTGTGAAGGTGCGGTTGAAGTTGATCCAAACAATCGCTGGTACCGAATGGTGCTCGCCGATATCTATGGTTTGCAACGAAACTATGAGGCCCAAGCGGCACAGTACCGTGAACTTCAAGTCATAGAGCCCAACAATCCGGAACACCATTTCAATTTGGCCGTAACCCTTCTTCAGCAAAACGATTTGAAAGGTGCGCTCAAGGTCTATGACGGCATTGAAAAGCGCTGGGGCGTAATGGAAGAGGTTTCCCTCCAAAAGGAACTCATTTATGTGAAGATGGGGAACATCGACAAGGCTGCTGCCGAGCTAGAAGCCTTGATTGAAGCTTATCCTGGAAATGTTCAGTACTACGTCCTGCTCGCAGAATTGTACAAGGCCAATGACCGTTCTGAAGAGGCGCGAAAACAGTTCGATAGAGCCCTGGAGGCTTTTCCCGGAGCTCCCGAAGTTCACCTCGCCCTTGCGGGATTTTATGAGCAAGAAGGTCAATTTGATCTGGCCCTTAAATCCTATGTGATCGCCTTTCAAGACCCGGACCTGAATATCGACGCCAAGATGCAGGTTATTTTGAACTACTACGAGCGCTCCGGACGAGATGCAAGCTTGCGTGATGACGCCCTTATGCTCGTTCAGACCGTGATCGACGCGCACCCGAATAGTCCCAAAGGATATGCAGTGAAGGGTGATTTTTACCTGCGTGAAAAAAAGCCTGAAGAGGCACGGGCTGCTTTTCGTCTATCGATTGACGCCGGTGCTATCCAATTTCCCATCTGGCAGCAAGTACTGCTCTTGGACGCCGACTTAGCCGACATGGATGCGCTACTGAAAGAGAGTACGGCCGCTTTGGAACTGTTCCCCGCACAACCTATTGTCTATTTGCTCAACGGCGTAGCACTAATGCAAGACGAGCAGTACGAGGAAGCCGTTGAAGTTCTAGAAGCTGGCCGCGAATTCGCCTTGGGAAATAGACCCCTACAAGCGCAATTCGACTCCTACCTTGGAGACGCGCACCATCAAGCCGGGAACGATAAAGAGTCCGATGAGTTTTACGACAAAGCTCTGGCCTACGACCCTAACAATGAAGTCGTGCTGAACAACTATGCTTACTATTTGTCGGTCCGTGGTGAGAAACTCGAATTGGCGGAGATGTATTCGAAAAAAAGCAATGAACTTTCCCCCAACAACGGCACCTACCAAGATACCTACGCGTGGGTTCTATACAAGCTAGCTCGCTATGACGAGGCTTTGAATTGGATCCAAAAGGCTATTGCCAACGGTGGTGGAAACAGCGGCGAGGTCCGCGAACACTACGGCGATATCCTGTTCCAACTCGGACAAAGTAATCAGGCGGTGGAGCAGTGGGAAAAGGCGGCTGAATTCGGAGGAGCCAGTGAATGGATTGATCAAAAAATCCGGGAACAACAGCTTTATGAGTAAGCGTCAGCTCCTTGTCGGACTTATTGGCTTGCTTGTGTTCGGTGCCTGCCAGTCTCGGAAACTCATTACCCCAGAAACAACGTACGCGGAAATGAAACCATCCAAAGTGCTCAAAGCACTGGATGAACAGCGCAATACATGGGACACCTACAGCGCCCGAGTGACCTCCCGATATGAAGATAAATACACGAAGCTCTCCTTCACGGCAAAAGTCCGGATGAAGCGAGATAGTGTTTTTTGGGTCACCATTACTGCCGCTTTGGGTATTGAGGTAGGCCGCGCCAAAATCACTCCGGATCGCGTGTTGTTCTTCAACCGCCTGAACAAGACTTATCTCGACAGCGATTTCGAAGAACTGAGTCAGGAAATAGGGGCACCCATTACCTTTGAGACGCTTCAGAGCATCTTCAGTGGAAGTCCGCTTTTCGACTGGAAACGCAGTGAACTGAACAGCTCTGTAGATTCAAATGGATACGTGCTCAGTAATCATCCGCCCGTAGGGCGATTGGATACAGCCAACATTGCTGGGTTTATTGAGAAGATGTTCGTTTCCAAAGAAAAACTCGAAATCACAGAACAAGTGGTGATTGATCCGGCGAAGGATCGCTACCTGGAAGTATTCAACAGCGACTACATATGGTTAGGTGATCGAGCATGGCCGACGAGGTTTACAGCCGAGGCGCGAGACTCTTCCCTTTCTACAAAAGTGCAAATGCGGGCCAATAAAGTAGAAACGGATATTGTTCTATCTTACCCGTTCGAGATTCCCGACAACTATGCGCCCCTTCCTCAATAGGCCTTTTTTCATCCTTCTCTTCGTGCTGGTCGGCACGCAGTTGCTGGGTCAGAATAAGGAAGAACTTCAGCGTCAAAAGAAGAATCTTCAGGAAGAAATCAGCTATACGAATAAGCTGATCAACGAGACTCAAGCGTCCAAGCGCGTTTCTTTAAATCAACTCAATACCCTGGATCAAAAGATTCGCATCCGCGAGGAATTGATGCAGACCATTGATCGCGAAATCCGACTCATTGATTCCGAAATCGAACGGCAAAATGCCCAAATCGACTCTTTAAAGAACGAATTGGATCTTCTTCGTGATCAATATGCTGAGATGATTCGTCAGGCCTATCGAAGCCGCAGTTCCTACACGCGCCTCATGTTCCTCCTCTCCGCCCAGGACTTCAACCAGGCCTACAAAAGACTTCAATTTCTCAAGCAGTACAACGACTTTAGGCGCCGCCAGGCCGAGCGTTTAATTCAAATGGAGGAGGTGTTGGAAGAACGCATCGCTACACTGCAATTGGAAAGAGAAGAAAAGGAGGCCCTGCGGGCCGATAAAGCTCGCGAGCGCGAAGTACTCGATGGAGAAAAGCAACAGCAACGACTCACTGTAGATGCGCTATCCGACAAGGAACGTCAACTCAAGAAAGAGCTGCGCCAAAAAGAAAAAGACGCCAAGAAACTGGAAAGTGCCATTCAGCGAATCATTGAAGAAGAGATTCGAAAGGCGCGCGAAGCTGCTCGAGCCAAAGATCCTGAAGGCAAGTTTGAAGCCTTTGCAATGACCCCTGAAGCTAAAGCGCTCTCGGCCAACTTTACCTCGAACCGTGGAAAATTACCGTGGCCCGTGGAACGCGGTATTATCGTCAGTCCCTATGGGGAGCAGCCTCATCCGGTTCTGCGCGGAATCACCATCAAAAACGATGGAATCGACATCGCCACGGAAAAAGGATCTATCGCTCGTGCTTGTTTTGAAGGTACCGTCAGCGCAGTCATTCGCATTCCAGGAGCCGGTAGGGCCGTGGTCCTCCGTCACGGTGAGTACTTAACGGTTTATGGTAACTTGAATGAAGTGTATGTGACCCAAGGTCAAACGGTGGCCACTAAAGAGATGATCGGAACTGTTCGAACCGATGGGACGGATGATCAAACCGTACTTCAATTTCAATTATGGAAAGGGTCAACCAAGCAGAATCCTGAACCTTGGTTGTTTAAGTAGGTCTCACTGACAAAGGGCATTCGCCGCCCAGGTAGCCATGAGAATATTAGGTTTTGCCATGGCTTTAAAACCCATCGATTCAATAAAACCTTGAGCTGCCTTCAAAACCTTGTTCGAGGGGTATTTTGGATCCTCATTGAGATCCATATCAATCTGATGCACTTTAACTCCGCAATTAGCTTCGATAAATTGGGCTAATTCTACGCTTCGTTCCATCTCGTGCCAGAGTCTGGACCACATATCATTGACCCGATTCTTTTTGCTCTTGTAATAAATCACGTGAGCGCCATTGTTGGGAAAACGAAAAACAACGGTGGTTACATAGACAGTAACATCGCTGTAGTTTTGGCTATCCGTACCTACAAATAGCTCGGCCTCGGGATACTTTTCCCGCATAGCACAAACATGTTCGGAAAGCTCTACAGGCTTTCGTTCAAACATGGTATAAAATGTAGTTCCGAAGTTTTGGAGCATCATTGCCTGATCAACACTTCTTAAATTTAATAAGTTTCAGGCGTGATCGGAAATTAAGAAATCAACAACTCCCTCAAGCACAAGCTATTTTGTCCACTCGTCGTTGGTGACGACCTCCTTCGAATTCAGCGGTTAGAAATCGCTGAACAATGCGCTTCGCCATTTCATCAGAGATAAATCGTGCGGGAAGAGCTACAACATTAGCATCGTTGTGTTGACGAGCTAGATCTGCGAGCTCTTCATTCCAACACAGCGCACTTCGAATACCTTTATGCTTATTCAAGGTGATGTTAATTCCGTTTCCACTTCCACAAATAGCAATGCCCAGATCATTTCTACCTTCTTCAATAGAAGAAGCGAGTGGATGTGCATGATCTGGATAGTCTACTGAATCAGGCCCATCGGTGCCGAAGTTTTCTACTTCAGGCCCTAGAGATTCCAACAATTCAATCAATTGGGGTTTCAATTCGTAAGCGGCGTGGTCACCGGCGATACCTATCTTCATAAAGCCTTGATTTGCAGGTAAAGATAAAGCCTTTTCACCGACGTATACGACTGTTCACAAAGCCTTGTGAATAGATGTTAATAACTGTAGATAAGCTCTGGACAAAAAAGAATTAAACCAATGCTTTTTTTACCTACTGAACCTTTCTTTCGCCTTTTCCAAGTCGACTTTTTACTTCTTTCTCCCTTCTTTTTGAGCATTAATTCACATTCAAAGTCGACCTTTACCCAAGAGAAAAATACAATTTAAGAGGGTTCCACGTTTATTCACAGATGTGTATAAATTAGCTAAGTCGCTCAGCTGTAACGAACTTTAATGAACAGATGGCCGTTTTGGCGGTGAACAACATTTAACAAGGGAAGTACACAAGAAAAGTCCTTTTAAGTTATCCCTGCTGTTAACCGACTATTACTATCATATTTAATTCTTTAAAAGAATAAGAAGATAAATAAGAAGTGTTGATGAGAACTTGGAGTATTTGGATTCTTCTTTTGGCTCTATCGAGTACAGCTTTTGCTCAAACCGATACGACAGGAGAATATACCGTTCTGTACTTTCGAGATGGCACAACAGTTTCGAGTGAAGGCTATATGGTCGATGGTCAACCCAACGGCTATTGGAAGACATATCATCCCAACGGCAATCTCAAGTCCGAAGGAAATCGAGTGAACTTCAAGCTAGATGGCGAATGGATCTTTTACGGAAACGAGCAAGACACGATGCTTAAAGTCACCTACGATCAGGGCATTAAAGACGGATTGCGCACGACCTTCAAGGAAGGAATCAAGCAGAAAGCAGAGACTTATGTTCAGGATGAGCGACAGGGTCCAACAAAGTGGTTTTATCCAGAGGCCGGGGTACAGCGAACGGTTCCTTTTGTGGACAATCTGGAACAAGGAAACGGTTTTGAATACGGTGAAGATGGAAGACTCATTACGCTGTATACCTACAAGAAAGGAGTGCTTGTAAAGCAGCAAAAGATCAACCGCTTTAGTGAAGCAGGTGATACCGTTGGATTCTGGATGTGGTTTTGGCCCGATGATGTGATTCGCCAAGAGGGTAGTTATTCCAAAGGACTGCGTCACGGATACTTTAAGTACTACGACGAAAAAGGAAACCTACGCAGGACGGAAAAGTACATTGATGGTGTGCTACAACCGGATGCCCCGGAAACAGCTAAGATGCGCGTTCGTCGAACGGTATATGCAGATGGAGCCATCAAAACGCTAGGAGGTTATCGGAATGGTGTGAAAGATGGAGTCCACCGTTCGTACGACGAAGACGGAAATGTAGTTTCAGGTGCTAAGTACAGTTTAGGAACCTTATTAGCTGAGGGTATTTTAAACGATCAGGGACGCGAACAAGGACCGTGGGTGTTCTACTACTCAACAGGCGAGAAAAAGGCTGAGGGGGAATATAAAGACGGTAAGAAGATCAAAGAATGGAAGTACTACCACCGCAATGGTAAAATGGAGCAAACAGGTGGATACCAAAATGATTTACCGGTTGGTTTTTGGCGTTGGTATTTCGACGATGGAACGGTGCGTCGAGAAGAAGAGTATTTCAGAGGCCTAATGGAAGGTCCTTCTGTTGAATACAATGAGTTTGGCGAAGTTGTTGCCAAAGGCGAATACCTCGACGGTTTCAAAGAAGGTCCGTGGAACTATAAAGTGGGTGATCATACCGAGTTGGGCAGCTATGTTGAGGGTGAGCGCCAAGGGGTATGGAAGTATTATTGGGCGGATACGGAAGATCTCCAATTTCAAGGAGGTTATATAGCCGGAGAACCCGACGGGAAGCACAAGTATTACTGGCCGAACGGCAAGGTTAGAATGGAAGGTAAGTACATCGTTGGCGCTAAGAATGGCGATTGGATCTACTACAATGAACTGGGCGAAATACAATTGTACATAACCTACGAAGATGGGGTAGAAGTGAAGTACGACGGCATCCCTGTGGATGATCTCTTAGGTCCAGAGCAATAGGCCTATCTTTGCTGCATGCGTTGGCTCCTTATTATTTTAGCGGTATTCCTTTCTATGGCCGTACTCGGCCAGAAAAATGAGCGCGACACTACGTACTACAAGAAGTATCCTAAAAAACTGAGTGTCGGTAGCTTTACAGCTATTCGGAACTATGCTTTGTTGATCGCTCCTGAATACAATAACGTTGGGGTAGATAGTCTTCGTTCCAATTACCAACCCAACGCGAGTCGAATAGTAGGTATCAGTTTGAATTTGGATCGAATTGGTGCTAACTTAAGTGTGAGTATTCCCGATGATTTCAAGAGTCAAGAGCTCTATGGAACATCACGACGCATTGAAGCAAACCTGGGTTTCTATCAGAAGAAAGGAATTGTTGGTGGTCAGTTTATCGCTACACAGGGATTTGCGGATAAGAACTCTACCAATTACTTTGATAATGTCCTCGATGAAGATCAGTTCTACGTTCGGGAGGATCTACGGGTATGGAACGTTATGACGTCTTACCTTCATTTTTGGAATTGGAAGAAGTTCTCGGCCCGTTCGGCCATTTCCTTTTCTGAACGTCAGTTGAAATCAGCGGGAACACTAGTTACCCCCTTTCAAGTTCGACACTTCCGAGTAGCTGGAGATAGTTCAATTATTCCCTATCCTACACGCCCCTATTATAAAAACCTCCAAAATCTCCAAGAAGTACGATTCAATGAGCTTTCAACGGGTATGGGATATGCCTACACCTTTGTCCCAGCGGAGTACTGGTTTATCCACGGAGCAGCACAGGTTGAAGCTACTTTTCAGTTTCAACGCTATCGGGAAACAAGCATGAATTTCGACGACCGATTCGTGGTCAACCCTGCTCTAGACTATCGCATATCTGCGGGCTATTCACACGACTATTTTTGGTTGGCCGTGCTCTTCGCAGGCTATGCCGATCTCTACAACCTTCCTGATTTGGTCATGGCCTGGAGCTATTTCAACGTCAGTTTTCACTTTGGAATACGCATTCCGACGCCCCGGACTATCAATAAGGTCTACAGGAGCGCTATTCCTGAACAATAGTCTGTCCAGTAGCCAATCCGTGTGCGGAGAAATATCCTAAGACCACTTCATCGCTACTGCTCAGACTCGTCATATTTCCAACAACAGGTGCGGGAGGTGGATCAAAAGGGCCTCCCACTTGAGCTGTTTGCGTGGCAATGAGATTCCAGTAGTCGAAATAAGCACGTGAAGTACTGTACTGTTCTACAACCACTGTATCGCCGATCAAGAAGGGGTCAAAACTTACAGCGAATTCAGAAATGTAGTTTCCGTCTACGAAGTCGTCATTGGCCAATTGAATATCAAATGGGGTATTCTGATAGACTGAATTGAAGTAGAATTTCCAGCGATAGAACTCAGGTTGACCGGGGAGTTCTTGCGTGGCGAAATACACGTAGTAACCATCATCTAAGAACTGTAGGTCCGTTTCAAAACGGTAGTACACCGAGTCAATAGTGGGAACGCGCGGAAGCAATTCCGATTCACTGCTGTAGCGGCGGCCATCAGCAAGTTCTACTTCAATTCGGTAGCTTTTTTCAGTGGTTCCCACATAGCTGGACAAATAGAATCCAGGCTCGGGCTCAATAAAAGTCGAGACTAGAGCATCGTCCTCAAACAAGGAAATGGTTGCACCAGGAACTGGAGGGTTACCTTCTTCATCAAAGTAGGGCACGGTCTCACTGAGATAGACAAAAGTTTCACCAGGTTGATCGGTAATTTGACCGTCGATCACAAGAAGTACATCTCCTTCTGGAAGATCGAGTTCAATAACGTCTTGACAACTCCAAAAAGCCAAAACCGGTAGAATAAGAATCAGTAGCTTTTTCATTAGAAGGAGAAATTATAGGTGACAAAAGGAACGATGCTTCCAAAGATGCTGAGGCGCACTGCTTCGGTCTGGGTGGGATTTTCTTCTTGCTGTCGGAAGAAGATGCTGTAGGCATTTCGGCGCCCGTAGGCATTATATACCCCAAAAGCCCAAGAGCCTTTCCATCCCTTTTTCTTTTCGGGGTTAGGCGTGAAATTCGCGCTCAGATCCAGTCGATGATAAGCTGGGATGCGCGCTCCATTTCGGTTGTTGTAGACGGGAATGACAATTCCGTCTTGAACGAATCGACCATCTGGATAAGTAATGGGTCGTCCGGTCTGAAATGCGAAGGTGGCCGAGACATCCCATCTCTTGTTGATGGCATACGTAGTCACCACGGAAATATCATGGGTCTTATCCCAGTTACTGGAATACCAATCGCCATTGTTGATGGTTTCTTCCGGAGTAAGACCTGCGACCTGAAGTTCACTCCGAGACAAAGTATACGAGATCCATCCGGTTAGACGCCCTGTTCTTTTTCGGACAAAGAATTCCAGACCATAGGCGCGGCCATCTCCTGAAATAAGCTCGGTTTCTAGGACTGGATTAAGAATGAGCTGTGCTCCGTTTTTGTAATCCAAAAGGTTCGTCATGTTCTTGTAGTATACTTCTATCGAGGCTTCGTAGGTATTGTTGTTGAAGTTCTGGAAGTAACCTAAGGCGAATTGATCCGCTGTGGCTGGATCTACATAAGGTCCAGAAGGGGTCCAAATATCTACTGGTGTTGCTGCTGTGGTATTAGAAACCAAGTGAATGTATTGGCGTGTTCGATTGTACGAGGCCTTTATCGAAACCTCATCGTTCACTAAATAATTCAACGAAAAACGCGGTTCTAAACCATCAAACGTGGAGATGTTTTCTCCATCACCGTAGGATACTGTATCGATGATGGTCTCGACAGATTTGGGTTGACCCTCTTCATAGATTCGAACGTCTTCAGGCCCTTGGCGGAAGAACATGCTATAGCGGGCCCCGTACTGGAACTTCCATCGACTCCCCACCTTGATTTCGTGAGAGATGTATGCCGCTGGCTCTAAGGCAAACTGATTTGGTATAGTGAATTCGTTGAAGATATTTTCGTCGCTGGCTGGTTTGACAATTCCAGGTTCAAAACGGTAGGTCAAGTAACTAGCACCAAACGAGAGGGTATTGTCCGCGTTGATGTAATATTTCAGATCTGCCTTAAAGTTGTAGTTGACAATGCGCGAATCCCAATCAAAGGCCTGCGCACCTTCCGGAATTCCGAGGTTGTAGCGGTAATCGGAAATGAGTCCCGTGAAGTTGGCAAAGAGCTTCTCACTAAAGAGGTGGTTCCAGCGGAGCGTGAAGGTCTGGTTACCCCACGCAAAGCGGAACAGGTCTCCGAAACCGAAAACGTCACGACCGAAATAGGCGGAGGCAAAAATGCGATCCTTCTCACCTATTCGGTAGTTGAGCTTGGCGTTCAGGTCGTAAAAGTAGGCGGTGTTGTCGCGAATGTCGGGGTCAGGGGATAAGGCGAGGAAAAGATCTGCGTAGGACCGACGGCCGGCCACCATGAAACTCGACACATCTTTTTGAATGGGACCTTCCAAAGTGAGCCTAGAGCTTAGAATACCCAAACCACCGGTTCCAGCAAAGCGCTTGGAATTTCCTTCTTTCTGGCGAACGTCCAAAACAGAACTGAGTCGCCCTCCATATTCTGCTGGGATTCCACCTTTGTACAGTTTAGCGTCTTTAACGGCGTCGGAGTTGAAGACGGAAAAGAAGCCGAAGAGGTGACTGGAGTTGTACACGGGCGCTTCGTCGAGCAAGATGAGGTTTTGATCGATGTTTCCACCGCGGACGTTGAAACCGGTTGCCCCTTCACCCACGGTACTCACTCCGGGCATGAGTTGGAGGGTGCGAATGATATCCGCTTCCCCCAGTAGGGCGGGCACCTTCTTCACCTCTTTCATGCTGAGGTCGGTGACGGACATTTCCACAGAGGTGACGTTCTCCACAGACCGCTCTTCAGTCAAAACGACTTCTTCAAGTTCTTCGGAATCAAAGCTGAGCTCGAGGTCGCGGCGTACATCGGACCGTAGGTCCACTTCTTCAATCACCGTTTGGTATCCGATGAACAAGAACTGCACTTCGTACCTGCCCGGAGGAACAGAGATGCTGTAGAATCCATAGGCGTTGGTGGTCACTCCTTTTTGGAGGGAAGGGAAGTAGATGTTGGCGCCAATCATCTCTTCACCGTTTTCGGCATCGCGGATGTATCCGCTCAAGGTTGCCGTTTGCGCCGAGGTCACGAGGGTGAAAAAAACCGCGGATAGCAGGAGGAAGTGTTTCATTATGTGAGGTTTGACAAAGGGGGAGTAAAGGTATGGAGTGCGCTGCGAACAATCACAAGCGAGCGGAATTATTAGACTAACTTAGCATGCGCGCAACTCTGAGTTCATAGTGACGACGAATAACCCCTGGAAAACATTACACACGGAGGTCAAATATGACAATCCGTGGATCACGGTCACTAAAAGTGATGTCATCACACCTGGTGGTTCACCGGGGGAATATGGCATTGTTCATTTCAAAAACCTCGCCATTGGGGTGGTTCCCATCGATAACGAAGGAAATACTTGGCTTATTGGTCAATACCGATTGCCTTTGGAACGCTATACCTGGGAAATAGTTGAAGGCGGTGGGCCTTTGGGGGTTGATCCGCTTGAGAGTGCGAAGAGAGAACTTCGGGAAGAAGCAGGACTAGAGGCGGCGGAGTGGACCCTAATTCAGGAAATGAACTTGAGCAACAGCGCTACGGATGAACGAGCACTGCTGTACGTAGCCACCCAACTTACAGAACACGAGCCCGAACCCGATGAAAACGAAGAGCTTGCGATGGTCAAAGTTCCCTTTGAAGAGGTGTACCAGCGCGTGAAGTCCGGGGAACTCAAAGATAGTTTAACCGTTGCAGCAGTATTGAAAATCAAGCTGATGCAACTTGAAGGAACTTTATCGATATGAACAGAGGTCGGTTGAGCATAATAGCGGCCGTTTTGGTTTTGGTTGGTGCGTTTGCCGCTCGAAACTTCTTGGCAGCGCAGAAGAAAACACCACCGCGAAATTCCAATCAACGCATTGTTGGCGTGGTTCCAGACACGGTTCATTTAGGGCCGGTTGGTGTGATGATCCCGGTTACGGGTATTTTAAAAGCGCGCAATCGGATTGAGCTGTATGCTGAGGTGAGTGGTCGTTTGCTTAGAGCGTCGGATCGTTTTCGAGAAGGCAATACGTTTGAGCGCGGATCGGTTTTGATTCAGATCGACGAGACGGAGGCGCAAGCGAATCTGGTGGCTCAGAAGAGCAGCTTCTTGAATACCTTGAGTGGAGTGATGTCTGATATTCGGATTGATTATCCGGACCAGTTTGACAAGTGGACCAAGTACCTCTCTTCATTTTCTGTTGATGAGCCCATCGAAGAGCTACCGGAAGTGACCAGCGAGAAGGAAAAACTCTTCATCACGGCCCGAGGCATATACACCGGCTACTACAACATCAAGAGCGCAGAAGCACGGCTCGATAAATACACTTTAAAAGCTCCGTTTCACGGAGTGGTAACTCAAGCCAATATTGAACCGGGCACCCTGGTTCGGGGCGGCCAGAAACTCGGGGAGTTCATCAGTGATGAAGTTTTTGAGCTGGAAGTGTCTTTGAAGGCTTCGGACCTCCAATTTGTCCAGAACGGAGATCAGGTGAATTTGCGTTCGAATGACGTTGCGGGGAATTGGACGGGGACCATTCGACGAATCAACAACCGCATTGACCCCATGACGCAAAGCGTGAACCTCTTCATTGAAGTCCGTGGTGAGGGCTTGCGCGAAGGAATGTTCCTCAACGCCGATATTCAAGTGGAAGAAATCGAAGATGCTTTTGCCCTCAACCGAAAAATGGTCAACGACCGGGGAGAGCTATATGTACTAGCGGACTCAACCTTGGTTATCCGACAGGCTGAAGTGGTTCGATTCACGGAAGAAACGGCCATCATTCGCGGATTGAACGAGGGAGTATTAATTCCTGCACAGCCCGTTCCGGGCGCCTATCCAGGAATGCCCATACAAGTAACGCAGCCCTAAGATGCGCGCACTCGTAGCCTATTTCATTAAGTATCCCGTCGCTGTGAACATCATCATGGCCATCTTCTTCATTTTCGGCTATTTCGCCTATACCGGATTGAATTCGACTTTCTTCCCGGTGACGGAGAGCCGCACGATTGCCATTCAGGTAGTCTACCCGGGAGCCAGCCCAGAGGAAATCGAGGAAGGAGTGGTCATCAAGATCGAAGACAACCTGAAAGGATTGGAAGGGGTAGACCGGGTCACGTCAGTGTCGAAGGAGAACGCCGCAAACATCACCGTCGAAGTCCTCAAGGAATACGATGCTAATTTGGTGGTGGACGACGTGCGCAACGCTATCGATCAAATACCATCCTACCCAGACGGAATGGAGCCTGTGGTGGCCTTTGTTCAGCAGTTCAACAACTTCACGATTAGCTTCGGACTCAGCGGGGAAAACGTAGACCTCCAGACCTTAAAGCGCTTCGCCCGTAAGGTGGAAGACGATATGCGCGGCATGGAAGGGGTTTCACAGATCGCCATATCGGGGTATCCGGAAGAGGAAATAGAAATTGCCGTGGACGAAAACTCCATGCGGGCCTATCGGCTCACCTTTGATCAGATTGCCGGGGCTGTGCGCGGGAGCAACTTGCGTTCGACGGGAGGTACCATCAAAGGAAATGAAGAAGAGCTCCTTATTCGGGTTAACGAGAAAGTCTACACGGCCGATGAGATGAACATGATGGTGGTGAAAACTACCGAAGACGGCGCCATCATTCGACTCAGGGACGTGGCTACGGTCCGAGACCGCTGGGCAGACAACCCCAACCGCACCCTAATCAACGGAAATCCAGGGGTAGAAATCACCGTTTCCAATACGAATTCAGAGGATATCCTCCAGACCGCAGATGTAGTGAACGCCTATTTGGCCGACTTCAATGTGGACAATGATGTGATTCAGGCCACCGTGATTCGAGACCAAGCCGTGACGCTCAACGAGCGCCGAGACCTTCTTGTGGAAAATGGCCTCATCGGAATTGCCCTTGTACTCGTTTTGCTGAGTCTTTTCCTTCATCCGAGTTTAGCGCTCTGGGTGGCAGCGTCCCTACCGGTCAGCTTCTTTGGGATGTTCATTCTGGCCAACTACTTCGATGTCACCATCAACGTCATTTCCCTATTTGGAATGATCGTAGTGATCGGAATCCTCGTGGACGACGGGATCGTTGTCGGCGAAAACATCTACTACCAATATGAGAAGGGAAAGAACCCCATTCAGGCGGCCATTGACGGGATTATGGAAGTTCTGCCAGCAGTGACCAGCGCCTTGTTGACGACCATCATCGCCTTCAGCTCCTTCTTTTTCCTCGACGGCCGTTCCGGTGATTTCTTCTCCGAGATGTCCATTGTGGTGGTCGGCACCTTGGTCATTTCCCTCATCGAGGTTATCATTATCTTACCTTCTCACATTGCACACAGCAGCGCCTTGAAGGTGTCCAAAAAGGGCAAATCAGCCCTCGAGCGCTTCGGTGACGGGGTCATCGGATTCTTGCGCGAACGCCTTTACCAACCCTCGCTGCGTTTTGCCTTGCGGAACAAGTGGCTGACCCTCGCCATCATGGTGGGACTGTTCATGATCACGATGGGCGCCTTCTCAGGCGGCTTCATCCGCGCGACCTACTTCCCCAATATCGAGCGCGAAAACGTGGAAGTGCAGCTGAAAATGCCTTCGGGAACCTCTGAGCGCATCACCATGGAAAAGCTGGATTACATCGAATCGAAGGTGTGGCAGGTGAGTGAGGAGATGCGCCTACGGCGCGATGATTCCCTCAATCCCGTAAAAACCATTGTCAAAAAGCTGGGCCCAACCATCGATCAAGGCTCCCTCAACATCATCCTGATCAGCTCTGAGCTGCGCGAGATGTCCAGCTTTGAATTGACCAATGTTTTTAGAGAGACTGTAGGACCCATTTACACCGCAGAGAACCTGAGCTTTGGAACAGCATCACCTTTCGGGAAACCCGTCTCCGTCTCCTTGCTGGGGAACGATTTGGAAGAGCTGGTTGCCGCGAAAGACGAACTGAAGACCCAACTCAACGACCTGTCCGATGTCCGCGATGTCATCGACACCGATCAGCAAGGGTTTAAAGAAGTCAACTTGCGCCTCAAGGACAAAGCACACCTGCTTGGACTCAACCTTCGCGAAGTCACACGACAGGTGCGTCAAGGGTTCTACGGAGAAGAAGTTCAACGGCTTCAAAGAGGCCTCGACGAGGTCAAGGTTTGGGTTCGCTACGACGAGAACTACCGAAGCTCGCTATCCCGCTTGGAAGACATGCGCATCCGCACATCTTCTGGAGCATCTTATCCTTTGAGCGAGATTGCCGACTACAACATTGCGCGAGGAACCATTGAAATCAACCACCTCAACGCTCGGCGCGAGATTCGCGTGGAAGCTGATTTAGCGGGTGCCGACGTTTCTGCCACGGACATAAATGCGACCATTCAAGAGGCTATTCTACCACCCATCTTACAGCGCTACCCATCGGTCAGCGCCAGTTTTGAAGGACAGAATAGAGAGGCACAAAAAACACAAAAGTCTGCCGGAAAAGTAATGCCGGTCATCCTCATCCTGATCTTGGCCATCGTCACCTTTACCTTCCGAAGCCTCGGACAAACGCTTGTGATTTTCTTGCTGATCCCCTTCAGCTTTATCGGCGTGAGTTGGGGACACTTCCTCCACGGAATGCCCTTGTCCATCTTCAGCTACTTGGGGATCATAGCCTTGATTGGAATCATTGTCAACGACTCCCTGGTCCTGGTCAGCAAGATGAACAACTTCCTAAAAGAGGGACTCTCTTTTGAAGAGGCCGTTTACGAGGCGGGCACGGTTCGTTTCCGGGCCATCTTCTTGACCTCCTTGACGACCATCGCGGGGCTAGCGCCCTTGATGCTTGAGAAGAGCTTTCAAGCACAATTCTTGATTCCGATGGCGGTTGCCGTCTCCTATGGAATCGCCATCGCTACCGTCATCACGCTCATTATGCTGCCGGTGATGTTGGTGCTTAAGAACGAACTGAAGCGCCGTTTCCACTGGGCCTGGAACTGGGCCCCAGGTCGCCCACTTCCAACCCCAGAAAGCATGGAATCAGCGGTAAAGGAGCGGTATTGGGAGCAACTACAGAACGAAAAAAGATCGACCAATGAAGCATAAACTCGTTCTTCTGTTCGTGCTGGTTACCGGTCCCTTGTGGGCTCAAAACCAATTAGACTTGAGCCAGGTCATTCAGATTTGCTTAGAGCGCAACTACGACGTTGTTGTGGCTCGCAACACGGCGGAATCCGCCGAGAACGCCGCCGTTCCGGGTAACGCTGGATTGACTCCCACCGTAGCCATAAACGGTTCAGGATCCTACAGCGTCAACAATACCGATCTCGAGTTTGCTGGAGATATTCCACCCACCACCATTGATGGAGCGCAATCGACGGGTTATGGTGCGAACATAGGCCTCACCTATACCCTCTTTGATGGTCTGGGGACGGTTTACAGCTACAAGCAACTCAAGAACTCAGCGACCATTGCCGACCTCGAGGCACGCTACACCATTGAGAACACACTCCTGGTTTCTGTGGTGACCTACTACAATGTAGCGCGCTTGAAGCAGCAGCTCGACATAAGCCAGAGCAACCTAGACATCAGTCGCGATCGACTTCGCCGTCAAGAAGTGGGATATGATTTTGGTTCGGCCACCAAATTGAATGTCTTGAACGCGGAGGTGGACTACAACGCCGATTCCGTTTCGGTTCTACAGGCTCGTCAGAGTTGGTTAAACGAGCGCCGAATCCTCAACCAATTGCTCGGCTTTGAAATTGACACCGAATATGAGGTCGACACCAACGTCACCTATGCGGGCGGTATTGAACTCGACAGCATGCTCAACAGCGCCATGCAAAACAACGCACTCTTGTTGGCCGCTGCCTATCGAGAGCAAGGCGCGGATTTCGATATCAAAAGAGCACAAGGACAGCGCTATCCAAGACTCGATTTGAACGCTCAGTACGGATATACCAACAATCAGAACGAAGCCGGAATTTTGCTGCAACAAGAGAACCAAGGTTTTTCTGGCGGAATTACTTTGCGCTGGATTCTCTTTGACGGAGAGCGTATTTCAGCGCAGGTCAAGAATGCGAAGCTGGCTTATGAAGGCTCTCAAGAGCTCCGCGATAAAACCGCCACTGGAGTGGAGCGCGACGTCAAGAATGCATGGGGAAATTACCAGAATGACTTGACCGTCTTTGAGATTGAACGCATCAACGTGGCCACAAACGTCTTGAACTTCGAACGCAGCCAAGAACAGTTCTCCAGAGGACAAATCACGAGCACACAATTTCGCGAGGCACAGAGAAATCTTGCCCTTGCTCGGATCAATTTGAACAATGCCCGATACACCCTAAAGTTGAGCGAACTGGAACTCGTTCGTCTCTCGGGCCGACTTTTGCAATAATCACCCCATGAATCACTACCGCTCAGGATTATTCCTGCTTCTTCTCTTTTTAGGCACCACACCTGCTGTCATCGCACAAGACTACTGGCAACAACAAGCCGATTATGAAATGGACATCCGCATGAATGTGGAAAACCATCAGTTTGAAGGCACCCAAAAATTGGTCTACACCAACAACTCGGACGAGACCTTGGACAAGGTATTTTACCACCTATTTTTCAACGCTTTTCAGCCGGGCAGCATGATGGATATCCGGTCGCGAACCATCGACGATCCAGATCGACGTATCCAGGACCGAATTTTTCATCTAGACGAAAGCGAAATCGGCTTTCAACAGATTCAAAGCCTGACACAAAACGGTAAGGACGTTTCATTTGTCACATCGGGCAGTATTCTCGAAGTGCAATTGGCAGAACCCATCAAGCCAGGCAAAAAGGCCACGTTTAACATGAGCTTTAAAAGCCAAGTACCGGTTCAGATTCGCCGCAGCGGTCGGGACAACAAGGAGGGAATTGACTACTCCATGGCCCAATGGTACCCAAAGATGTGCGAGTTTGATCACGAAGGTTGGCACGCGAACCTGTATATCGGGAGAGAGTTTCACGGCGTTTGGGGATCGTTTGACGTGAAGATTCACATTGATTCCAGCTATGTAGTGGGCGGCACGGGATATCTTCAAGGAGCCCCAAAACTGGAAGGCGATCAGAAAACATGGCACTTCAAAGCACCAGGCGTACACGACTTTGTTTGGGCGGCCGACCCCGATTATAGACATACCACGGTTAAGGGACCAAACGATGTGGACATGCACTTCTACTTTCAACCGACTGATTCCGCGACCATCGCGAACTGGGAAGCCCTTCCTGAGAAAGCGGTTCAATGTATGGAGATCATGAACCGCGATTTCGGGGTATACCCGTACAAGCAGTTCAGCACCATTCAGGGCGGGGACGGAGGAATGGAATACCCTATGGCAACTTTGATTACGGGCGAAATTTCCTTCCCAGCATTGGTAAGCGTGACAGTACATGAGATGCTGCACAACTGGTATCAAGGAGTATTGGCTACGAACGAAACGCTCTATCCTTGGATGGATGAAGGGTTTACCTCCTATGCCCAGAACCGAGTGCTCAATGAAATCTGGGAGCGCGGAGAAGACAACCCCCACCTGGATGACTTTAACCGCTACGTACGCGCCCGCGATTTGGACTATGTGGAGCCACTGACCACCCACTCCGATCACTACACGCGCAACGGAAGTTATGGGGTAGCGGCCTACACGCAAGGAGCATTGGTTTGCGCCCAATTGGAATACATAATGGGAGAAGAGGTCTTCTTGAATGGGATGCGCACCTATTACGAGCAATGGGGATTTAAGCACCCGACACCCACAGACTTCAAACGCGTCATGGAGCGGACCTCGGGCCTAGAGCTTGACTGGTTCTTCCAGTACTTCACCGAACTCAATCGCGATCACGATTATGCGATAAGCACGATTGAATCGAGCGTGGACACAGCGACTGTTTATTTGGAAAACAAAGGCGATTCGCCGATGCCTGTGGACATCCTCATCGAGTACACGGATGGAAGTACAGAGGAACACTATGTGCCCATTCAGATGATGTGGGGAGAGCGGTCCCTACGGGACGATGAAATCAGTCATTCGCCTTGGCCTTGGACTTTCCCGAGCTATGCCTTTCAGGTGCCATTGAACGGTCGAGAAATCGCAAGGGTAAGTCTAGATGTCCGCAATTTCACCGTCGACAAAGACCGAAGCAACAATGTTTACCCTCCCGCCGCGGAGTTGAATGAAGAAGAAATCTTCATAGGGGAATAAGTCAAGCCTTATTTCTTTGCCCAGGCTTTAATTTTCTTGTGTTCCGCCTGTAGGCGAACCAGCTCGTTTTGTTCTGCATTGAGCGTCATTGACGCGTCGGGAACCTCGATGTCGATATCGCCAATGCGCTGTTCGGAGTGACTTATAGCTTCGTTCAAATCCAGAATTTGATTGTTCCGCTTGGCTTGCTGTTTGCGGGCCTTATCCCTTCGTTTGTTCATTTCCTTTTCGCGCGCCTTACTCGCCTTGATGTCTTCCTTTTCCGTCATGGCGACCCGTTCAGAGCGCAACTTTGCGATGCCCGTATTGAGGGCCTCCAGTTCCGAGTCATAGTCGTGAATCTCCGTCTCTAGGTTCTTGATGTGGTCTTTGTTGTTCTAAATACTTTTGACTGCTCGAGAGCGCTCTGTTTCGAGTCCTTTAATGACCTTTTCACGATCCTTTACCCGCTTTTCTTGTGCATCAACCTCCTGCTGAAAAGCTCGATCGTAGACCTGAAAAGCAAAGTTTTTGGCCATGCGGTTCATGTCTTGCCAAGCTTTGGCATCGTTGGGTTGAATAAAGCGATCGCGGCACTCCACCGCGGAGATCCAAACCAGGCCGTATGGGGAATCTTCAAAATGACCAAAATAGGTAGCGCCGGTATCGCAGATCTCGGGCCAATTCATAGGCTGCACTCGATAGGTACCGCCATTGTGTTCAACTTTGGACTTGGTGTAGTCGTCAATGTGCTTCTTAAAGTACCGCTCGATGGATTCGAAGGTCGCAAGAGGGATGACCACCTTAAGCGCCAACTCTTCCTTTCCATCAAATTGCGCGTTTTGGGTAACAAAAGATAGTTCGCGAGCCATGAGGGTATCGCTCTCCTGCCCGTGCAGAAGGTTTCCGAGGGCCAAGGTTAAAAGACAGAGATATGTTTTCATGCGCCAATATGTTTGAGGGCTTCGCGCCGGGCAATTCCATCCAGATTCTGTTGAGTGACCTCGCGGCGCACCCAATCTGCATCGATCCAGGCATATTGCCTTAAGGCCCAACCAATGGCTTTCTGGATAAAGAAGTCTTTGTTGCCTTTAAGTTCGGAAATCGCTTGATGCAACCACTCGATATCCGTATCGGATTTGTATTTCAATTGAAAAATGAGTGTACTTCGCTGCAACCAAAGATTCCCACTGTACAGCCAATCCTCCATAATCGGCCTGAAGTCCTCTGCTTTTTTCATTTCTCGCCCAACAGCATTCGAGGCCACAAGGTCCACGGTATCCCACCAGGACTTGCTGATGATCATAAAGCGAAAGAGCTCCATAGGCACCTCTAGTATCTTCTTTCGATGCGCGCGATCCGCGAGCTCGAGCCCAATGTACTGCCATTCCCGTTCATTGCGTTCCCAGCACTCTTCAACCACGGCCTCAACGTTTTTTGGAAGTCCCGCTGTTTTCAAATACTCCTTGAGAAGGTCCGCTCGCGGTTTCGCTTGAATGCCGTAATAGGGGTAGAGGTCGCGCATATAGGCCTGCATTTGAGCTCCCCGTTCTGGGTTACTCATCTTGCGAAGGGCCTCTTCAAGAGGGGCGAGGTAGTCCGATGGGCTCATGGCTTGATCTCTAGAGTTCGTACCTCGAGCTTTTTCTGCCACACTTCGTGATCCAGAGGTGCGCCGTCTTGATCGAAGTAGGGCCACGGCGAGTTCGCAATGAAGTAGAAGTTCGAGCCTATAAAAACTCCGTTCGTCGGTTCGCCGATGGGAAATGAACCTTCATCGATGACGCCGAAGTGTGTGAAGTCTCGACCATCGGGCCGTAGGCCCACTCCAATCAGCCGCTTCGGCTGCGTGCCGTTCTGGACAGTATAGAGCAAACGACGACCGTCGGGAGCCACATAGAGGGCCAGCCCGTCAATTCCGCGAAGTGAAAAATCGCCGAAGCTCGCGGTGTCGGCGAGGATCTCGCCGGTAAAGATGTCGATGGCAAAAAGGCCCTTGCTGTAGTCCGCGGCGTAGAGAATTCCCGTGGAGTCGTCGAGCGCGAGGCCTTGGAGGCTTCGGAAAAGATCGGGTCGAAAGACAAATTCTTCGAGTTGGTTGTCCGGGGTTCGCTTCAGTATAGCGGGGTAGTAACTGTCGCTGATGAAGAGCGTTCCGTCACCGTAGCGTTCCATATCGCCCAATAGGCGCCGTTCGTCGGGGTCATAGAAATCGTTGCGCTGGAGCAGAACACCCGTCCGCAAGTGGTATTCATAAATAGTGCAAGGACGGGGGCCGTCACCGTGAAATGCGGGGATGGGGCTCGAAAGCACATAAAGGACTCGGCGATCCGCATCAATTTCCAAGGAAAAAACACCAGCGCGACGATCTTGATCCGCTCCGAGGAAAACACTCTTTTTACCTGTAGCAGGGTCGTAGCGGTACACCTTTCCCGTTTTAACCATGCCGAAGTACCAAAGAGAGTCCACCGGATCAAAAGCCAAGGCCTCAGGGAGCTCGTCGATGAGGTCTATGGAAAAAGCTAATTCGGTGGTTTGAACCGGCTCTTGACCATGTGTGTAGAGGCCAATCGAAACGAACAATACGAGCGCGATTTGCTTAAATTGACACATGTAATTGAAACGGCTATGGCTCATCTCTCGTCTGACTTCCTCGATTTTTTCCGCGAACTGGCCAACAACAACCACAAGGAGTGGTTTGATGCGAACCGCAAACGTTACGAAAATAACGTAAAGAAACCGTTTGAAAACTTCATTGCTGAGGTGATTGAGCGCGGTCGAAAGTACGACGATGCCCTTGGGCTGGAACCTAAAGACGCCATTTTTCGGATCAATAGGGACATCCGATTCAGTAAGGATAAGACGCCGTACAAAATGAATCGGACTGCGATCATTTCTCCTTACGGTCGAAAGGACCGGACCTCACCGGGGTTTTATATTTACCTCGGTCCGGACAAGGTGATGATGGGAGGGGGCGCATACGACGTTCCAAATACGGAGTTGGCCAACCTGCGAAACGCACTGCTGCACAATTACGAGCACTTTAGTCAGATCATTACCGAACCTTTATTTTTTAAACACTTTGGAGGGCCGCAGGGCGCCGAGCACAAACGCTTGCCTAAAGAATTGGGTATTGCGGCGGACAATGGAAAGCCCTTGCTTTACAAAAAGCAGCTGTACTTCATGGGGGAACTACCCGCCGAATCCTGCATTCAAGAGGACTTTATGGACGTGGTGGAGCAGTATTTCGAAACCATGATGCCCGTCACGAGTTTTCTCCGGGAAGCGATGTAATGATTTCTTAATAATTTTTACAAAGACTTAATCGAAGGCCAAAAGGGAGTTAACTGCTTTGCGCTTCGTGTTGGGGAATTTTGTTCAAAATTTCTTGACATGAAAAACTTCTACACTTTTTTAACTGCTATGATCTTAGGTTCCGCGGCCATTGGCCAGAACCTCATCGATCTCTCTCTTCTCTCTACGTACGAATCGGGAACCTTTGACGAAGGAGCCATGGAAATCCTGGCCCATGACCCCGTAACTCAGCAAATCTTCTGCATTAATGCGGACGTAGATGGAATCGACGTGTTTGATATTTCAAATGCCACCAACATCACCAAGACCAGCACCATTGATGTGTCTCAATGGGGCGCCGGAGCCAACTCTGTTTCTTATTACGGAGGCTACATTGTTGCGGCCGTTGAAGCAGACGATGTCGACGTCCGCGGTCACGCTGTCTTTTTCGACGTGAACGGAAACTACGTGGCGGATGTCGAAGTTGGGTACTTACCCGACATGGTCACCTTCACGCCAGACGGTCAAAAAGTGCTGGTTGCCAACGAAGGGGAACCCAATGACGAATACACCATTGACCCTCGTGGATCCATTAGCATCATCGACGTTAGCGGAGGTGTTATGGGCGTCTCACAATCAGATGTAACCGAGTTGGACTTTACTCAATGGGATGGGCAAGAAGACCAATTGCGCACGCAAGGTGTTCGCATCTTTGGTGAGGGCCCAGTGATGGCTGGAGACCTTTTCTTCTCTGAGTACGGAGAAGGGTCTAGCCAAAACAAGTACCTCGAGATTTATAATGGTACCGGCGCGGATGTCGACTTGAGCCAGTACGTTGTTCGCGAGAACTTCAACGGGAACTTCCCATGGACTGGAGAATTCTTCTTCCCATCAGGAACCACTTTAGATGCGGGTGATGTTTACATTTTGGCCCACGAAGATGCCGACAGCATGATTACCATGCACGCCGACACCTTGGTCGTGAATCCATTTTCGGGTGGATCTTCGTTTGTCTGTTCTTTCAATGGTGACGACGTTCGCGGCTTGTTTAAAATTGACGCCGCAACCGGTGACACCAATTGCATTGACCTCATTGGTTATTACGATCTTGCCAACGACTCTACATTTGATCCAGGTTCTGGATTCGATGTTGCGGGAGTTTCGAACGGAACCCAAAACCACACTTTGGTGCGTAAATCAGCAGTAAGCGCAGGAAACACCGATTGGTATGCAGCTGCAGGAACGGATTCCCTTTCTTCTGAATTCCTCGTCCTCGCTTCCAATGACTGGAGCGATGTGGGCCAACACAGCTTCAATAGTGGTTCAAACCCCTCTTCTGCGTCACAAGACCTCGAACCAGAATACATTGCCGTATCTCCGGATAACACGACTGCATGGGCGGTTTGCCAAGAGAACAACGCGGTGATTAAAATCGACTTGACCAACAACAGCATTTCTGCCATTGTAGCCTTAGGCTTCAAAGACTGGATGGATCCAAACAACGTCATGGATGCTTCGAACCGTTCTAGTGCGGTAGAATTCAAGAACTGGCCTATTTACGGGATGTATCAACCAGACGCCATGGACGCTTTTGAGCACAACGGAAGCAACTACATTGTAACTGCTAACGAAGGTGACGCTCGCGACTACGACGGATTCTCTGAAGAGGAGCGCGTTGAAGACTTGACTTTGGACCCTACAGTCTTTCCAAATGCAGCAGACCTACAAAACGAAGACAGTCTAGGCCGTATGAACATTACTACCACCTTGGGGGACTTGGATGGCGACGGCGATTTCGATGAATTGTACTGCTACGGAGCGCGTTCATGGTCTGTTTGGGATGAGAACGGTGTACTCGTTTGGGACAGCGGAAGTGAAATTGGACAGCAGACTTTTGCCGCTTACCCGAATAACTTCAACTCCACCAACGACGACAACGATTCATTCAAGAACCGTTCAGACGATAAAGGAGCTGAACCTGAAGCCATCGAAGTTGCGGACTTGAACGGAAGCCGTTTCTGCTTTGTCGGATTGGAGCGTATGGGTGGCGTTATGGTGTACGATATCAGCAATCCTATGGCCCCATCCTTTGTAAGCTATTTCAACAACCGCGATTTCTCTGTGGACGCTGATCAAAGCGGCGCTGGAGACCTTGGGCCAGAAGATGTGAAGTTTATTTCTGCTGCGAATAGCCCAACTAATAGTCCGCTTTTAGCAGTCGCCAGCGAAGTAAGCGGAACCCTTTCCCTTTATTCCATTGGCGGTACCATCGGATTGGACGATGAGGCACGCGAAAACGCCTTGACCGCCTTCCCGAACCCGGTTGTTGATGTAGTGAACTTCAATCGTGAGATTACCGGCGGAGTACTCTACAACATGAATGGCCAAGCCGTAATGGAAGTAAACGGAGAAAGTGCCGATATAAGCAACTTGGCTCGCGGACTCTACACCTTTTCTGTAGGAGACATCACCCTTCAAATTTTGAAGCAATAAGTCCCCGCTAACCCTTATATACTGTGCCCCTTGCGTTATGCGCAAGGGGCCTTTTTATTTCGTAAATTCCGCGTCCTAAACACTACCACATGAAAAGAAACATTTTTTTCTCTGCTTTCACGGCAGGATGCGTCCTCGCTTCCTGCTCTTCCCCACAAACAACCGAAACAGCTATGACCATCGAAACTCCGGATTATCCGGAAACCGCAACCGTGGATACGGTTCATATCTACTTCGGAAATGAAGTAGCTGACCCCTACAACTGGCTCGAAAACGATACGAGCGCGGAAACCGAAGCATGGGTTCGCGCACAAAACGAAGTGACCCGTGGATATTTGGACCAAATCCCATATCGCGACTCCTTGGTTTCACGGATGACGGAGTTGATCAATTATCCGCGCATTGGCGCTCCCCGTAAGGTGGGTGATTACGTGTTTTTGACCAAGAACGACGGCCTCCAAGATCAAAGCGTCATCTACTACAAGAAAGGAGACGACGGTGAAGAGATGGTCTTCATGGACCCGAATGCCATGAGCGAAAACGGCACGGTGAGCGTAGGGCTTCTCGGAGCCAGCGATGACGATAAGTACATGGCTTACAGCGTAAGCGAAGCGGGAAGCGACTGGAGTTCCATTCACATTCGCGATATTGAGACTAACACCGAGCTCGAGGATGTGCTGGAGTGGTGTAAGTTCAGCGGCGCTAGCTGGTATGGCAACGGATTCTTTTACTCGCGTTATCCTGCCCCAGCGGAAGGAACGGAGCTTTCAGCATCCAGTGACTTCCACATGATCTACTACCACGAGATCGGAACTCCTCAAAGCGAGGACAAACTCATCTACAAGAACGAGGATAACCCGCGCTTGTACCACTACGGCTATATGACCGAGGACAACGAGTACTTCGTGATGTACGAGGCACAAGGGACGGAAGGGGTGAATGTCTATTTCCAAGATCCCGAAAAACTCGACGAAGGCTTCATTGCGTTTACCAATGATTTTGGTAGCAAGAGCGACATCGTTGACTTCAAGAACGGCAAATTCATCATTGCAACGGATCTCGATGCGCCCATGCGCCGAGTAGTAGCCGTGGCCCCCGAAAACCCAACACCAGAGCACTGGGAGACCATCGTTCCTGAGCGTGAGGTTTACTTGAGCTCTGTGTCTACTGGAGGAGGAGCCATGTTTGCTTCGTACCTCGAAAACGCGATGTCTCGCATCTACCGAATGAACTACGACGGTTCAGAAGTAAGCGAGATTGAGTTGCCTGGCGCTGGATCAGCCGGTGGTTTTGGCGGCCTCAAGGACTACGAAACCCTTTACTACAGCTACACGAGCTTCACGGACCCAGGGACCATTTACGCATATGACGTTGCCTCAGGAGCGTCTGAAGTATATTATCAAGCCGAGTTGAAGTTCAACCCAGAAGACTACGAAAGCAAGCAAGTATTCTACAAGAGCAAGGACGGCACTGAAGTGTCCATGTTTATCGTGCACAAAAAAGGGGTAGAATTAGATGGAACCAACCCAACCTTGCTGTACGGTTACGGCGGATTCAACATCAGCTTGACCCCGAGCTTCAGCACGACGCGACTTTTACTTTTGGAGAACGGAGGTGTGTTTGCCATGGCCAACTTGCGCGGGGGTGGTGAATACGGTGAAGAGTGGCATTCTGCAGGAATGTTGATGAAGAAGCAGAACGTTTTCGATGACTTCATCGCTGCTGGAGAGTACCTCATCTCAGAAGGCTACACCAGTTCTGAGCACTTGGCCATCATGGGTGGTTCTAACGGAGGACTTTTGGTTGGAGCTTGCATGACCCAGCGCCCGGAACTCTTCGCTGCTGCATTGCCCGCAGTTGGAGTACTTGACATGCTTCGTTACCACAAATTCACCGTAGGTTGGGGCTGGGTTCCTGAATACGGATCCAGCGAGGAAAGTGAAGAGATGTTCGACTACTTGATTGAGTACTCTCCACTGCACAACCTAGAAGAAGGAACGAGCTACCCAGCGACCTTGGTGACGACAGGAGACCACGATGACCGCGTAGTACCGGCGCACAGCTTTAAGTATGCGGCGACCTTGCAAAAGGCTCATGAAGGCGACAATCCTGTCTTGATTCGCATTGAGACCGACGCAGGACACGGAGCCGGAAAGCCAATTTCCAAAATCATTGAGGAGTACGCGGATGTGTACAGCTTTATGATGTGGAATACAGGCGTTCGCGAACTGTAAACAAGATCATTTAAGAAGGAATTGGGCGTGCTGAGGAATCAGGCGCCCAATTTTTGTTTGAGGTGGTGCAACATGGTCTCAGTCATCTTGTCCAAGTCATAGTCGTGTTGCCAGCCCCAATGCTCTCGAGCCTCGCGATCGTCAATGCTCGATGGCCAACTGTCTGCAATAGCTTGGCGGAAGTCGGGATTGTAGTCCATATTAAAGTCAGGAAGTACCTTCTGAATGGAAGCTGCAATTTCCTCTGGGGCAAAGGTGATGGCCGCTAGATTATAGCTCGAGCGGATCTTGACTTGCTCGGCAGGGGCCTTCATGATTTCAATCGTCGCGCGTATGGCGTCGTCCATATACATCATGGGCAATCGAGTGCCCTGACCCAAGAAACAGTCTTCATAGGCCCCTTTTTCAATGGCGTGGTAGTAGATTTCAACCGCGTAATCTGTGGTTCCACCACCGGGCTTAGATTTCCACGAAATGATGCCTGGATATCGAATACTGCGCACATCTACCCCATAGCGGTTATGGTAGTACTCACACCAGCGTTCTCCGGCCAGTTTAGAAATACCGTAAACCGTTGTGGGCTCACAGACGGTTACTTGAGGGGTGTTTTCTTTGGGAGTTGTCGGTCCAAAAACAGCAATGCTTGACGGCCAGTAAATGTGTTTGATTTTGCCTTCACGGGCCAGTTCCAAGACGTTGAGCAGCCCCGTCATGTTGAGGTGCCACCCGTACTTGGGCTTCTGTTCAGCCGTACCGCTCAGCAATGCGGCCATTTGAAAGACCGTATCGATCTCATGCCGTTCAATGATTTCCTCCAAGCGCATGGCATCGGTAATGTCCATGGGTGCGAAGGGTCCGCTCGCCATAATTTCATCGGAAGCGGGACGAATGTCCCCGGCAACAACGTTTTCATTGCCGAATTCTTTGCGCAGTTTCATGACGAGCTCTGTACCGATTTGACCGGCCGCGCCCACCACTAGAATATTCTTGCTCATGAGGTGTGTGGTGTAGTGATTCGCTAAGATATATGATATCCGTCAGTTCATACCCGGCTGCGATTTCCGTAATTTTGCGCCTGGAGCAGAAAGAGTTAAGCCGATGGATCCGAATTCAGGAAAAAAGGGGTTGTTCAATAAGCTGGGCAAAGAGCAACTTCAAGCTCGTTTGGACGCTGAGAACTTCAAACGTATCACCGTATCGTTTTACCGATACGTGATTATCGAAGACCCTAAAGGAATGCGAGATTCCCTCTATGAAAAGTGGGCGACGCGCCAATGTTTGGGACGTATCTATGTGGCCCGCGAGGGAATTAACGCACAGATGAACGTACCCGAGCACGAATGGGACGCCTTTGTGGAAGAGCTTCACGCCATTCCTGAATTCAGTGAGATACCATTCAAAATTGCGGTGGAAGACGATGGTCGTAGCTTTTTAAAGCTGATCATCAAGGTGCGTAAGAAAATTGTAGCAGATGGCTTGGCCGATGACGAGTACGACGTGACCAACGTAGGCCGTCATTTGAATGCTAAGGAGTGGAATGATGCGCTTTCAGAAGAAGGGACCATTGTTGTGGATATGCGCAATCACTACGAAAGCGAAGTCGGACATTTTGAGGGTGCCATCACGCCGCAGGCGGAAACCTTTCGCGAAGAACTTCCGGAGGTACTGGAAGCCTTGGAAGGAAAAAAAGACCAAAAAGTACTCCTCTACTGCACGGGGGGAATCCGATGTGAAAAAGCCTCGGCTTATTTGAAACACCACGGTTTTAAGGATGTCAATCAGCTGCACGGCGGCATCATTGACTACGCGCGGCAATTGCGATTTGAAGAGCTTCCGAATAAATACCACGGCAAGAATTTCGTCTTCGACGAACGCCTTGGAGAGCGCATTTCCGAGGAAATCATTGCCCACTGTCACCAATGTGGCAAGCCGTGTGATACACAAGTGAACTGCGCCAATAAGATGTGTAACTTGCTCTTTATTCAATGCGAGGAGTGCGCAGAAAAATACGATCACTGTTGTTCCGATGAGTGCTCTGAAATCGCCGCCCTACCAGAAGAGAAACAGCAAGAACTTCGCAAGGGACAGAAGTCCGAAAGGCGCTTTCATTCCCACCGGAAGTTCGACGAACGACCTACACAAAAACAGACCTAATGCCTATCTACCACAAACTCGGGAAAATCCCGCACAAGCGTCATACGACGTTTAAGAAGCCAGACGGCAAGCTCTATTATGAGCAGTTGTTTGGGACCATTGGATTCGATGGAATGTCGAGCTTGATGTATCACGTTGAGCGACCTACCATGGTGACTTCTGTTCAAAGCGCCATCGATGTTACGCCTGAAGTGGCGGTGAAGCACAACATGCATAGCCGACTGCTCAAGGGTTGGGATTTAAAGCCTGAGGCGGATTTCTTAAAGAGCCGAAAGACCGTTTTGACCAACCAAGACGTCAACATCACTTTGGCCGCGCCGACCAAATCGCTCCGCGATTATTTCTACAAGAACGCTGACGCCGACGAGATGATCTTTGTGCACAAGGGTACCGGAACCCTTCGTACCATGCTGGGAAACCTTAAGTTCGGCTACGGAGACTACCTCTTGATTCCGCGCGGAATGATCTACCAGATCGACTTCGATACTGAGGATAACCGCCTTTTTATCGTCGAGAGTCACAGCCCCATGTACACCCCGAAGCGATACCGGAACTGGTTTGGCCAGTTGTTGGAGCACAGCCCATTCTGTGAGCGAGATATTCGCCGACCAGAAGAGCTGGAAACGCATGAAGAAAAGGGTGAATTTGTGATGAAGGTGCGCAAGCAAAACCACCTGCACACTCTGACCTACGCGAGCCATCCGTTTGATGTCGTGGGATGGGATGGGTACAACTACCCTTACGCCTTCAGCATTCACGACTTTGAACCCATCACGGGGCGCGTTCACCAGCCGCCACCCGTACACCAGACCTTCGAGACTAGCACCTTTGTGGTGTGTAGCTTTGTACCTCGCCTGTATGATTATCACCCCGAAGCCATCCCTGCACCGTATAATCACAGCAACATCGACAGCGATGAGGTCTTGTACTATGTGGATGGGGACTTCATGAGCCGAAACAATATTGACAAAGGATACATCAGCTTACATCCAGCGGGAATTCCTCACGGGCCGCACCCTGGAGCCTACGAACGAAGCATCGGCCAAACGGAGACGGAAGAACTAGCCGTGATGGTCGATACCTTCAAGCCCTTGTGGGTCACCAAAGATGCCTTAGCTTTGGACGATGGGGAATACTGGAATTCCTGGACTGAGCACTAAAAAAACCACTACACCATGTCTACGGATACGACTTCTCTACAACTCGAAAAACTATTCCCAGAGGCGGAGGATTTTCTGCCTTTGAACGGAACCGATTACGTCGAACTTTACGTTGGAAACGCCAAACAGGCCGCGCACTACTACCAGCACGCCTTCGGGTTTCAGCCGGTGGCCTACGGGGGGCTTGAAACGGGTCTCAAGGACCGTGCGAGCTACGTGTTGGGACAAGATAAAATCCGCCTCGTACTGACCACTCCGCTGCATGAAGGTGGCCTGATCAACGAGCACCTCAGCAAGCACGGCGACGGGGTAAAGGTCGTAGCCCTTTGGGTCGATGATGCGACCAAAAGCTGGGAAACCACTACGGGCCGAGGAGCCAAGAGCTTCATGGAGCCCGAGGTGATTGAAGACGCCAACGGTAAGGTCGTACGTTCAGGGATTCACACCTATGGAGATACCGTACACCTCTTCATCGAGCGCAGCGAGTACGCTGGACCATTCTTGCCAGGATATAAAGTATGGGAACCTGAGTACACGGCTCCAGCTACAGGCCTTAAGTACATCGACCACATGGTCGGCAACGTGGGTTGGAACGAGATGAATACTTGGGTGGAATTCTACGCCAAGGTTATGGGCTTTGCTCAATTGGTTTCCTTCGACGACAAGGATATTTCCACCGACTACACCGCCTTGATGAGTAAGGTGATGACCAACGGAAATGGACGCATCAAATTCCCGATCAACGAGCCTGCAGAAGGGAAAAAGAAATCCCAAGTAGAGGAGTACTTGGACTTCTACAACGGCGCCGGGGTTCAGCACATCGCGGTGGCAACGGACAACATCATTGAAACCGTGACCGCCATGCGCGACCGAGGAGTGGAGTTCTTGCGTGTCCCTGCAACATATTACGATACCGTATTGGATCGCGTAGGGGAGATCGACGAGGACCTGGAGCCGCTCAAGGAGCTCGGCATCTTGATCGACCGCGACGACGAAGGCTACCTGTTGCAGCTCTTTACCAAACCGGTGAGCGATCGCCCGACCTTGTTCTTCGAGATCATCCAGCGCAAGGGAGCCAAGAGCTTTGGAAAAGGAAATTTTAAGGCCCTTTTCGAAGCCATTGAGCGCGAGCAAGAAGTGCGCGGAACGCTTTAAAATTGCGACATGGGGCTTCCCAAACGAAGCCCCATGTTGAAAAAACTACTGACAGGGGTCGCTTTTGCGGCCCTTTTTTTTGCTTGTTCTGGCCCCAATGGGCCGATGTCGGAAGACACCCAAACGACCGATACCGTCGCCGAGTTGAGTATTGAGGAGCGCCTCAAGGCCGACTACACCAAGCATGAATTCCGCATTCCGATGCGAGACGGCATCGAGCTCTACACCGTGGTGTACTATCCGGTAGACAGCAGCCGCAGCTACCCCATCTTAATGCAGCGTACGCCTTACAGCTGCAAACCCTACGGACCCGATCAAACAGTGGCCATTACGCGCAATAAACACCTCATGGATGACGGGTACATTTTCGTTCGTCAAGACGTTCGCGGCCGATGGATGTCCGATGGCGAGTGGGACAACATGCGCCCTTTCCTCGCGGATACCGCCGGTGGTGGAATAGACGAGGGGACGGACACCTACGACACGGTGGACTGGCTGATCAAACACTTGGAAGGGCACAACAGCCGGGTCGGCGTTTACGGCATCTCTTACCCGGGCTTTTATGCTGCTGCGGCATCGGTCCGCGCGCATCCGGCCGTGAAGGCCGTTTCCCCGCAAGCACCGGTGAGCGACTTTTACTTCGATGATTTTCACCATCGCGGGGCGTATACCCTGCTGTACTGGCCCATCAATCCGGTATTTGGTTTTCAGAGCGACACGACCAGCACGAGCTGGTACACGGACGAGTTCCCGGACCCCGACAATCAGGACCCGTACCAATTCTATATGGATCACTCGACCTACGCCGAGCGCGAGGCTTTCAAGCCCGAGGGTGACTTTTTCTGGGAGCAGATCAAAAATCACCCGAACTATGATGATTTCTGGCGGGCTCGAAGCATTCTACCTCACCTTCAAGACAATCACGTAGCGGTTTTGACCGTAGGCGGGTTGTTTGATGCGGAGGACCTGTACGGGCCCTTCAACATCTATCGTACCCTGGAAAATTTGCGCGGAGACGTGGGTCAAGCCAATACCATCATTATGGGGCCATGGAGTCATGGCGATTGGTCTCGCGATAAAGAGCATCAAGTCGTAGGAGATATGTACTTCGGCTCAAATTTGAGCAACGGGTTTAAGGCCACAATGGAGGCCCCGTTTTTCCGGAAGCACCTCCACGAAAAAGGAGATTTTGAGCCAGCCGAGGCTTTGATTTACAATACGGGCACCTGCCGCTGGGACACCTTTGCCACCTGGCCACCTACGGACGCTGTGGCCGAGACGTTCTGGCTGGCTCCGAACGGAGTGCTCTCCAATCAAAAGGGCGAGCTGCCCACGGAAAACAGCTTCATCAGCGATCCTTCCAAACCGGTTCCATACCGAGCAGCCGCGGATCTGTCCTGGCGATTCACGCCTCGTCCTTATATGTGCGAGGACCAGCGCTTTGCCGCTCGCCGTCAAGACGTGCTGGTGTATGAGAGCCTACGGCTCGATGAAGACTTAACCCTGTCCGGCGAACTCCTGGCCGAACTCTTTGTCTCTACCACCCAAAGTGATGCAGACTGGGTGGTCAAATTGATTGATGTTTTCCCTGGGGATTCCGCCAACCACGAACACACACCAGAAGGCAGCAGCTTGGCCAATCACCACATGATGGTCCGTTCTGAAATCATGCGGGGCCGTTATCGGAACAGCTTTGAGAACCCAGAGCCCATGACACCGAATCGAATCACGGAGATCCAGCTGCCCTTACAAGGGGTGAACCACACCTTCAAGAAAGGACACAAGATCCAGGTCCAGATCCAGAGTACCTGGTTCCCGCTTTTTGATCGGAACCCGCAGCGGTATGTAGAAAACATATTTGAGGCGGAAAGAGAAGACTACGTCAAAGCAAAGCACACCGTCTATCAAGGCGGAGCACAAGCTTCTCGTATACAAGTGATGCGACGTTAGACTTTGAAGACAAATCCCACCCCGTGCACGTTATCGATCTTCACGGCTTTTTCGGGCTTGAGGTATTTGCGCAATCGGGAGATGAAGACATCAAGAGAACGCCCCAAGAAGTAGTCGTCGTCGCCCCAGATTTTCACTAAGATCTCATCGCGCTTAAGGACCTTGTTGGTGTTGGTGCAGAAGTAATGTAGAAGTTGAGCTTCTTTCTGGGTCAGCTTTTGTTTTTCAGTACCATCGGTCAAGGTGTATGTTTCGTAGTCGAAATGAAAACGCCCCAAGGTGAACTGCTTTTGATCTGCTTCTGTTGGCTCGTTGTATTTGCTGCGGCGCAAGAAGATTTCAATCTTCAAGATGAGCTCTTCAATGCTAAAGGGCTTGGTCAGGTAATCATCTGCACCCGTTCGCAGTCCAGCAAGGCGATCCTCTTTCATGCTCTTGGCCGTCAAGAAAATGAT
The DNA here is from genome assembly GCA_965661605.1 of Flavobacteriales bacterium. Lineage (GTDB taxonomy): Bacteria > Bacteroidota > Bacteroidia > Flavobacteriales > ECT2AJA-044 > ECT2AJA-044. Next base: position 18,379 of record CBFIEH010000005.1, on the reverse strand, counting down.
CGGAATGTCTTCATTGACTTTTCGAATTTGTTCCGCCAAGGCAAATCCATCCATTTTTGGCATCATGACATCGAGCAAACAAAGGTCGTATCCGCCTTTTTGGAAGCACTCCAAACCCGCCTCTCCGTCGGGGCAATGCGTGACTTGAAAGCCGTGCTTTTCCAAGTTGTCCTTGGTTACAAAGCTGAGATTGATGTCGTCTTCTACGTAGAGAATGTGTGCGCCAGAATAGCTCATAGGTTTGATTTGGCGTGGGGAATCAGCAAGGTAAATTCACTGCCAACTCCTTCAGTGCTTTCGCAATTCAGTTTCCATTTATGGGCCGATGCAATGTTCTTCACATAGTGTAGCCCAAGTCCAAAACCTTTCACGTCATGGACGTTCCCGGTCGGGACCCGATAAAATTTATGGAAAATCTTGTTCAGCTGATCAGGCGCCATTCCAATGCCCGTATCCTTGATGGACACCCGGAGTAGTTTGTCTTCATCAGAAGTCCGAACACAAATGTCCACCTGGTCCTTGCTGTACTTCACAGCGTTATCCAACAGGTTCCAAACGACGTTGATGAAATGCGTGCGATCAGCCTCAATAAACCGGCGCGTAGCCTGGAGGTCCGATGTAATCTTAGCATCGGTCCCGTAACTCTTGAGGTTTATTTTGTGAACAGCAGTTTCCAATACCTTGTGAACATCTAACCACTCCTTGCGCAGGCTCAGCTCTTCCTTTTCACTCTTGGCAACCTGAAGGACTTTTTCTACTTGTGTATTCAGACGCTGCGCCTCATCGGCAATGATGTTCGCATAGCTCTTGAGGCGCTCCGGTTCATCCTTGATTTCATCTTCACTGAGTACACGGCTCGATATCGCAATCGTGCTGATCGGTGTCTTAAACTCGTGGGTCATGTTGTTGATGAAGTCCCGTTGCACTTCACTCAATCGACGCTGGCGCAGAATGATGAAAATGGAATAACTGAAGAAGATGGTGGCAATGAAGACGAGTAGGGTGGTAAAGGTCCAAGGCCCCAAGCTCGCGCGGAGGTACTGATTCTTGGTAGGGAAGCGCACGCCAAAGTAATACAGGTACTCCTTGGACTTCGGCATGTCCACCGTGGCAACGGGCTGCTCTTCCGTGACACTTCCTTCCGGTTTGCACGCCACCATTTGATCCGAAGCACAATCGTAGATCGCGTACTCAAATTCGATTTCGACATGCTGATAGTCCAGCTCTTTGCTTAAGTAATATTCTAGGACCTCTTCGTTGATGAAGTCTTGCACATTCACTACAAAGTAATCCTGACCCATCTGGCGGACTGGATTCTCGCGGTTGGGCACATGCCCGTTGTATTCCGCCAATTGGTGCGAAACAATGGTCAGCGCCTCGTTCACCTTCTGGTTGAATTCACGCTCCTCAAAGGCATAAGCCTTCTGCACCCAATAGACTTGAGCGGAGATGATTCCGATGATCGAAAGCGCTCCCAAGAGCACCACCATTTGTATTTGACGACTTTTCACGACGCTAAAATAAGGTCTTCTGCGGCCTTTTGTTTAGAGCTTAACAGGCCATTAACAATTATTAGGGCCTCATTAACAGCGCTCTACGGTGGGTCCCAATACTTTTGACTCAAACTCTAGACATAAAAACATGAAGAAGTTTTCACTCTTACTCCTAACGTTGACCTTTGGCCTGATGGCCATGTCTTTTGCGCCTCACGGCGTCATCGAACAAGATGCACCAGTTTCCTACGACTTTCTTTTTTACATTCGACTTATGGAATTAAAGAATGAATTCGACGGTCGAAAAGGCGCGTACTACTTCGATCAAGACGGTCAGCGCATGGGTGAATCCACCTATACCATGGCTGGACCAGACAAGCTCATCATCGACCACACCGAGGTGGATGATAGTTTGCAAGGCACAGGGAAAGCTGCGGAATTAGTTCAGGCGATAGTGGATCACGCCCGAGAAAACCAATTGTAAATCATGCCTTTGTGCCCCTTTGCTCGACTGATGTTCGACAAGAAAGGGGAGGAGTGGGCAGATGTGCGCTTCTGATTATGACTCGAAAGAAAACACTACTGCTTATCGCCCTGGTCCTTCTGGGCATTCAAGCAATCCGACCCAATCGGTCCGTTCCTGACGTCGATCCATCACAAGATTTTATTGCCATTTATCCCGGTGAACCGGAAATAAAACAGCTCTTTAAGGATGCCTGCTACGATTGTCATTCACATGAAACAACCTATCCCTGGTATTCGGAAATAGCACCAGTGATCTGGATTGTTCAGGATCACGTTAACCACGGAAAGGAGCACCTCAATTTTAATGAGTGGGGCTTGCGAGGAAAGGCAAAGCGCTCTCACGCCCTAGAGGAAATGGTGGAAGAAACCCTAGAATTGGAGATGCCGCTCAAGTCCTACGCCAATATGCACCCCGAAGCACAGCTTACAGCCGAACAGCGGAAACAACTGGCCGCGTGGTGGAAGAGTTTGAGGCCTTAACTTACTCGTTGATTAAATCGAGCAGCGCCTGATAGTCTGGAATCAAGATGATTTCGATGCGACGGTTCTTCGCTTTCCCTCCGTCTGCGCCATTGTCGGCGACGGGTAGGTATTCAGAGCGACCCGCTGCAGTCACCCGAGTAGGATCTACACCGTCGTTGGCGGTTAAGATTTTCACCACGCTTGTTGCGCGCATCACACTCAGGTCCCAGTTGTCCTTGATGACCTGACCACCGTAGTACTGATCGTCATCGGTATGACCTTCGATTAAGATGTTGATCTCTGGGTTTTCGGCCAATACGCCTGAGAGCTGATCCAAGGCTTTGGTTCCTTCTGAACCCACGTCCCACTTTCCAGATTGGAATAATAAGCTGTTGTCCAAGGTCACGTAGATACGGCCGTCTTTCTCTTCGACATTCACACCTTTACCCTCGAATCCGAGCAAGGCATCGGCCACGCTCTTGCGCAGGGCTTCTGTTGCACTGTCTTTTTCGGTGAGCATGCGCTGAAGCTCGTTCACCTTGGCTTCACGTGCGACCAAGGCGGTTGAAATACTATCCATTTCTTCAGAACGCAAGCGAAGGCTGTCCTCTTTTCCCTGGAGTTTGGCCTCTAAGACTTGCATCTCTTCAAGCAAACGGCGGTTCTCTTCTGCATTTCGCGCGATGAGGGAATTGTTGTTTTCGATTAGCAGTTCATAGCTGTCGTTGAGCTCCTCATAGCTGCGCTTTAAGGCGCGAAGCTGCTTGCCTTTCGAGGTGGTATCGGCCACCAAGCCCTTGGTAGACTTCGCCAATCGATCGCGCTCGGCCTCAATTTCTTTCAGGGTCATGGAAAGTTCCGAGTTCTCCGTTTTCAGGCGAGACAATTCCTCTTGACTCTGGTCGTAGTTCGCTTGAAGCTCCTCAAATTTTTTGATCGGAACGCATCCGGCCGTGAGGCCGAAAACCAACAAAAACAACGCAATCTTCTTCATAGTAACCTATTTTGCGGCTAAGATACGCGATGCGAAGGGCCGATTTTCAGGCTTTGACTTAACAAAACCCACAATTCATCGTTAATAAACCGCCCATGAAGGTCGTACGCACCCTGTTCTTGCTGTTGCTCCCCGCATTTGCGGTGGCACAGGTCGCGGATCCGGACCAGCGGTTGCTGACGATTCCGTGGCCCAGCGACACCCTAGTGCTGGACTCCACGTCGATTGCGCCGCAGTCTTTGCGCCTCACGGCGCGATGGGGCTCCCTCAATCCCCAGGACTACCATTTCGACTTCCGAACCCGACAGCTTTGGGTCGCACCTTTGGATACCGGCCAACTGACCATCGCTTACACGGCGCTACCCTACGATTACGGTGCCCCCGTTTCCCGAAAAGACACCTCCCTGCTCAATATTCGGATGTTGGATAATCGCCCACCGGGCTATTATGAAGTGGGTTCTGAACAGATCGACTTTGAGCCTTTTGAAGGCCTGGACAAAAATGGATCCATCAGTCGGGGCGTCACCGTGGGGAACCGCCAAGACCTCGTATTGAACTCGAGCCTTGATCTGCAGCTCAGCGGGCGCTTGAATGAGAACACCTATATCCGAGCGTCCATCACCGACGATAATGTGCCCATCCAAGCCGACGGCTATACCCAACAGCTACGGGAATTTGACCGGGCGTACATCGAGCTCGAAAACGACCAGCTAGGGAAGATCATTGCCGGCGATTACGAAGTTACGGCGGAGCGCTTTCGCTTCATGCCTTGGTACAAGAAACTGAGCGGGGCCACCTTTCAACGGCGCGATGCCGAAAGCGGCCTAGAGGTACGCGCTTCGGCCGCCCTCTCCCGCGGGCAGTTTGCTCGGAACAACTTCTTTGGTATCGAAGGAAATCAAGGACCCTATAAATTGACTGGAGCGAACAACGAGCAGTTCATCATTATCGTTTCGGGTTCTGAACGCGTTTTCATCGACGGGCAACTCATGACGCGGGGTCAAAACCATGACTACGTCATCGACTACAATGCGGGTGAGATCACCTTCACGGCCCTTCAACAGATCACAAACGTGAAGCGAATCGTGGTGGAATTTCAGTACACGGACCAGAGCTATGCGCGATCCCTGCTCGAAGGCGAGGTTGCCCAGACCCAGGGTACTTGGCAGTGGGCCCTCGGGGTATACTCCGAACAAGACGCGCGAAACCAAAACCTGCAGCAGGATCTATCCGATGAGGACAAGCGTTATTTGTCCACCATCGGGGACAGCCTGCAGGCCGCTGTCATTCCCGCGATTGACAGCGTGGGGTATACGGAAGGTGAAATTCTATACGCCCTTCGGGATTCCCTTGGGTTTGACAGCGTCTTGGTTTATTCGACGAATCCGTCTGAGGCCTATTACCGAGCTTCCTTCAGCAATGTTGGTGTTGGAAACGGAGACTACATCTTGAGTGATGCTGCAGTCAACGGTCGCGTTTTTCAATGGGTGCCGCCCGTGGGGGGTGTTCCGCAAGGGGAGTACGCTCCTGTGCGCACCATCATCACACCGCGCCAACTTCAAATCGCCTCGGGAGGTCTTTCCTTCAATCAAGACGGACTGCGCGTTGGCGCTCAGACTTCGGTGTCTCGATACGACCCCAACACCTTCAGTGAGCTCGACAGTGACGACGACGTCGGACTTGCCGTAAATGTCTTTGCGGATAAAAAATGGCAGACTGGCTGGGAGGCTGGGGTTGACTACGAATATGTAAAAGACCGCTACCAGCCCGTCCAGCGATTCAGAAGTGTTGAATTTCAACGGGACTGGAACCTCACGGACACCTTGACGCCCGGCGATCAGCATTTCATCACGGCACGTGCCGGATACCGGAAACAAAATGTCGGTGTTATTCAGTATGCTGTGCAGTACTTGGCCAATGGACCGGATTACGGCGCCTTGCGCAACAACCTCTTGGGAGACGTCAATCACCGCGGAACGCTGGCCTCCGTTCAGGCCTCTTGGTTGGAGTCCGATGTGGGCGGGGCACGCCAGCGATTCATTCGTCAAAAAACCCAATTCAGGCAGAATTGGAAATGGCTCAAATTTGGGATGCGGGGCGAAAGTGAATTCAATGAGAAGCAGAGCAACGGTACCGATTCCCTTCAATCGGGCAGCTATCGATTTGACCAGTGGGAGTTTTTCATTGGAAACAACGATTCTCATCAAAACGGTTTGGAATTCACCTATTTGAATCGAACAGATTACGCTCCCAGCCCTCAAGACTTAGACCCTTCAACCATTGCCAATGCACTCACCTTGGACGGACGTTTGCGCATCGCTCGAACCGGGAATTTGAAGGCCGGATTTACCTTCCGCGATTTGGAGAACTTGAACGACACCGTGAATCCCGAGGACCGGACCCTCACGGGTCGATTACAGTACCGACAGCGACTCTTCCGCAACGCCATCAACTTGACCACCTTCTACGAAAGCGGATCTGGCCAGGAGGCGCGTCGGGAATTCACCTACGTTGAGGTTGCCGCCGGTCAGGGACTTTACGCGTGGGTCGATTACAACGGTGATGGAATTCAACAGCTCGATGAGTTTGAGATTGCTCAATTCCCCAGCGATGCACGGTATATCCGAGTTTTTCAGCAGTCGAACGAGTACGTTCGGACCAACTTCAACAAGTTTTCTCAGGTCATTATTCTCAACCCCGCGGCCGTTTGGGGGCGCGCTACCGACCTCCGAAAAGTCTTGAGCAAATTCTCGGTACAGGTAACCTACAACACGGAACGAAAAAGTCAAAGAGGGGATTTGGCTTCAAGCCTCAATCCCTTTAGCCGAATCACCTTTGATTCGACCTTGATAGCCCTGAACCAGGGATGGCGGAACACCCTCTTTTTTCAACGGAGCAAGGCGAGCTTTGGCGCCGACTACACCTTTGTTCAAAACCAGGGGCGAAACTTGGTCAGCTACGGATTCGAATCGCAGCGCAATTTGGAGCATCAAATCCAGTGGCGATGGATGTTCTTGGAAAACTGGATCTGGAACAGTCAAGTCGGGACTCGAGAGCGGGCCAATGGCTCCGAAGGCTTTGATGCCAGAAGCTATGATTTGGATGAGCAGCGCACGGAGCAATCCATTACTTTTCAGCCGGGACGTACCTGGAAACTCAGTTTCATTGTGGGCTATAGAGCCTCTCTCAACAACAGTGAACTAGGCGAGGAACTCGATGCCCTAAACACAGGGGTTGAATTTAACTACAACGTTGCGTCCAAGGCCCTCATCACCGCCCGGGTAAATCTGATACGCAATACGTATTCGGCTGTGGCTAATACACCAGTGGCTTATGCCATGCTCGAGGGCTTGCAGCCCGGCCAAAACGCTACATGGAATGCGACGCTCCAGAGCAATATTGCCAAGCATTTACAGCTGAACATCCTGTACGACGGGCGGGTGAGTGAGGATGTTCCAGCGGCGCATACCGGGAGTGTTCAGCTCAAGGCATTCTTCTAATACACCTTTTCAGAGCAGGGCCTTTTGCACAAAAGAAAACCCCGCAACAAAAAGTGCTGCGAGGTTTCAAAACCAGGTAAATCGGCTCTTTAGAACAAGCCCCCTTCCAGGGTGAATTGGCTGGTTCCAATCAATTCGTTCTCTGCGTATACTTCAACGCCGTAGGTACCTTCTGCCCAATCTTGACCTTCCATGCGGTCAATGTACATGCAGACATCCATAGCCTCGTTGTCGTAAATCACCGTTTGCTTCTCACTGCATACGATTTGTTGTCCGTTGTAGCTCACAGCGTACTCGGCCATGCTCCTTCCGATCAACATTCCTTCTGGATCGGTCACGCGCAAGTAGATGACTTTCTCACCAGACTTGGCAATCTCGTTCTTGGCCAAAACAAAGCACGTTTTGATGCGATCTGTCTTGCGGGCTTTAGAGACTTCTTTCTCTTCGCCGCTGCCTTTTTCCTTGATACCACCAGAGATGATCTCAACGGCATTAAGCACTTGACCACGAGCTACACGATCCTCTAACTGAGACTTTTCAGCGCTCAAGGTGTTGGTCAGCTCTTTTTCTTCGGTCAACTCCTCTTCAACCGCCGCCTTCTCGGTAGCGAGTTGTTCGTTGACAATGATCAAAGAGTCCGCACGAGCCAAGAGAACAGCTTTCTCTTTTTTCAAGGTGTAGACTTCGTTGCGGTAACGCGTTAAGCGTGCAACATCGGCTTGGAGCGTAGCAACAGAATCGCGAAGTGCAATGATGCGTGCGCGCTCAGCGACCAATTCCTCATTGGCACTGTCGTTTTCCAAGATCAACGCTTCGTATTGAGCAGCTAATTCGTCGAGATCTACGATTAACTCGTTCTTCTCCTCCGTCAAATCGGTCACCACCGTATCGTTGTTCTGCTTTTGAATATAGAGCCCCGCGACGGCTGCTACCAATGCAATCAACAGCACAATGATAATAATGCGGTTGTTGCGGTTCGATGAATCAGACATAATCCTTTTTTTGGTTAAATTCGTTAACTGACTGATGGAGACAAAGATACAGTGTCCTTGGAACTCTGCAATGAATAATGTTTCAAGTATGCATACACCACGTTTCATCCGCAATTCCGCGCAGGCACTGAGCTTCCTGCTTTTACCCGAACATTGTCTACACTGCAATTCCGAGCTGTACCAAGGCGAACGACACCTTTGTGGGCGCTGTCGAACCCAGTTGGCCTACACGGACCACCACCGTTTGTACCGGCATGAACTGCTTCGAATATTCGATGGCCGAATGCCTGTAGAGGCGGCCATTGCGTTGTGGTATTTTGACGGCGAGGGCCCAACAAGGCCTTTGATGCACGCCATCAAATACAAGGGAACCCTCTCGGCTGCGCGCCATTTTGGGGCAGAACTTGGGAGCCAAGTGAAGGCAAGTGGCTTTCAGGCTGAAGCCATTTGCCCCATTCCGCTTCATCCATCGAGACAGCGCCGTCGCGGGTTCAATCAAGCCGAGGTTATCGCCGAGGGAATCTCGGCTAGTTCGGGGATACCTGTTTGGAAAGGGCTCAAGCGCGTTCGAAAAACAAAGACCCAAACGAAGATGGACGCCTGGACGCGAAAGGGAAATGTGGAGCAAGTCTTTGCTTTGAAGAATTCCAAGGAAATCATTCCTCGTAAAATATGGCTGGTGGACGATGTTGTGACCACCGGAAGCACCATTGAAAGTGCAGCGTCGGTCATCGCGCCGCAGGCGCAAATCGGCGTACTAACCCTCGCTTGGGCGGAGAAGGCTTAAGGTCGTCCGCCTGACGTTCTGTTGTCACAGACTAGGTTATTCTTGTGGCGTACATTTGGGCACCAAGCTACAGTTATGAAGAGAGCATTATGGACGGCTGTCGCGATTTTCGCGCTGGCCAGTGTGAGTAAAGCGCAGGCGCGTTTGGAAATCAGCATTCTTTCGGGGAACGACGGCAAGCCCGTCGTGGGCCAAGTGGTCGAAATCAGCAACGGAGGGATAGGCTATTCCATAGAACGCGAAACGGACAGGCAAGGAAAGATCAAGCTGAGCGGACTGTCCACGAGCGGGACGTATCGGGTTGTAAGCCCGGAGACGCGCAAGTATTTGGCGGCCAATAGCGGGAGTTTTGCGCTTCGATCGAACCAGACCCAGAGCGTCACCCTGATCTTGCTGGAGAAGGCCAACTACAGCCTTGAAGAGGTGACCGTGGTGGAGTCCAGTAATGCGCGCATCAATACGGTGAACGCTGAGGTGAGTAGCGAGCTTACGGCTCGAGAGATCACCGAGCTCCCCGTGGAGGGAAGAGATATTACGCGCGTCCTTTATCGACTACCCAACGTGACCCAGGCGACGGGATTTTACCCTGAAGCACCGAATGTGAGCATCAACGGATCCAATGGGCTTTACACGAACTACACCATCGACGGTCTGGATAACAACGAGAACTTCTTGGGCGGGCAAAAATTTGCTGTGCCCATCGGGTTTGTCGACAACATTACGGTGCTGACCAACAACTACAGCGCCGAGTACGGGTGGACCGGAAACGGCGTTTTTGATATCACCACCAAAAGTGGGAGCAACACCAAAACCGGAGAAGTATTCTACTCGGTGCGCCCCGGGCCGGTCATTGACGCATCGTCTCCCTACGCCCAGCGCGATTTGACGGGGAATGCCGTCAAGGATGGTTTTCAGCGCCATCAACTGGGCTTTGGTTTGGGAGGTGCCCTACGGGCCGATGAGACCTTTTACTACGTCAACGTCGAACAGACCTTTGACCTCAAGGACAACCTGCTCAATGTACCTCAACTGGGGGTCAACGAAACGGTTCAAGGGCAAAACCGATACACTTATTTGAGTGGAAAACTCGACCATTTTTGGAGCAACCGGTTCCGGTCATCGGTCCGAGTAAACGCGGGATTTGTGGGCGTTGAATTCCAGGGCGGTGGTCTTGAAGGGGGGGTGACCTTCCTCTCGGCAGGTTATACCCAAAACAGAAATTCCCTTCTCGTGGCTTCCAAAAACATCTATACCGGAGACGGTTTTGTCAGCGAGACCAATCTTCAGTACAGCCGCTTTCAATGGAACTATGCCAATCCGAATAATCCTGAAGACCCGAACGTGACGGTATTGGACCCCAACGAGCAGACGATTGCCCTGCTCGGTCACCCGGGCTTCGTCTTTGATCAGACCGAGAACACCGTCCAAGTGCAACAGAAATTTACGTGGTACAAGGACCGTCATACGATCAAAGCGGGAGGGATGGTCATCAGCAGCCAACACGATCTTTTTGGCGGTGGAAATCCGAACGGCAGCTATACGGTTAAACTCACCCAGGATCAATTGGACGCCCTGGCGGCAAGCGGTATTGGATCGGACCTAGGTGTTGGAGATATCCCGAGCGATGTAGAAGTTTTGAACTACAGCGTGGAACTCCAACAAAAGGCTTTTGGTGCACGACAGAACCGTTTCAGTCTCTACCTTGAGGACCTTATTGCCGTTTCTCCCAAGTTGAACGTGACTGTAGGCTTGCGCTACGATTACGACAACCTCTCCAAAGGCGGAAGCGAGTCCGGCGATTGGAACAATTTGGCACCACGCGTAAATGCCAATTACCGCCTCGACGAAGTGAGCAGCATTCGCTTTGGATATGGAGTTTTCTACGACAAGATCATCTATGCCATTTACAGCGACGCCCTGCAACAAAGCAGTACCTCGGAAGATTATAAGGCGCAACTTCAAGCGCTCGTAGACGGAGGGCAACTTCCTTCGAATACCGATATTGATGCCGTGACCTTTGACGGGAATTTGAGCGCCAACGTAGCTGGAGTGGACTACCTTCAAGGGCCATCGGCGGATGACCTTCAAGGCCAGCGCGAGCTCATTTTTAGCAATGAGCGCCGCATCCTGAACCCCAATGGCTACGATAACCCCATCACCCACCAATTCAACTTGGGCTATCAACGCCAGGTCAAAGGGGATATGCTTTTCTATGTCGACTTACTGCACACCCGCTCGGAGAATCTATTCCGCGTGGTTGATGTCAATGCCCCGGAAGCTTATCCCATTGACCCGGATGATGTGGAGGTACGATCTCAAGCTGATGCGGATGAAAGTAGGGATGTTCCTGTGTACGAGGGAAGCTACGCCGTGGCCAATGGCGATACCCTTCGCGGGGCGGCTCGGGGAGTGATTATGACGGAAACAGGCGGAAGCTCTCGGTACTACGCGGCCAACGTTAATTTGGTCAAGGAGAAAGGACAGGACAAGTACGCCTATCGTTTGAGCTACACCCTTTCACGACTGGAAAACAACACGGAAGACATTAATTTCCGTGCACAGGATTCGAACAATTTTGAAGACGAGTGGGGTCCGAGTATCAATGATCGAACTCATGTTCTGAATGCCCTGATGTACTTCTTTCCATCGGATAAGTTTAGCATCAGTGTGGCCAGTTTGATTCAAAGTGGTCAGCCCATCAACCGGATTCCGGACGCGACTATATACGGAACCACCGACTTGAACGGGGACGGTCGTGCTTTTGGAGATGCCTATGTAGGGAATAGCGACCGGAGTCCTGGGGAGTCGAGAAATAGCGACCGATTGCCGTGGAGCACCACCTTTGATTTAGGAGCGCAGTATCAATTTAAGTTTAGTAATGGTGGACGAATGGAAATTCGAGCCGATATTTTTAACTTGTTCAATGCGGAGAACCTGAGCGGTTATAGCAACAATGCGACGCAGAGCAATCAGATCCAAGTGGGTCCGGCGAGCTCTGGAGTGTTGGTGCGACGCAACGCAGCTCCGCCAAGACAGTTTCAATTCGGTATTCGATATCTATTCTAATGAAAAAGCAAAGGAGAAGTGGGCGACGGTTTTTGTTCCTGCTTTTCCTATTTCCATTGATTGCTTTCTTCTTTGTGATTTGTACTCGTTCTCCATGGGAGTTTAATCGAGGAAATGGATTCCGAAGCTGGAGCAGTCTTCAATACGAGTTACCAACATGTCCAAGTTCGATCATTTTGAAAGCGTCTACTGGGTATTCACCCAGCTCTGTAATGACGAGTGTGCGCACTGCTACAACATGAGTGGACCGCGTGGTGCGCGGATCTCCCTTGAGGACTGTCTTGCCATAGTCGATAATCTCCCTGAGAAAATGGATCGCTTGATCTTGAGCGGCGGTGAGCCTCTTGCCGAACGCGAGAAACTCTATGCGATTCTGGATAAGGTACGTGTGCGCTATGGCGATTCTGTTCAAATTATGCTTCAGACCAATGGCGACCTCCTGAATGAGGAGCGCTTGAAGACCTTGATCGAAAAAGGAGTGACCCGATTCGATATTGCCAGCATCGATCGTTTTCACAAACACAAGGGGGAACGATTGGGTCAAATTGCCGAGCTCTTTGCGCGTCAGGGAGTGCGGAGCGATAAGGACCCACTCATTGGAAAAGATGACCATGTCCGCCAGGACTTGACCTGGGGTTATTGGGGCGCAACAGAAGACATGTGGCTAGGGGGCAATTGGGCTCGCGGTCGAGCCATGTTGACTAATGTTTGGAAACGAGACCCCAGGCACAACCCGTGCGGTGTATTGAGCGGGGCCATTGGTTTCTTAGGCGGAAAGGAAGTGCCCATGGAAGTGAGTATTCAGCTTTGGGCCATCAACCCATGTTGTCCTGGAACCAAGGACGCGATGGGCGACGCGCGTACGGAAAAGGTGAGTGAGGTGGTGGAACGCGTGAGCAAATCAGCCGTATTTCAACAGCTGAATGAAGGAAATCCGTGGGCGATGGGGGAGGCGATCGGAATTTCCGAAGACCACGCTCGTGCGCGAACCGAAGCTCTTGAGAATGTGTGCTTGTGGTGCGATGAGTTCTTCGACAAACACTTTGATATGCGCACTTTATCTGCGAGGGAAGACGTGATCTTGTGAAAAACGCCAAGATTTGGCATCGGGCCGTAGGTCCAGAATGAAAAATCGCAAAAGTAGAGAAGGACTCGCGGAATTCGATTGAGATCTGGGGTCACGCGTCAGTAGGTTTGACCTGAATTTAAACCTACAGATATGAAATCTCTATTCACTTTTTTACTGGCTACCCTAGTTAGCCTAGCTGCTTTTGCACAAGACGATTCACCTCGATTTATCGAACTCGCCCTGAATGACGGAAGCGTTAAAACGGGAGAGTTATTGGAGGTTACGGCAGAATATTTCTTGATTTTCGTGGAGCCGATTGGCGAAATGCGCGTCCCTAAGTACCAAATCGCAAGTATGGAATACGTTGATAAACCAACGGCATTAGGAGAATGGGACTACACGGAGCATGCCTATTCGAATCAGTACTTTTTGACTAGCTCGGCCATTCCAAATAAAAAAGGGCAATCCTCAGTCCGAATTACAGCCGTAGGCCTTTCTTTTTCGAGCGCCCTCAGCGATAATCTTTTCATTACGGGGTCTACAAGTTGGATAGGGGCCCCTTTGGTAGGAAACTTGCGATATAGTCATCAACTCAGCGAGGGGTTCTACGGAAGCATTGGAATGACCATAGGAACCTTGGGGTTCTACAACCTTTCGGCCGGAGGCTTTATGCCCAATGCGCGAATCACCTTTGGAGATCGAGCACACAATGTTTCAGCAGGGTATGGCATTGCCTGGGTGCAAGGAGATGACGATCCGGGTTGGGCCAATGTTTGGACGGCTGGAACCTCATTGAAGATCAGCAGTCAATTCAGCTTTGTCGCTGAGCTGATCTACGTTTTCGAAGCTGAACGCTCTGACTCCTATTCTGGAGAAAAAGCTTCTGAAGTAGGTTAAGGGAAATCGTTGGAATAGCGTAACTTGGTTTTCATGTTACGCTATTTTCTCTATTTATCACTCCTTGTAGTCGTGGCCTTGCCGACGGCAGCGCAGGATACAACAGATTACGTTTCTGATAACCGAATGGTAGTAGTTATTCTCAACGACGGAAGTCAAAAGATGGGCTACTTTGTTTCGGATGATGGGCGTGAGGTAATCATAGAAACCTCAAACCTTGGCCAAATAGCCATACCGAAATACCAGATTAAGGAAATTCGAGAAATCAATGAAGCACTTCGTGGTCAAGAAGAAGCGTGGGCCCAGGAGCCTTTTCAGAATCGATACTTCTTTACGTTCAATGGCCTTCCCAGGCGGACAAAAAAGAATTATTTAAAACTTTATCCACTAGGCTTAGATGCTCAGTTTGGAATTGGTGAAAACTTCCAAGTTGGAGGGATCACCACCTGGATTGGAGCGCCTATTATTGCAACAGCTCAAGGGAGATTTGACCTTGGAAAAAACGTGCACGGTGCGTTAGGGACTTATATCGGGACCAACAGTTGGTTTGCTCTTGCTGCTGAATCACCATTCTTTTTTGCTCTGCCTTACGGAAGTGTAACTCTGGGCAATCACAGTAGTAATGTCATGGTTGGTTACGGTTATGGCTACGCTGCTACGGATGGGACTTCTGGAGGAACAAGCCTAATCATGGTGGGGGGGACGACGCCCATCGGGTCAAAAGCAAGTTTTGTCTTCGAGTCCATTTTTACGGTTATTCAGGGGACAACTGCAGGAATTATATCGCCGGGGGTTAGATGGTATAATAAACCTGGGCAGGCTTTTCAATTTGGATTCGCGGCAGCCTTTGCTGACGGGGCTTTTGCCCCTCTACCCGCCGTCAGCTGGTACAAAACCTTGGATTAATTCTTGAGCTTTCGAGTGATTCGAAGAACCCGAAATTCTGATTTCGGGTATAGTCCTGCTGATTTTGACCCGCCTGCCGGATCAAATTGATCTCTTTGTCCAGTACCTAAAGACCCAGACCACTTGGGTCCTGTGGTTCACGAACCTTACTGAGAACCTCTCGGCTTTCTTGAAAGTCGCCATATACTGGACCATTTTTGGACTGGGCGCACACTTGATTATGCGCATTGTTTGGGTGAGCATGGTGGGTTTGAGCTACGCCTTTCCAAGGGGGATCGACCAGAATAAACTCAAATACAAAGGGCGCTTTGCAGAGATGGTTCAGGGCTTGCCCGATTTCCCCAGGCAAATTCAGCACCTCGAGCGCATCTGCAGCACCATCTACGCCATCACCTTCTGGAAAGACACCCCCGCGCTTACACCCCTCGAAGAACCCGCCAGCGAAAGCCCGCATAGTACATCCGACCCAGAATCGGCCCCCACACCATAGAGGCGTCAAAGGCCTCATCAAAGGGGTCTTCTGCGCTTACAATCGGGCGGGTCATTTTGAAGTTCGTCAGATTCTCTACACCGAGGTAGATCTCCCATCCGGCCGTAGGCCATTCCTTTGAAAGCTGCAGATTGACCGTAACAAAATCAGGCGCCTGCGGCGCGATGCGGTATTCTGGCGCATTGTCCTCTGTCGTCGGCAGCACCGCCACCCCTTGCCACTGGACCGTCACGTCTGCCTTCCAGTAATTTCGACTGGCGTACGAGGCGTTTACAAAGGCCCGATGCGGAGCGATGTAAGGAACAGCTTGTTCCACTCCATCGAAGGTGCTCTGGACATCTAAATAACGATAGGCCATACGCACATCTAGGCGCCGAACCACTTCATAGTCCAATTGAACCTGTAGGCTGTGGGAGAAGCTGCGACCGTCCAAGTTGTACAAGCGAACTTCACGCGCAGTGGCATACAGATCCGTGACGATCTGATTCTGGAAGTCCGTGTAGTAGTAATCCACACGAATGGCGCCAGGACGGAAGTCTAATTCGAATTCTTGAGAGGCACTCAGACCAAAATTCCAGGCCTCTTCTTGCCGCAATCCGTAGGGCAGATCCCCGCTGGAGGTGGTGAAACGCCACGCTCGATTGCTGGCCATTAAGCCCATTCGTTCCGCAAACACATTGGGCGTTCGGTAGGCTTTTCCAGCACTTGCTCTCAAGACAAGCCCGTCCCCGAGGACAAATCGCGTATGAAGCCTAGGAGTCAGGTTGAGCCCATATAGGTTGTGTTGATCCGCTCGAAAACCTAGGACGATGGAGAATTGATCTTCTTCGGCCCAGGTATACTCAACAAACGCTCCAGGGATGGACTCTGCACGCTCGTAATAGGAATCGTTAAAGATCTCTTCTTGATTGTGGTAGACATAGCTAAGTCCAACCTTGAGTGAGTGACAAGGGTCGGCAAAGTTTGTGGCATAAATACCATTGAAGTAGGCACTACGCTCCAAGCCGTTCCATTCATTGGTTCGAACGTCTCGACTTCCGAATCGAGAGTCTATGTCGTGATGGACCAGAGCACCTTGGAACCCTAAACTTTGCCCTTTAGAACCGTTTAGTACATATCCGCCTTTCGCCCAAAGCTCAATGCGGTCTGTGCGGTTTTCGTATCCCCAAAGCTCAGAGCCTGTATCAGAGGAACCAAATCCGGTTTGTCCAGACCTTTGGTCAATCAGACTATACTTTACCCCAAATTGGGTGCGGAGGCCCTTTTCTGCAAATCGCTTCCACGTGTTTTGTAAGAACAAGTGATTTCCAATTGGAGTATCAAGGAATTGATCTCCGTTTCGGTCAATCTCGAAGAGTTGCTGCCTACCGTGGACCAAAAAGGAGGTTCCCCAGTTCTCTCCCAGTTTTTGGGTGAAGACTACGTTTTGCTCAAGGCGACCAGCGCCATTCACATACCCGTTGACAAACAGCTTTTCTGGATCATCGTGATTTCGCAGCTCGTAGTTGATTTGCCCTGTCACACTGCTGTATCCATTAATCACGGAACCCGTTCCCTTGGTTAGTTGGATGGATTTGATCCAACTTCCTGGAATAAGAGCAAGTCCGTAAACCGAAGCTAAACCACTCATCGTTCGGATGTTCCCGCGGGTGTAGGTGCTGTACGGGCCGTCTAAGCCCAGAAGACGAATTTGCCGGGTTCCCGTAACGGCATCCGTAAAGCTCGCATCCACACTCGGGTTGGTTTCAAAGCTCTCCGACAAGTCGCAACACGCGGCTTTGAAGAGCTCGCGCTCACTGATGTTCTCGGTTAAATTGACGTCGAGGTACCGCAAATTGGTAGTTCCGGCCTTCTCTCGAATGGTGATTTCATCCAACTGCTCGTCAGATGCCCGAAGGGTAATTTCCACCTGCCGGCGGTTCGGATCAATGCTGAGCGTGTCTGCTCCGAAACCAATGAAGGTGACGATGAGGTCCACAGCGCCCGGAGGGCGTTCCAAGATAAATCGGCCTTCGGGGTCCGTCGAAATCCCCACGGTCGTTCCACGCCAGTAAACATTGGCCCCGACCAAGGGAAAGGTCTCTTCCGAGGTCTGCCCTAGGACGGTACCTTGGAGCACGTCGGATTGAGCCATCACCGCGCTACTTCCCAGCAGCAGTGTGGCCCACAATAAGAAGCGAGTCATCAATGGGGGTGCATTTCGCGATAGCGGCAACAGCCGTGAACCTGCTGGTACTTCTCGTCTGTAGCCTTAATATCTCGGGTGTCGTGACCCACGTCGGCAATGGCCTGTTGGATGGTCATGAGATCGGTTTTATCAGTCCGATAAACCACGACCAACTGATGATTTTCAACTGTCCAGTCCGCTTTTTTAACGCCTTTGATGTACGCAGCATTTTCAATGCGCTCTTCGCACATACCACAAACGCCGTTCACCCAGAGGGTATCGGTTGCGAGATTGTCTTGCGCATTTACCTGTGTAAAGGCCGCCAGCGCTAAGGCGATGAAGAATATCTTTTTCATGATTTTAATTCTAAGGTTGTTTGAAACAAAAACAGTCAATGGGAAAGAGACCGTCAACCGTAGAATTGCAAAGACAGGTGCTCCAGGTAGAGCCGCTGTTCCGGAGGTTTTTGTGCCTGCGGCACGATGGGTCGAACTTCCGCATCCAGCACTTCTTCAAGGCTTGGAACAACACATCGGCCCGTGAGGGCCAAAGGAAACAGCACGGGAACCCATTGTTCTTTCTGCGCCAACTGCTCCTCAACGAGCCAGATTTCTACCTCATTGTTGTCGCAGCACCCACCCATCGCAGGGCTCTCGTGACAGGGTTCCGCGCAGCAGCTCAGCTCTTCATGGCCCCAGGCCCAATCCGTCACCTGGCCCATGCATTCATGGACCGTACCATGCACGCCGATGCTCAGCGTGAGGTAGAAGAGGGTATATAGG
>CBFIEH010000005.1:0-239 GCA_965661605.1 Flavobacteriales bacterium | reverse complement strand
GATGGCCGGTGCACCAGAACATATGAGCCAGCTGACGCTGGCGCCTTTTGACCGGATGGTTTTTGAGAAAACACTGTCCAAATATGGGTATGTCAAAGAAAGTTATCGTCAAATCCGACTCTTGGATGATGAGGGATTTGAAAAACTGAAAATCCGTTATTTAGGGGATTCCATAAGGGTGAATGACCTCTTGCAGGATAAGTCGGACCGCTATTACTATCAAGGCCTTAAGTTGACTC
>CBFIEH010000004.1:0-154339 GCA_965661605.1 Flavobacteriales bacterium | reverse complement strand
GGTATGATGGGAATCGTTCAGGACAAGAAGAACATCACCCCACTGGGGTTCCAGAAGAAAGGAGATTTGATCTACCTCATCGGAGACCCGAAAGAAGATATTTCAAGCTCTGAATACCTCGTTCATCACCATGAAATCAAAGCCAGTCCAGCTCCGCATTTTGACTTGGACGAGGAGTTCAAGATGCAAGATGCTCTGAAGAAGCTGATTCAAGCGGGAACAATTAGTTCCGCACATGATGTGAGTGAAGGAGGCCTATTCGTCGCCTTGGCGGAAGCTTCTTTTGTGAACGACCTCGGATTCGATGTCTTGACCGACAGCGAGATTCGCGAAGACGCTTACCTCTTTGGAGAAAGCCAAAGCCGTATTGTAGTGGGAGTAGATCCTGATGAGGAAGATGACTTCATCACCATCTTAACGGATGCTGGAGTGCGCTTTACGCTTTTGGGACATGTAACCAAGGGCAAGTTTGTTGTGGACGAGCAGCCTTATGGAATGGTGAATGAATACAAAGAAGTTCACTCTAAGAGCATTGGCCTTCAAATGGCCCACTAATTGACTTCCTGCAGGTACTGAAGATATCGTTTCGCAGCTGTTCGGAATCGGTAATTGTAGTGCTCGCTTGCAGCCTCGAGTTGCTCGCGCCAGCGTACATCTTTACACTCAACGGTGCGTAAGGCTCGCCAAGCATTTTCTCGCGTTTGACGATTATATGCTTCTGATCCAAAGCGCAGCAGGTATTTCAGGGATTGATCCTCGCCATCCAAGGCGTATTTCCACATGGCCCGACGTACTTCAAGGTTATTCCCATTATTTCCGGAATACGTATCCTGTAACAAGTAGGCAAAACGCGCAGCATCGCGTTCCATTAAATCGTCCAAAAGGGCTTCGAGGAACACGGGGCTTCCTGTCTTCCAAAGCTCTGATATGAGCGTGGAATCTATGAGCGAAGGATCACCCTGCCCTAAGTACCAAGCCGTTTCGTACAGCTCTTCTCGACTCGATTGCAGCCATTGCGAACCGACTTCCACCGCCTCTTCGGGATAATAAATAAAGTTGCGTGCCCAGAGCTTTCGAAGGTCATCATCCAGCGGCATAGCGGCCAGCCAATCTTCGGCAGGAGCCAGACCAGGGAATCTACTGAGTTCTTTCAGGGCTTGGGCTCTGGAAAAATAATGTGCGGTATCCTGACTTATAGCCAACAGCTCTTCCATAGTATAAGGATGCACAAACTGTTTGAGCACGATTCCGTCCGGATCGTAGAGTATGTAGGCAATCTTCTGTCCCTCGGGAAGACTCACCGTCCAACGGTGTTGGCGATCTTGAACGAATTCCCGACCGCTCAAACGGCCTCCGCCTTCCAGTACAATTTCCCAGTTCCAACCGAAGCGGAAAGGCTCCGATTCTTGATATTGGTTGAGGGTGAATCCGTAGACCGTTTGTTCTTCTGAACGCGTGGTGTCCACATCGACCCGCAGGGTCGGAACACCCGCCTCGTAAATCCACTGGTCCCAAAACCAGCCCAAAGATCGGCCGGCGACATCGCTAAAATAGTTGAGCAACTCCTTAGAGTCTACCAGCCCGTAACCGTTTGCGATGACGTATTGGGAGATGACTCGACGGAAGACCACGTCTCCCACTTCTTCGCGGAGCATGTCCAGGACCAGGCGGCCCTTTTGATAGTGAATTAGGGATCCTGCCGCGTTGTGTTGAAGCGGGTAGGCGTTGGATGATTCTCGAGTGGTGACCAGCCCGTAATCTCGCCAGCGTCTGTAATCGGCGACTTCATCTCCGAGCATGGCACGCTCACCCAGGGCGCCGTAGTAGGTCGCAAAACCCTCTTGTAACCAATGGTCGTGTCCGGTTCGGGCGGTCAACCAATCGCCGAACCAATGGTGGGCCATTTCGTGGGCATTGACATAGACATAATTTTCATCGATCCGCGAGCGCCAATCCACCATATATCGGTCATTCAGCACGACCGCGGTGGTGTTCTCCATGGCGCCATAGAGAAAGTACTCCACAGGCGCTTGACGATAAGCCGACCACGGGTAGGCCACGCCGATCTCCTCTTCCAAGTAGGACAAGAGTTGATTGGTCTCCACAAAGGTCGGTTCTGCCTGTTCGGGAAGATCGGGGTAGAAGTAATTTTCAACGGGCGTACCGAAAGGACTGCGCTGACGCATAACATCATACTCCCCGATGATCAGGGCCATGAGGTAGGTGCTCTGCGGCCGATTCATGGCGTACTTCCAATACGTCTTTTTACCTCGCTCTTCTTTGACTGCCAAGGCCCCATTGCTGATCACTTCAAAGTCCTTGTCGAACTCCAGAGCAATGGACGTGACCACTTTATCGTGCTGAAGGTCAAAGCAAGGCACCCAGTGCCGGTTTTTGATTCCTTGGCCTTGGGTCCAGATTTGCTTCCGGCCGTTTCCATCCCAGCCATTGAAGTACATCCCTTTCTTTGGAAAGGCCTCGTACGTAATGGTCATTTGGCTTTCGCCCTTCACGGGCGGATGCGGGAACACATGTACCCCTTCCTCATCCTGTCGAAAGCGGAGCTCCACTCCATCCATCACGACCGATTCAATTTCCATATCCCGGGCGTGCAAGTACATGGAATCCACACTGGCCCTCAAGGGAGAAAAGGTATAAGCCGCCGTTCCGCGGACTCGTTTCTTCTTGGGTTGAAGTTCTAATTCCAAGTCGAGGGTGTGAAAGTCCACCACCCGCTCCACCGGAATTTGGGTGGAATCGTACTCTTGAGCCTCAACGGCTCCAGACAGGAGAAGAACCAAAAACAGAAGACGCCTCATACTCCGATTTTGTCTTTTTTCTTCATCGGCGTGGTGTCGATGTTACATTCAATGTACTCTATGATCTTACCAGCCACATTCGTCGCTTCCTCAATAAATTCTTGGACCAGGATATTGGCCTCCATACCTATAAAAGCCTCCATAACGGATTTGGCTGCTTTTCTGGTTTCCGCCAATACTACACCCAGTCCCTGAGTCCCTTCCAAGAGTTTAATGATCAAAGGAGTGCCGCCGACTTGCTTGATCAGGTAGTCCACATCCCCCGGGTTTCGGGCGAAGGCCGTCTTAAGAATACCCACTCCATACTCGGTCAAAATCTGAAGGCTCCGGAGTTTGTCACGCGAGCGAACCAGAGCCAAGCTCGAACAGGTCGTGAATACTCCCTGCATTTCAAATTGGCGAATAATTGAACTTCCGTAGAAGGTGACCGAAGCCCCAATTCTGGGGATAATCACATCCACGGTGCCGATGATTTTCTTCTCGCGCTTTTTCGCCATGGTCGAAAAGTAAGAATATTTAGCTTTGTCCTATGTCCTCTTCGCAGCACATTCTGTACGGCCCTATCGAGTACCTCAAGGGTGTAGGTCCGCAGCGCGGAGAGTTGCTCAAAAGCGAACTGGGCATTCACCGCCTCGGCGATTTACTCTACCTCTTTCCCTTCCGGTACATCGACCGAACCCAGTATCATAAGATTTTGGACCTACGGTCCGATGTGACCGAAGTCCAACTGGTCGGCCGCATCGTTCAGATTGAAGAAGTGGGTCACGGACGTCAAAAACGCCTCGTTGCCCGATTCGAAGACGAAACCGGCCAAATTGACCTCGTTTGGTTTCAGGGCGGAAAGTGGATGAAGAACACCCTTCAGATCAATGAGCGTTACGTGGTTTTTGGCAAGCCCAAGAACTTCAAGAATCGATACAACATCCCACACCCTGAACTGGAAAAGTGGGAAGATCATGAGCGATCGATTCGAAGTGCTCTTCAACCTGTCTATCCCAGCACGGAGAAACTCACCCAAAAGGGCCTGCACAGCAAAGGTATTGGCAAACTTCAAGAGGCCCTCTGGCAACAAGTTCAAGGCCTTGTGGGCGATACGGTAGACGCCTCCTTCCGAAAAGATCACCACCTTCTTCCTTTAGAAGAGGCCCTGCTCAACATCCATTTCCCAAGAAACATCGAGCTCCTGGAGAAAGCCCGCTTTAGACTCAAGTTCGAAGAGCTGTTTTTCATTCAAGTGGGTCTGGTGCAACAAAAGAGCTTGCGCCATCAAAAGTTGGGCAGCTATTCCTTTGAAAAAATCGGAGCGGCCTTCAACGATTTCTACGCCCATGGACTACCCTTTGAACTTACCGGGGCCCAAAAAAGGGTGATCAAAGAAATTCGTCGTGACGTGGGTTCCGGACATCAGATGAACCGCTTGCTCCAAGGGGACGTGGGTTCCGGAAAAACAATCGTGGCGCTGATGACCATGTTCATGGCGCTCGACAACGGATATCAGGCCTGCTTGATGGCTCCCACGGAGATTTTGGCGCAGCAGCACTACCAGGGGTTGAGCGAACTCATCGGCCCGCAGGGCCATCGCATAGAACTCCTTACCGGATCGGTGAAAACCGCAGCTAGAAAGCCCATCCTCGCGGACTTAGCCAGCGGGGAGCTGCCCTTTATTGTGGGTACGCACGCGGTTTTGGAGGACAAGGTGAAGTTCAAAAATCTGGGCCTGGTGGTGATCGATGAGCAGCATCGTTTTGGCGTGGCACAGCGTGCGAAAATGTGGAAGAAGAGCACACTCCCGCCGCACATTTTAGTCATGACGGCCACTCCGATTCCGCGGACATTGGCTATGTCTCTTTATGGTGATCTCGACGCCTCCATCATCGATGAATTGCCACCGGGTCGGAAGGAAATCAAGACCGTGCATCGCTATGACAGCAATCGCTTAGCCGTATTCGAATTCATGCGGCAGGAGATCAGCAAGGGTCGGCAGGTTTATGTGGTTTATCCCCTGATTAAAGAATCGGAAAAACTGGACTACAAGGACCTCATGGATGGATATGAAAGCATTGTGCGACACTTCCCCCTCCCCGATTATCGCGTCGCTATTGTCCACGGTCAGATGAAACCGGAAGACAAGGAATTCGAGATGCAGCGTTTTGTCTCTGGGCAAGCCCAAATCATGGTGGCCACAACCGTTATTGAGGTGGGGGTGAATGTTCCCAATGCATCAGTCATGGTCATCGAGAGCGCTGAGCGTTTTGGCTTATCCCAGTTGCACCAGCTCCGAGGGCGTGTGGGGCGCGGTGCCGATCAGAGTTACTGTGTACTGTTGAGTAAGGACCAGCTCAGCAAGGACGCTCAAACCCGCCTGCAAACTATGGTCCGGACAACTGATGGTTTTGAAATTGCCGAGGTAGATATGCAGTTGCGCGGGCCTGGTGATTTAATGGGCACCCAGCAAAGCGGTCTTTTGGACTTGCGGATTGCAGATGTGGCTCGAGATGGGCAAATCATGGCCCTCGCGAGAAGAGCAGCAGAAGCGCTACTTTCAGGAGACCCCAATCTTGAAGGGCTGATTTATCCCAAAGTCGTGTCGACTTTTAAGCGAAAAAACCAGAAAAAACTGCATTGGAGCCGAATTAGCTGAGTAATTTTGCGGCATGCGACAAAAGCTCACCGACCGGCTGAACCGCATGTGGCATCGGTCGACCATTTATCACGTCTATTTCCGTCGTAGCGGATTCTATACTTTTCTAGGCAAGAACAGCATCAAGCTTGGAGGTACCTTGGCCCTCTTCGCCCTAGCGCTTTTGGCCTTTCAACACTACGTAGGAGATGTCGGGGAATTCTTTGCTGGAATATTCTCCAGCATGAGTACGCGTGGGGTACTTACTCTATTTTTTATCAGTGAGACCATTCTCGGGATGATTCCGCCGGACTTCTTTATCCTCTGGGCCGGTAGTTTTGACGAACCAATGCGCATGGTGGCCGTCCTTGCCCTCATCAGTTATGGAGGAGGGTTCACGGCATACCTAATTGGACGAAGAATCAGCTACACCCAACGCGTCAATCATTATTTGAACACGAAATTCAAGCCCCAATTTGTCTTCCTGAATAAGTGGGGAGGCTTTTTTGTCTTATTGGCGGCTATGTTCCCGATCCCCTACGCTATTGCCTCTCTGGTGGCCGGAGTGGTGCGCTTTCCAATGTTTCGCTATCTGTTTTTTGGCTTGGCTCGTCTCCTTCGCTTCTACCTCTACGCTCTGGCCCTCTTTCAGATCTCGAACTAAGACCTTTTGCCTTAGGCCTTTTCCTTAAATTTGACCCTCATTAGAAAACCAACCGATGAAGATCTCCTACAGCTGGCTCTGTGAATACCTTAAAACAGACGAGTCCCTCGACGAAATCATTCGCTTACTGACTGAAATTGGTCTGGAAGTAGAAGGAACGGAAGAGTTCGAATCTATTCCCGGTGGCCTCAAAGGAGTGTACGTAGGTAAAGTACTTACCTGCCAGCAGCATTCGAATGCGGATCGTCTCAAGGTGTGTACGGTCGATATCGGCATTGATGAGCCCCTCCAGATCGTCTGTGGCGCTAATAATGTCGCTAAAGATCAGCTCGTCCCAGTAGCAACCGTGGGCACCTCATTAAAACCTACAGGCGCTGACGAGGCCTTTACCATTAAGAAAGGGAAGCTTCGAGGAGAAGTTTCCATGGGTATGATTTGCGCCGAAGATGAACTTGGCCTGGGTGATGATCACGATGGCATCATGGTGCTGGATGACCGAGCGGAAATCGGTCAATCAGCTGCGGACTATTTCGGCATCACTCGAGATACCGTCATTGAAATTGGACTGACCCCGAACCGGGCAGATTCCATGTCTCATTACGGTGTGGCACGTGATCTTCGTGCAGCTCTTCTTCGCTTTGGAAAGAAGGCAGAACTGCACTTTCCACACAACGATGTGCTGACCGGTCACCACGACAATGCCCCGATCAGTGTAGAAGTTCGCGACACATCACGTGCTCCACGTTATGCCGGAATTGTACTTGAAAACATTAAAGTTGGGCCTTCACCCGAATGGCTGAAGAATCGACTCAAGGCGATTGGTCTCGCACCGATCAATAACGTGGTAGACATTACGAACTACGTCAATCACGAGCTCGGACAGCCTCTTCACGCATTTGACGCATCCAAAATTCGAGGTCAAAAAGTCATTGTGGACACCATGACGGGTGGATCCAAATTCACCACTTTGGATGAAAAAGAGCGTGAACTGCACCAAAACGACTTGATGATTTGTGATGCTGAGGGAGGCATGTGCATTGCCGGAGTATTTGGCGGAATCGAGTCCGGTGTTTCGGATGAAACAACATCCATCTTCCTAGAGAGTGCCTACTTTGATCCGGTCAGCGTGCGCAAAACCGCTCGCCGCCATGGACTCAACACGGATGCTAGCTTCCGTTTTGAACGCGGTATTGACCCAAATGGAGTGGTCGAGGCCTTGAAAAGAGCCGTTGTCTTGTTGGAAGAGCTTGCGGGGGCAACCATCGCGTCTGATTTAACAGACCTATATCACCATCGCATTCCCAATCACCATGTAGACTTGAAATTGGAGTACATGGATCGATTGATTGGCGAGGAAATTAATCGCCCCTTAGTGCGTAACATCCTGGAGTGGCTCGACATTAAAATAGTCAACGAAGAAGAAGGTTGGTGGGCTCTTGAAGTACCCGCCTATCGTGTGGATGTGACCCGACCCGCGGACGTAGTTGAGGAAATTTTGCGCATTTACGGCTTCAATGAACTAGCCGAAGGTGGAAAGATGGTGATGAGCACCGGTCATTTTGAACACCCTGATGTTCACCGGGCCGAAGAACTCATCAGCGAAATGCTCTGTGCCACCGGTTTTCATCAGATGATGGCCAATAGTCTGACCTCAGCCGAATACGGTACGGAAGAGTTATATGATCTCGGGGAAAACACGCATCCGGTGAAGATGATTAACCCCCTGAGCTCAGAACAGGCAGTCATGCGTCGTAGCTTGATTCCCGGGGCCTTGGATGCCATCGCACACAACATCAAGCGTCAGCGTCGATCCTTGGCTCTTTTTGAATTTGGACGGGCCTACTTCGAAGATATTGGTGACTTTTATCGTGAAGAGGAGTACTTACTGCTCGCTCTGAGCGGTCCTCGAGGAGAAGAGCATTGGACCACCGGAAAAGCTGAAAGCAGCTTCTACCAACTTAAATCGGCCGTATCTAAAGTGCTCAAGCGCCTTGGTTTAGGTCAGGATTTTGTCATGAAACCCGCTGAACACCCCTATTACAGTGAAGGATTAGAGGTGATTGTTCGGGGCAGTCGCATGGGTTTTGTCGGTCTTCTGCGCCAAGACCTACTCGCTAAAGCCGATGTGGAACAAGCCGTTTATGCAGGTGAGTTGAGATGGGATCTACTTAAGCCCCTGCTCTCCAGCACGCGCGTTCGCTTTGAGGAATTGCCGAAGTTTCCCTTTGTTCGCCGAGATTTAGCCCTATTAGTCAATAAGAACGTGGCCTTTGGGGACATTCAAATTGCTGCAGAACAAACCGAACGAAAACTGCTGCAGGGAGTTGAGTTGTTCGATGTATATGAAGGCAAGAATCTTCCGGCAGGAAAGAAGAGCTATGCCGTTTCTTTCACCTTCTACGATGACAAAAAAACCCTGACCGACAAGGTGGTGGATAAGGCTATGTCCAAGATTCAAAGTGCTGTAGAAAAATCCACCGGCGCAGAATTACGCGGATAATTTTTTAGTGTGCTCTTGACAATTAGTATGCCTTTTTGTTTATATTAGACGTGACAAAGGAGAATGATTTTTGAATATTTGAGTAGAGTATTTGAAAATCGACAGAAAGTATAGGTACTGATCTATTAACCCAAACTTTCTTTCTGAACCGTAAAAGCCACCGCCCGGTGGCTTTTCGGTTTTTATACCTTTAGGATTCAAACAACTCTCTTATGGTGATTCAGATCGTTGCTCTTGTTTGCCTGACCATTATTGTCCTTGCCCTAATTCGTCGCCGACGCTTTTAAGACGAACGAGCGCCGTCCATGATTTGGGCTCCAGGTCCGCGCCTACCGCGGCTCCTTCCACATATAGTTTCCCTGACGGGGAAGCCACGACCCAAGTACCTCTGCGCTCTTCAGGAACCGGAATCCGCAAGGCATCATCGGTAAGATTGAAGAATACGTAGGCCAGCTCCTCGCCGGTGAATCGCTTGTAGGCGAGTACATTTAGATCGCTACCCGTTGGAATGAATTCCAATCCCCCGTACTTGAAGACATCGAATTTTTGGCGCATCGAAATGAGCTTTTTATAATACTCGAAGAGTTCAAAATCAAAAGCCACAGAATCGACAGGGCGCTCTAGACCAAGAGGATGAACCTGCTCGGGATCAAACTCCAAATCAGGCCACGTGAGCGGCTTGCGGCAATCGGGATCGTCTGCCCCCCTCATTCCCATCTCATCACCTGCCCAGATTTGAGGAGCCCCGACGAAGGTGTACTGATGGCCTAGGAAGAGTTTCATTTGGCCGTAGGCCGCCTCATCAGGTCGGTGAATCATATACGTCGAATCTGCGCCCGGACCGGAATTGAACTTGTAGGGGTTCTTGTTGAAAAGCGACGTAGAAAGCCGCGGGGCATCGTGGCTGGAACTCATGTTCATCAAGGAATAGCGATGCTCGGTGTCAATGTTTTGGTAGATGGAATCCAAATGAGCCGTGTACTGCCCGGATTTCAAGGTGTCTGGAGCGTAGGCGAAGTAGTTTCGAGCGGCCCGATACCAGCGGTAATTCATGACGGCATCAAATATGTCTCCACCGAGCCAAGGCTTGGGATCAATGAGCAAGTCAGGCCATTGCTCCCACCAGATCTCTCCGATGAGGCAGGCCTTAGGGTTAATACCCTTGACAAGGCCGCGATATTGGCGCCACCAGCCCAAGGGCAATTCCGCGGCAACGTCCAAGCGGAAACCATCAACTCCATCGCTTGGATCGCCATCTCCATTTGGATCCATCCAACGCTGGGTCACTGTGAAAATGTGATACTTGACCTCTTCGCTGTATACGTCGCCATCGTAGGGTTCCAAACGTTCGAAGTGCAGGCGCTGGGTTTCTTTGATCTCGGGCAAACTTTTGATGCCAATCCAACCTTGATAGTCCAATTCATCCGCCTCGGTGTCAGGGTCGTCAAAGGCATCAATCCAATACCAGTCCGTGTATTTTGATGACTCACCCTTTGATCGAATGTCATCTATGGACCAGAACTTATGCCCCGTATGGTTCCAACTGTAGTCCATGATGACGCGAATTCCTTTTTCGTGAAGCGCTTGAATGACTTGCAGGAACTGCTGATCTGCTGCCGTCCACGACCAGGTGTTGGGGTCATCGGGCGTTTCTGCGGCCATCAATTGGGCATCTCCATCCGGGTCAGGTCCGAAATTTCGATCGATATGCCTCCAGTGGCGTGGGTCGTACTTATGAAGTGAGGGAGCATCGTTAAGTGGATTGAAGTAGACGGCCGTAATTCCGAGCTCTTCTAAGTAGTCAATTTGATCCAACACGCCCTGAAGATCTCCTCCATAACGTCTCAGCTGTGACTTTTGTCCGAAGGTGGTGACGGGATAATCATTGAAATCACGACTTCCTTCGAGCTCAGCCCAATACGGATCAGGGGCATACCAATCGTGACTCCAAGGAGTCGTACTCCAAGTCTCTGGAACGAATCCCGGGTAGGAACCATCGATGTCCTGGGCACGCGGATCATTAGTGGGATCTCCATTTCGGAAGCGCTCGGGAAAGATCTGATACCAGACCACTTCTTTCATCCAGTCGGGAGGGGCTGTGGGCGCGGCCGCAATCAGAGAATCCATTGAACCGAACTCCTCTAGGGAGTGTTGTTCCTCCGTAGTGCAGGAAATGATGAGCAAAAAAGAAAGGATGCCGAACGCAATTCGCATGGGAGAAATATTTGCTTTAAAAGTACAGGTCTTTTTGGAAGAACCGTATCTTTGACCGACCGGTCAGTAAGTTAATTGGTTTTGAACGAAGACACCCCCAGAAGTACTCAGCAATTGAAGCGTGAATCCAGTGAGATTAGCATTTTGCAGTCCGCTGAGGAGCTTTTTGCTGCTCAAGGTTACCACGGAGTATCCATGAACCAGATTGCCCGGCACGCTCAAGTCAGTAAAGGACTCCTATACCACTATTTCGAAAGCAAGGAAGCACTGCTGAAGGCCATTTTTGAATGGGCCTTTCGTTCGCTCGAACAAGAAGGGAGCACGGATGGGCTGGAAGGCAAAGACCTCATTCGTGGACTCATCGATCAAGCCTTTGATTTTCTGTTGCACTACCGAGATCTACAACGGCTGACCATCGGGCTTGCCGTGCAAGCACACGACCTGGGCTTTGTCCATGATATGGCTACCCAAAAAATGAAGTCATACGGAACTATGCTAACCAAAACCTTTACCTCTTTGGACTATCCCAATCCCGAAGGAGAAGCTTATTTATTCGGCGCTCTTCTGGACGGTATAGCCCTTCAGTTCATGGTACTGGATATGGACTACGACCTCAATGGAATGAAATCACATTTGTACAAGAAATACGAACTATGAAGAAGTTAGGATTATTGATCTTGATGCTGTCTTTCATCGCGCCGTTGAAGGCGCAAACCGCAACGGATATTATACGCGAAGCCGATGAAAAACTGCGCGGACAAAGCAGTAAATCGAAAGTTACTGTGCGTATTGTTCGACCTAACTGGACCCGAGACATTACGACGACGAGTTGGTCCTTTGGATCGGAATATGCGCTCATCTTCATTTCTTCGCCGGCGCGGGATGAGGGAACGGTATTCCTCAAGCGGGAGAAGGAAATTTGGAATTGGCAGCCGAGTATTGAACGAACCATCAAACTTCCGCCCAGCATGATGATGCAAAGCTGGATGGGATCGGACTTCACCAATGACGATCTGGTGCGGGAATCGAGTATCGTAAATGACTACACTCATGCATTTGATGGGGATACGACGGTACTGGGTTACGATTGCCATAAAATTCTATTGACTCCTAAACCCGATGCTGCCGTAGTTTGGGGGAAAATCATCAGCTATATATCCAAGGATGAATCGCTCCAGCTCATGGCTAAGTTCTACGATGAAGACGGGTATCTCATCAATCAAATGGAGGGCTTTGACGTGATTGAATTTGACGGTCGCACCTTACCTCAACGCGTTCGAATGACCCCTATGGACAATCCGGAGCAGTACACCGAAATGGTCTATGAAGGTTTGGAATTCGATATTGATGTGGATCAGGAATTCTTCTCACAGCGAAACATGAAACGCATACGCCCATGATGCTTATAAAGCTCGCATATCGCAACTTATGGCGTAATCGAAGGCGAACCTTTATCACCATTGCTTCGGTACTGTTTGCCGTATTCTTCGCGGTGATCCTAAGGAGTATGCAGACCGGGGTGTACGAAAAGATGATCGAGAATGTCGTGGGCTACTACAGCGGCTATGTTCAAATCCACAAGAATGGGTATTGGAACGAACAGACCATCGACAATGTCATCCCCTTTTCGGATTCGCTGGCTGCGGCCATTGAAGATAAAGACGGTGTTCAAACCGTACTACCCCGACTGGAGGGCTTTGTGTTGGCCGCGACACAAGAACTCACGAAAGGGGCTTTGGTCAACGGGATTGATCCGACCAAGGAAGGCAGCATGCTTCAATTGGAAGAAAAATTGATCGATGGAAAAGTATTTGCCCTAGAAGATCAAAGCGTCATGATGGGCTCTGGAGTAGCGGATTATTTCGGGGTTGGAGTGGGCGATACGCTTGTTATGCTCGGTCAAGGATACCGCGGCATCAGTGCTCGAGGGAAATACGTGGTCTCCGGAATTGTCAAATTGAACTCACCACTGTTGAACGATAACTTGATCTTTCTTCCCCTACCTGAAGCACAGTGGTTCTATGGAGCGGAAGGCATGGTGACAAGCTATGTGCTCGACATGAATTATCGGGACAATGTTCCGCGATTTGCGCGCTCTGTTGAATCGAAGCTCGATACAGCATCTTATGAGGTCATGGCCTGGCAGGAAATGATGCCCGAGCTGGTGCAAGCTATTCAAGCCGACAGTGCGGGTGGTCAAATCATGCTCTTTATTCTATACATGGTCATCACCTTCGGGATGTTCGGAACCGTTTTGATGATGACGGCAGAGCGCACCTATGAATTTGGGGTGCTGATCAGTATAGGTATGAAGCGCTGGCAGCTGGGTCTAACCGTCGTGTTTGAAACTATTTTCATCAGCATAATTGGCGTGATCGCTGGTTTGGTTTGCGCCTACCCGATTGTCCTATATTTCAATAGGAACCCTCTGGACCTGACCGGTGGGGCCGCACAGACCATTGAAGAATACGGATTTGAAGCGGTCATGCCCGCCAGTTTAGACCCTTCCATCAGCATTACCCATGCGACGATCATCTTGATCATCAGCATCCTCATTAGTATTTACCCCATGTTCGTCCTGGCTCGACTGAAGCCGGTGAAGGCCATGCACGTTTAATCAAGATCTATGCTACTTAAGATTGCTTGGCGAAACATATGGCGAAACAAGCTCCGAAGCGGAGTGGTGATTACGAGTATTGTGCTCGGCATTTGGGCCGGGCTCTTTGTGATTGCCTTAAGTGCCGGACTTAACGAACAGCGGAAAGTATCGGTGATTGAAAACTCCATCAGTCACGTTCAGTACCACCATCCCGAATTCTTGAAGGACCGGAATGCGAAATACGTCATTGATGACATTGAGTCCGTGGAGGCTTCTATTCAAAAGGACTCCACTGTACTGAACTACACCAAGCGCGGCTTAGTCAACGGGATGGCTTCATCGGCCCGAGGAGGGAATGGCGTGGTGATCAGTGGAATTGATCCAGAAATGGAGGCCCGTGTAACGACTATTGGAGAAAAGGTAGTAGATGGCGCTTTCCTTTCCGACGAAGGACGTTTCCCCGTGTACATCGGACAGGCGCTTGCTGAGAAAATGAATGTCCACGTCAGAAGTAAAATCGTACTCACTTTTCAAGACAGTGAGAGCGAGATTGTCGCCGGCGCATTCCGTGTTGCTGGAATCTATAATACAGTGAGCAAGAAGTATGACGAAATGAACGTATTCGTTCGCCTTTCGGATTTGGAGAAGCTCCTGCACACAGATAATGGCGTCAATGAGGTCGCTGTCTTGCTCCATGATTTTGAAGTTATCCCCCCCTTTGTCGAGCGCCAACGCTCCTCTTATCCAGAGCTGAAAATTGAACCCTGGGATGAAATCAGCCCAGAGCTTGGGTATGCAGATGAAATGATGGAAATATTCTTATACCTATTTCTTGGGATCCTCTTGGCCGCTCTTTCTTTTGGTATTGTCAATACCATGCTAATGGCCGTACTTGAACGAAAAAGAGAACTGGGCATGTTGATGTCTGTTGGGATGAACAAGGCCCGAATTTTTGCCATGATCACCTTCGAAACCATTGCAATTGCCCTGGCAGGAGGCCCGTTGGGGATCCTAATGGCCTGGTTGACCATCGTTTACTTCCAATCGGCCGGATTGGATCTGAGTTTTTATGCCCAGGGCCTTGAAGAATTTGGGATAGACCCCATCGTATATCCCTATTTGGAGTTTCAATACTACTGGTCTCTGGCCATTATGGTTGTCATCATGGCGATACTGGCCAGTATATATCCAGCGAGAAAAGCACTTAAAATGAATCCCGCCCAAGCGGTTAGAGCAATTTGATATGGCAGTTATAGAAACAAAAGCACTCGAAAAAATCTACCACGACGGGAGTATAGATGTGCACGCTGTAAATGGAGTAGACCTTCAAATCCAACCGGGAGAGTTTACGGCTCTAGTCGGTCCATCTGGTTCAGGGAAAACGACACTCTTGAACATGATTGGTGGTTTGGATGAGCCAACCGCTGGAAGTGTATTGGTCGATGGAACCGATTTGAGCATGCTTCGGGACAATCAGCTGATTGACTTTCGTTTGCGGAAAATTGGTTTTGTCTTCCAAGCGTATAATTTGATTCCAGTATTGACCGCAACGGAAAACACCGAGTTCATCATGTTGCTTCAGAAAAGACCTAAAGAAGAGCGCGAAAAAAGGGCTCGCCAGCTGCTCCAAGAAGTGGGCTTGGATGACAAGCTGGACAAGAAGCCGACGGAGCTATCCGGAGGTCAGCAACAGCGCGTAGCCGTTGCTCGAGCCCTTGCACCCAAACCGGCAGTGATTCTGGCCGATGAGCCAACAGCAAACTTGGATTCGCATTCTACCGCGAACCTGTTGGATATTATGGCTCGCCTTAATGGAGAAGAACACATTACCTTCCTCTTTAGCACACACGATCAGCGGGTGATTGATCGAGCAAGACGGGTTGTGACCTTGGAAGACGGAAAGATTATTTCGGATGAGACGTTTGACCGCTAAACTGCTGGTTGCTGGCCTTTTGGCTGCTGCTTCATCGACCGCCCAAGATTATATTGAAATCGATGGGTATGTCAAACTATTGGGGACCGCAACAGACTTGAGCCGAGAGATTCCAGAAGTCTTTATCAACTTGGGTAATCTCGAGTACACCTACGCCGACTACCAAGTCCACAACCGCTTCAATTTTGAATACCGCAAAGGAGAGCACTGGCGCGCACGAGTTGGCATGAGGAATCGGCTCTTTTGGGGCTACCAAGTAGAAAATCTTCCCCAGTTTCAAAGCTCCATTGAAGCCGATCCAGGGCTGTTGGACATGAGTTTTATTTGGTTCGAAACGGACGGTATGTTTTTGCATACGGTCTTTGACCGGGCGTACATTGAATACCGCAATCAAGATTGGGAAATTGCGGCTGGTCGTCAGCGAATCAACTGGGGACTGAATACCGTTTGGAATCCGAACGACTTATTCAACCAATACAACTACTTCGACTTCGACTACGAAGAAAGGCCGGGGTCCGATGCGGCCCGGATGACTCGTTATCTGGGTTATAATTCAAAGCTCGAGGGGGCTGTATCCTTGGACAGCGCTAACGAAGTGACCGCTGCTGGATTATATCAATTTGGTTGGGGATCCTACG
This sequence comes from Flavobacteriales bacterium, assembly GCA_965661605.1. Lineage (GTDB taxonomy): Bacteria > Bacteroidota > Bacteroidia > Flavobacteriales > ECT2AJA-044 > ECT2AJA-044. The sequence goes on along the minus strand of CBFIEH010000004.1, from coordinate 138,352 downwards.
ACGTGCAGGTTATTGGTGGTTGGTTCAAAGATGATATTGCCATTGGTGGTGGTTGGGCTGGAAATTTGCGCAATGCCGGATTCAAAGGGGAATTCACCTACTTCCAAGGAATTCAAGACAACAGCCCAAATGCCTTTTTGGGTAGTTTTACCCTGGACTATGCTTTTGCGAATTCCCTGTACTTGGCGGCCAGCTATTTGTACAATTCAGGCGGAAGTAATGAGTCAAATTTTGCGGATTTCGGGGCCATTGCGGGCCCCGGGCAAGTTTTGTCTGCCAAGAACCCCTTCCCTTTTAAGAGCACTGTATTTGTTGCGAGCAGTTACCAAATTACTCCGCTTTTTCGAGTGGATTTGAGTCAGATGTTTACAACCAACATGGACAGCTATATTCTGATTCCGAGCTTTAGCTACAGCATCACGCAGGATTTGGATGCCTTAATACTGGCTCAGGTGTTCTTCGGAAATCGATTGTTTCCCCTGCCTCCTCCCCTTCCAACCGTCGATGAAGGTTGGGGGTATGTGAGCGGCTTGGGATTTGTCCGGCTTAAGTACTCGTTTTAAGCAGCAATGCGAAGATCCCGACGCCGACCAATACGCTGATCACAATATTGGCAACGGCCCATCCGGTATGACCAAGGCGCCAGAGTTCTACCGTTTCAAAACTGAAAGTCGAGAAGGTCGAGAATCCCCCACAAAACCCGACCAGCAGAGCAGCGCGCCACGTTTCGGCACTAAGGGACACTTCCTGGCGTTGAAGCCAGTTGAAGACCAAGGCAAAAACGACGATGCTCAGCATATTCGCCGCAAAAGTCCCAACGGGAAAATAGGCCTTGGGGGCCAGAGAGAGCGTGAAGCGGCCTGTGGCAAAGCGAGCTAGGGACCCGAGTCCTCCTCCAATAAATATGGCCAAGTAGAGCTGCACTGTTACAGAGATAAAGGGCGAAAGCGGTTTTCCATCTGGCCGTAGGCCGTCCAGACGATCCACCCAATTGCAGTTCCCAAGATAGCGCCTCCGAGAATATCGCCCAAATAGTGCACTCCGAGATAGACGCGACTGTAGGCAGAAAGCACGCACCACAACCAGAAGATCCAGGGACTGGCCTTCCAGAATCGACGGAAAAAGTGTCCGAAAAAGAAGGCTAAGGCAAAGGTGTTGGCCGCATGAGAACTGACGAAGCCAAATTGACCGCCGCAACCTTCGGGAACTAGGCGAATGAACTCCATTACGCCTTCTTGATGGCAAGGTCGTAGTCGTTCAAAGACGTTCTTGAATCCGTTGACGCTGATCCAGTCGGCCAATCCGAAAGTGATTAAGGTAAAGGCCAGTGTGACCAATCCCCACCAACGTTCCAGTAGGAAATAGAGGGCGATGACGAAAGCGTACATCCAGTACCAACTGGACGCTTCTGTGATCCAGAGCCAAAACGCATCGGCCCAAGGGGCTCCTGTACTATTCAGCCAAATAGTGGCTTTTTGGTCCCATTCAAGAATCGATACCATCTTGATCGAGTTGTTTCCAGATCAAATCCTTGAGTTGATCTAGCCCTTGCTGGGCCACGGACGATATGAAGAGATATGGAATATCCTCAGGTAAGGATGCGCGGATTTCGGCCCGGAGCTCATCGTCCAGCATGTCGTTTTTCGAGATCGCCAAGATGCGATTCTTGTCGAGTAATTCTGGATTGTACTTTCTGAGCTCTTCCAACAGAACGGCATATTCCGCGGCAATGTCATCCGAATCGGCGGGCACCAAAAAGAGCAAGGTAGAGTTACGCTCTATGTGGCGTAAGAATCGATGACCGAGTCCTTTTCCTTCGCTCGCCCCTTCAATGATCCCCGGGATATCGGCCATGATAAAGCTACGATGATCGCGGTACGATACAATACCCAAGTTGGGTACAAGAGTGGTAAAAGCATAGTCCGCAATCTTGGGCTTCGCTGCACTCAATACAGACAGCAAGGTGGACTTACCGGCATTTGGGAATCCTACCAGCCCAACATCCGCCAATACCTTGAGTTCAAGAATAACCCAAGCTTCTTGACCTTCTTCCCCTGGTTGGGAGAATCGAGGCGTCTGAAAGGTGGAACTTTTAAAATGCCAGTTTCCCAATCCGCCACGACCCCCCGGGAGGAGAACCACCTCTTCCCCGTCGTTGGTCACCTCGCACAGGACTTCACCGGTATCGGGATCCTTAGCGATGATACCCAGAGGCACGTCAATGACCCGGTCTTTTCCGGCCGCACCTGTTGAGGTACTCTTTCCACCGGGCTTGCCGTGCTCGGCCTTGATATGCTTTCGGTACTTGAGCGGAAGAAGGGTCCAATGCTGCGCGTTACCCCTTAATATAATATGTCCTCCTCTACCACCGTCCCCGCCATCTGGTCCCCCTTTGGAGGTCAATCGCGTCCGCAGCAAATGGTGCGACCCCGCCCCACCGTTTCCGGAGGCAAAGAAAATTTTAACGTAGTCAACGAAATTAGAATCGGCCATACTTATGCTTGCGACGCCTGCTCAATTGCAGAGGCAAGGCGTTCGGTGATCTCATCGATGCTTCCGAGCCCGTTCACGTCTTGGAGCTTGTTTTGCGCTCCGTAATATTCTTTGACCGGTGCCGTATCGCGCTGATAAACGGCGATGCGGTTTCCGATGATCTCCTCGTTCTGATCGTCTGGGCGCCCCGAAGTCTTACCGCGCTCCAATAGGCGGTTTTTAAGTTCTTCATCGGGAACTTCCATAGCCAACATGCCGGTAATCTCCGTTCCTTTCATCTCCAAAAGCACATCCAGCGCTTTGGCCTGTGCTTGAGTACGCGGAAAACCATCGAAGATGAATCCGTTTCCGTGCTTGTTCTCTTCAATCTTGTGGCTGATCATACCAATCACCACCTCATCGGGAACCAGCTCGCCCTGGTCCATGAGTTTCTTGGCTTCCAAACCCAATTCCGTTCCGGCTTTGATTTCTCCGCGGAGAATATCCCCGGTGCTGAGGTGCACTAAGCCGTATTTGTCGATCAAGTTTTGAGATTGGGTTCCTTTTCCAGCCCCTGGAGGGCCGAACAGTACAATATTGAGCATGCTAATAGCTTTGTTCCTCGATTACGTAAACGTGGGGCAAGTTACGACCAAGACCGTCGTAATCCAATCCGTAGCCCACAATGAACTCATTTCCAATTTCTTTCCCGACAAAGTCAACGGGTAAACTTTGCCTGTAAGCCTCTGGCTTGTAAAACAGCGTTGCCAGCTTCAGGCTTGCCGGCTCGTGCCCTTCAAAAATGTTGTGCAAGGCCACCATGGTATTTCCTGTATCGACGATGTCTTCAATCAATACAACCGGCCTTCCCTTCACGCGATCACTGAGGCCAATCACCTCCGTCACCTTTCCGGTGCTTTCCATTCCGCTGTACGATCGAACCTTCACAAAACTCATATCGCACGGCCCTGGATATTGACGCATCAAATCCGCCATGAAAATGAAGGCGCCGTTCAATACTCCAATGAAAAGCGGCTCTTCATCTTTGTACTCTGCGTAGAGCTCTTCGGCCACTCTTTTGACCTCCACAGCGATCTCTTCAGCTGTGATGTAGGGACGAAAATGCTTGCCGTGCAGCTCGATGGAATCCATGGTTCAGGGTTTTTGCGAAAATACGAAATGTTTCGGCCTATCTTTGCGGCAAATTCGATGGCATGAAAGACCTGTTTTCCACACCCTTCACCCTCGGTATTCTCGGGGGCGGACAGCTCGGAAAGATGATGCTGACCGAGACCCGGAAGTACGACTTGCGAACCAAAGTGCTGGATCCTTCTCCCGAAGCTCCTTGCCGTATCGGCAGCAATGAATTCGAGGTAGGCGATCTCAAGGATACCGAACGTGTATTGGAGTTTGCCAAAGGCGTGGACGTGCTGACCATCGAAATTGAGCATGTCTCCACCGAAGCCCTGCGCCAAATTAAGGCCTCGGGCATTCCTGTACACCCCGATCCAGAAGCCCTGGCCATCATCCAAGACAAAGGAACTCAGAAAGAATTTTACTCGGCCCACAGTATTCCCACGGCGCCATTCGAAGTGTTTGGGGATAAAGAGAGCACACTCGAGGCATTTAGTGACGGGCGCTGGTCCACTCCTTGCGTTTGGAAGAGCCGCACGGGCGGCTATGATGGTTTTGGGGTTCGGGTCCTACGGACCGATGCAGACCTTGACTCCATCGGTAATGGACCGGGTTTGTTGGAAATCATGGTTCCCTTTGACCTAGAGTTAGCTGTTGTGGTGGCACGGAACCCAAGTGGCGAAGTGAAGAGCTACCCAGTTGTTGAAATGGAATTCCACCCCACTGCGAATCAAGTAGAGTACGTGCTTGCCCCCGCACGGATCTCAGATGAAATTGCAGAAAAAGCGCGCGTCTTGGCCGAACGCACGGCGACCGACTTGGGCATTTGCGGACTACTCGCGGTGGAACTGTTCTTGACCTCGGAAGGAGAGCTCCTCGTCAATGAAGTGGCTCCGCGCCCACACAACAGTGGTCATTGGACCATTGAAGGCGCATACACGTCACAGTTTGAGCAGCACGTTCGTGGAATCCTTGACTTGCCATTGGGAAGTACGGCCTTAAAGGCCCCTTCCGTCATGGTGAATCTCGTTGGTGCTGAAGGCCATCAAGGACCGGTTCGCTACGAAGGGATTGCCGATGTCTTGCGTATGCCGGGAGCCTATCCGCATATCTACGGGAAAAAGGACATGCGTCCCTTCCGAAAAATGGGGCATGTGACGATCGTAGCGCCAGACCTGGCCGAAGCTCGACGGAATGCGGAAATCGTGAAGGGAGCGATCAAGGTGATCAGCCAATAACATCGAGCCGTAGGCTCAGAAATCTTAACTTTGAAAAAAGCCGAGCAATGAAAATAGCCATCATCATGGGATCCCAAAGCGACCTGCCCGTCATGCAAGACGCCGCAGACGTGCTCAAGGAATTGGGAGTCGAATTCGAGATTAGCATTGTGAGTGCGCACCGCACTCCTGAGCGTATGTACGATTTTGCGAAATCCGCCCATGAACGCGGCATCATAGCCATCATTGCCGGAGCAGGAGGAGCCGCCCATCTGCCTGGAATGGTCGCCAGCCTAAGTCCTCTGCCTGTGATTGGCGTTCCGGTAAAATCCCAGAACAGTATTGACGGTTGGGATAGCGTTTTAAGCATCCTACAAATGCCCGGCGGGGTGCCCGTTGCAACGGTTGCTTTGGACGGCGCCAAGAACGCCGGAATTTTAGCGGCGCAAATCGTCGGAACCCAGGATGAGAAAGTTTTCAACAATCTCGTAGCCTACAAGGAAAAGCTGAAAGAAAAGGTATTGCTGTCCGCTGAGGAATTAGAAGCGAAGCATCGCGGGTAATTCACAGTCATAAACGGCATGTTTGAAGGAATAACGCCAACGAAAGCGGGGATCTTTTCGTATTTTCAACAAGTCACGGTTGACGTTATGAGGAAACTGGTTTTATTCTTAATTGTCGCTCTGTATTCGAATTTCAGTAGCGGACAGATCATCGTTTCGGAGTTGTGTGATCCAAATACAGATTGGGCCAGTAATCGTTTCGTAGAGATATTCAACCCATCGAGCAGTGCTGTTTCGCTAACCGGCTGGACTTTGGAGATTCATACGAATCTGAATGCCGGAAGTAATTATTTTGGAACGGTCGACTTGTCCACGGCGGGCACGATTGCTGGAAATTCGGCCATGATCATTGCGAGTCCAACCGCCTCAAACCTCACCAGTGTGGACTTTCCGGTCTTTGATCAAAGCAGCGTACTCTGGAGCGATGTTTATACCAATTGGAATGGACAAGAGCGCGATGGTGTTGTTCTAAAGGAAAATGGGGTTATAGTAGATTACGTTATTGCGGATAATACTTCTGGGTCAACCGCCTCTTTCTTCGCTAATGGAACCCTGGTTCGCAACCCGTGTATTAAAGAAGGAAATCCTACCTACGACGCAGCCGAGTGGACCTACACGGCTTCATCCTTTTCGATTGGGTCCGCTGGCCCATCGAACGCCTCTCCCGGTTTTCACTATTATACGGGCTTTGATTACTCCGTGACTATCCAAGACGAAACCTGTGATGGTAATAGCGATGGATTTGTGGTTGCCGTTACCGATCCGGCAACGGGCTCTTACAACTACGACTGGGAAGAGGCAGGAGGCGGAAATGCTCAAAGCGGTACTAACAATACCTACAACTTTTTACCTCCAGGGACATACAACATCACTGTTTCGAACGGCTTAGGTTGCTCGTACGGAGAAAGTTTTAGTATCAGTCAAGGAGACAAACCAGACATTGATAATGCGACCGCCTTTGCCTTTGGCACGTGCTCTGGTGTTTGTGATGCAAGCTACACCTTTAGTGTTTCGGCAGGCACCCCTCCCATGACGGTTTTATGGACAGGCCCTACTCCGGGCTCTCTTTCAACGACAGGCGGAGCTATTAATCTGACGGGCCTATGCCCAGGCAACTATTCAGTCTCGGTCACGGACGATAACGGATGCCAGGACACGCAGGCCTTCCAGGCTTTCGCTGGAACCAATTCGACATCGATCAGTGGGGTCAGCCCCAGCAATGCCAGCACCAGTTCGAGTGCAGATGGAACAGCTGCACTAAATGTTAGCGGGGCAACGGTAGGGCAAGTCTACCAATACGCCTACCAAACACCCCCCAATACGGGTCCCGTTTTAACGTCAAGTACGAATCCCATCACGGGCTTGGTCGCGGGATTATATTCTTTAACCGCCACCACCATTCCCGGTGGATGTTCGGACGTAAGCACCTTCACGGTTGGCTTTAATTCGGCAAGTGTGACCTATCAGGTGGAGCAACCGATTGGAAACGTTATTGCCGGGCCGACCTACACACTTTGTCCTGAAACCACGGCCTATATCCGAGTCTTCTTGAACGGATCTCCGCTCAACACATCCACTTGGACCATCAACTGGAATGCTACTGTACCTGGAGGAAATACGCCGCCAACCATTGGATCAACAAATCCTGCTGGAGTATTTCTCAATGATTACGCATTCACTACGGTTAGTGGAACGGCGACCAATGGATCCACGACGATCACCTTGCCGCCGATCACCATCAACACCTATTCAAATCCTCTGGATCCCTTTCCAAGTATCGCGGATATGTGCGCTGGAGACCCTAGTGTGACATTCTCCAGCCCATACAACGTCGGTGGAATCAACTACCCAGGGGTATTTAGCTTGTTCCAAGTGGCCGGTAACGTTCAAGTGGCCGGACCTTCTTCCTCCCTTGCTATTGATCCTTCTGCATTGAATTCCGGTTCTCATCGACTGGAATTTGAGTTCACCGATCCTACTTCGGGCTGTTCGTTCGACGGAGAAACGACCTTCGTCATCAATCCAACGCCTGATTTCACCGTGACCAATCCTCCAACGGAGTGCGCGGTGGGCGCTAGTACTATTGACCTGAGTGGATATACAACTTGGGTATCGACTTCCTTGACCCAAACTCAATCCTATTATTCCTACAGCAGCACCCCAGGGCTTTTGGGCTCGAATTTTGACCCTACAGTTGCTGGAGTCGGGACCTACAACGTGACGGTGACCTATCAGATTCCCGGAGGATGTTCAGACCAAGAAGTCATTAACATCACCGTCGACACAGGTCCCAATCTTTCATCACTTTTCCCTTCTCAACCTGTATCGGTATGTGGTGGAAACACTTTGAACCTTCCGCTATTGAACCCGAGCGATTCATGGAGCGGATTGGGAGTTACCGGAAGTTCTCCAAGCTTTGTCTTCGACGCAAGCCTCGTCTCAAATGGCAACTTCCAAGTCACTTATAACGAAAGCGGAAACCCGTGTACGTCGACCTTAGACATCAATGTGACGCCTTCCGTAGTGGCAAATTTTCAACCGGTTCCGAATTCGGCCTGTATCAATGACGCTACCTTTCAACTTACTCAGTTTAGTTCTACGGGAGGATCAGGAACGGGAACGGAGTCCTTCACCACAACCTCTTGGCCTGCGGGTGGAGTTCCTCTAACGGTATCCTCGACCGGTTTGGTTGATTTGAGTAACGCTGTTGTGGGGCCGTACACCATTCAGTATACCTATACTGAGGGTTCCTGCACGGATTCCGAAACGGCCAGCATTGTCATCCAAAGTCTTCCTCAGGTCCTGTACACCTCAACAAGCCCCATTTCTTTGTGCTCGGATGCCAGCGTTGACCTAGGGCCATTATTTTTCCCGAGTTCCGGCGGCACGTTTACCGTAAATGGCAACACCCTCAGCGGCTCTACACTGAGCGGTTCGGCTTCATTCCTTACGCCTACTGGGAATACCGTGGTTTATTCGTACACCGATCCCACAACTCAATGCTCTAACTCGGCCACACAGACTTTTGACCTCCTCGTTGCCCCCTTATTCAATGGAGCTGTTTTTAACGAGTCTTGCCCTGGTGAAAATGATGGATCCATTGGCATAAGTCTAACTGCTGGAGCTACGATCAATATGACCTACGACTGGAGCAATGGTTATTCCGGAACTCCACTTCCCAACGTCGGTGCAGGAACGTACACGGTCACTGTCTCCAACAACGGAGGGTGCTCCACTGTGTCATCATTTGTCGTGACCGCTCCATCGGCCATCAACAATACTCCGACCATTTCACATGTAACCTCAAACGGCGGTTCGGATGGCTCTATTAATCTAACCGTTTCTGGAGGAACAGCGCCTTATTCGTACAATTGGTCCGCTGGATTACCTCCTATAGAGGATCAAGTGAATCTAACGGCTGGAACATACTCCGTGACCATTACGGATGCGAACGGCTGCAGTGATGTTTTGAGCTCCTTAGTCGTTGCTCAACCAGGGCCATTAGTTGCTCAAGGCAATCAGTCAGATGTGCTTTGTTTTGGAGACTTGATTGGAAGCATAGATGTTACGGCTTCGGGGGGATTTATACCACCAGACATACCGAGCTATCAATATGTATGGTCTACTGGTTCTACCAGTGAAGACCTTTTAAATGTCGGCGCGGGCATTTACCAGGTCACCGTAACCGCCATACCCACCTCAACAGATCAAGAGGTTCTATCCTTTACGATTACACAGCCAAGCAGCTTGTCGGTTGTAGGCTCCGTTACCGATATCATTTGCTTTGCCAATAGCTCGGGAGCTATATCCACTACTGTTTCCGGTGGCGTAGCACCATACACCTATGACTGGAGCAATGGCTTTGCCATACCCAATATTGCAGGCTTATTAGCTGGAACGTACTCACTTACAGTAACCGACAACAATGGGTGCTCTTCCGCTCAATCTTGGACGATCAATCAACCGATAGGCCCCTTTGATTACGGATTTACCGCTAACAATGTCGCCTGCTTTGGCGACTCCACGGGCTCCATTCAGTTAAACATGTTCCCAGGTGCGACACCTCCATTTTCGTTTTTATGGAGTAATGGGTCAACGACTCAAGACCTTACCGGAGTTCCCTCTGGCTTGTATTCTGTAGTAATCACAGATGCGAACGGCTGCTCTACCGTTGCTGGGGCACCACCGGTAGCACAACCTTCAGGACCCGTAGGATCCACGGGGAATGTTTCGGACGTCAGTAGCTTCGGAGCCGGTGATGGAGCCATCGTATTGTCTACTACGGGAGGTAGTCCCGGATACAATTACTCATGGATAGGGCCAAATGGCTCATTTCCTGGAGGTGCAGTGATTTCAGGCTTAGATGGTGGCACGTACAGTGTAACTACCACTGATGCAAACGGATGTAGCTCGATCTCTACATTTACTGTAAACGAACCCGGCCAATTGATCGTAAGTGGTATTGCAAACGACGAAACATGTCATGGAACTGCGGATGGGTCCATCGATTTGAGTATTTCTTCCAATGGCATTCCATCGATAATTTGGTCGAACGGATCTACCATTGAAGACTTATTTGGGCTTGCTGTAGGAACATACTCGGTAACCGTAACTGACGGACCTCAAATAGCAAGTTTAAGTTTCACCATCGGCACGGCGACAATACTAAACTTCTCTCTTGCATTGCCAACCGATTCATTTTGTTTGGCAGACGCTCTTCCTTTAACCGGCACAACATCTAACGTTGGGGCTACAGAAAGCTACAAAATAGATGGTACGCTAGTTCTTGGAACCTCTGTGCCCCTCTCAACCTATACAGTCGGAACTCATGAACTAAGATATATTGTATCTCTTGCCGGTTGTACCGATAGTGTTTCCGTTCTTTTTGAGCTCCTTGAACCTTACCCAACGGTTCCTCAATCCAGCGCAATTGTGTGCCCTACCGGAGTGAATGTGAACTTGACTTCTCTCTTAAACGGCGCAGCAATGCTTGCACTTCCTGATACAGGAAGGTGGTTTGACCCTTCCGGTTTATCCGTCACCAGTACTTTTGATCCAAGCGCTGGACCTTATGGAGTCTATCAATACCAAATCTCTAATTTTTGTGGAACCACGATCTACACCATGGATGTAGGAGCGGTACAAAACACTATCGCCTTCTCCACCCCTGATAGTCTGTGCCAAAACGAATCGTTCATAGACCTGAACAACTTCGTATTGCCTGCAGGAGGAACATGGAGTGGTGGAACAACCACAGGGCTTTTTGATCCCGGTCTTGCATCGCCCGGTGCGTTTTGGTTTTACTATTCTGTAACATCCGCTGGATGTACCTTTACAGATAGCATCCAAATACAAGTAGTTGCAAGCCCATTGGTTGCTATCGATACCAGCCTGGTTCCGGTGCTTTGTACAGCAAACAACTCGGACACTCTATCATTCGGTAGTCCTCCTGGAGGAGTTTACTCTTCGACAACAGCGAGCATCGGACAATCCGGATTAGCTTTCATCTTAGATCCGCAGGCTTCAGGCGCTGGAACTCATGATATTCAGTACTATTTCACAGATGCTCTTTCTGGCTGTTCGGATTCCGCTCAAATCAGTATATCGATATCTGCCACTATTAATACAGCCATTGGTCCATTTTCAGATACCCTTTGCGTAGGGGACCTTCCAATTCCCCTTCCAGTTGGCCTTCCGACAGGTGGCTCCTTCTCCGGACCAGGAGTTGTTGGAAACAACTTTAGCCCCGCTGCGGCCGGTGTTGGCTCGCATTATTTACAATACAGTTTTGCTGGAGACCCTTGTTATATATCCGACTCTATCTCCATAGTCGTCACCGATGTTCCTTCTATTAACTTGCCTACTGTTCCAGACTTGTGTTCAAGTGATCCAGCATTTTCATTGACCGGGGCATCCCCTGTTGGTGGAACGTGGATAGGAAACAACGTAGTAAACGGTCAGTTTTTACCAGCTCTTGCTGGCCCTGGCACTCATGAAATTGTGTATTACTACAACTCGGGAGGTAATTGTGGGAATTACGACACAACCTTCGTAACCGTCTTGTCAGGAACCAGTCTTACTCTAAGCCCTCTTGGCCCATTCTGCGAAGGTGATGCGAATCTGAGCTTATCAAATGTGAGCCCTTCTGGTGGGACCTACTCAGGACCTGGAGTGGTCAACGGAGTTTTCTCACCGCAGAATGCCGGAGTTGGCAGTCACAGTATTTCTTACACATACACGAATGCACAAGGGTGCTTGACAGATACGATATTCAACATCTTGGTACAGCCACTCCCGATGGACACTTTATCTGGACAACCCGATTTCTGCGAAGGCGATCCACCTAGTCTTCTTTCTGGAGGATCCCCAGCCGGAGGAATCTACACGGGATCAGGAGTCATCAATGACACTCTTTTTGACCCCTTTGTAGCCGGTCAGGGAAGTCATCTACTAACGTACACGTACACCGATTCTTCAGGTTGCTCTGCTAGCATCTCTACTCAAATTCAAGTTTACCCTACGCCACCTGAACCAAGCATTAACAAAACCATCAACTTCTTGGTCTGCGATTGGGGATTTTATGACTATCAGTGGTTCTTCGACGGAGATTCCATTCCCAATTCCAACAATATTAAGTGGACGGCGGCCGATACGGGATACTATCAGGTCATGCTAATTAATGAATGGGGATGTACCAATATTTCTGATTCCCTTTTTGTTGACATCATCTACCCTACCAATCTGAGCGAACTCGAGTGGCCGGAATTACAAATCTATCCTAATCCGACGCGCGGCACCGTTTCGTTAAACCTACCTCTAAGAGCACGGGAAATTCAGTACAAGTGGGTCAATCCTATGGGTCAATCTTTAGACGAAGGATATATCCCTTCAGGCGACCCTATCCAATGGCAGTACAACTTATCTAGATTCGCGTCCGGGACGTATGTACTTGTTCTCAAAAGTGAAAATCAGATCCTACACTTGAGGGTGGTTTTAGAACATTGATTCAAAGAATTTTCTGTATTTTGGAAACCTATCCAAGACATATGCTTGTTCGTTGTCCGCTCTCGATAGCTTTTTTGCTCATCGGATCTGTGGCGTTCGCACAATGCGGCGTCATTAACTTCTCTTGGCAAAATGACCAGGCTAGCGCCGATACGATTTTTTTACAGGAAGGAGATACAGTTACACTTTACGGGGTTGCGCCCACGACTCTCACGGATACGAGTGAATTTCAATGGTTCAGTGGTGAGGGAAGTCAGGAGATTGGAGATACGGTTTCCTTCATTTATAGTCAAAGTGGGTTTTTTACAGGAGGCGTACGTATTCGTACGGCAGCAAACTGTACTAGTTCACTTCAATCCATATATATTCTGGTTAGCCAAAAAATGTCCTGGAGTACCGTCACTTGGACCGATACCATTTGTATTTCTGAGATTGCTACTTTCCAATGGAATCCAATAAATCCGGATACAGTTAACACAACATGCGATTCACTATTTACGGAACCATTGTACTTGCCGGACAAAGGAGACGGACCTAGCGACACGTACCTCGATACCCTCTTGATTGATTGCTACAGTGCGGATGATACTATTCAAAGCGCATCTGATTTTCTTTCTACTTGCCTCAATATTGAGCACAGTTGGATGGGTGATCTCAGCATAACACTTTTCGCGCCTTCGGGAGATTCGGTCGTCTTATATCCCTCCTCAGATTTCTCTTCGGCTCATCTTGGCGAGCCTGTAGATCTGACCTCCGCACAAGATGTTCCTGGAACGGGATATACTTATTGCTTCACGGAGACACAACCCGATTTCGGCACGCTAGCCAGTGCATCTTCTTTATCGCATAGCTATACCAACAACCTCGGAAACACCGTCTCCGGAAGCTATATGCCTGCAGGCAGTTATCTTCCCGAAGAGCCGTTTAGTCAGCTCATAGGCAGTTCGGTAAACGGGCCATGGGTTATTCAAATTATTGATCACGTTGGAGCCGATAACGGTTGGCTATTCGACTGGTCCATTAACTTTGATGCAGCTTCCATTGGGACCCTACAACAATTTGTTTCTGGGTTTCAAACCCAATGGTACGCTCCCGCAGGTTTTAATGCTCAAGCTTATGACAGCGTCAGCACATTCAATCCAACGGACAATGGCTTCTTCATCTTTGATTTGAGCGTTACGGATACCGTTTTTCACAGAACCCTAGACACTTCGCTCACCCTCTTTGTCGACACCTTCTCGAGCCCCATGGCGAGAAGTTCTACGATTTGTTTCGAAGACAATTTTCCTTGGCTTGTGAATGAGGGTAGTGCCGTAGAATCTCAATGGTATTACCCAGATACTACCACGCTTTGGGCGACCGGAGATAGTGTTGCTCCACCAAATCTAACAGCTCCAGACACCGTCTTGATCTACCTAAAGACGAGCTCCTTGCGATGTGAGTCAAAGTGGGATACAGCAGTATATATTCGCTATCCAGCGCTACAGCTCGATGCCCCAGACGTCAGTGTTTTCTCGGGCCAATCCGCCAGTTTGGGGGCAACGGCTTCAGGAGGATCTGGAAATTATTCCTACAGCTGGGTCCCAACTATACCCCTGACTGGCGCCAACACCCAACATCCCACAACTTGGATACTCCAAAATGATTTAAATGTCTTGGTTACCGCTACGGATAATGCAAGAGGATGTTCCTTGTCCAAAATTGTGCAAATAGAAGTCACCAGCCCACTAACTGTCGATGCTGGAAACAATGACACACTCTGTGTGGGAGACAATGTCTCGTTAAGTGCACAAGTCGACAATGGAGGCCAACCTGTTGATTCCGTCCGATGGGCTGGGCCAAATGGTATTTATGGGCAAAACCCGGTCACCTTCTCCCCAACAAGTTCTGGTTGGCATGTTTTTACAGCCTATAGCGATCCATTCACAGATTCCGACTCCCTATACATAGCACTGGCTGCACCACCCGATGCCGGACCCGATTTCACCGATACGCTTTGTTCGTATATCGCGCCTTCCCTTACCCAGGTTTTGGATCCCTCAGTCAGTAATCAAGGAAATTGGTGGGATTCCAACGGAGTCCTCGTTGATCCCACTACGTCAGTAGGAATAGGATCCTATTTCTATGTTGTTGAAGGATCTCCTTGCCCGTCCGACACGGCTGTTTATGAATTTATTTTTTCCGGTGTCTCGAATCTCCCTGTACCAGATTCTATTACTTGGTGTGCCATGAGTGGCGTTCAAAGCACCTCCTGGATCACCTTAGACACGGACACCATCCCTGCAGGAAGCTATCTTTTTGCAGAAGTTTTCACAAATGGACCTTGTACGGATACGGTTTGGCACCACTACGAAATTAAACCTCGTCCTCAAGCAACTTGGTCCACTCCTTCTGACACCCTTTGTATCAATTCGAGCATGCAAGTACTCACTGGACTCCCAGCTGGCGGTCATATCTCCGGTCCAGGCGTCGTTGGAGGACAGTTTGACCCTGCCACCGCTGGGCTGGGCCATCATTTGATTACGTATACGGTGACACAAGATGGTTGCTCTGATACCGACTCTATTTATTTTACAGTGGTCTCTCTGCCTACGGCAGGATTCTTGAACCAGCCCGATACCCTCTGTTTCGGCAGTGCACCCGTAGATCTTATGCCCTTTCCACAGAACGCGCTACTTACTGGTACTGGAATAGTAGGCAGTTCTTTCGACCCTTCTTTATCCGGCATTGGATTACATACCGTTTACGCTTCGTACACCGATTCCAAAGGCTGTTCAGCGCAAGACTCCATCAAAATAGAAGTTGTTCCAGAGCCCATAGTCAGCGTGACCATGAATGATAGCCTGTGTCATCCAGTAGGAATGATGGCTCTATCCGCCAGTCCTCCTGGCGGGCAATTCTATGGCACGAATGTGCAAGGAGACAGTCTGTCCGTCTCATCTTCTGGCTCCTTCGATATTGGTTATCGCTACACGAACTCCTTTGGTTGTTCAGATTCAACCTTTTTCACCCTCCACATTGGTTTGGAGCCCCAAATCACCTTCGATGCCCTTGATTCTCTTTGTCAGGATCAGGACCCAAGGAATTTAGTCGCATATCCGCCTGGAGGCCAATTCGTGGGAATGGGCACTGTTGGTTCTAGTTTTGACCCCGGAATGGCTGGTGTCGGTGTACATTGGATTACCTATCACTATTCGACGGCATACGGCTGCGAGGATTCGGCAAGCATTCAGGTCACAGTCTTGCCGACACCATTGGCCCAAATTCAGTCCATTCCAGATACCCTTTGCGCCAGTGACCCTACTTATACCCTAGTTTCGGATGCCACGACCACAAGCTATGTGGATAGTTTTCTTTCTACTGTCCTAGACCCTGGGATCCTGAACCCGGGACACCATTCTTTGCTCACCATTACACAGCAGGCGGGATGCGTTGATTCTGCAAGCCAGGTCTTTTGGATTGAACCTCAGCCCATCTTATCTCTAGCTAGTCCTGCCCCAATATGTATCAACGCAGGCCTCCAACCTTTACCGGTTGGAACTCCTGCAGGAGGAATTTACAGCGGTCCCGGAATGAGCAATGGCCAGTTTGATCCTACAATTGTAGGTCCTGGAGCTCACCAAATTCAGTACACTTTTTCGAACTCATTTGGCTGCACAGATTCCATATCCGTAGTTTGGACCGTACACCCAGTACAAACCTTCACCATTAACGACTACCCTTCCTCGCTTTGCGAAGGCGACCCTCCTGTTGATCTGAACATTGTACAGCCAACAGGTGGAACACTCAGTGGGCCTGGTTTATCAGGCGGGTTCTTTGACCCGTCGATAGCTGGTCCTGGTGTCCATCAGATTACATATACCTACATCAATAGTCTAGGATGCACGAGCGATACGGTTCTTCTATTAGATGTGCTACCGGCGCCCACAGTACTTTTCACCGGACTTCCAGACTTTTGTCTAAACGATCCGTCTTTTACGCTGCTAGGAGGTTTCCCAATGGGCGGCAATTACTCCGGACTCCACGTGAGCAATGGAACTTTTAATCCAATTCAAACGGGAACCTTTACCTTTGAATACACGTACGTAGACACCGCAAATGGTTGTATGGGGAGAAATTGGGATACTGTAGTTGTTCATGATCTACCTGCAGTACCGGTTATTTCACAAACGGGACATATTTTGAGTATCCCATCTGGACCTTATTCCTACGAATGGCTACTAAATGGCTCCTCTTTATCGGGCTTCAACACGTCGAGCATTACTGCTCCTAGCGATGGCTCCTATCAGGTTATCGTTACAGATAATAATGGCTGTAGTAGCATTTCACAGCCTTTCATATTCTCTACAGTAGGCCTGGCTGCTCAGGACTCGAATCCTTGGAAGCTCTATCCAAATCCCAGTCGGGACAAGGTTTACATACACGGGAATAAAAAAGCTGAACAGTGGGTCGTTCACGATGTTTTGGGAAGAACGGTTTTGAAAGGGCAAAATGCTGTACCACAAGAACTAGACGTTTCTCTGTGGGCTTCCGGTCAATACATACTGATGGTCAAGAGTTCAGAAGAAGTATTCCACATGACTTTTGTAGTAGACTAGGTTCCTCTGGACTATTTTGACACCGAGACCCTAAAACGGTAGATCTGGCCTCGAGTTCTGAGATCTTTCGGGCATGAGGCTTGTTTTCCTATTCCCCATCCTGTTTCACCAATTTGTCATTGCTCAAGTTGATCCTTTTGGCCTTCCTCCTATGGAGTCCGGTTTAATGGGGTCCAGTTTAATGCATCCTTCCGAAGGCTCATCTGCGCTACCTACCCCATCCGCTACTCCCGATAAACTTAATGGCCTGTTTCGCCAATCCTGGTTGCTACCGGAGGCGGGGCTTAGTGTATCAGAGTTTAGATGCTTTGGTCAATTCCGAGAGCTCTTTTATTCCGGCGATTTAACCCAAATCGGATGGTCAGATCAGCGAAGAACGAGAGCTCGGGTGGGTCTTTCCCTTCCGGTAAATCGTCTTCGATTGGGGGCGCGGTGGAGCTTAGAACAGTGGTTTCCTTCCGAGAACCAACAGCCCTTTCGCATTTATCCTGAAATAGCGCTTTGGGGTAGTTTACACTCAGATTGGAGTTTTGCATTAAGCTGTGTAAACCCTTTTGAAGTCCGATGGCTAACCACGAAGGTAAGGTCCGAAAGAACAATGCAGTTTGAAATGCAACATCGCATTTGGTCCGAAAACACCCTCCATCTTGGCTGGAAAAATAATGGGCTAGAAAACAGGTGGAGCGCTGGAGCGCATTGGCGACTGAACAATCAGTTTGAACTCACGACGGGCTGCGGTACAGGTAGTCAATGGATGGCTGTTGGATGGTTGGTTCGCTGGAAATCTTGGGCCTTTCACGGAGTGTTGGAAATGGGAAGACTAAAAGGATGGACCTACGGTATTGCTTGTTCCTGGCGATCTTCATAAGTCATTGGTCCATAGGTC
Source organism: Flavobacteriales bacterium (assembly GCA_965661605.1). Classification (GTDB taxonomy): domain Bacteria; phylum Bacteroidota; class Bacteroidia; order Flavobacteriales; family ECT2AJA-044; genus ECT2AJA-044. The sequence goes on along the minus strand of CBFIEH010000004.1, from coordinate 120,477 downwards.
AAAATGACTTATCCGATCAGGAGACATGGGATACGTCCAATTCCACCGATCAAATTCAGTTTGATCAAGAGCAGTGGATGCTCTGGAAAAATGAACCGCTGCAGTTGAATAAGGCCTCAATGGATGACTTGGTCCTGCTTCCGGGAGTTAGTTCGATCATGGCACATCAAGTAATCGAGTACCGTACGCGGGTCAAAGAAATCAAAAGTCCTTTCGAACTGCTCGAACTACCTGCTTGGACGATCAGTCATGTGAGAAGAATCACTCCATTGGTTGACTTCAAGGCGAGTGACTTTCAGAACGATCAGACGAGACGGTACTGGAAACATGAAATTATGCTCCGAACAAAATTCGGAACGGATCAAATTTTCTTCAGGAACCTTGGGCATCATGAAGGCGATTTAGGATATGGATATCTTTTATATCGAGGGCAATTAGGCGAACTTTTTCAGTGGGGTTTGTCGAGTGAAAAAGATCCCGGCGAGGGTCTTTCGAAAGGACTGGAAAGTCCCATACATCGGTCTGGATTTATTCAATGGAATCCGAACTTCAGGCTAAAAAAATTTGTCCTTGAACGCATTTGGATTGGGTCATTTCGCCTTAGCTGGGGACGAGGACTGGTAAACGGAGAGGGCTTCCGAGGATCACTGGGACCCCAAATCAGAAGCTCGGGGACAATTCTTGTTCGTGGCCATGCAAGTTCTGCTGAGACGGGATATCAAAATGGAATCCTCACTCAAGGACGGTTTGGGTTTGTGGACTGGGGCGTGTGGAAAAGTCGAACCCCACGTCATATCAAGTTGGACACGCTTCAGAATCAATTTAATACGGCCTACACGGATGGCCTGTTCGCGAGCTCAGACAAATCTAGGTGGTGGAATTCTTCACATGAGAAGCGAATGGGAGTATATCTTCTTGGATCCTCACGCCATTGGTCCATTGGAGGGCTTATCGAAAAAAGAAATTGGGAGTCGAGGATATTACCGCAGCCGATTATGCAGCAACAAATAAGAAAAAGTATACAATTCAACAGACGCTGGAGCAGATTGACAGGATTCTTTGAGTGGGGACGGATCGGTGATCGAGAGAAGTTGGAATTTCAAACTCTATGGGTTCCGGATGACCAATGGAAATTAAGGTTGACTTTCCACCGAACTCCATATAGGGAAATGCTAAGTGACCCGAGATTCATGTTTGATATCGGCCCGCAGGGCCAAGAATTTGTGCGCATCGAACAATGGTGGAATCCGTTACCCCGACTGAGGTTTTATTGGACGGCATATCGTGAATGGGAGAATTCCTTCTGGGCGAGTCGAATCGAATACGGTCTTTCTGAACAGCTGACGAGCCAGATAGACTTCAGGGTGCGAAAAGAAAGAGTAGATGGGCGACTACAATTCAGAAAGTCATGGCCAAAGGTTCAAGTGACTGTTCGCAACCAATGGAATCAATCCAAAGGTGGACAAGGGGTGTTGACTTACCTTGATATACAATGGAAAAGGAGCAGTCATTCACGTATCTATCTTCGTTGGACCAGCTACTCTTCCAGCGATTTTGAACATCGCCTGTACGTCTATGAAAATGACCTTCTATACACCTTTTCTGTGCCTGCTTTTCACGGGAAAGGGCAGCGAATGTACCTGATGTGGGTTGGTTTATTTGACCGCCATCAACTTTGGGTAAAGACCATTTTGGACGAAGGTTGGGAGGTCCGTCTTCAGTATCGACTCAAATGGTAGGCTATCTTGTCCAGGTTGCAGTACAGTTGTCCACACCTGACCCATCGTCAACTCCATAGGTGAAAGAAATACTGGTTACATCAAGGTCCGATTGACCTGTCCCGCTAATATCGCTTCCGGAAACAGTCTGCAGCGGTATCACCAGGCTGTTATCGACAACATTCATTGAAGTAATAGTCGAACTCCCTAACCCGTAGAAATTGGAGACCCAAATTTCTGTATCCGAGGTATCACTTTTAGTGACTTCTACAGCATACGCTTGAGCACCGAAAAAATTGGAATTCTCTTCAACTACCCAAGAACCGGTATAATCATCGCGCAAGTCGAAATTTGGATCAGGCACTTCTTCTTCGCAGGCGATGAGTAAAAATGCGATTGCAGTGCAAAAGGGAATCAGTCTTTTCATTTAGGTCTAACGTCTTGTTGTGCTTTGAGTACCGTAAGTGAATAGGTATCATAACCGTATTGAGGAAAAATAGAGTCTTGAAGACTCGCGGTATTCCATGTTCCCGGAACAAACTGAAGGACCGGGGGATTCTCTGCCTCATTCGAACCAAGCAGGGTCTCTTCCCAATATAAGTCCCACTCCACCGACAGCTCTTAGGAACCAAAGCGATCAAAGTCCCAGGATCGTAAATCGAGAACCCCATCCAATGCCGTCGGGCGAACATCCGGACGATTCGAAGATGTACACACCACAAAAAGTACCGTGCTCATTGGGAGGTAAAAATAATAGGGAGTGTCGTTTCATACCCAAGTGGTGTCCCCCTAAAATACGTCATTTCGTAGAATCAACGAAGTGCCGAATCAATCAGCTTATCATCAGCGCATTCAGGTAAGGTTACTTTTAGGCCTGGAGAACGTTCCATTTCACGTCGGATAGCGAAGATGGCTTCGTCGTTTCGTGCCCAAGCACGACGGGCAATTCCGTTATTGACATCATAAAACAGCATCTGCTCCAAGCGGCGTTCCGCTTCATCAGATCCATCCAGGAGCATTCCAAAGCCTCCGTTCATCACTTCGCCCCATCCGACACCTCCGCCGTTGTGAATACTCACCCAAGTGGCTCCGCGGAAACTATCTCCAATGACGTTGTGAATGGCCATGTCCGCCGTGAATTGCGATCCGTCATAGATGTTGCTGGTTTCCCGGAAGGGAGAGTCCGTTCCACTGACATCATGGTGATCTCGACCCAAGACAACCGACCCCATCTCTCCTGCGGCAATTGCCTTGTTAAAGGCTCGAGCAATCTCGATCCTTCCTTCGGCGTCCGCATAAAGGATACGAGCTTGAGAACCTACAACGAGTTTGTTCTCTTGGGCACCGCGAATCCACTGGATATTATCCGCCATTTGCTGTTGAATCTCCGGCGGACTGCTGAGGCGAATTTCTTCCAAGACGGCACAAGCTATATCGTCGCTCTTCTGCAAGTCCTCCGCTTGACCACTCGCGCAAACCCAACGAAACGGACCAAAACCATAATCAAAACACATGGGGCCCATGATGTCTTGAACATAGCTCGGATAACGGAAATCAATACCGTTCTCCGCCATGATGTCTGCCCCCGCACGGCTGGCCTCCAGTAAAAAGGCATTTCCATAATCGAAGAAGTACATTCCTGCCGCTGTGAGCTTATTGACTGCTGCGGCATGACGCCGTAAAGTATCTTGAATTCTCTCCTTGAAGGTATGTGGATCATTCGCCATGAGCTCATTGGCCTTTTCATAACTCATATCCACGGGATAGTATCCCCCGGCCCTTGGGTTGTGCAATGAGGTCTGGTCTGAACCCAGGTGAACATGAACCTCTCGCTCAGCCAAACGCTCCCAGAGATCAACGATATTCCCCAAATAAGCGATGGAATGAGCCTCACCGCGCTCCATGTAAGCAAGAGCCGCATCAATGGTGGCGTCCACGTCTTCAATCACCTCATCAACCCAACCTTGCTCATGACGTTTGTACGCCGCCTTGGGGTTGATTTCAGCCGTGATGCTTACTACGCCTGCAATATTTCCGGCCTTTGGCTGGGCACCGGACATCCCGCCTAGACCCGCAGTCACAAAGAGTGTACTGCCCAAGTCAGATCCCGTGCGCCCGAGTTTTCGAGCAGCATTGAGTACCGTAATGGTTGTTCCATGAACGATGCCCTGCGGGCCGATGTACATGTACGATCCAGCGGTCATTTGTCCGTATTGAGTGACCCCAAGCGCATTGAATTTCTCCCAATCATCCGGTTGACTGTAGTTGGGAATCATCATTCCGTTGGTCACGATGACCCTAGGTGCCTCACGGTGCGAAGGGAAGAGTCCCATCGGATGACCGCTGTACATGTGAAGGGTCTGCTCTTCCGTCATTTCACTCAGGTACTGCATAGTGAGCAAGTACTGCGCCCAATTCTGAAAAACAGCACCATTACCGCCGTAGGTGATGAGCTCGTGCGGATGCTGGGCCACGCGTGGATCTAAGTTGTTCTGAATCATCAGCATGATGGCAGCCGCCTGTGGACTGCGTGCTGGATACTCCGATACGGGTCGGGCATACATCTCGTAGTCTGGACGGAATCGGTGCATGTAAATGCGTCCGTAGGTCTTTAGCTCTTCTGCAAACTCAGGGGCTAGAGTCTCGTGCCACTTCGAGGGAAAATAGCGCAACGCATTTCTCAAAGCCAGCTTCTTTTCCTCTGGACTTAAAATCTCTCTCCGCTTAGGGGCGTGATTGATTTCGGGGTCGTAGGGTTTGGGCGTAGGGAGTTCAGAGGGAATTCCGCTTCGGATAGCCTCGGCAAATGCGGTCATGTGTTCTTCTTTTTGAATCCGTATGGACAGCGCTTGCAGCCGTTCTGGCAACAATAGCCGCGTTTGAGGTGGTACTGTTCGGTAAACACGATGTACCCCTCTTTAGTTTTGTAATAATCGCCCGATTCCAGCGAGCGAAATTGGTCGAATCCGTCCATGCGCCAAAGGTATAAATTCAATACGTTTGCAGTATGAAAGCCGCCCTCAAGAAACCCTTTTTGAACCTAATCACCTTTTTGGGACGGCGTATTGAGCGCAGGCATTTTACCGAGCCTCCCATCTATATTGGTGGCTGTGGACGATCCGGCACCACCCTTCTCTTAAGCATCCTCAGCGCTCACCCGAAGATTTTTGCCTGCCCGCTAGAATTGAGCATGTTCGATGACCTCGTAGATGGTTACAAGCCCGCGCGAATGGATCGATTGTACCGAACCTTTCTGACGCATCGCATCAAATCCACCACAGACCGCTGGTGTGAAAAGACTCCACTTAACGTGAATCGCTTAGATGCCATTGATCGCTTTCACAATGGGCTATTTCGCTTCATCAACATCGTTCGGGATGGACGCGATGTCATTCTCTCTAAGCACCCAAGTGACCCAGACCGATACTGGGTAGCACCAGAACGCTGGATCAATGACGTCACCGCTGGAAAGCGCGAAGAGGCACGTCCTCAGGTCATGACCATTCGCTATGAAGACCTCATTGAGCATCAAGAAAGAACCCTGGAGGGGATTTGCACTTTTTTGAATATTGAATTTCCGGATGCCATTCGCCAATGGCATCAGCACACGAGTGTACGTAAAAACAGAGCCTATTTCGGTGAAGTGAAACCCACTCATAGCAGTTCTGCCGGCAAATGGAAGCAACCCGAAAATCAGGCGCGTGCCGCTGAGCTCACTGCCCATCCGGATGCCGTTGAACTCCTAGAGCATTATGGATACGAAATCTGACCCTTGGCCTCATCGTGTGGCCCCAAGACAGGCCTTGGATTTTGTGCCTACGGCACGATGGACCATTCAGCGCGACGATCAATTGCACCCGACCATCTCGGGAAACAAGTGGCGGAAACTCAAGTATTTTGTGCTTAAGGCCTTGGAAGATCGACACGATACCCTCTTGACCTTTGGCGGGGCATTCAGCAACCATTTGGCTGCCACGGCCGCGGCTGGCGCTCAATTCGGAATTCGAACTATTGGTATAGTACGTGGTGAAGATGCCGACTTAAACAATCCCACACTCTCCTTTTGCCGGGATCACGGTATGCAGTTGGAGCGCGTCTCTCGATTGGAATACAACGGCAAAGAAGATGAATCGTACAAGGATGAGCTCCACAGACGTTTTGGACGAACGCTAGTGATTCCCGAAGGCGGAGCACACTACCTCGGTGTAAACGGTTGCATGGAAATTGTGCCGCGAGAGGAGCGCAATGACTGGGAACACGTCGTTGTTCCGGGCGGTACGGGAACCACAGCAGCAGGCATCTTACTGTCTACAGGATCCGAAACCCAAGTATGGCTGTATTCAGCCTTGAAAGGAGGAGATTTCCTAAGGGATCATGTTCGTAAACTGCTCTATCGATTTCTGTGGGATGAGGGCGCGGTCGAAGAAGAACTCCGACGGTTGAACATCGTCAGTGACTTTCACTTTGGCGGCTATGGCAAAGTCGATGATGAATTGGTTGATTTTCTCAATGAATTTTATCGGAAAACAGACATTCCTCTGGATCCCATTTACACGGGAAAAATGATGTACGGCTTGAGTCGAGCAGCACTAGTCGGTAAAACATCGATCGAAACCGTGCATCCGCCCGTGAGGGCGAAAACACTGGTCGTTCATACCGGTGGACTACAGGGAATTGCCGGAATAAATGCTCGACGGAAAAGTTTGGACAGAAGTTTGATACTGTTTCAGGGTTAACGCACGTTTGAATCCATCATGATCAGAACACTTTCGCTCCTTGGAGCACTCCTTTTGACCTTCGGTGCCACTGCGCAGCGTCTTACGCGCGACCAGTACATTGAGCGTTACGCTCTCGTCGCTGTTCAAGAAATGAAGGAGTATGGGATTCCGGCGAGCATCACCCTCGCTCAGGGCATTTTAGAGTCTGGCGACGGCAACTCTGAGTTGGCCACCAAGGCCAATAATCACTTCGGAATAAAGTGCCACAGTGATTGGACTGGGGAGTCTATGAAGTACGATGACGACCGTCGAAACGAATGCTTCCGAGTGTACTCTGATGCCCGGGAAAGTTTCAAGGATCATTCTCTATTCCTAAGTGAACGATCTCGATACGCCACTCTTTTTGATCTAAACCCCATCGACTACAAAGGCTGGGCGCGTGGGTTAAAGAAGGCAGGTTACGCCACGGATCCAAAATATGCGGATCGATTAATCGATTTGATCGAGCGCCATGAACTGTATCGCTACGACACTAACCTCGACCTCGTGGTTCCGATGGCCAAAGACTCTGCCTACTTTGATCGAAATAGCCTAGTGGTGACCTACCACCCCAACAAAATCAAATATGTACTGCTCCCCTTAGGCTATACTCTAGAGCAAGTTTCAGAAGAATTGGATGTATCCATGAAACAGCTCGTGAAGTACAATGAGCTGCGCTATGACGGCACTTTATCTCCCGGAGACATTCTCTATCTACAGCCGAAGAAGAACAAGGGACTAGTGAAGACTCATCGCGTCAATAATGGGGAATCCATGTATGAAGTGAGTCAACAGTATGGAATCAAGCTCCGCAAGCTGTACGAGCGGAATGGAATGGCCTTTGGCGAGGAACCGGATGCCGGTGACCTCTTACTGCTTCGAGGCCGGAAATAATTAGTCTAGAGCGTAATTGTAGACGTAGCCCTCTCGATCTGCGACTATTAAATCGAGCTTCCCATCCAAGTCCAGGTCCCGTATGGTCATACCCAAATCTCCGGTGACTGGAAATCCTGTGCGAATATTACCTGAAGCGTTAAGGAGCCAGAGCTCTCGGCCCTCTCGATGTTGAATTCCCAAGACAAAATGAGGTCCCATATCGAAGGTCTTTAGGGAGCGATCAAGCGGAGTCTTAGAAGTGTAGGTGTAATTCACCTCTGGGCCAGAGACGCGGACTTCCTTTCCTTCTAGAAGAATTTGATGGCCTTTGAACTGCGCGAAATACGCTTCTGGGTCTACGATTCCGATGTCCGTCATATCAACACTTCCATTGAAGAACACATTGGTCAATTGCCCTGATTTCGAGAGGCCAACCAAGCGGGAATCCGAAAGCGTTTGACCTTTAATCAAGAACAATTCCGGATCGCGCAAATCCAGCTTAGCTCCCAAAGTGACGCGCTCTTGTCCACGTCTGTTGCGCAGACTGACTTGACCATCAGACGTGAAGAACGCGAGGTAATCTCTTCCGCCGATTTGATACAGTGTAGGACTTCCAATCACCTCGGAGGAGGCCGTTCCATACTCCCAACCGGAAACCGGTTTACCGTCTACACCATAGAGTAAAATCCGCGTTCCACAAGCTATGAAAATTCGATAGTTCCGATTCCGATCATAGTCAAAGACGGCAACCTTAGCGGTGACGGCTCCCGGTAAATTGATGGGGTAATCTTCTACATCCTTGCCATTTCGGTCCAACATGTAGAGGGTACTTTCGGTATTGAAAACGAATTGAAGCTTGCCATTCTTATAGCGATCTAATTGATGCACCTCACTGCGGATGGGACCATCCAAGGCACGACGCCATTGAACATCGCCTCGCGCATCAATTAAGTACAGCGTGTGATTGACATCTTGAACCAAGACTTCGAATCGCTTGCTGTAGTGGTTCTTGATAATGATAGGCTCCATGCCAGCGAGCGTGTCCAGTTCTGTAGCCCACTGAAGTCGCGTTTCTGCTTGTTCCTCCGTACGGTAGCGCACGATCAATTGAGTGTGTGCGGCGGCGTCCTCCATCTCCAGCTGCCAAGCGACTGCAGCGATTTCATTCCATTCCTCTTTTCGACTACTCAAGCCCTCCCCGTACTTGGCTCGGGTGACGGCCTGAAGTAGACTAATGGCTTGCGGATTCTCGGCATAGAGAAAGACGTGGCTCTTGCTACTCAATTCACCCCGAAGGGCAGCAAAGCCTTTATCGTCGTTCAAGGTTCGCCCTCCACGATTATCATTAAGGAATTGTTTGATTAATAGCTCCTGCGGAGCGATGATCACGTAGTCCCGGTAGGTGGTGTAGTAGCAAGTGTTCATCGCTTTAAACACGCGGCCAAAGACTGTAGGAAAGGAAGAGTCTTCAATCTTGCGAATCACAAAATCATTGTACTTTGTGATGTCTGCCGTTGCTTGATTTCCCAAGGCCTCCTCAGCCAGTCGTTTATCGCGAAACTTGATGAGCCCAATCGAACTCTGCGCCCAATCAGCTCCGGGATTCTCGAGTAAGGCAAGGCCAAATTCGGTATCGACCCAAGAGGTGTAGGCCTTGTATTTGGTGCTCTGATCTTTGAGGAGTAATAGCTTATCGGAGCGATTTAACTGGCGCAAGAGCTTTTCATAATCGCGCTGATAGCTGGCAAAGTTCTCAAAGCTGATGGCTGTTACGGCGGCTGTGTTGTTGGGCAATAGATCCAAGAGCTGGTTCTTCCGAGAAGGGTTGTCGCGGAACAAACTCATATAGTTCACCACGGAATCACTGACATGGGTCAGTCCGCTAGCGATTAATCGATCCGTTTTAAAGCTCAGGTCCAGTTCTGTCCATTCAGCCCCGCGTTCCAACCAAGCAAACGAGCCGGCCTTCATGCGCGTACCTGCCCATTCACCAAGAGCATCATACTGGATGTACAGATTCACCGGATCCTTTCTGTTCGCGGTCCGATGCAAGGAGGCAAACTCGTCGGTGGTCAATAAATTTACCTTCGCCTTCAACTGACGAAGTGCATCTTCTACCAACAAGTCACTTTCGGAGGCAACAATGAGTCCCCGTGATTCCGCGGCGTAGTAGCTCCTTCCACTTTTGGTTAAATCGATGCGAATGATGGTTTCTCCATCATAGGTACGCGCCTCCTCTACTCTTGCCTCAGCCCAACGTCCATAGACCTCCTCGAGATAAGGATGATCTTCTCGCTTCAAAACCAATAGCACGTCGTAGGAGTTGGCTCCCGATTCATGGAAGGACAGGCTGAATCGTCCTAGGCCATCAACCTCAGTACCCGATAGGAATTCATTCCAAACCGCTCGGCCTTCGGAAAGAGATGTTTTGAGGTAGGCATTTGAATCCAAACGCTCCCACAAGCGATTGCTTGTTCCAAGCTCAACAGCCTTTTGAGCGTTATTCACCTCGGCAATGAGCACGGCATTGACGGGTATCGCCTGAAGAAGGTCTCCAGCGTTTTGATCGCGAGAACAGGCGAAAAGGATCAGGGTGAGGATAAAAAAGGCGGCGCGGAAGGTACGGACCATGGCAAAGTGGTTTGACGCAAAAATAAGGATTAGAAGTCCAATTTCATTTGCTCCGGCAACAGTCGAAAACTCTTTCGGTGAAGTTCCGTTGGGCCGTGCGTTGCAATGGCTTTTCTATGGGCTGCAGTGGGGTATCCCTTGTTCCGGTCCCAAGCGTATTCGGGGTGTTGAGCCGCCGCTTCGAGCATGAAGGCGTCTCGGTGTGTTTTCGCCAATACGGAAGCGGCAGAAATACTTAAGTATTTTCCGTCGCCTTTGACCACACATTCGTGGAAAATATCTCGATAGGGTTTGAAACGATTACCGTCGATCAGAATGAGTTCGGGCTGGGGGTCTAATTGGCCAAGGGCGCGATGCATCCCCTCGATGGAGGCTGACAAAACATTGAGCTCATCCACCTCTTCGGGACTCAGAAAGGCAACCGACCAAGAAATGGCCTCGGATTCAATGACGGGGCGAAGTAGGTCGCGACGTTTCTCACTGATTTGCTTGGAATCGTTAAGCCAGGGGTGGTGAAAGTCCTTGGGAAGAATACAGGCGGCGGCAACTACTGGGCCTGCCAGACATCCTCGACCAGCTTCGTCGCATCCGGCCGTGAGGCCGTTAAAATCATAGTGAACGGGCATCTTCCATCATTTTCTCGACGCTGGACCAATACTTGGCCGCGGATTGATCCCAACTAAAGGTCTGAGCTCGTTCCAGTGCCAGTTGAGCAAATTCCTGATGAACGGTTCGATCAGCGACCAACTGGTTCATCGCTCGGGCGATGTCCTCCATTCGGTAAGGGTCAAAAAGCAAGCCGGCCGTTCCAACGACCTCGGGAAGCGCTGTGGCATTTGCCGCGAGTACGGGAACACCGCATTGCATGGCCTCCACTAGGGGAATCCCAAAGCCCTCATAGGTACTGGGAAGTATCAAAGCATCGGAAGACGCGATGGACTGGCGAAGGGGTTCATTGTCGAGTCTTCCGGCGAAAATGACTTGATCGGAATGTTGCATTGCGCCGTAGGCGCTCTTGATGTCCTCCGTCAAGAACATCTTCTCCCCAACAATCATCAGTTTGTGGGGCAGGTCGGTTTGGGTCTTCAGGTAGTCGAAGGCCTCAATGAGACGGGCGACGTTCTTTCTAGGATTCAAGGCCCCCACAAAAACAAAATAGGGCTGACCGTCTGTCTTTTCCCGGCGATAAGCGGAAACCTCTTCCTCGGACAAGGGTTGAAAGCGCTCGTGAGCACCGTTGTACACGACGTCGATTTGATCTTCGGAAATGCCATATCGCTCGTGGATGTCCTGCTTGGAGTAGTTGGAAACGGTCTGAAGGCGATCCGCCCGTTGGGCGAAGAGCCTAAAGTAATAGAGGTAATACTTGCGGGTCAGCCAAGGTAAGTTTTCGGGGTTGGCCTCGAAATTAAGGTCGTGCAGGACGGTGCAGCTGGGAATACGGGCGCGCAAACTCAAATAGCCATCCGTGCTTAAAAAGGCATCTGCCTTGTGCTTGCTGAGAGCCTGTGGAACGCTATGCTCAAAAAACCAATACCACAGATAAGGGTGTCGTGCCGGAGGAAATAGTTTGACGGGCGTGACGTTATCTCCGAAAACAAAGGTCTCGGACCAGGGGCGGTCAAAAAAGAACAGAAATTCGTGTTCTGGATGGTTCTGGGTGACGCGCTTGAATATCTCGTAGGTAAAGCTGCCAATGCCCTCGAGTTTACCTTCGAGCAGGAAGCGGGTATTGACGGCGATGCGCATGAGCCAAAGGTACAAATTCACTCGACCCAGGGCGCCCGGGCTTTTGTGTACCTTTGCGGCTATGCTCGAAAAAGTGATGCGGAAATGGGGGTATGTCCAGAAGGACGCCAACCTGATGCAGCTCTTGACCAGTTCAGGATTGGTCCTGTTCTTCAAGGTTTCGGGCGCATTGGCGGGCTACCTCTTCACCTATTTGGTATCGAACTACTACGGTGCCCGTATCTACGGAATTTATGAATTGTGTTACACGGCGATCATGATTGCCGGAGTCGTTGGTCGCTTGGGTCTCGACGGAGCACTGGTTCGCTTCATGGCCGAATTCAAGTCCAAAGAACAGTTTGGCACGCTGCGACGCGTATACCGGAAGTCCATGACGGCCTCTGGCCTTCTTTCCCTGGCCTTTGGAGCCGGCCTCTATCTTCTGGCGCCCTGGCTGGCTGAACGTCTCGGAACAGAAACCGAATGGCTGACAGCGGCTTTTCGATGGACGGCTTTGATCATTCCTCCCTTCGTTATGCTGGGCATGAATACAGAGGCGCTCAGGGGATTAAAGCGAATGACGGATTTTGCAGCCCTCCAGCACGGATCCATCATACTCTTGGCAGCACTTGGTGTATGGTTGTTGTACGGCCAGGCACCTGATTATTTAGTCCCGGTATTGGGGTACGGTGGCGGGGTAATGCTCCTTTTACTTTTGAGCATTGGACTTGTCCGATGGCGTATACATCAAGTGGGATCGGTCTCGGCTCCCGGCCCCGGCGTTCCTTTTCGAAGTGTTCTGAACGTTGCCCTGCCCATTCTTTTGAGTACTTCTATGTTCTTGGTCATCAGCTGGACCGACACCTTGATGATTGGGTATTTCTTGGATGAGACCAATGTGGGAATCTATCGGGTGGCGTTTAAGATTGCCACGCTGATCACCTTTGCCCAGTTTGCTATCAACAGCATCGCAGCGCCCATGTTCAGCGAGTTTTTCGCTCAAGATAATCTGGACGGCATTCGTAAAACCACTCGGCAAATTGGATTGCTCAACTTGGGCATGAGCACCCCCATTTTCTTGATCATCATTGCCGTACCCGGATTTTTACTCGGACTCTTCGGCGAGGAGTTTGCCCCCGCCGTTTGGTCCCTGATTGTCCTGGCGGCTGGCCAATTGGTCAACGCCCTGTGTGGACCCGTGCTGTACATTCTCAATATGACCGGAAAGGAACGCGTGGCTCAGCGCATCATGATCATCACCAGCGTGTTGAATGTTGGGCTTAATCTTTGGCTCATTCCGGCTTACGGCTACCTCGGGGCTGCCGTGGCTACAAGTTTCAGTATGATGCTTTGGAACATCCTGGCTGTCATATACATCAAGCGAACCTACGGGTTCATCACCTTCCCAATTCTGGACCGATGGATCGATTGAATTTCTTCTTGATCGGCGCGGCTAAGAGCGGAACGACCACGCTCTACGAGCGGATGAAAGATCATCCCGAGATTTATTTGAGTCCACTCAAAGAGCCCAATTACTGGAGTTCGGACATTGACCCCGATGGCTTCAGCGCGGCCTTTAAGGCCAATACGCCTTTAGACCTTGCTCCTTATTTTAGTCAGCACCCCTTGCCTGAGCTTCAGGTGGGCTTCGTGCGGAGTGCTGCGGACTACGCCCGTTTGTTTGACGGAGTGCGCGATGAGGAAGTTATTGGCGAATGCTCCACCTCCTATCTGTTCAGTGAAAATGCCGCAAAGGAAGTGGCGGCGCAATATCCCGACGCCAAAATTCTCGTGGTACTCCGGGACCCCGTAGAGCGTCTCTTCTCGCATTACTTGATGGCGCGGAAGTACGGCTACACCACTTTGGAACTGAGGGACGCTATTGAAAAGGACAGGGCAGCCCAGGATAAAGGATGGGGAAAAAGCGAGCTCTTCGTAGAGCTCGGGATGTACGGAGAGCAGCTGGGGCGCTGGGTGAAGCACTTCCCCAAAGAACAAATCAAGGTGCTTTTTACGCCTGAACTGGACCAAGAGGACTGCTTTGACGGGCTTTGGAATTGGCTGGGGGTAATGGAGCATCGTGCCGAAGGCACTCAAGAAAAAGAAAACCAGGCGGGCTTGGCTCGATTTGAAGGATTGAATAAGTGGTTGACGGATAGCGGCTTCAAAAAGGTTCTGGGGGCTTTCATACCTCCGAATTTTAAGCGAAAACTGCTGGATTTCTACTACACTGATGTAAATTTGCCGACCCTCAGTGCCGAGGACAGAAAATATTTGGCCGCTTTTTACGCTGAAGATAGGGAGCGCCTAGAAAATCTTTTGGACCGACCGGTGCCCTGGAACTAAACCTAATCGTATGAACTTGGATTCAAGTAACCTGATCGTTTATCTCTACCGTTGGCGCATGCCGCTGATTATCGTGACTTTTTTGTCGGCCGTTGCCGCGGCGATTTTCAGTGCTCCCGCTTTCATTCCACCGAAGTTTAAGTCTACGGTGGTCCTTTTCCCGGCCACCACGAACTCCGTTTCGAGCGCACTTCTCGGTGAGCGGAACGCCTATACAGCGGACATCCTCGAGTTTGGTAAGGAAGAAGAGGCCGAGCAGATGCTTCAAATCCTTTACTCAGATGAAATCCGCGATAAGGTGATCCGCAAGTTCGACTTGATGAATCACTACGATATCGATCCGGATTCTGAGTACAAGCAAACGAACCTATACCGCGAGTTCTCAAGCAACATCACCTATCGCCGGACGGAATATATGTCCGTGGAGATTGACGTATTGGACACGGACCCACAACTCGCGGCCGATATTGCCAACGAAATTGCCACGCTTTTGGACTCGGTGAAGAACCGGGTGCAAAAGGAACGGGCACAGCAAGGTCTGCTCATCGTAGAAAAAGAATATAAAAACCTGCGTCGCGAGGTGAAGGCGATGGAGGATTCACTGCGCGATCTTCGGGTGAAGGGAATTCATGATTACGAAGGTCAAAGTGCTGTGCTCAGTGAGCAAATCGCCACGGCCCAAATCGAAGGTCAGAAGAGTGTGGCTCAAGAGCTGCAGTACAAACTGGACACCCTAGCGAAATACGGAGGTGCTTATACTTCTTTGCGCGATCAGTTGAAATTCCGCTACGAGGAATTGAACTTGATGAAGACGCGTTACGAGGAAGCCAAAGTAGATGCTGAAGTTAGTCTTCCGCACAAGTTCATCGTCAACGAGGCCTTCCCAGCGGAGAAAAAGACCTACCCGGTGCGCTGGTTAGTCGTTGTCATTAGTACGCTAGGTGGCTTCGTCTTGACCCTTTTGACCATCATCATTCTGGACACCGTACGCAAGGCCAACAAGGACGGCGTCGCCAAGGCCTAAGGACATGGACAAGGTCCTCAACGCTCGGAATATCTTAATCATTGGGCTCGCGTTCATCGCGGTGAATGCCTATTTGATTACGCAAGAGTTCTTCTGGGCCGGACTGTTTCCCTTTGCTTTATTCATCGTAGCCTTGGCGCTCTTGTCCATGGACAAATTGCTCTTGCTCATTTGCTTTTTAACACCTCTGTCGGTTAATCTTACAGAGATGGGCTTAGGCCTCGGGGTGGGAATGGCCCTCCCTACGGATCCCTTGATGTTTGGCATCCTTCTGATCTTCTTGTTGCGGGTCCTCCACGAGGGCGGGTTCGACCGGAAGGTTGTTTGGCATCCCATATCTCTGATCATCATCGGCCAGCTGCTTTGGATGTTCTTTACGAGCTTAACCTCGACCATGCCCATGGTATCGTTCAAATTCATGGTCTCCCGCCTTTGGTATGTCGTGAGCTTCTACTTCGTCGCTACACAGCTTTTCAAGAACCGGCAGCAAATCGTTCGATACTTCTGGGCGTATATACTCGGTTTGGCTATTGTCATCGTTTGGACCGTGTACCAGCATTACCTCAATGCCTTTGACGAACAAGCTGCCCACTGGGTCATGTCTCCCTTCTTCAAAGACCACACCTCATACGGGGCCCTACTGGCTTTTTACTTCCCCGCCTTGATCGGACTCACCTTCATCAATACCAAGAGCAACCAAATGAAAGCTTTGATGGGCATCATTGTTCTCATTTTCTGTGTGGGGATTGTTTTGTCTTATACCCGAGCAGCATGGCTCAGTTTGATTGCGGCCTTCATCGTCCTTCTGCTGATGGTTTCCAAGGTGCGTTTTCAGTACATCGCCTTCATGTTAGCCATCGTCATTGGTGCCTTTGCGATAGTCCAGGATGAGCTCTTGATGAAGCTGGAAAAAAACGACCAGGACAGTTCTGGTGACCTGGTAGAGCACGTACAGTCCATGAGTAATATCTCGACGGATGCCTCGAACCTGGAACGAATAAACCGCTGGAAGTCCGCGTGGCGCATGTTCTTGGATCGACCCATCGTGGGCTTTGGCCCAAATACCTATCAATTCCAGTACGCACCTTACCAGCATCCGGACGAAAAAACCATCATCTCGACCAACAACGCCGATATGGGGAACGCGCACAGCGAATATCTTGGCCCACTGGCCGAACAAGGCTTCCTCGGACCTATTTGGGTACTGCTTTTAGTCGGAGTCATGTTCTACAAAGGGATTACCCTCTACATTAAACTCCCTCCCGGGCAGCTGCGCATACTTACGGTTATAGCCACGCTCGGCCTGGTCACCTATTGGACACACGCCTTCCTCAACAATTTTCTGGATACAGATAAAGCCTCCGTGGCTGTATGG
Organism: Flavobacteriales bacterium; assembly: GCA_965661605.1. Lineage (GTDB taxonomy): Bacteria > Bacteroidota > Bacteroidia > Flavobacteriales > ECT2AJA-044 > ECT2AJA-044. The sequence goes on along the minus strand of CBFIEH010000004.1, from coordinate 104,022 downwards.
GGCTGCCTCGCCATTTTGACGGCGATCGAAGTCTACCACCTCCCAGAGGAGGTTTCCGAAGAGCAGGAAGCCTTTACTTAACGCGCTCCATGTATTTCCCGTCTGGAGCAGATACCTTGACCTTATCTCCCTCATTGATGAATAGAGGAACCTGAATCTCCGCACCGGTTTCAACCGTTGCAGGCTTCATGGCGTTCGTTGCCGTATCCCCTTTCACTCCTGGCTCCGTGTACGTAACCTCAAGCTCGATTGAAGAAGGCATTTCACAAGTCAGTGGGCTTTCATTCTCGGCATCGAACAAAATCTGCACGTCAATCCCTTCCTTCATGAGTTCGGGAGCGTCCATCATTTCCTTTGCGAGAAAGATTTGATTGTAGTCACTGGTGTTCATGAAGTGAAAACCTTGATCATCGTTATAGAGGTACTGATAGGTACGATTCTCGACGCGGAGGTCGTAAATTTTATGTCCCGCAGGGAAGGTGTTATCCAACACTTTACCGTTGGTCAAACTCTAGATCTTCGTGCGCACAAAGGCCGCTCCCTTTCCCGGTTTCACGTGTTGGAATTCAATAATCTTCCAAATATCGTGGTTGAAACGAATGCAAAGTCCTTTGCGAATGTCTGAAGTAGTAGCCATGAGTTGGTTTTCTTTTCTAAGGTTTAGTGCCTAAGGCACGATGCGTTATCTCCGTCACTTATAATCTTCAATCCGGAGTTGCTGATCACAAAAATAGTATTCCTCTTGATTTTCATTGCTCGCAACGATCACGATTCGATTTTTTCGATGCTCGTCCATCAATTTCACATACCAATCGATCCCTTTCCGATCAAGATTTGATGTTGGTTCATCCAGCAAAAGCACCGGTGTATCTGCCAAGGCTGCGAACACCAAGCGAACCCGTTGCTTCATTCCGGAGGAAAAGTACTTGAGTTCGCGATCTGCGGCTTCTTCGAGATAGGCCAACTGAATGATTTTCTCATTGGTCCAACCGCTTCTCCAAGGTCGTAATTCACGGCAAAAACTCAAGAATTCCCGCAAGGTGTACTCTTCTATGAGCTCTAAATACGGAGCAGCTAAGGCAATTCTGGCATGCAATTCCTCCACTTCTAGTCCGTCAACCGTCAAGGAAACGGAACCTTCAAACGGCATTAGTGCTCCAGCCAAGGTTTTGAGCAGAGTACTTTTACCCGATCCATTCGCTCCCAGAATCACCGTCGGCGTCTCGGGAGTAACATCCAGGCTCACCCCTTTGAAAATATAGCGTCTATTGTACGCCTGGCATAGTTCCGATGCGTGCAGGCGCGTCATGATTAGCTCTGGTAACCCCGCATAATTCCGCGTTTGGAATTACGGCAGAAACTGATGATTTCGTCGCGCTCGTCCGATACGGGAAACTCAGCCTCCAGCATATCGAGGGCCTGAGTGGTATTCATCTTTGACTGATAAATAGCGCGATAAATATTTTGAATCTCTTTGATTTTATCCGGATTGAATCCACGACGGCGCAACCCGATTGAGTTGATCCCAACAAACTGAATCGGCTCACGCCCCGCTTTCGTGTATGGCGGAACATCCTTTCGAACCAAGGCTCCTCCTCCGATCATGGCATGTGCTCCAATGTTACAGAACTGATGTACGGCGGTCAACCCACCGAGTATGGCATAATCCCCAATCTCGCAGTGTCCTCCAAGGGCCACGTTATTGACCAAGATGGCATTCTTGCCCACGAAACAATCATGTGCCACGTGTGCGCCTACCATCAAGAATGCCCCTTCACCAACGATCGTTTTCCCTGTTTCATTCGTTCCTCTATGCACGGTTACATGCTCGCGAATAACCACATTGTCCTCAATGATGCACTCCGTCATCTCATCCGGATCAAACTTCAAATCTTGTGGTGGCGCAGAGATTACTGAGCCTGGGAATATGCGAACATTCTTTCCGATTCGTGCACCTTCCATAATGGTTACCCCAGATCCAATCCACGTTCCTTTGTCAATTTTGACATTTTTGTGGATGGTACTAAAAGGTTCAATGACCACATTGGAGGCTACTTTAGCTCCTGGATCTACGTAGGCTAAGGGTTGGTTCATGATTCGTTTCTATTCTTGACAATCTGGGCCAACATTTCTGCTTCAACGGCCACTTGATCGCCCACATACCCGCGACCGAACATGTTGGCAAGTCCACGGCGTATGGGAGTAATCAATTCTAATTTGAAGACGAGGGTATCTCCAGGGACGACTTTGCGTTTAAACCTCGCATTGTCGATTTTCATAAAGTAGGTCGTGTAATTCTCGGGGTCCGGAACCGTATTGAGCACCAGAATTCCACCAACTTGAGCCATAGCTTCAATTTGAAGTACTCCGGGCATCACTGGTTCACCTGGGAAGTGGCCTACAAAGAAGGGTTCGTTCATGGTGACATTCTTAACCCCAATCACGTATTCCTCTGTCAATTCCGTAATCTTATCCACCAATAAGAAAGGAGGGCGATGTGGTAAGGTCGCCATGACCCGGTTAACATCATACAAAGGCTCCGCTGCAAAGTCCACAAATGGAGCCTTCTTTTCGTTCTTTCTAATCTCAGCAGAAATTAATTTGGCAAATTCCGTATTGCCCGTATGACCAGGACGTGTTGCAATGATCCGCCCTTTAATTGGTTTTCCAACCAAGGCCAAGTCCCCCACAACGTCCAGAAGTTTGTGACGGGCGGCTTCATTAGGGTGTTCTAATTCGAGGTTGTTCAAAATCCCCGCCTGACTCACATCAATATCTTCCCGTCCAAATACTTTACGCAATCGTTTCATGTCCTCACCGGACACTTCTTTGTCGATGTAAATAATAGCGTTGTTCAGATCTCCACCCTTAATTCGTCCTGCGTCCAACAAGGCGTTAAGTTCATGAAGAAAACTGAAGGTCCGGGCCCGGCTGAACTCGCCTTTGAAGTCCTCTATTTGCTCCATGTGCGCAAATTGATTTCTCAAAACCAAGCTGTCAAAATCGACCATGACCGTAATGGAGAAATCATCGGCAGGCATACCAATGATCTCAACGCCCTTCTCTTCGTCTACGTAATGAATGTTCTCGGTGATCTCGAAGAAGTCGCGCTCTGCCTCTTGTTGGACAACGCTGGCAGACTCTAATGCTTGAAGGAACTCTTTTGCACTTCCATCGCAAATGGGCGGCTCTTCACTGTCGATATCGATCAGGACATTGTCAATTTGCAAACCGCTTACTGCTGCCAAAACGTGTTCGACGGTTAGGACTTGAACTCCTTTTTCTTCAATGGTGGTTCCCCGGTTGGTATCCACAACACTTTTGCAGCGTGCGTGGATGAGGGGCTGATCTTCGAGATCAATACGGCGAAAAACAATACCGTGATTCTCTTCTGCTGGATGAAACGTTAAGGTGACGGATTTTCCAGTGTGCAATCCAGTTCCCGCAATGGATACGGGTTTCTCAATCGTGCTTTGATTCAGCTTCATGATGATGGTTTTTGGCCGTTCTCAAGTGCTTCAATGCGTTCGACCAATTCTGCCAGTTTTCTAAAATGGATATAGGATTTACGATAATCGCGGAGGTTAAAAGCTGGAGATCCCATGATAATTTCTCCCTCGGCCACATCGCTTGAAAGTCCCGATTGGGCCGCGATTTTCACATTGTCTCCTATAGTCAAGTGCCCGGCGACACCAACCTGTCCTCCAATCATGCAGTTCTTGCCCACCTTAACCGATCCTGCAAAGCCGCATTGAGCGGCAATGACGGTGTTCTCGCCAATGACACAGTTGTGCGCGATTTGAATCAGATTGTCCAGTTTAACGCCTTTCTGAATGATTGTCGAGCCAATTGTGGCACGGTCTATGGCTGTATTGGCTCCGATTTCCACATTGTCCTCGACAACAACATTGCCAATTTGAGCGACTTTGTCGTAAGCGCTATCTCCATTCGGGGCAAATCCAAATCCGTCTCCGCCAATAGTGACTCCGCCGTGGATCCGGCATTGGTTTCCGATAACACAATCGTATTCAATGCGAACACCAGCATAAAGCGTAGTATCTCGTCCAATTAGAACACCGTCCCCAACGTAGCAATGCGGATAAATTTTAGCGCCATCTCCAATGCGCACTCCTTTTCCAATACATACTCCCGGTGCGATGTAGACATTTTCGCCTATTTCAGCAGACTCGTGAATGAAGGCTCCTGAACTGACGCCTACCTTGACTTTCTTTTGGCTATCGTACCAATTCAATAGGCGAGCGAAACTCTGATATGCATCGTCAACACGAATGAGCGTAGCGGCAATCTCGCGATCGGGTTCAAAGTCCCGATTGACAATCACCACTGACGACTTGGTATCGTAGATATATTGCGTGTACTTGGGATTGGCCAAGAAACTCAGCGACCGATCGGTCCCTTCTTCAATCTTGGCAAAACGTTCAACAACGGCTTCTGCGTTGCCCTCTGTTTCCCCTTCCAGTACTTCGGCTATTTGACGTGCCGTAAATTCCATTCCGACAAAAGTAATATTTTTTATGGGGTGCCTGTGGGATACGGCCTACAGCTTTTCGGGCAAATCAGTAGGTGTTTGACCACATCTCCTTGCTGTGATCCCCAATGTAAATGGTCTGAAACCTCGGCTACATCCTTAAGGCTTCCGTCCCTGTAGAGCAATTTTATCGAGTCTTTCTTCGGATCATAGAGGTTATTGTGGATACTGTCCATGTAAACCATATATCCGGCTTCTTCTAAAGACACGTTGTACTTCTCAGAAACTTCCGCCCTATAGTGGGCCACCTGCTCCTGTGAAAAGGGCTTTGTGGAAAGCTCTATTCGGAACAGTCTGCGATCAATCAACGCCACAGACAAGCGAGCTAAAATGGGGTCATCATGGTTCTTCCATTCCTTAATAGACGCCATGATATCCGCATCATCCAATTCCGTAAAACGCTCGAGCAGTTCGTCATCCGCATAAAACTCTTCGGGAGAGAGTGTTGAGGCTAAAAAAGACTGAAATGAATCTGTCGCAAAAAGTCGTTCGCCTTTTTGTGTGAGATCTTTGGCCCGACGTAATATATGCATGAGGATGTACTCCGCGACCAGAACCGTTTTGTGTAAATAGACCTGCCAATACATCAATCGTCGAGCGACCAGAAACTTCTCTACACTGTAGACCGCTTTGGCATCCAAGACAAGTTCATCATTGGCGACATTGAGCATTTTCAAAAGCCGCTCTGTACCCACCTGTCCTTCGGAAACGCCGCTGTAAAAGCTGTCCCGGCGTAGGTAATCCAAACGATCCATATCCAATTGACCTGAGATAAGCTGATGAAGGAACCGCTTCGGATAGCGATCTTGGAAAATGTCCATGGCCAGGCTGAGCTGTCCTTCGAATTTTCGATTCAAGCGCTCCATAATCGCCAAGCTCACTCGCTCGTGGTGAACACCCGGCACAATACAGGTCTCCAAAGCGTGCGAGAAAGGCCCATGTCCAACATCGTGAAGAAGGATACCGAGATAAACCGCTTTTTCTTCCTCGGATGAAATCTCATGCCCCTTGGATCGAAGGACCGAAACAGCCTGTTGCATGAGGTGCATGGCCCCTAGAGCATGATGAAAGCGGGTGTGATAGGCGCCGGGGTAAACCAAATACGTTAAACCGAGCTGCGTGATTCTTCTGAGCCTTTGAAAGTAAGGATGCTCAATAAGATCGAAGGTAAGTTCGTTAGGTATGGTAATGAAGCCGTAAATCGGATCGTTAAGGATCTTTTTTTTATTGATGCGCGGCTGAGGCAAAGGAGAAGGCTTTTGCTAATTTTGAACACTAAACGCTAAAGCGAAGATGCAAAAAATCCGCATTCTGTGGGCAGACGACGAGATCGACCTGCTCAAACCCCACATCATGTTTCTCGAACAAAAGGGCTACGAAGTAGACACCGTGACCAATGGTGATGATGCCATTGAGCAAATCGACGAATCGCCCTACGATATCGTTTTCTTAGACGAAAACATGCCTGGCTTAACTGGACTGGAGACTTTGACGGAGATCAAGGAGAAGGACACTAGCCTTCCGGTCATCATGATCACCAAGAGCGAGGAAGAGTACATCATGGAAGATGCCATTGGCCAGAAGATCTCAGATTATCTGATCAAACCGGTCAACCCCAATCAGATTTTACTGAGCATTAAGAGAAACTTGGATGCCAAGAGACTGGTGAGCGAGAAGACGCAGATCAACTACCAACAAGAATTTCGAAAGATCGGAATGGAGTTGATGGATTTGAGAGATCACGCGGATTGGTCAGAAATGTACCGCAAACTCGTTGGTTGGGAGCTCCGAATGGACGAACTCGACGACAGCGGTATGCTTGAAATCTTGCAAACTCAAAAGACGGAGGCGAATCATCTCTTCAGCAAATTCATTGAAAACGAATATGAGTCATGGTTGAATGAAGCCGACGCTGACCGTCCCGTTCTGAGCCACGAATTGCTTCGGAAGTATATGATTCCTCAACTGAGCAAGGAGCGCTCGACCTTCTTGTTCGTCATTGACAACCTTCGATTTGATCAGTGGAAAGTATTGGCCCCCATACTCAATGAATACTACGCTGTAGAGGAAGAACACCTTTACTACTCCATTCTACCAACGGCCACACAATTCGCCAGAAACGCCCTGTTTGCTGGTCTTCTTCCAAGTGAAATCCACAAACGCTATCCAGAGTGGTGGGTGCACGACAATGAAGAAGGAGCCAAGAATGGACATGAAGATGATCTTGTTGGAGAACTGCTTAAGCGAAGCGGAAAGGGTGATCTGCGTTACAGCTACCACAAAGTTCTTCGCATGGACTATGGCAAGAAGCTGGTCGGCAACTTGAAAAGCCTGCAACAAAACGCACTCAACGTCATCGTGTACAATTTTGTTGACATGCTCTCTCACGCTAAGACGGACATGGATATGATCAAGGAATTGGCCGATGATGATAAAGCGTATCGTTCACTGACGCAGAGTTGGTTCCGGAATTCTCCACTCTTGGAAATGCTTCGCGATTTGGCGCACTCGAACGCCCGCGTTTTCATTACCACCGATCACGGAACCATCAACGTAGGGGAACCGACCAAAGTCGTTGGGGATCGAGAAGTGAATACAAACCTTCGCTACAAACAAGGAAAGAATTTGTCCTACGACGGGAAGGATGTATACGCTGTCTCCGAACCAGAGCGCATTGGACTTCCAAAGCCCAATGTGAGCACCAAGTACTTGTTCGCTAAAGACGACCTGTTTTTTGCCTATCCAAACAACTACAACCACTACGTGAAGTATTATCGAAATACGTATCAGCACGGTGGAATTTCTTTGGAAGAGGTGCTGGTGCCCTTCATAGAACTGCGTGCAAAATGAGATTTGAGGCCCGAAAACCCGAGGAACTAAACGAGGTGGCTAGGGCCATACTCGACCACCACACTCATCCCCTTCTCGCCTTTTACGGTGAAATGGGGGCTGGGAAAACAACTTTAATCAAGGCTATCTGTCGCGCCCTCAAGTGCACGGAAGAAGCCCACAGCCCCACCTATGGATTGGTCAATGAGTACCAGTCCGGAAATGGTGAACCGATCTATCATTTTGACTTTTATCGGCTCGATTCCCCAGAAGAAGCGATGGACTTTGGTGTGGAGGAATATTTCGATAGTGGACACCTGTGTTTGATGGAATGGCCGGAGCGAATTGGCCCCATCGTGCCGCAGGCACACACTAAAATTCGCATAGAAGTCGTAAATTCTGAGCGGATTATCGAAATGGAGACGTAATGGCGAGTAACCAACCCCAGTTTCTGAGCTTTTCTTCGGAAACCCTGCTGCCTCAAGAAGAACGACTGGAAATCGGTCGTAAAAAGAAGGACCTGTTCATTGGGATTCCAAAGGAGACGGAATACATGGAAAAACGCATAGCGTTGGCCCCTGATGCCGTTGATGTGTTGGTGCGCAATGGCCATCAGGTTCGTGTGGAATCTGGCGCGGGAACCGATGCCAGTTTTAGCGACCAAGACTACAGTGATGCGGGTGCAGAAATCTGCTACGAACCCAAGAAGATCTTTGAGGCACAGACCATTTTGAAGGTCCACCCTCCTACCCTGAAGGAAATCGAACTCCTGCACAGCAAGCAAACGCTGATTAGCGCATTGCAACTGAAAATTCAAGATGAGCGCTACTTCAAGGCCTTGATGGGAAAGAACGTCTCGGCCATTGCCTTCGATTACATGATGGATGATGACGGCATCATGCCCGTAGTTCGATCCATGAGCGAAATTGCGGGGAATACCGCCATTCTGATTGCGGCGGAGCTCATGAGTAATGCCAACGATGGCAAGGGCTTGATGCTCGGCGGAGTGAGTGGTGTTGGCCCCACGGATGTCGTAATTCTGGGCGCAGGTACAGTCGGAGAATTCGCCTGCAGGGCGGCCATCGGCCTCGGAGCTCAAGTCAAGGTTTTTGACAAGAGCCTGACGCGTTTGCGCCGATTGCAAAACGACCTGCACCAGCGGATCGCTACCAGTGTAGTGCAGCCGAAGGTGCTTGAAAAGGCCCTTAAACGGGCCGATGTGGTCATCGGGGCCATTCGGGCGGATGAAGGAAGAACACCCAGCATCGTCACGGAGGAGATGGTCCAGCAAATGAAGGCCGGTTCGGTCATTGTCGACGTGAGTATCGATCATGGAGGCTGTTTTGAAACCTCTGAAATCACCACGCACGAACATCCGACCTTCCGAAAATTCGATGTCATCCACTACGGTGTTCCCAACATCGCCAGCCGCGTGGCCCGTACGGCAAGCTTGAGCTTGAGCAATATCTTTATGCCCATTCTGCTGAACGCGGGAGACCAGGGAGGTATAGACGCAATGGTTCGATTCAACAAAGGCCTCCGTCACGGGCTGTACATGTACAACGGAGTGCTGACCAGTAAAGGCATCGGCGAATGGTACAAACTGCCTTGGAAGAACTTGGATCTTTTGCTTGCAGCCCTCTGAGCATTTGTACCTTTGAGCCAAATCTTCGGCTTTGAAAGTACTTCAGCGATTTAAATACTACGGTTTAGGCGTGTTGATTGGCATGGGCTTCGTTTACGCCCTTTTTGGTCAGCGATCGGATCTATCCTGCACTTATTTTCCGAATGCTCGAGTATTGAGTCATTTGCGTCAAGGCACACTGGAACTCACTGACTCGGCTGCTTGTCGAATCGACTGTTTAGAACTTGACTCTACGGATATGGCGGGATTTTGGTGGTACGGAGATGTCGACTTCCGCGTGAGCGACCCACGCCGTGAGCCCTTCGGTCGCTACCTCATCGGCCACCGGAGTGAAGAATGGAATTTATTGGTTGAGAATCGAGACACGATCACCTTGGTCTTGGACTTTCAAGGGGCCAAAAGCGTACAATGCGACTGTCCCCAATGACCCTTCATGTGACTTGAAGGCGGCCGGAATAAGTTGTACTTTTCCTCTATGGCATTCAATGAGCAATTAGCAGAGCGTGTAAGAACAGGATTGACCAGAAGGTCCGTTCCATTCGAAGAGAAAGTCATGTTTGGCGGTCTGTGCTTTATGGTGGACGAGAAGATGTGCGTGGGTGTGGTTAAAGATGAATTGATGACGCGCGTTTCTCCCGAGGAAGGAGGTTCTTGGATGGAACGAACAGGCACGCGCCCCATGGACTTCACGGGTAAGCGAATGAAGGGCTTTTATTTCATTTCGCTGGAGGGTGTGGACTTAGAGGAGGATTTAGACTTCTGGATCGACGCTTGCTTGAACTACAATCCAATGGCGAAGAAAAGCGCGAAAAAGAAGAAATGAAGGTCGGTATCGACGCCTATGTGGACCGGTGTATCTCCATCAATGAAGAGGAGCGATCCTACTTTCATTCGATTCTTCGGCCCGAAACATTTTCAAAGAATTCTCATTTGCTCCAGGCTGGAGAAATCTGTGACTGGGAGGCCTTTGTGGTCAACGGCTGTGTACGGATTTATTATTTGGACGAAAACGGCGGCGAGGTCAACCTCATGTTCGCCGTAGAGGACTGGTGGGTAAGTGATCTCGCCTCCAAAGTGGATAACCTTTCAGCGGAACTCTATATCCAGGCCTTGGAAGACACGGAGGTTTTGATCATTAAAGCTGCGGACAAGGATGCGTGGTTCCACCTCGGAACCTTTGAGGCGGGGGCGCAAACTGCATACCGAGTCAAAAAAGAAGGAAACGGCATCTATGCCTTCATCATTAATGGATCAGCGACCATTGACGGTCAAGAACTAGGGCATCGAGACGGTCTAGGGATTGAAGGAGCCGAAGAAATTGCCGTAACTTCGCACACTGACGGTACAGAAGTGTTATTGATGGAAGTACCAATGCAATAATGATGGAAGTTTTGACGGTAAATACCGATGAAATAAAAAGAGCGCAGACCGAAACAGAAGTTATGGAAGTACTGCGCAAACGGTGGAGTGGTCGCGCTTATTCTGGTGAAGCCCTTACCGAAGAGGATGTTTTGACTTTGATCGAGGCGGCCCACTGGGCGCCTAGTTCGATGAACGAACAACCTTGGAAATACTATTATGCGATTAAAGGAACACCTGAGTTTGAGGAAATGTGGGCCCTTCTCATGGATGGGAACAAACCTTGGGTAAAGGATGCAGGAGCACTCGTATTGTGTACGGCCAGACGAACCTTTGAACGCAATGGACAGCCGAACAGGCACTACATGCACGATGCAGGAGCGGCAAACGCCCAGTTTACGATTCAGGCGACAGAAATGGACCTGAACGTACACATGTTGGGCGGTTATCACCACAGCGAAACCGTAGAGCGGTTTGGACTTGGCGAAAACGAAGAGCCTGTATGCTTTTTGGCTGTAGGAGCCCGTGGCGATGTAAATGCTTTGGAAGAGCCGTTTAAGGGTCGCGAGTTAGCGGCACGAAAACGCAAACCATTAAATGAAATCGCACAGCGGAAAGTCTTCTAAGCAGAAGTCAATTTTCAATTCGATAAGAGCCTCCTTCTGGGGGCTCTTTTGTTGAGAATACGAGTATTGAAAGGAGGCAATGAAAACGGTTTGTGGGCTGGATGCGTTATCCAAGGGTGACTGAATTTCCGCGGCAAGTATTGGCCTCCAGAACTCGATTGATTATCTTGCCAAACTTGAACAAGTACTATGCAATTGAACAAAGTCACCTTCCCGCGAACCCAAGACGCGGAATTTGTCAAAACGCTTCGCGCCCGAGTCAACTCTTACTTTAAGGAGAACAATATTTCGAGATATGCGAACGGCCATATGGTCTTCAAGACCATCTTCATGATTCTTTTGTACGCTGTACCGTACTTCTTGCTGGTCGTCGGTCTGGCTGACACGTGGTGGGAACAACTTATTCTCTGGAGCTTCATGGGGCTGGGTATGGCTGGTATTGGATTGAGTGTTATGCATGATGCAAATCATGGAGCCTATTCAAGAAAAGCGGCCATCAATAACATCCTAGGCCACACCATCAACGTATTGGGTGGGTTCGACACCAATTGGAAATTGCAGCACAATGTCTTGCACCACAGCTACACGAACGTTCACGGAATGGATCAAGACATTAAATCCGTTCCCATTTTGCGCTTTACCCCGCACGATCGCCGGGCATGGTATCATCGCTTTCAGTTCCTGTATGCATGGTTCTTTTATTCATTGATGACCTTGTATTGGATGACGGCAAAAGACTTTGTTCAGCTCATTGGATTCAAGCGCCAAAACTTGGCCGATGTTCGTCAAAAATTTGGCCGTTTGATGTCAAAAATGATTACGTGGAAGGCCATCTACTACTTGTACATTATGGTCATCCCTATGATTGTTGTACCGGGCGCTTGGTACTGGGTTTTGATTGGTTTTGTGGTCATGCATTTAATTGCTGGAAGCATTCTTAGTGCCATTTTTCAACCAGCTCACGTCATGCCAGATACGGAGTTCCCCATTCCAGCAGAAGATGGAAACATGGAGAACAATTGGGCCATTCACCAGTTACTGACCACAACAAATTTTGCTCCTAAAAGCCGATTTTTCAGTTGGTTCGTTGGGGGTTTGAATTTCCAGATTGAGCATCATTTGTTCCCGAACATTTGTCACGTTCACTACAAGAAAATTTCGAAGATTGTACGCGAAACGGCTCAAGAGTACGGCTTGCCATATTATTCTCAGCCCAACTTTGCGATGGCTTTAGTTGAGCACACTCGCTTTCTCAAAAAACTCGGAAAATCGTAGATGTAGCGATCATTGGAGCGGGTCCTGCGGGCTGTGCTACTGCATTAGCCTTGAAGGATTCAGGGCTAGAAGTCGCACTTATCGATCGGTCCAAATTCCCGATAGACAAAGTCTGCGGAGACGATATCCGCTAGCCTTAAAGGCAATAAATTCGATCAGGAGGAATTAGATCGGTATATGTACCTTGTGGAAAGTCAAATCTATCCCAAACTGAATAAGAACCTGAGCATGCTGAAACGGATATATCCAATCGTTTCAGGACTTCAAAGATTAAGATTGATCTAACTATGCGTAAAGGACTACTTTTTATTGGCATTTTGACCGCCTGTGGAGCCGCAGCTCAAGTCTCACCATACTACCAGAGCGCTCTCGGGCTTGGCGATGACTCTTTAAAGGCGGAACTGCACAACATCATTGACGGGCACACAACCTATCCCTATTCCAGCTCGAGTACCGATGTCTGGGATATGCTGAAAGAAACAGACAAGGATACCAACAATGCGGATAATGTCATTCTGCTCTACTCGGGGCGGTCTGTTGATGGAGATCAAGAGTATAACAATGGCGCCGGATGGAATCGTGAACACGTATGGGCAAAATCTAGAGGGAATTTCGGCAATAGCCAGGGTCCGGGAACCGACGCACATCATTTGCGGCCCTGTGATATCAGCGTAAACAGTACCCGAAACAATCGAAATTTTGACGACTGCGTGAGCTGTGTAGATGTTATTGACGAAGGTCAGAACACTGGAAGCCGATACGACAATGGCGTTTGGACTTTTGAGCCCAGAGACGCGGTTAAAGGCGATGTCGCTCGGATGATTTTTTACATGGCTGTTCGCTATGAAGGAGATGGTTCTGAGCCAGACCTTGAACTCACGGATGCTCTGCAAGCCCAAGGCTCTCAGCAGCCGCTTCACGCCGTATTGAGTACTTTGCTAGAATGGCATCGATCGGATACGGTGGATGCATTTGAAGCCAACCGCAACGAGGTCATCTTTGGGTTTCAAGGCAATCGCAATCCCTTTATCGACTATCCAGAATTAGCGGAGCACCTCTGGGGCCTATTGCAGGGAGCGGCTTGGACCGGACCAAGCACTATTGGTTTGGAGGATACGAAGGCTGTCGAGTTAAAGGTTTATCCGAACCCTACAAGTCGTCAAATCCAATGGGACGAAAAAGTCGAAAAGGCTGAACTGTTTGACCTCCAGGGACGATTGGTGGCCTCGAATAGAAAAGCTGAAGGTATTTCGCTGGAGTCCACTTCAGTAGGTACGGGCACCTACCTATTGGTGCTCCATCGTGTCGCAGGCACTCCTTCCCTTCATCGTATATATTTCCAGCCTTAAAATGCACATCCTTATCGTGCATACATCCGTGATTCCCGTTTTCTATTACGGAGGAACGGAACGCGACATTTGGTATCAAGGCAAATTGTCCGTTGAGCTGGGACATCGCGTGACCTATTTGGTGGGAGCTGGTTCAACTTGTGATTTTGCTGAAGTACTCGAATTGGACCGCGAACGTCCAATTGCCGATCAAATTCCTGAGGATGTTGATGTGGTACACTTCCACTACAATGAAACCGAGGCTTCAAGCATTGGCAAACCGTACATTATTACCATGCACGGTAATTGGGGAAAGGCAGAGCACATTGACCCCAACACCGTTTTTATTTCGAAAAACCACGCCTGGAGGCACGGTGGTGAGGCCTATGTCTACAACGGAATGGACTGGCGCGAATACGGTGATCCGAAATTAGACCAGGAGCGGGAGTACTTTCACTTTTTGGGCAAGGCGGCGTGGCGGATTAAAAACCTGAAGGGAGCCATAGATGTTACGGGGCAGGCCGGGGCACCCTTACACGTTCTAGGTGGAGTACGCTTTAACTTCAGCATGGGTGTACGTTTGACATGGACACCACGCGTTCGATTCCACGGAATGGTCGGCGGAGAGGAGAAATACGAGCGCATCGGGAAGTCCAAGGGGCTTGTGTTCCCTGTGCTTTGGCCGGAACCTATGGGGTTAGCTGTAATCGAGTCTATGTATTTCGGCTGCCCAGTATTTGCAACTCCTTATGGAGCGCTACCCGAGTTGGTGCCGAGCTTTGCCGGATATCTCACAAATGAATCGAGCAGTATGGCGGAGGCGTTGAAACGCGCCGATGATTATGATCGTCACGCCATACATGAGTACGCCTTGAACAACTTCAACGCACTCAAAATGACCCAGGGTTATCTTGCCCTCTTTGAGCACGTCATGACCGGGGCTGCAGTGCATCCGAAGCCACTTAAAATGCGTGAAACGATGCCGAATGGGGCGCTTCCTTGGGCATATCACAAGGGTCATCGTCTTTGAAACAAGGGTTAATCCTCTATGAAAAGAAGGGTCCATATTTGTTCAAAGCACATGCATCATGAAAACACTATTTTCCCTTTTAGCCCTATTGTCCGTAAGTGCGCTTACGGCCCAAAACTCAACGATCCTTCCTGCAAGCGCAGAACGTCCTATTGACAACTAGAAGTAACAATCGGGTTGAAAGGGGGCTCAACACCAACGAGACACCGAATACGAAGATGGTTTTAGATTAAGGCAGACAGAGTAGAAATTCATATCCATCTTCCCAAAAGCCCAGTTTTCTGGCCTTTTTCTTTGTGTAAAAAACTGAACCTGAACCCGCAGAAACCTTTAACATGTTATCTCGAAGGGACTTTCAGTGCCTACGGCACGATGCCTCAAAAGAAGAATGCCAAACCCACCGATCCGTAGCGATGACCATCTAAGCCGTGTAATTCAGGACTTGACCAATAAAATCCCGCTTGCAAATACACGCCCTTCACCTGCACTTCTAGTCCTGTGTAGGCTAGCAATCGAAAGTTTTGGAGACGTTCAGCACTTACTCCATAAGGGTCATTTTGAAAGGGACTTCCCTGCAGGGTTGCGTCGTACAGGACTCCTTGAGCTGTAAGAGATCCATGCAGGCGCACGAATCGCTGCTCGCCGCTTCGTGCCGCCCAGGGAAGATCCACGATCCCGAGGTAAACATCGACTCCCGAACTCAACGAAGTATTGGCCGTTCCTAGGTCACCCCCGAATCGGCCCGTGAGGGCCAGCCAATTATTTCCGGTGAAGTACATCCGCTGATATCCGACCTGTACAATGGGCATCGTGGAAAGTTGACGGTCCCACCCATAGGCATCGGAACTGTTCTCCAAGAGGTCATGAAAGCCGTTTTGCAAGGCCGAGCCTCCAGCCTGAGGCCCCATGACACCGAAGGCCGAGGACCAGGTGTTTCGAACTGAAGAAGATTCGGAAAAACCGTGATGAGTGGCGCCCAGAGTTAGGGTTGCTGTGTAAGGTCGATCATCTTCGACGGCCTGAGGACGGGTATTCTTTAGGCCATTGTACATTCGATGTTCCGCAGAAAGGACCCACTGCCGCCTCTCTTTAGCGGAAAAGGAATAGCGAAGTCCCATACCGTTTGTGTAGAATCGGTCCGTTGGAGCGGGTGCATAAAAGGCATCGTTCTCCCCCCAAAATTCTATACCTTGGGCACAAGCTAGACTGGTAGACAACACCAGCACCGCCAGAAATATGAAGACAGACTTTTTCACTTTACAAAGCTATCCAAGAATTCAACGAAAAGCCTTCACTATTGTTGCGCTGATCCGTATTCATGGTACTCTTTTCGCGCAGGAAATGCCGGAACTCAGTGCCTTTCTTGAAGAGGTCTATGAGTCTGATCAAGGCATTCGCCGTGAGTTTATGGCTGTTGTTGATTCCAGCGACTGAGAGGAAGCCCGGGAACTGTACAGCGCAGAAATGCAGCGGGTAGACAAAACCAACCTGGACACTTTGGAGCAAATCCCGGATGAATATGGATGGCTCATCCCGCCCAAAATTTCCCCAAAAGCGGCTTGGGCTTCTCGGTCAAAAACACAGTCAGAACGAAGAACTTTTGATCCAACTTCAACGCATCTACTGGTATACCTTGGAGTTCGGTTTGATCAATGAAAACGGTGTTCGAAAGGCCTACGGCGCGGGATTAATGAGCTCAGGAGGTGAAATCGAATTTGCGATGAGCCCAAAACCTGAGGTACTTCCCTTCCGCATAGATGAAGTCATCGCCCGCCCATTTGACAGTATGAGCATTCAGGAACTGTACTTCGCAATCAACGATTTCAAGGACCTTCATAAGGCCCTGGATGATTGGGAAAAAGGCCTGACTTAAGTGCCGTTGCGGCGCTTCCATTCGCGTGTGAGCAGGGTAAGTTCACGGCCCGCTTGACCCTCAACTGATGTATTTTCTTCGGCTCGTCGGAACAAGTAAGGCATAACGAATCGAACCGGTCCAAAAGGCAGATACTTCACTACGTTATATCCCCGATCAGCGAGGTTAAAACTAATGTGATCGCTCATTCCATAGAGCTGCGAGAAGTAAACCCTAGGATCCGTTTGTTCAATGCTCAACTCATCCATCAAGTCCACTCCGAGTTGGCAACTCTGTTCGTTGTGGGTCCCTGCAACGATGGCCATTTGATCAAGTCGCTCTAAAATGAATCGAAATGCGGCGTTGAAGTCACGATCGGTATCTACCTTGGTCTTCTGAATGAGGTCCGTGTAATTCAACTCTCGAGCACGATCGCGCTCTTTCTCCATGTACGCTCCACGCACGATTTTGATGCCTACATGAAAATTATTGGCCACCCCGTCTTCATACAAGCGCTTGAGGTAATCCAAACGGTCGTGGCGGTACATCTGCATAGTGTTATACACTATGGCCCGATCGCGGTTAAATTTCAGCATCAAGTCACGCACCAATTCGTCAGCTGCAGATTGAATCCAGCTCTCTTCGGCATCAATCAGCAGAGGGACATTCATTTCCGCTGATTTAGCAGCCACGGCTTCAACGCGCTTTCTCGCTTGATCCCATTCGGCCCGTTCGTCTGCGGTCAAGGAATCTCCATTCTGGACTCTCTCCAGCAACGCAAAACGAATCAATCCACTGGGCTTGAAAACCGTAAAGGGGATTCCAGGGACCGACTTGGCGTGATCGATAATATCCAAAGCCACTTGCTGCGTCGCGTCCAATACTTCCCGTGTCACGTCGCCTTCAACGGAGTAATCTAATATAACCTCAACGCCGAGCTCTCGAAGTTGTCCCAAAGTCTGCTCGCACTCCTCCATCGTTTCTCCTCCGCAGAAGTGATCAAATACCGTTGCTCGAATCAAAGGTTTAATGGGCAATCTCAGAAAAAGGGCCAGCCGGGTCAAGGCCTTACCAACCTCGACCAACCAAGGGTAGTTCAGCATGCGAAACAGGTAATAGGCGCGGCGCAATTCTCGATTGGTTTTGGCGCGAAAGGCTACACTTGTATCGTCGAAATGGATTTTCTCAGCCAAGAGCGTTTTGTTTGGGTTAAGCCTATGTAGAAGCGTGGACAAATATAAGTTTGTTCACCCATTCCGCCCTATATTTACCGCCTTCAAGCGCAAGCCCATGTCAAGGTCCCTTTTCGAAACTCGCGAATACCCCATTTACTTTGGTGAATTAGGCCTTCGTGCGCTAGACGAATCCCTTCGCAACCAGGAATACAGTTCTGTATTCGTGCTTGTCGATGAGCATACCTTAGATCTTTGTTGGCCTATTCTCCACCATCATCTCTCTTCAATCCAAGAGGCTCAGATACTCCGAATTCCAACCGGAGAAGAGCACAAGGACTTGGATACCTGCAGCAGCATTTGGCAACAGCTTCACACTCAGGGCGCCGACCGTCAATCCCTGCTCATCAACCTAGGAGGAGGCGTCATTACTGACATGGGGGGCTTTGCCGCAGCCACCTTCAAGCGGGGAATCGACTTCATTCATATTCCCACGACCTTATTGTCTCAGGTCGATGCTTCTGTGGGGGGCAAACTCGGCGTGGATTTCCAAGGCTCTAAGAATCAAATTGGTGTTTTTGCTCATCCGAAAGCCGTACTCATTTTCCCTGAATTCCTAAAAACCCTGAGCAAAAAACAATACCTCTCTGGATTCGCAGAAGTTGTCAAACACGGCCTTATCGCGGATTCAGAGTTATGGGAAAAATGCTTGGCCACACCTCTTGCCAACCCCGAAGATTTGATGCAACTCATCTACACCTCCGTTCGCATTAAGTACCGCTTTGTCCAGCAAGACCCCAAAGACCACGGTGCTCGTCAAGCCCTTAATTTCGGCCATACCGTGGGACATGCTCTTGAGAGCCATTTCCTTATGGATGAAGAGCGTCTCTCCATTTTACACGGGGAAGCGGTTGCCGCCGGTATGATTGTCGAAAGCTACCTCAGCTATCGTGTTTTGGGCCTCCCGCACGAAGAGCTGGATCAGATTTCTGATTTCCTCTTTGCCTTGTACGGAGCAGTAGCCCTACGGGCCGATGAAGCCGTTGCCATCCTCGATTGGATGAGGCAGGATAAGAAAAACACTCATGGTCAAATTCGCTTCAGCTTAATCCCGAGCGTTGGATCTTACTCCATTGGGGAAAGTTGTCCGGACGACCTCATTTTAGCTGGCTTGAACTACTACATTCAACGGGCTGAAATGCAAAACAAAAAAGATTGAATTGAGCACCATCAACCTCCAATGGACCCAATGGAAGAACGGTGAAGTTCGCCTACCTGATTCGAAATCCTGGTGGAACCGATACTACATCGTCCGAGCTTTGAGCGGTCAGCCGCTTCAAGAGCCGAAAATATACCAAGCCGATGACGTGCATCGCATGTATGATGCATTAACGGAAGACGGGGCAGAACGCAATGTTGGAGGAGCGGGAACGGGGTATCGCTTTATGACCAGCTTCTTGGCCCTTAAAGCCATGGAGACAGGCAAAAGTTTCCGTCTCGATGGTAACGAACAAATGAGGGGGAGACCTATTCGAGGCCTTGTGGAACCTCTTCAACTCCTTGGCGCTAAAATTGAGTACTTGGGAAAAGCGGGCTACCCTCCTCTGTTGATTCATCCATCAAATATTCAAGGTGGCCGACTGCAATGGAACAATCAAGAGTCCAGTCAATTCATAAGTTCCCTTATGATGATCGCACCCTACCTTCAAAACGGATTAGATCTCCGTTGGACCGGACCGCTGGTTTCAGTAAGCTACATTGATCTGACGCAAGAAATCATGGAAGGAGCCGGAGCCCAGATCGAAAGGGACAAAAACAAGCTGACCATCAAGCCCACGGGTTATACATCAAACTTTGATCTTCGTCCTCAGGCAGATTGGAGCAGTGCGGTCTTTTGGCTCAGTGCATTGATGCTCCGAGGCCGCGGAAGCGTAACCTTAAAGAGCTTACACCCCAATACCCTACAAGGTGATGAACGTCTTCTTCATATTTTCAAATCTTGGGGTCTTCAAGCCACAGATACGCAGTCAGGCCTACATGTGGCCTTGTTGGACCGGAGTCTCCCCGATCGATTGGATTTAGATCTTTCGGATGCTCCTGATCTTGTTCCTACTGTAGCCGCCACATGTGTTGGTTTGAGAGTGGCCGGTCGAATTAAGGGGATTGGTCATTTGCGGTTCAAGGAAAGCAATCGACTTGAAGCACTAAGCGCAGAATTAAGTAAATGGGGTGCTGCAGTAGAAATAGGTTCCGATCGTTTACAATGGGGTTCCTTCGCACGTCCAGAGGAGGATATCGTTCACGAGACCTATGGGGACCATAGAATGGCCATGGCCTTTGCCCCTTTATCTCAGGTTCAGGCCATCCGGATTAAAGACCCTGAAGTCGTTTCCAAGAGCTACCCCTTGTTTTGGGAAGAAGGCCGTACTTTGGGCCTAAACCTATTGCAATAACCATGAAAGCCGTTTATCGTACGGTTTATGGCAGCCCTGAAATCCTCGAGGTCCGCGAAGTAGACCTTCCCAAGCCCAAGGAAAAAGAAGTTCTCATTCGAATTGCCTGCACGACGGTAAACCGAACAGACTGTGGGGTTGTCCTCGGCAACTATCTCCTGATGCAATTATTTACCGGATTGGGTAAACCAAAAAACCCAATCCCCGGAACGGATTTCTCGGGAACCATTGAAGCATTAGGAAGTCAAGTAGAGCATTTCTCTGTAGGGGATCGGGTCTATGGCTTGAACGACAACAGTCACGCTACACAAGCCGAGTACTGCACTTGGCCGGCCGATGAAAGCTTGATTAAAATACCAGAAGACGTGAGCTTTGAAGAAGCCGTAGCCGGTGTTGAAGGAGGACATTACGCCCTTAACTTTCTCAACAAAGTCAAGCTTAATCCTGGACAACGCGTAATGGTCAATGGCGGTACGGGGGCCATCGGATCAGCGGCGATTCAAATGCTGGTCGATCGAGGTATTCACGTCGTCGCTACCTGTCGGTCAGAACATTCTGAACGCGTACTAGCCTTGGGAGCTTCTCGCGTGATTGACTACACTGCGGTGGATTTCACTCAACAAGATGAGCAATATGACTTCGTTTTTGACGCCGTGGGAAAAAGTCGATTCCGTTCATGTAAGCGCATCATGAAACCTGGGTCCGCTTACATCAGCTCAGAGCTGGGCCCAAATGCAGAGAATATTCCGCTTTCGATACTCGGGCTGTTATACCGAGGTAAACGGGTGAAATTTCCGGTTCCTGTTGATATTCCGAGAAGTCTGAAGTATCTCAACGAGCTCTTTGGACGCTCCGCTTATAAGCCGCTTATTGATCAGGCCTTTGCTCTGGACAACGTGCAAGAGGCTTATACTTATGTCATGAGCGAGCAGAAAGTCGGAAGTGTGCTTCTAAAACCTTAAGCTCCAAACAGAGCTTTTGCCTTGTCCAAGGCTCTGTCGATTCCACCTGCCTCCTTTCCTCCGGCCGAGGCAAAGAACGGCTGGCCACCACCACCCCCTTTGATTTCCTGAGCCAGTTCTCGAATAATGGTCCCGGCATTCCAATCCTTGTCTGAAATCAGTGGTTCCGAAATCAACACGTTGAGATTGGGTTTTCCGTTGTGCACGGTAGCGAGTACCGCGACGAGATCTTGATGTTCTGCCTTGAGCTCGAAGGCTAAGTTCTTGATGCTACCCGGATCCAAATCCACTTTGGAAACAATGAGACGACCCCAATCGTGCGTCACTGCACTTTGCAGCAATCCGTCTTTCAGGCCCCCAGCCTTTTCAGCCAATAGGGATTCAATTTGACGCTGCATCTTGTGATTCTCATCCCTCATTTGTTGGATGGACTTCAGTGGGTCTTGCGTTTTCAAAAGCTCCTTAACCTGGTGCAACAATTCCTCTTGTCCGCGGAAATAGGCATCCGCCTTATCTGCGGTAATAGCTTCAATTCGACGGATTCCTGCGGCAATAGCCGACTCGCTCACAATCTTGAAGTGACCAATTTGACCTGTACTCGGAACGTGGGTTCCTCCACAGAGCTCGACGCTTTCGCCAAATCGAATGACCCGAACCGTATCTCCGTATTTTTCACCAAAGAGCATCATAGCGCCCATATCTTTCGCAGCGCTCATCGGAACACTTCGGTGCTCTTCCAATTCCAAGTTTTGACGAACGCGAAGATTGACCCAATCTTCTACCTGCTTGATCTCTTCCTCGGTCATTTTCTGAAAGTGCGAGAAGTCGAATCGAAGATGGTCTGGGTTCACCAAGCTACCCCGTTGTTCGACGTGATCTCCGAGCACCTCCCGCAAAGCTTTGTGCAACAAGTGAGTAGCTGAGTGATTGTTCTCTGCCAAACGACGGGCTGATTCATCTACGTGAGCACGATACGCGCGATCTGTGTACAACGGAAGGCGTTCGGTCGTATGAACAATCAGGTTATTCTCCTTCTTCGTTCCCAATATTTCTACCGTGTCGTCCTCACAGACGATGGTTCCTCGATCACCCACCTGACCTCCACCTTCTGGATAGAACGGGGTTAGGTTGAAGGCGATTTGAAAGAGCTCCCCCTTTTTGGTTTTGATCTTGCGGTATCGAGTAATACGTACTTCCGTTTCCAGGTAATCGTAGCCCACGAACTCTTCACGCTCATCTTCGACCAGTACGACCCAGTCCTCTGTGGTCATTTCAGCCGCTGCACGGGAGCGTTCTTTTTGGCGATTGAGCTCAGCTTCATATTCAGCGCGGTTCATCTCCATACCTCGCTCGCGCAGAATCAACTCTGTCAAATCCGTTGGGAACCCATAGGTATCGTACAGTTCAAATACCTTGTCTCCGGAAAGTTCATTGGATTTACTTTCTTCCAGGTATTGGTCTAGCCTCTTGAGTCCTTGTTCCAGTGTTCTGAGAAAAGAAGCTTCTTCTTCATGAATGACCTTTTCGATTAGGTCTTTCTGCTTGCGCAGACCATCAAAGAAGTAACCCATTTGCTCATCAAGAACCTTGATCAACTTATAAATGAAGGGCTCCTTTTGGTCGAGAAAGGTAAATCCATATCGAGAGGCCCGACGCAAGATTCGGCGAATTACGTATCCCGCCCCTGTATTGCTCGGAAGCTGTCCATCGACAATAGAGAACGCAATGGCGCGGACGTGATCCGCAACAACACGCATAGCAATGTCGGCCTTCTCATCCTTCCCATACTCGTGTCCAGACAATTCAGCGATACGAGCAATAATGGGTTTAAAGACATCGGTGTCGTAGTTGGATTGCACTCCTTGAAGTGCCATGCACAGGCGCTCGAATCCCATCCCCGTGTCCACGTGCTTTTTCGGCAAATGCACCAAAGAGCCATCGGCGAGGCGATTGTACTCCATGAAGACGAGGTTCCAAATCTCAACGACTAGCGGATGATCTTGATTTACCAAGACAGCGCCAGAAGAAGCACGACGATCCTCATCGGACCGCAGGTCTATATGGATTTCAGAAGAAGGACCACAAGGCCCTTGGTCGCCCATCTCCCAGAAATTATCTTTTTTGTTTCCCATCAGGATGCGATCCTCTGGGACAATGTTCTTCCACTGGTGGTAAGCTTCGCGATCCATGCCTAAGCCGTCCGAATCGTCACCCTCAAAAACCGTCACGTACAGACGTTCTTTTTCCAAACCGTATACCTCGGTCAACAGTTCCCACGCCCAGGTGATGGCTTCGGGCTTGAAATAGTCCCCGAAGGACCAGTTACCAAGCATCTCGAACATGGTGTGGTGGTAGGTATCATGCCCCACTTCTTCCAAATCGTTGTGCTTTCCCGAAACGCGCAGGCACTTTTGGGTATCGGCCACACGAGCATGCTGAATTTCCGCGTTCCCAAGAATCAGGTCTTTGAACTGATTCATCCCCGCATTGGTGAACATCAAGGTTGGATCATCCTTGATGACCATAGGGGCCGAAGGAACGATTTGATGTCCTTTTTCGGAAAAGAAGAGCAAGAATTTGCGGCGGATTTCTTGTGAAGAGATCATAATTGGACTGAACTTTGCCGACATGTAGTTGTTGATAACTGACAGTCAGACACTTACAAAACAAACTGTATTAATGCGTATTTTTGCAGCGCAATAAGTACTTAATCGGTACCGTTTTGCTTCGGCAAAAGTGGTTCAAATTTAAGGAATCCGCAATCATTATGGCTAAAGTCAGGTATTACTACGACAGCGAAACGCTGAGTTACAGGAAGATCGAGAAAAGCGCGAAAGATCGCGTTCGTTCGGTGTTGTTGTTTCTATCGGCCAGTGCCCTGTTTGCCGTATTGATGCTTTTCGTCCTCTTCACCTTCTTTGACTCTCCAAAAGAGAAGCAACTCAAGCGTGAATTGGAACAAATGACTTTCCAATACGAATTATTGGACGACCGTATGGATCAACTCCAAGTGGTCATGGACGATATTCAGGAGCGCGACGACCACATTTACCGTGTGATCTTTGAGACCGATCCAATTCCTGCAAGTATTCGCAAATCTGGATTCGGAGGGGTAAATCGCTATAAGAAATTAGAAGGTTATCAGAATTCAAAGCTGGTAGTAGAGTCCACTAGAAAGCTGGATCAACTGAGCAAGCAAGTCGTCATTCAGAGCAAGTCGTTTGATGAAGTTATTGAGAAGGCCAAGCGCAAGGAAGACATGCTGGCTTCCATTCCGGCTATTCAGCCGGTCGCCAATAAGGACCTCAAGCGGATGGCGAGTGGTTATGGGTATCGGATTGATCCAATTTATAAGACTCGAAAGTTCCACGCAGGAATGGATTTCAGCGCGAACACCGGCACGCCTATTTACGCTACTGGTGATGGCAAAGTTACTCGGGCCGATCGTCGAAGCAGTGGATACGGAAACCATGTACGTATTGATCATGGATATGGCTATTTGACCTTGTACGGCCACATGAGCAAAATGAGCGTTCGCCCTGGCCAAACCGTACAACGCGGAGATATCATTGGATATGTAGGTAATACCGGGAAATCGGTTGGACCGCACTTGCATTACGAAGTGCATAAAGATGGTAAGCCTGTGAACCCTGTGAACTTCTATTTCAACGACCTCACTCCAGAGGAGTATGAGATCATGATTGAACTTTCGCAGCAACCGACACAGTCACTCGACTAAGTTTTTGCTATCTTCGGAAGTCCTATCGAAGACAGCATGCCCACAACATCCACATCACAAAAGCTATACTACAGCATTGGCGAGGTCGCCAAGATGTTTGATGTGAATACATCCATGATTCGGTATTGGGAGAAGGAATTTGACATTCTGAAGCCTAAGAAGAATAAAAAAGGGAATCGCCTCTTCACTCCAAAGGACCTTGAAAACCTGAAGGTCATCTACCATTTACTCAAGGAACGGGGATTCACCATAGAAGGGGCCAAGAAGAAACTCAAAGACAACAAAACAGACACCGTGAATACAGCCGACGTCGTCGCTCGACTCAAGGAGATTCGCAAAACACTAATGGAAATCAAGAAACACTTATGAAAAGAGGAACGCTCATTTTATTGATCGTTATCGGAGCTATTGTACTCATCGGATTTAGCATGTTCAGTAGGGCCACAGGCACCTATGACCGAGCCGTTGCCCTTCAAGAGCAGGTGAATAACGCTTGGGGCGATGTACAAAGTAGCTATCAGCGACGCGCTGATCTTGTTCCCAACCTTGTGGCCACCGTGCAAGGGGCAGCAGATAATGAGAAGGAAATTCTCGTTCAAGTGACACAGGCACGTGCCGGAATTACCAGAGCAACCACTCCGGAGGAAATGGAATTGATGGGACGCAAGATCAACACGGCCATCAACTTGGCCTTTGAGCGCTATCCAGAGATTCGCAGTACCCAAAACTTTGCTGAACTGCAATCACAACTGGAAGGCACAGAGAACCGAATTAATGTAGCACGTGATCGCTATAACGATTCCGTGGCCGCCTACAACACTTTTATCCGCGGATTCTGGAAGCGCTTCTACCTGGGCTTTTTAGGGGGTGAAGACGAGTTCCCAAGAAAAGACCCCTTCAGCGCCAAAGCAGGTAGTGAAGACGCACCAGAAGTGAGCTTCGAATAATATGGCCAAGCACGTGGACGAATTCCTCTCCTCAGAGGAACAAGAACAAGTTGTTTCGGCCATCAAAGAAGCCGAACTCAAGACTTCAGGCGAAATTCGAGTACATATCGAAGAGCACCATGACGACAAACCCCTTGAAAGAGCGACTCAACTCTTTGGAGAGCTCGCCATGCATGAAACGGCTCAGCGCAATGGAGTTTTGATCTATGTAGCAACAGAGGATCACCAATTCGCGATTGTTGGCGATGAAGGAATCGATGCCGTCACGTCCGAAGACTTTTGGGAGTCGACTAAGAACATCATGCAAGAACTGTTTCGTTCCGGAAGATTCGCGGACGGTTTGGTTGCGGGAATCATGAATGTCGGCACGGAATTACTCCACCACTTCCCCTATGAAGACGGGGATGAAAATGAATTGTCTGACGAAATAAGCACCTCGTGATGAAAGCCAGGCTCTTGACTGTGATCTTGGCCCTTGGGGTCATCCATCTGGCCGTAGGCCAAGATTTCCCGCAACCTAAAAAAGGTCGGATCGTTCATGATTTTGCCGAAATCTTGAGTGATCAAGAGGAACGTGCGTTGGAGCGAAAACTCGTGGCGATGAACGACAGCACCGGTGTGCAAATCGCTATCGTCACGTTGAAAAGCACGGGCGGTTATGACATCGCCGAATACAACATCAAGCTCTCGCATCTTTGGGGAATCGGCCAAGCCAATGAGGACAATGGAATATCCGTGATGGTGGCGTCGGATGATCGCCGAGTGAACATCTCTACCGGATATGGGGTCGAGGAATTCGTCACAGACGCCTTGAGTCGTAGGATCATCGATCAATATATGATCCCGAAGTTCAAAAGCAATGACTACTATGCGGGATTGGATGCCGGAACCGATGTTCTCATCGGCCTCGTTAGCGGTCAATTTGACGCGGATAATCTGAGCGGAAACCAGGGGCCACCAGCCTCTGTATCAGCCGGTGTAGTCTTCGTAATATTCATGATTGTCTTGTTCATCGTCATCTCCATCCTTCGAGGTGGAGGACGAGGTGGACGAGGTGGCGGTCGTCGTAGAAACACAGCATCTGATGCCCTCTTGACCGCATTTCTTTTGAGTCATTCAGGTCGCTCCAACTGGGGCGGTGGTGGAGGCTTTGGAGGAGGCGGAGGTTTCGGTGGTGGAGGTGGCTTCGGTGGCTTCGGCGGTGGAGGCTTCGGTGGCGGTGGCGCCAGCGGAAGCTGGTAGTTTAAGCGTAATTCCCCTCGAGCAAATATCCTTTTACATACTGCTCTACTCCCTCTTCTAATGAGGTAAACGGTTTGTCGTACCCTATACTTCGAAGCTTAGACATGTTGGCCTCGGTGAAGTACTGATACTTATCGCGAATGTCTTCCGGCGTATCGATAAAAGAGATTTTGGGTTCCAAGCCCATGGCCTTGAATGTTGCCGAGGCAAGATCTACAAAAGCTCGAGCCTGGCCAGTTCCTAGGTTGTACAGCCCGCTGCTCTCCTTTTTGCGATGATGCATGAGCCAGTACAGAACGTCTACAGCATCTTCCACATAAATGAAATCCCGAAGCTGTTCCCCGTCCTTAAAGTCCGGATTGTGGCTTCGAAAGAGCTTCATGGCTCCGCTTTCCCGCACCTGCTTGAAGGTGTGAAAGACCACACTCGCCATACGGCCTTTATGGTATTCATTGGGACCATAGACGTTAAAGAACTTGATACCCGCCCAGAAGTAGGGTGCCCGGTCTTGTGCTAATGCCCATTTATCAAAATCGTTCTTGGAGTCCCCATAAGGATTGAGGGGAACCAGCTCGGAAACCACATCGTGCCGATCTTCATATCCGTGCTCTCCAAGGCCATAGGTGGCTGCAGAAGAAGCATAGACCAAAGGCAAGCCAAACTCCACGCAGATCTTCCAGACTTCCTGGGTATAATTGAGATTGAGTCGGTTGAAAAGTTCGACATCAAATTCCGTCGTATCGGTCCGGGCCCCGAGGTGAAAGACGAACTCGACGAGGCGGTGATTGTCTCGAAGCCAATGGTGAAAATCATCTCGATGTACCCGCTCCATAATGTCCTTGCAGGCCAGGTTTCCATCTTTATCGGCTCGACTAAAATCGTCCACCACCACGATGTTCTTATATCCTTCGCGGTTGAGTTTTCCGACCAATACACTGGGAATGAATCCGGCGGCTCCAGTAACGACAATCATGGGCTGACGTATAGCGGCGAATCAGTCTTGGATACAAGTCCTTGCCGAATCATCTCTGCCCGCATGAACTCTACTGCTGAACGCCCGTTCGAGCCCAAAGTTACTGTATAATCATTGACGTACAAGTCGATGTGTTGGTACATGACTTCCCGATCCATTTCCTGCGCATGGCAGCGTACATAATCCTCCGTTTGCTTGGGATTCGCCCTTGCGCATTCGACGGAGCGCCTCAAAAGTCGTTCAATTTCTTTCTGAGCCTGCGGCTCGATGCGATTGTGCACCGCTATTCCACCCAAGGGGATGGCATGGCCCGTCTGTCCTTCCCAATACTCGCCCAAGTCACGCACCTTGACGAGACCCTTCTGGGCATAAGTAAACCGATTCTCGTGGATGATAACGCCTTGATCCACCTCTCCTTCCATCACGGCCCGCTCAATTTCACTGAACAGCATAGCCTTTTTGTTGAGGGCTTCCGGATAGGCAAAACCCATCAGAAAATTGGCTGTAGTTCGTTCTCCAGGAATAGCAATGGTCGCTTGTTTTGGTCGGAGATCGGCGGTCTCGGGACGGGCGATGAGCAAGGGTCCACAATTGCGACCTAGGGCCGCACCGCTATCCAGCAAGCGATAGCGATCGGTCAAATGCATCAGTGCATTAAAGCTCAACTTCGTAATATCCAATGCGCCTTCCGCGGCGCGCTGATTCAATTCTTCAACATCCAGAAGCACTGGCTCGAATTTCATGTCACCCGTGTCGATTTTTCCGTGAATTAGGGCATCGAAAATAAAGGTGTCGTTGGGGCAAGGCGAGTAGCCTAAGGTATAAGTCATCCGAGTTGGTTCAAGTAATTCAGCATGGTCTCGTTCAAGGTGCGCACAGCTCCTTGAAGCTCCCAGTTATCTCGATTGCGACGTTCAACGTAATTGCTAACCGAGCGAATTTGGGCAAAGTTCAATCGACCCACTCGGCACGCGTACATGAAAGCCGCCCCCTCCATACTCTCTACCTGAGGCTGGACTCTTTGCTGAGTCGCTTCTATCGTTACCTCGTTCCCATGCACTTTATTCACGGTCACGGCCCGTACTTGAGTCAATTCCGCCAATGGACCATCGGTCATTGGTTCGGGGTGCTCAATGACACCTCGACTGAACGGAAAGTCATCATCCTCAAGCAGATCAAGATCTATGAGGCTTAAAAAATTCTCACCGTCCTCAGCTCCCATTTCTGGGAACTCGTCCTGAATAATTTGAACGACTTGAGTTATTTTTAAGTCTCGATCAAAAGCTCCACAAACACCAACATTTATAGCCAAGTCATAGTGAGCTCGTGCAAAGGCATCTCCCAGCCAAAAAGACGTGGCCACCATGCCCACCCCGGTGGTGAGCACATCGATTTTATTTCCCCGATAATGATAGCGCACAGCCTTTGAATTTAACCGTTCGCCTTCACCCAACATTTGGATCAAGGGTTTGATCTCCAAGGAAGTCGCACTGGTCAAGAGAATCTTCATAATGTCCTATCTTAACAACATTCAAAGTTAAGCATCACATGCGCACCTTTTCCATCCTTTTTCTGACACTTTGTACGGTCCTTTCCTCTTGGGCCCAAGAATCCGCGTTAAGCCTGGCCGCGGACTACTGGCCTCCATTTACAAATCAACCCAATGAAGTGGCTTTTGCCCAAAGTATTGTGAATGAGGCGCTGAGTAGAAGTGATGTACAGGCGCAAACGGTAATCCTTCCCTTCGAAGATGTACTCTCCAGCTTGAGACAAGGCGATGTCCAAGGAAGTCCGGCCTTGTGGTTTACTTCAAAACGGGCCAGTTTCCTACTCTATTCGGATCCTTACTTGGAGAATCAGGTTGTGCTCATTGGCCGAAAAGGAGTTGACGTGAGCGCTTCTTCCTTCGCGGATCTTCAAGGGCAGAAGGTAGCCGTCGTCAAAGGCTATGCATATGGGGATATGACCGGCATTGAACTCGTGGAACGAATGGATCAACAGGGCTGTTTGACCGCCTTATTGAAAGGAGAGGCGGACTATATGTTGGTCGATGCACTTCTGCTGAACTATGCCCTTCAACGCCAAGCGGAGGAAATCAAAGAGAATCTTGCCGTAGGCAAAAATATTCTAGCGCATCGCTCTCTACATTTCGTGATTCGTCAGGACTTAGAGGGTGCTGAGGCCCTTATGGAGGCCTTTAATGCCAAGATCTCCGAAATGCAAGACGATGGAACGTACAACAGAATCCTTCAGCTGAATTCCATCCAAAAAGATGTTGATGGCGATGGGCGATTGGACTACGTCATGTCTAGTGAAAATGCGGGTTCTGCACCGATGATGAGTTCAGATGCATATCGCCTGTACCAAGGGCAAACGAAAGAAGCGCAGGGCTACTTCTATGTAGACGGGCAGCGCTATGCCACTCTAGACGAAGTTACATCAGCTCACGGACACAATCCTGAAGCGCTTCGCGTGGAGCAAGAGCTTCGAGGGGATAAAACCGGCGTGTACCTCTGGAACTTCGATTTTTAGAAGGTGTACTTGAAAAGGTCAATATCCTGTTCAAAACGTTTGGCAATCCACCCCTTCGTTTCGTCTGTATATAGGTCCTGATAATTGCGGGATTGAGACTCCGGATTGCGATTGCGATCCTTGACCTTGATATTGACTCGGCCATCAGTACGCTCAGCGATTTCCTTCACCGCACTTTCGAAATCCTCTACTCGATACACATAGTCCATCAAGCTTTTGCCATTAGCGTCCAGATGCCAGTCCGACTGATTTTGATGAAGGGTAGGCTGTCTGCAGGTGTCACTTGCATAGAGATGGTCTTTTAAGAATTCCTCAAAGGAATGCCTATCGCGTGTTTGAACACCTTCTCGTCGAGCATAGAGCGAGGCGGCACGAGCCCAAGGGTTCCGGACGGCGGAAAACTTGAAATAAAGCTGGAATTTCTCCTCGGCCCGGCGGCGAACCTCCGCATCATCCGGGTGTTCTACTGTGGGGTAGCTCAAGTTGGTCGCCAAGGCATTCTTGAGCTCAAAAGCATACATTAAATCTCTTACTTGCGCGATATTCAGATGAGGGTTGGGGATCATTGCATTCCCCGTCGGCCGGATTTGCGTGCGAACACTAGTGGTACCCGTTTTGGGGACCGCAATAAAAATGGCTTTGAGTTTCGCATTCACCGATTCATTAATGATGGTGATTTCATCGGCTAAATGACCCTTCTTCTTTTTAAATAGTCCCATACTCCAAACGACTTTATCGTTGCTTTAATAGCCAGCTCAATCGGTCAAGCGAAAATAGATAATGTAGGACTACTACAATAGCTAAGATCAGGCCTTGCGTGGAATATCCATCTGCATAGCAAGCTAAAACGGCGACCGTGAAAAGTCCCAACTCCAGGACTAGGCGCAATATCCCGGGCGTGGGTACAACGGCTTTTCCAGACCTCGAAGGATCGTAGCGGGTAGCGAACATCACCCATAGACTCATCGCAAGAATCGGCAGCAGAAGGGCCCACGCAATCCCGTGAGCATTGTACCCCCACCGCCCGAGGGCTATGAGCATCAATACCTCAAGCGCAAAGCGAAGGGTTAACTTGAGCGGATGACTTCCCCATTGAAACATGTTGGGTGCTGTTTAAATGTCCTCCAAAATGTACGGATTCGGTGGCTTTGCGTCACTATTTTCTATCACGACTGTGTCGTATCTTTGCCGAAATTATTGAGCAGATGGCCGTAGTTTACATTCAGCGTCGAGAACGTTTTAGTTCTGCCCATCAACTTTTCAATCCGAATTGGTCGGTGGAGAAGAATGAAGAAGTATTTGGCAAATGTGCCAATGAAAACTTCCATGGGCACAACTTCAATTTAATCGCCACCGTGAAAGGGGAGCCCAATCCGGAAACGGGCTTTGTCATTAATTTGGTAGACCTCAGTCGGATCATGAAGGATGATATCATTGAAAAAGTGGATCACAAGAATCTCAACCGAGATGTAGACTTTATGATGGGCAAGATGGCCTCAACGGAAATCCTTATCATTGAGTTCTGGAAAATCCTAGCTCCCAAGATCAAAGAGCTCGGTGCCACCTTGCACAAACTTCGGCTTGAAGAAACAGAAAACAACTTCGTAGAATACTATGGGGAATAAAAGAATCGCGCTCGTTCTATTCACAGCTTTTGCTTTGAGCAGCTACGCGCAACCAAAAGCTTCTGCTTGGTTTACAGCAGAGGGCAAAGAAGTCAAGTACGACAAGCTTAAAAAAGACGTATTGGATGCGGACGTCATTCTCTTCGGAGAGCTCCATGACAACCCCATTTGTCATTGGAACCAGTGGGAATTAACTGATTTCTTGTATCGCCAAATTGGATCTCAATTGGTACTGGGCATGGAGATGTTTGAAACAGATCAGCAACTCGTTCTCGATGAGTACATGAGTGGAATGATGTCCGAGAGAAGCTTTAAAGGCCAGACTCATTTTTGGCCCAACTACGAGACGGACTACAGACCTGTGGTCGAATATGCCAAAGAGAATGGAATACGTCTCATCGCTTCCAATGTACCTCGACGATATGCCAATATCGTTTACCTAAAAGGTATGGATGCATTGGATTCGCTTCCGGAGGCCGCGCAGCAGTACTTTCCACCTGGAGATATGCCTTTGGACACCAATCTAACCAGCTACCGCGAGATGCTCGAGATGGGTATGGGCCATGGTGGTTGGGACATGATTAAAGCTCAGGCCATGAAGGATTGGACCATGGCTTGGAGCATTCATAAAAACATCAAGCCAGGGGAAAAATTTGTCCACTTTCACGGGACTTTTCACAGTAAATATCGTGAGGGTATTACTTGGTACTTACAGCAAATGAATCCGGATCTCAAGATCCTAGTCATCTCCGCTGTAGAACAACCCGAGGTGAACGAATTGAACGAAGAATTTCTCGGTGATGGTGATTACATTATTGCCATTCCCGAAACAATGACGAAAACTCATTAACATGAAAGCATTTGTATTTCCGGGGCAAGGGGCCCAATTTGTCGGAATGGGTCAAGACCTTTACGATCGTGGTGGCTCTTTAAAAGAACGCTTTGAGCAAGCCAATGAAATCCTTGGGTTTCGTATTACGGATATCATGTTCTCGGGTACGGACGAGGAACTCAAGCAAACGAAAGTAACTCAGCCCGCCATCTTTCTGCACAGTGTCATTGCCGCGGAAGCTATGGGTTCATCCTTTAATCCGCACATGACTGCTGGTCATTCTCTCGGAGAGTTCAGTGCTTTGGTCGCGTCTAAAGCCATGAATTTTGAAGACGGATTGAAGCTTGTTTCTCAGCGAGCCATGGCCATGCAAGCAGCTTGTGAAGCTCAGCCTTCAACCATGGCAGCAATTCTGGGACTGGAAGATCAAGTCGTTGAAGACCTCTGTAACGAAATCGATGGAGTTGTGGTGCCCGCGAATTTCAATTGCCCCGGTCAATTGGTGATTTCTGGCGCCTATCCGGCGGTTGAAGCAGCTTGCGAAAAAATGAAAGATGCAGGAGCTCGACGTGCACTTATTTTGCCTGTAGGCGGTGCTTTCCACTCACCTTTGATGGAGCCTGCTCGTGAACAACTTGCCGCGGCAATCGAGGTCACTGACTTCAGTAATCCTATTTGTCCGGTATATCAAAATGTTCCTGCAGGCGCTGTGAGCGATGCTCAGACCATTCAGGAAAACCTCGTAGCCCAACTTACTGCCCCAGTCAAATGGACACAAAGCGTACAAGCTATGGTAGCGGATGGTGCCACTGACTTTGTTGAAGTAGGACCTGGAAAAGTACTCCAAGGCTTGGTGAAAAAGATTCATCGAGAAGCTAACGTATCCTCTTTTAGCCTCGATTAATGCTCATCCAAAGGAGTATAGATTTTAAGCGACTGATTCTCTACACCAGCAAAGGCATTTTCAGCATGGCTGCTTATGCCTCTGCAGTAGTCATAGCCTATGCCATCTTTGGACTGAAATTTGTGTCCATTCCATGGGCCATCATCCCCGTGGTCGGCGTTGCCGTTTCTTTCTATCTCGGCTTCAAGAACAACTCCGCGTACGACCGAACTTGGGAAGCGCGGAAGATCTGGGGCGGAATAGTCAACTCGAGCAGAAGCTGGGGCATCATGGCGAGGGATTTTGCACAAGATATTGATGGCATTGCGGGATGGTCAGAAGAGGATTTGAAAGATCACCACCAAACACTCTTGTACCGACATATCGCATGGCTTTATCAGCATCGGCGACAACTCTTAGTGCACCGGACCTGGGAGCATTATGAGCCGCATAATAAGCCGTATCGCGATCATTTGGCCAAGAATTTCTTCAGCAAAACAAGTGAAGAGGAAATTGAAGGGTTCTTGAGTCCTGAGGAACTCGAGAAGGTTATGAAGTCCAAAAATCCAGCTACTCAGTTGATTGCCAACCAAAGCGCCCATATTCTAGAGCTTCGGAAAAAAGGCGTCATCAGCGATTTTCAGTTCGTCAAACTTGAAGGGCTTTTGGAAGAATTCTATACCCTCCAAGGAAAGAACGAGCGCATCAAGAACTTTCCACTGCCCCGTCAATACGCCACCTCATCCCTCTTTTTCACCTTCTTGTTCATCTTCCTATTGCCTTTAGGTATGGTGAAGCCATTTGATGATTTGGGTCCTTGGATGGTCTGGATGACGATCCCATTCACAAGCATCGTAGGATGGTTGTTCCTCGTTATGGAAATAGTGGGAGACTATGCAGAGAATCCCTTTGAAGGATTAGCCTTTGACATTCCAATGACCAGTTTGTGTCGGACCATTGAGATCGACATGCGGGAGATGCTTGGAGAAACCGAGCTACCCGATCCTATTCAACCTGTGGACAACGTCCTGCTTTAACGGCCTTCGTACATGGTGTCGTAGTACTTCTGATAGTCTCCAGAAGTAACCCGATTCATCCACTCTTCATTGGCCAGATACCAATCTATGGTCTCGGACAATCCCTCTTCAAAGGTTACGGAAGGCTCCCAGCCAAGCTCATTCTTGATTTTGTTGGCATCAATCGCATAACGACGGTCATGTCCAGGTCGGTCCGTGACATAGGTAATCAAGGCTTCTGAAGTTCCAGGGTCTCGACCTAATTTCTCATCCATTTGCTTGATGAGCACCTTGATCAAGTTAATGTTCTGCCATTCGTTGAACCCACCAATATTGTACGTTTCGCCATTCAGCCCTTCGTGATATACCAAGTCAATGGCACGCGCATGGTCAATCACGTAGAGCCAATCGCGGGTATACTTTCCATCGCCGTAGACCGGCAGAGGCTTATTGTTGCGAATGTTATTGATGAATAGTGGAATCAGCTTTTCAGGGAACTGGTTTGGTCCGTAATTATTGGAACAGTTGGTCACCACGTACGGCAAACCATATGTCTCTCCATAGGCTCGCACGAAATGATCACTACTGGCCTTACTCGCGGAATAGGGAGAGTTGGGATCATATGGAGTTGTTTCCAAAAACAAACCCGTATCTCCCAAAGTTCCGTAAACTTCATCCGTTGAAATGTGATAAAAGCGCTTGCCTTCGAAGTTCCCTTTCCACGCATCAACAGCTTCGTTCAATAGGTTGACTGTTCCAATCACATTGGTTCGGACAAAAGCAAGCGGGTCGCTAATACTTCGGTCGACATGACTCTCAGCCGCCAAATGAACAATGCCATCAAAACTATAGCGACCAAAGAGATCCTTTAAAGCCGCGCTGTCATTAATGTCAATACGCTCAAAGGCATAATTGTCGGCTTGATCAATATCACTCAAG
The DNA here is from genome assembly GCA_965661605.1 of Flavobacteriales bacterium. Lineage (GTDB taxonomy): Bacteria > Bacteroidota > Bacteroidia > Flavobacteriales > ECT2AJA-044 > ECT2AJA-044. Next base: position 68,214 of record CBFIEH010000004.1, on the reverse strand, counting down.
TTCTCGAGGTTACCCGCATACGTCAGGGCATCCAGATTGACAATAAGGGTGTCGGGGTATTTATTGACCATCAACCGAACCACGTGGGAGCCAATGAATCCAGCTCCTCCGGTCACAAGTAAAGTTCTCTTATAATTTGACATGTTGTTCTTATTTTTTCAATGATTCTTCAAAGTTCCAAGCCGAGGCCAACATCTCTTCTAAGGACCGTTTGGGTTCCCAACCCAGTATCTGTCGAGCTTTAGAGATATCCGCATAGACCGCTTCAACATCTCCAGCTCGCCGATCCGCAATTTCATAGGCAATCGAGATTCCCGTTGCCGACTCAAATGCGTTGATCATCTCCAAAACCGTAGATCCATCACCCGATCCTAGATTGAATACTTCGAAGTCACCTTCGTTCTTTTTGTCAATGAGCCGCTGCACAGCCAAAATGTGGGCATCCGCGATATCCATAACATGGATATAGTCTCTTACGCAAGAACCATCACGCGTGTTGTAGTCTCCACCAAACACCCGCAAGAATTCTCTTTTCCCAACAGCCGTTTCTGTAATGTAAGGCACTAGATGATGGGGCTCCCCATCCTGAAACTCTCCGATGATCGAAGTATGATGAGCTCCAATTGGATTGAAATACCTCAAGGAAATTACGTCTACGTCACACGTCCGACTGAAATCTTTCAAGATATCCTCCCCAATCTTCTTGGTGTTACCATAAGGTGATTCCGCTTCTTTGACGGCAGCGTTCTCACTTACCGGAAGTTCGTCGGGGTTACCATAAACCGTACAACTAGAGCTGAAGACTATAGGGGTAACCGAATTTCGATCCATGCACTTTAAGAGGTTCATGGTCGATATCAAATTGTTCTCGTAATATTTAATGGGATTGTCAACCGATTCGTTGACCAAAAGGAAGGCCGCAAAGTGGATAACCCCTTGTATATCGGGATGCCGCTCGAACAATGCTTCAAGCTCCACAAGATTGCACATCTCCACTTGCTCGAATAGAATCTCACGACCAACTATTTTCTCGATGCGCCCTTTGACCTCGTAGTCGGATTCGCTCAAGTTATCAATAACAAGCGGCTCGTAGCCTTGTTCGATCAAGGATACGCAGGTATGCGAACCAATGTATCCCAAACCTCCTGTAACCAAGATCTTCGCCCCCATATCTATCGTTTTATGTATTTGTCAAAGTTGTAGTGCGCAGTTTCGTTCAAGCGCTCTTTGGGCAAACTTTTAAAGTACTCGAAGGTGATTTTCAATCCTTCCTCTCTACTCACCTTGGGCTCCCATCCCAAAATTTCCCTTGCTTTGGTGATGTCTGGCTGTCGGACTTTCGGATCATCCGTAGGCAGACCTTTGAAGACAATTTTCTGAGAGGTCCCGGTCAGCTTAATGATTTCCTCCGCAAAATCTAAAATGGTGATCTCGTCAGGGTTACCAATGTTTACCGGATCAGCGCAGTCGCTGAGCAATAGTCTGTAAATACCTTCTACTAAGTCATCTACATAACAGAAGCTTCGTGTTTGCGATCCGTCACCGAAAACAGTTAGATCTTCACCTCGCAACGCTTGTCCGATGAACGCTGGCAGAACCCGACCATCGTTTAGGCGCATCCTAGGACCATAGGTGTTGAAAATGCGAACGATGCGCGTTTCCAAACCGTGAAACGTATGGTAGGCCATTGTAATCGCCTCTTGAAAACGCTTTGCCTCATCGTATACCCCCCGAGGACCTACTGGATTGACATTTCCCCAATAGTCCTCTCGCTGAGGATGAACCAAGGGATCACCATAAACTTCAGAAGTCGAAGCGATCAGCAGTCGAGCATCCTTTTCCTTCGCCAATCCCAGCAAGTGATAGATCCCCAAGGAACCCACTTTTAAAGTTTGAATAGGAATCTTCAAATAGTCAATCGGGCTTGCCGGAGAGGCAAAATGGAGGATGTAATCTAGGTCTCCACTAACGTGCACGAACTTGCTGACATCGTGATGATAAAACTCAAAATCATCTCGATGCATCAAGTGCTCAATGTTCCGTAAATCTCCAGTAATGAGGTTGTCCATGGCAACCACCTCGTGGCCTTCGGCCAAAAAACGATCACACAAGTGACTGCCCAAGAAGCCTGCGGCCCCGGTAATTAGTAATCTAGCCATAGTATGTGTTTATCGTACGACTTCTCGTCCGATGCTGCTGTAGAAGTATCCACGCTCGCGCATCTCATCGAGATCGTACAGGTTTCGTCCGTCAAAAATGACTTTGGCACCCAGCTTTTCACCTAATTCATCGAAGTCGGGGTTTCGGAAAACACCCCACTCTGTGCAAATGACTAAAGCATCTGCTCCATCTATCGCTGAATACTGGTCATCGGCATAATTGATTTTATCGCCGATAACTCCTTTAACATTCTCCATGGCTTCCGGATCAAATGCGGTAATCTCCGCCCCTGCTGCAACCAATTTGTCGACAATGTAAAGCGATGGGGCTTCGCGAATATCATCGGTATCTGGCTTAAACGCCAATCCCCACATTCCAATCTTTTTGCCGGATAGATTCCCCCCAAAGAAATCCAAAACCTTAGGTACAATGACCACTTTTTGATCCTCGTTGACGCTCATGACGCTATCGAGAATATTGAAGTCATAGCCGTATTCCTTTCCAGATTTAGCCAGGGCTTGTACGTCTTTGGGAAAACAAGATCCTCCATACCCGATTCCCGGGAATAAGAATCGCTTTCCAATACGCGAGTCCGTTCCGATACCGATTCGGACTTTGTCCACATCAGCCCCTACCTTCTCGCAGAAATTCGCAATCTCATTCATGAAGGTAATCTTGGTGGCCAAGAAGCTGTTCGCTGCGTACTTAGTCAATTCCGCCGATTTTTCATCCATAAAGATGATCGGATTCCCTTGACGCACATACGGCTTGTACAAGCTGCGCATGAGCTCTTGAGCACGTTCAGTGCTTGCTCCGACTACGATACGATCTGGCTTCAAGAAATCATCTACAGCGAATCCTTCGCGCAAAAATTCTGGGTTAGAAACCACATCAAAATCTACCCTAGCATTCGCGGCCACGGCTGCAGTTACTTTTTCTGCCGTTCCTACTGGAACGGTACTCTTGTCTACAATGACCTTATAGTCCTCGATCATCTTTCCCAAATCATCAGCCACTCCCAATACGTAGCTCAGATCCGCTGATCCGTCTTCTCCAGGAGGTGTCGGTAGTGCTAAAAAGATGATTTCCGACGGGTGAACGGCCTCAGCCAAATCGGTCGTAAACTTCAATCGCCCAGCTTTAATATTACGCTCAAAGAGGACGTCCAAATGCGGCTCATAAATCGGCACTTCGCCGTTCCGCATTTTATTCACTTTCGCTTCGTCGATATCGACACAGATTACCTTGTTTCCTGTTTCGGCCAAACAAGTTCCGGTCACCAATCCAACGTAACCGGTTCCGACGACTGCAATATTCATTTGATCGCTGTTTTTACTGCGTTAATGATTAGGTTTTGTTGCTCTTTTGTCAATTCGCTGTGCATAGGAAGGCTGAAGACTCGAGCGCACAACCGCTCCGTTACAGGAAAGCTCCCTTCGTTGTAGCGATCATCGAGATAGGCTTTTTGCATGTGTAATGGCACCGGGTAATAGATCATTGCAGGAATTTCATTCTTCTGCAGTTCAGCAACCAGCGCATCTCGATCTCCTTCCAACAATTGGAGGGTGTATTGGTGGAACACGTGAGATGATCCGCTGGCTCGCACGGGGATCTTTAGTTGAGGCACATCGGCAAATGCCTGATCATAATAATCTGCCGCCTCACGGCGCGATGTATTGTATCGATCCAAGTGACGCAACTTAATACGCAATATGGCCGCTTGAATACTATCCAAACGAGAGTTCACTCCGACTTGATCATGGTAGTAGCGCACGCTTTGCCCGTGATTTGCAATCTGGCGCAGATTGTTGGCCAATTCGTCGTCATTTGTAAAAATACAACCCCCGTCACCGTAGCAACCCAAGTTTTTGGACGGGAAAAACGATGTTCCCGATACATGACCAATGGTACCCGTTTTTTGGGTGCGACCGTCGCTAAAAGAGTAGTCGGCACCAATCGCTTGTGCATTGTCTTCTACGACAAATAAATTATGCTCTTCAGCAATCGCCATGATTTCTTCCATGGGTGCCGATTGACCAAATAAATGGACCGGAACAATCGCCCTGGTCTTTGGTGTAATAGCTGCGCGAACGGCATCTGGATCTATCTGAAAAGTATCTTCATCAACATCCACCAAGACGGGAGTGTAGCCCAATAGAGCAATGACTTCGGCCGTTGCGACATAGGTGAACGTAGCTGTGATTACTTCATCCCCAGGCTGCAGACCCAAACCCATCATCGCAATCTGAAGAGCGTCTGTTCCGTTTGCACAGGGAATGGCGTGCTTTACGCCCAAGTATTGTTCGAGTTCGGCTTGGAAGGATTTAACCTCTGGACCGTTGATGTAGGCGGAAGATCGGACCACATCGAGGACCGCTTGATCGACCTCCTCCTTGATGTGGTCGTACTGCGCTAGCAGGTCCACCATCTGAAGTTTTCTCATAGCTTGTAATTAGTACCTTTACAAGCAAATGTAGTAATTAATAGAAGGGAAGAACGTGATAATTCACAGGTTTTCGAAGGGATTGAAAGGACTGGTTTTGGGGCTCATTCTAAGTGCTGTTTTGGCACCGTCCCAGAGTAAAGCGCAAGTCACCGCAAGGGACACCAATGCAGTCATTCCCATGCTTCGTTTTTCCTATGCCTATCAAATCCCGGGCGGAGATTTGGATGAGCGATTCAACGACCACAGCTCCATTACTTTTGATTTTACCACCAAGTTTGGCAACCGCCTTCTTCTCGGAGTCGGAGGTGATTTCCAATTCGGTGGTGGGGTGAACGAGGTCAACCTTTTGGACAGCATCTCCACTTCTGAAGGTCAAATTATCGACGGAACAGGTCGTTTCGCCGATATCCGCATTTTTCAGCGCGGCTTCCGCGTGTACGGTAACATAGGGTACCTACTCGGTGGTCCGGGACCGAATCCAAACTCAGGATTCTATGTCATGGGGCGGGTCGGATTCTGGCAACATCAAATCCGCATCGAAAATCCGGGAGATCTGGCTCCTCAACTCAATGCCACCTACGCTCAGTACTACGACCGCTTGACCAATGGACTCTTCTTCTCCGAATCACTCGGCTATCAATACCTGGCGAACAACGGTTATTTCAACGCCTTTGCCGCCGTTGAATTCACTCAAGGATTGACCAGTGGCAGACGCGAATGGCAAATGGATCTGCGCGCGCCTTACGACGAATCCCGCCTGGACATGACCCTCGGATTCCGGATTGGATTTGCCCTTGCCCTTTATCCAAAGAGCAACCGAAACGCCAAGTACTATTATTACTGATGAGTCTTAAGATTCCCCACTGGTACCGATGGGGCGTTCAAGCCTATGGACTTGGAGTGCGCCTTACGGCGCGATGGAACGCCAAGGCCCAAAAATGGACCTCGGGGCGAAAAAACTGGCGACTACGACTCCGCGAAAAGTGCGCGGACCTCGACCATCCATATTGGATCCACTGCGCCTCCCTTGGAGAATTTGAACAGGGAAGACCCCTCATAGAAGCGCTGAGAGAAAAACACCCTTCAAGACCCATCGTACTGACCTTCTTCAGCCCCTCTGGTTATGAAGTCCGAAAAAATTACACCGGTGCTGATGTCGTTTTCTATCTCCCTCTAGACACGCCAGCGAATGCGCGTGATTTCGTTCAAATCGTCAACCCTCGGGTCGCTATTTTCGTGAAATACGAAAACTGGCTGTTTTTTCATGCAGAACTCGATCAACAGAGTGTCCCTCGCTTTCTCATTAGTGCCCGCTTCCGAGCAGATCAAATCTTCTTCAAATCTCACGGCAAAGTTTTTCGCGAGGCGCTCAAAGGTTTTCATCACATCTTCGTCCAAGACCAAGCGAGCCTGGACCTTGCACTCAGCATTGAATTGGGCAATGTCACCGTAACGGGGGATACCCGTTTTGATCGGGTCATGACCATCAAGAACGGCGCGCAGAAAGACCCCAAGCTAGAATCCTGGAAGGCAGAAGGGCCAGTGTTGATTATTGGAAGTTCTTGGGCACCTGAAGAAGCCCTAGCGGCCAAGTATTGGAGCGGACCGTTAATCATTGCTCCCCATGAAGTCAACGAAGAACATTTAAAGGCCATTGAGGACCGATTTCCCGAGGCACAAAGGTATACGCAGACCGAAGAACTTTCGAGCCGAGTGATTCTCATCGACACCATTGGACTCTTGAGTAATCTCTATCAGTACGCGGATGGAGCCATGATTGGAGGTGCGTTTGGCAAAGGCCTTCACAATACCTTAGAAGCGGCTGTATGGAGTATACCCGTTTTCTTCGGCCCCAAATACGAGAACTTTATTGAAGCTAAAGGCCTACTCGAAGCCGGAGGGGCGGTGAGCCTGAGTTCAGATCAAGACTGGACTCAAATTCCAGAGCCCTCAGCTTGGCCCGAAATGGGTGAAAAGGCATCGAGTTTCGTGGCGCAAAATACGGGCGCTACGAGTAAAATCTTGGATAGAATAGACTGATTTTTACCGGTGCGATCCACGGCGGTAGTGACGGACCAATCGGTATCCCACCCCCCATTCGATCCAATCAGCTGCGGCACCGTTCTGGGTTTTCAGAGAAACCTGCGCAAAGAATCGGTCGCTGAACTTATAATTCGCCCCAACCCGCATCCACATATTTCCTCGAGCGTCAATGGTCTTGTACAGGTATGTACCCACCTGCGTCACAAGACCCACATTCCAAATGTTGTATTCGTGACCAATATGTGCTCCAAGGTTGACGTAGTCTCCCGGAACGGGGTCCATACCATTCTTAATCTCATTCGACTTCTCGTACAAGGAAGCATCGTAAAAGACATCGGCGCCAATATACCAAGCTCCTTTATGTGCATAGACACGACGAAAGTCAATCACGAAGCTACTGGTCCCGTATCGGGCCCCTTCTTCATCTCCTTCAGGTTCCGCTTGTACGGTTCCCACGGCCAAATAGGCCGAAATGTCGTACCCCTTCGGCTTAGGAGGTGCTGTCTTGTATTCATAAGTCGGACGACCAGCCAAGATCAATTCTGGGTCCTGTGCTTGAACAAACTTCTGCATCGGATTGAAGTGATAGCGCATTCCAACGTTAACCCCAAACATGTTGAGTCCGTAATTCGGTGTGAAAGAGCGACCATTGGAGAAATGCGTTAAGTCAATTCCATATGTCAGGTCCATTTCTCGGTTGAGCTGACTCTTCCCGCCGATGTTTGCGTTGAAATAGACGGTTGCACTCGATCCAATTGCATCGTTATACGGATTGTCCTCAGGATCCCAGGCTTTGAGGTCATAGGTCAAACCAACAGCCAGTTCCCAAATCAACACATGACGAAGGTTAGGGTTGGTCAAGGGTTGCGAAAACCACAAATAAAGGGCGTTCGGATTTCCCATGACTTCAGGATCTCCAATGACACCGCTGTAGTATCCGATTCCATAGCTCGGAAACTTGGCATTGGCTTGCCACCATTCCTTTCCGGTAGACTGCCAACCCAATCGAATTTCCACTCCGGCATAACCATTGTCGAGAAAGCCTTCAAGCCCCCGTCCTGTATATAGGTGTGACCCGGTGTGACCGGAGATTTGAAAGGTGTTGAATTTACCGTAATTCTTGGTGCCCTCTATTTCTGATCGCCAATTCTGAGCGCTCACCCATCCTGCCGTGAGGCAGAAAACCAAAATCAAAATATTCCTTTTCATGGCGCAGTACTGAAGTTACGTGGATGAGGGCGGAAGATGTTTCCGGACATAAAGTCGACTGAATGGCTGACCGCCGGAAAAGTGAAGTCCAGAATGAAAAACACGGGATCTACCTTACGATATAAGGTATCCGCAATCAGCACTTCACCCGTCGGGCTCACAACCTGAATATTGCTATGATCCTGAACTATGGTTGCCGGAATCTTGAGCTTTCCATCTTCCGGAGAGCCAAAATCAGCTCCGTCAATCATGACCGTGCTTTGTGGTGGAATGGTTTCATCGAACCGAAGGGTATTGGTTCGACTTCCAAAAACTGTGGCGCATGAGGTCAAAAGACTCCCCGCCAGCAGAAGTACTAGTATCCGCATAATCCTGGGTTTAGTCGAGGAAATTTACAACAATTTTGAAAGAGGTCTGCGCCTACGGCGCGATGCCTTCCATGCCCATCTTCCAAAAAAAAGCCGATCCAATTTGTATCGGCCTTCTTGCCTTTGTACACGGGACGGGATTTTGCCGGCCATGCCGGCAAGAGTGAATAATGACGAAGTTACAACGCGAAAGAATTCGCTTCGTGACCGTTTTTTCTTTGAATTCCCGCGAGGAATTAATTCCTCGTACGTCTCCAATAAAAAAACCGGCCCTAAAAGGCCGGTTCTTTCGCGTTGTACCCGCAATGATTGCATTGTCGAACCAAATCGACAACTAAATTTTATTCAAATTCGAAGATTCTTTCTGTTGAACCATCAGAATATATATAAATAAGAACTTTGTTCTTTTGGGGTTTGGCTTCTCTACCCATCAAGTCAATTATTTTAATCAATTCCTTATTACCTGTAGATAGTTCTTGAATACTTGATGTTGGGTCTGTAACCAGGAATTGCCCCATCATTCCCATGTCTTCATGTGTTAACATGTGGCAATGATACATATATGGGATAGAATCATTGGTATGGTCGCTGAATTGTGCAATGAAGCGTACATTTCCCATTCCCCCAGGAACAAAGACTACGTCATTATATCCTTGCAATTCAGGAGGTGGAGGGTTTCCATTTATGTCCAGTATAAAGAATTGAACGTCATGTATATGAAAGGGATGTCCAATTGGAGTTTGATTTGTCAATGACCATATTTCAATGTTATCTAATGGTATTGTGTAGTTAATTGTGGACATATCAAAACTTGCCCCATTGATAAGGAATGGACCATTCAAATCCCCCATAGGTCCGGCCGATGTAAAAGTCAAATTACGTGTTATATTCTCAGACCCCTCAGTGAGTGGGGTAAATGTTGCTAAAGTGCCAGGTATTGTTAGCACAGGTGCCCCAGTTTGAGCAACTACATTTATGTCTAAAAGTTGATAATCATTACCATTTAGCGGATTGCTTGTATAGTCAGGCAATGAACCAGTTGCTCCTGGTCCCATGCCAGGTTGAGAAGCACCATAGACAGCGTTTGGCAGTTCAGATGCAAAGCTCATCAATTGAAAATTATTTCCCATGCTCGTAGTTAAATCTAAGAGTATATCAGCTCTCTGACCTGGAGCCATTCTGTATCGTGTCATACTTAAGGGAGCAGTCAGAAGACCTCCGTCAGTTCCAATTAGACTAAATGAGCGATTGTCTGAAAACCCGAATTCCATAACTCTTTGAGATGAACCATTCAGCACACGTAAACGCACTACCTGTGAGGGCAAGTCTGTCACTGCATTGACTGTTCCATTAACCATAACAGAAGTGTCCAAATCGGTATGAACAGTTATTTGTCCAGCTCCATCAAACCCTTTGGTTTGCATCACAATTGGAAATTCGTCAACACCATAGGTTTGTGGTAACCCAAGTCCTGCCTCTTCTGTGTCACGTACTATAATTAGTCCTGCAATACCCTTAGATACATGCTCGTCAGTTCTCATATGCAAGTGAGGATGATACCAATGTGTTCCTGCTTTATCAAGAACCGTAAATTGTGGATTCCACTGTTGTCCAGGAAGAATAATACTATGAGGCCCACCATCATTTTCAGGAGCAACATGCATTCCATGCCAATGTATTGTAGTTGTGTCACCAAGTTGATTATCAACAGTTATACTGACATTATCACCTTGATTCATTATTAAGGTAGGCCCAAGAAGAGCACCGTTAGCACCCATTGTATTTGTATTTACACCAGAATAAAATTGGGTTACTCCTGTCTGCAATGTTAAGTTGATATTTGTGTTTGTGATAGCAGGAGGAATAGCCATTGGTGTTTGACCAAACGATAGGCTACTAAGTAATAGAGCGAGTAGAGTTAGTTTTAGATTCATGATTTTATAGAACGTTATGTTTAACCCACGAATGTAGTAGACTCTATCATCTTTGGGTGTAACATTTGTTACATTGCTGAAAAGTATTCCTTTTCTACAAATTGTCGAACCGCTTTTCTCAGTTTTCATAAGCCTTTCAGAAGATTTAGTCCCGTCACCCTATTTCAGCCAAAACCAACAAAAAAGCCCTGCAACTCTAAGTTACAGGGCTAAATGTACAGGAGGTGTTTGTATTGTCGAACCAGATTGAATAGCAATGTGTAGTTTTGGACAAATACAATTTTACATGAAATATTTACTCTGTTTATCCACATTCCTTCTAATATTCTCTTGTGGGAATTCTACAATTGAAGAAAATCAAAACGAGACCAATGAGGTAGAAGTTAGCTCACTCGAATTCACAGTGGAATACTCTGGTGCTCTAAAAAACATCATGCACAAAAGTGATGTGTCAGCTTATGCCGACTTGAACGACTTCAAACAAATCGAGCATTTTTATGCATTGGGGGCAGTTGAAGGATTAAAAGGTGAAATCTTGGTAATGGACGGAGTACCGTATATTTCTTCTGTACATGAAGAACAACTTAAGATTGACAATTCCCTCGAATATAAAGCTTCACTACTCGTAAATACTTCCGTGAATGAGTGGAATGATTTCGATATTGATGGTGAAACAAGCACATATGCAGAATTAGAAGACTTTATAGCAATGACAGCAGAGCAAAACGGAATTGATGTCTCACAACCATTTCCATTCCTTTTGAGAGGTACTGCAGATACTTTATCTTGGCATGTTATCAATTGGCCAGAAGGTGACACCGAACATACTCATGAAAAACACATCAATTCTGGACTTCACGGTACGCATGAAGATATTGATGTTGAGGTTTTAGGATTCTACTCAGACAGTCACCATGCGATATTTACGCATCATACTACGAACATGCATTTGCATTTCATTAGCACTGACAAAACAAAAACAGGCCATGTTGATGGAATTAGCTTGGGAGAGGGCATGAAATTACTTCTTCCAAAGACTAAGTAATAGGTTCAATTTGTCGAACCGATTTTATCATGTGCAATGAGGGCTACAGGAGATTTGGTCCCGTTACCCTATTCTGGGTAAAACCAACAAAAAAGCCCTGCAACTCTACGTTACAGGGCTAAATATACCCGCAATGATTGCATTGTCGAACCAAATAGACCAGTAATTACTTTGCCAGTTTGAGTATTCTGAATGCTCCTCTGAGGACTATTACGAAGACTACTGAGCCTATAATTAGGTCTGGAAGTCTGTCTGATAAAACACTCACCAGAATACCTGCCAGAATAACTCCCGCATTAATAATGATGTCGTTGCTTGTGAAAATCATGCTCGCTTTCATATGAGCCTCTTCTGATTTAGATTTCTGTAATAGAAAAAGACACAGCCAGTTCGCAATAAGAGCGAACACTGATACTATTATCATGGTGAGGTAATCAGGCACGTCATCCTCAAAGAAATATCGTCTAAAGACCTCTGTGATTCCGATTAGAGCTAATAGAATCTGAACGTAACCACTGAACTTGGCAATTCGTTTCTTCTTCGCCACAACTGCTCCAACAGCAAAAAGACTAAGAGCATACACAAAGGAATCAGAGAGCATGTCAAGACTATCGGCAACCAACCCCATTGAGTTGGACACCAATCCAAAGGTCATTTCCAGAACGAAAAAGACAAAATTAATGATGAGGACTTGCCAGAGCAACTTGGACTGAAGCTTTGCATCACTTTCAACTTTCTCATCCGTCTCTTCGGTTTTTATAAGCTCAGTATCCAGAGCCAATGAGTCAAGAGAACCCAGAATACCTTGGTCGTTCTCGTCATGGTAGACGGTAAGCTCTCGGTCTTCTATCCTGAAGTCGAGCTTTATGATTGTCTCATGACCATCAAGCTTCATACGAATGAGATTCTCCTCGGAAGGGCAATCCATTTTCTTGATATGGAAAAGGCTTTTCTTCACTGTTGCAAAATTACCGAGAAATGTCGAACCGCTAAAATGCAGTTGTGATAAAGGATAGAGAGAATTTAGTACCGTTGCCCTTATTTGACCTAAAACCAACAAAAAAGCCCTGCAACTCTACGTTACAGGGCTTTTGTACCCGGGACGGGACTTGAACCCGTACGGACATTCTGTCCATTGGATTTTAAGTCCAACGTGTCTACCAATTCCACCACCCGGGCAGTGGACGGCAAAGATATCAAAATTTTATGCTGAACAATGGGCTCTGGGGTAATCTGGAACTATGCAGCCGATGGCCAATCAGCGGTCAAAGAAAAAGCCCCGAAGACATTCGTCTTCAGGGCTTTATTTCTTGAGCGAGAAACGGGACTCGAACCCGCGACCCCGACCTTGGCAAGGTCGTGCTCTACCAACTGAGCTATTCTCGCGTTGTTAAAGAGGACGCAAATTTAACACAAATTTGCTTTAGGGCAAGTATTCTTTTAGCCACCGACCATTTTTTTGATCTCATTCAATTTCATCAACGCTTCCACCGGAGTGAGGTTATTGATGTCCGTCTTGATCAGCTCTTCTTTGATATTTTGCAGAACGGGATCATCGAGTTGAAAAAAGCTCAATTGCATTTCACTTGAAAGGTGTGATAGCACTTCTCGGGCCGATGACTGTCCACCGGCCAGGTCCTCCGCATGGGTCTGCTCCAGTTGACGCAAAATTTCCTTGCTCCGACCCACGACCTCAGCGGGCATACCCGCCATTTGAGCCACGTGAATACCAAAGCTGTGATTACTCCCGCCAGGTGCCAGCTTGCGCAAGAAGATGATTTTTTTGTCCACTTCCTTAACACTGACGTTGTAGTTGGCAATCCGCGAAAAGCGCTCAGTCATTTCATTGAGCTCGTGGTAGTGCGTGGCAAATAAGGTTTTGGCTTGGGTGGGGTGCTCGTGAATAAATTCGGCAATACTCCAGGCTATGGAAATTCCGTCATATGTACTGGTGCCGCGTCCAATTTCATCGAGGAGGATTAGGCTCCGATCACTCAAGTTGTTGAGGATGCTCGCCGTTTCATTCATCTCCACCATGAAGGTCGATTCCCCTAGAGAAATATTGTCGCTCGCCCCCACTCGGGTAAACACCTTGTCGACAATACCGAGTTTGGCTGAACTTGCCGGAACAAAGCTCCCCATTTGAGCCATCAAACTGATTAGAGCCGTTTGGCGCAGCAAAGCACTCTTACCCGACATATTGGGTCCGGTAATCATGATGATTTGCTGGGATTCTCGATCGAGCTGAACATCGTTGCTGACGTATTGCTCACCCAGAGGTAATTGATTTTCAATGACGGGGTGTCTGCCTTCTCGAATGTCTAAGGCGAAGGCTTCGTCCATTTCGGGAGCCACGTAGTTTGCTTCATCGGCCAGTAGGGCCAGACCATTGAGCACATCCAACTGCGCCAGATATTGAGCATTGATTTGAATGGGGTCTATGTACTCCGATATTCCGGCTATGAGCTCCTGATAAAGCTTGGTCTCGAGGGTCAGAATACGGTCTTGGGCACCAAGGATTTTCGTTTCGAGCTCCTTAAGCTCCTCGGTAATATAGCGTTCGGCACTGACCAGGGTCTGCTTCCGAATCCACTCCTCCGGCACCTTGTCCTTAAAGGTGTTCCGGACCTCTAAGTAGTACCCGAATACATTGTTGTACGCGACCTTTAAGGACGTAATCCCGGTTCGCGCACTCTCGCGCTCTTGTAGCTCAATGAGAAACTGCTTTCCATTGGCCGCAATGCCCCGTAGCTCATCGAGCTCCTCAGACACACCTTCTGCGATCACTCCACCCTTGCTGACCTGAACGGGCGGATCCTCCATCATACGTTCTGCAATCAACTCTTGAAGAGCTTCGCAGGGATCTAGATGCTCGGAAATGCGTTTCAAAGAAGCTTGACCGCTGCCTTGCGCAAAGCTCTTGATGGGCTCAAGGGCAACTAGAGAACGATGAAGTTGATTCACTTCACGAGGATTGATGCGCCCCGTGCTCACCTTGGAAACCAAGCGCTCCAAATCCCCAATTTCTTTGAGCCCATCTACAAGGAGATTTCGATGAGCCGTTTCAGCTTTTAAAAATCCGACGACCTCGTGACGCTCGCGAATCCGATCGATGTCCTTTAAGGGCAGAGCAATCCAACGCTTCATTAAACGCGCTCCCATGGGACTCACTGTTTGGTCCATGATGTCCAGCAGCGTGACTCCGCCCTCATGCGGAGTAAAGAGCAGTTCAAGGTTGCGGATGGTGAATCGGTCCATCCAAACGTAGTCATCCTCCTCTACTCGGCGAATCTTCCGAATGTGATTGACGCGGTCGTGCTGGGTATCAGCCAAATAATGCAAGGCTGCTCCAGCGGCAATAATACCGGCTTCGAAGTGGTCCACTCCATAGCCCTTTAAATTCTTGACCTTAAAATGTTTGAGTAAGGTGTCGTGAGCAAAATCTCTTTGAAACACCCAATCCTCAAGACCGTAGGCATAGAGGCGAGTTCCAAACTGCTCTGTGAAGTCTTTCTTGTACTTCTTTTCGTACAACACCTCCTTTGGTCCAAAGCTCTGAATCAACTTGTCGATGTAGTCCGGTCGACCTTCTGCCAATAAAAACTCTCCCGTACTCAGATCCAAAAAGGACACCCCCATGCGCACGCCTCCCATATGCACGGCAGCCAGCCAATGATTGGCCTTGTTGTCCAAAACTTGATCGCTATAGCTGACTCCGGGCGTCACGAGCTCCGTCACTCCGCGATCCACAATTTTCTTGCCCTTTGTGGGCTCTTCCAATTGATCGCAAATGGCTACCCGCTCACCGGCACGAACCAGCTTCGGTAAGTAGGTGTCCATGGCGTGATGAGGAAAACCGGCAAGAGCGACTTCGTTGGCCGAGCCATTGCCGCGCTTGGTCAAGGTGATGCCCAAGATCTTAGAGGCCTTCACCGCATCATCTCCAAAAGTCTCGTAGAAATCCCCGACCCGAAACAAGAGCACGGCATCCGGGTACTTGCCCTTGATGCCGTAATACTGTTTCATTAAAGGAGTCTCGCTCTTCTTCTTGGCCACGATTCTTGCCGCTTTGGTTACCTTTGTGCGCAGTCCACGAATATATGAGAAAACTAAGGATCCACGAGCTCGATCGCCTATCCAACGGCGAGTTTAAATCGGCCCCAAAAGTGCCGGTCATTGTGGTGCTCGACAATATCCGAAGCCTACACAACGTCGGCTCCGTTTTCCGCACCGCCGATGCCTTTCGTCTAGAGGCGGTCTACCTCTGTGGCATCACCGCACAACCCCCGCACCGCGAGATCGAAAAAACGGCACTAGGGGCCACCGATACCGTGGAATGGAAGTACTTCGAGGACACTTTGAAAGCGGTGGAGGCCCTACGGGCCGATGGCTACCACCTCACCGCAGTAGAACAAGCCGAAGGAAGTGTAGACCTGCGCAAATGGGAACCACATCGCGCCGTTAAGGCGGCACTCATTCTCGGAAACGAGGTTAAAGGGGTGCAGCAAAAAGTCATTGACGCGTGTGATAACTGCCTCGAAATCCCTCAATTCGGAACCAAGCACTCCCTCAATGTGAGTGTTTCCAGCGGCATTGTCCTTTGGGAGGCTGTCAAACCCTTGCTCGCTCAACTCGAGCCCTAACCCCGTCCATAAAAAAAGCCCCTCCAATTGGAGAGGCTCTTTTACTTTTCTGAGATCGTCTTACTTCACTTCGAAGTCTACACGACGATTGATCTTGTTTTGTCCATCAGCCAATGGATCGCTGAATCCTTTTCCAACAACTTCCATACGGCCCATTTCGATACCGTAGTACTTGTTCAAGTGGTCCGCCACGGCCTGTGCACGAGCAGTCGCCAACTTGTCGTTGTACTCAGCACTTCCTGTTTTGTCTGCATGACCCACAATGCGGATTTCGGCATCTGGATTCATTTTAAGTGCGCGCGCTACCGAAGCCAAACGCTCGTAGTTCGCATACGTTACCTGGCTGCTCTCCAAAGAGAAGTAGATGCTTGGCATGTACGCTCCGTTCAACTCTCCTGAAGGAATGGTCACCCCTTGGAAGTTCACCAACTCGCCAGCCTCCGTGTTTGGCTCGCGATCTCGGCTATCGGGTACTCCGTCTCCGTCGCTGTCTGCCTCACGTCCGTCTGGAGTTACAGTTGCTCCTTTAGGCGTAAATGGATCCTCATCTACGTGATCTGGAACTCCGTCACCGTCCACGTCGAAGGCACGTCCGCGGCCATCCACAGCTACACCAGCAGGAGTATTGTTCTCTGCATCGTACATGTCGGCAACTCCATCACCGTCTGAATCGGTTGAAATCTCATCTACAGTCGTCTGCATGTTGGTCAAATCCATGTACATCTGATCCATGGGGTTGACCCAGTCTGCAGATTGTTCTTTTTTACCGAAAATGTAGTTCACGCCGAGGGCGGTATACAAGACCCCGTCGCGACCATCGGCGTTTGGAGAGAATCCGTCGAAGCCATCAGATCCAACAAAATGAGATGTAGTACTCAAATCTAGATTCAAATTATCGGTGAGCTTAAAGGTGACTCCGAGGCCAAGAGCGTACAATCCAGCACTTTCACCAGTTACACTTGCATTCAAGGATCCGTCTGGGTTGTAATTATCTGTGCCGTAGAATGCTAAACCACCACCACCGGTAGCGTAGAAAAAGGCCTTACGATCTTCCTTACGGCTAAGCGTCCAATTGGTAATATTAATCTTAAGCGCCAGATTCAGGTTGGTCATAGAGGTTTCCGTGTATGCTCCAGAGGTAATACCACTGCTCACGTTTCCAAACAAACCTTGCAGGCGCAATGCAAAGACATGATTAAAACTCTTGGTTACATGAACCCCGTAACCCAAGTCGAAACCAACTTCGTCGTTCAAGCCATCGGTAAGAAATCCTTTTCCTTCATCGATTGAAAGAAGATTTCCAAAATGCACCCCGGCGGACCAGGTATTGTACTTATCCTTAGTTTTTTCAGATTCCTGTGCGCTTACTGCAGAGGAAAGAAGAACTGCAGAGGCCAGTAAAAAGGCTACCTTTTTCATGATAGTTGGATTGTATATTTTCAACTTAATTTCAAACAAAGTTAAGGTTTCTCGGCTCTTTCAAAGAGAATCGAAAATAAATTGTCAACGGTGAGTTGTGAATTAACCCAGACTTTGAATGGTCATGCCAGGATTGCGTGGCTCCACAATAACGGAACAGATTTCCTCATAGGCTTCGGCTTGATTCACAAAGTCTAGAGTACCCAACTCGAGCACCAAGATTCGAAGCTCTTTCTGTTGCCTTAGAAAGGCAAAGTAGCTCCGCTGGAGGTCTTCCAGATAATCATTGGGAATGTCCTGTTCATAGGAGCGCCCTCTGAGCTTGATTTGTCGCTGCAAATCATCTATATCGCGGTGAAGATAGACGAGCAAATCGGGCTTCGGAATTTGCTTGTACATCAGATTGAAGATCCTGCGGTACAACTCAAACTCGTCACGCGGTAGGTTTACCTCAGCAAAAATGAGGGATTTCAGCACAAAATAGTCCGATACGGTGAAGGAAGAAAAGAGATCTCCGGAAGGAATTTGCTCGGACAACTGCTGAAAGCGCTCAGCGAGAAAACTCATCTCCAGAGGGAAGGCATACTTGTCGCGATCCTCGTAGAACTTAGGCAAGAATGGATTGTCCGAGAACTGTTCTAGAACCAGCTTGGCGCCGTGATCTTTGGCCATCATCTCGGAGAGCGAAGTTTTACCCGCCCCAATATTTCCTTCTATGGCTATGTAGTTATAAGGGCCCAAGATCTATGAGTTCATCTGTTCTTAACTCCCCGGGAATGAAGGATTCGTCTCCTAGGACATCGGCAAGTGGAACCAGTACAAAAGCCCGTTCGTTCATTCTTGGATGAGGTAATGTCAGAGTGTCGCTTTCCCAGTTCTTTCCGGACCAGGTGAGCACATCGATATCGATGGAGCGATCCTCGTAGGGAGCACCATCGGCCCGTTTAGGGCGTCCCCTCAATCGCTCTCCTTCCAACACATAGCTCAAGGCTTCTTCGGGCGCTAATGTGGTTCTCCAAACCACGACGGCATTTTCGAAAGCCTCAGAACTATCAAAACCCTGCGGCGGATTTCCATACCTATGAGAACGAGCGATTACCGTTCCGGACCGGTTCAGATAATCTACGGCCCAGCGCAGATGACCTTCCCTGTTTCCCATGTTGGATCCCAATGCGACGTAGTATTCGTGTATTGCGCTCACCGCGCAAAGATAGACTTCTCAGAGCGCTGTAGAATTTATAACTTGCATTTGTATTTTAAATCATTCGCCATGCGTCAGTTCCTGAAGTTCTCCCTGGCCACTGTCGTCGGGATTTTTCTTTTCTCCCTACTCTCGTTCCTCATTTTATTGGCCATCGCCAGCACTGGAAGTGAGGAGGTCAAATTGAAAAAAGATCACGTACTCAAGCTAAACCTCAACGGTCTTATTTACGACCGAACTACGGAAAGTCCTTTTGAAAACTTTGACCCCTTCAGTGGGGAAATTACAGAAGCCATTGGCTTACACGATCTGGTAAATCAAATCGAGAAGGCCAAGGATCACGACAAGATTAAGGGAATACTACTTGAAATCACCTATCCTCAAACAGGGTATGCAAGTCTTCGAGAAATTCGCCGAGCATTGGAAGACTTTCAGTCCAGTGGGAAATTTGTCTACGCTTACAGCGAAGGGTATACCCAAAGAGCGTTTTACTTGGCCTCAGTAGCCGATAGTGTTTTGCTGAATCCTGAAGGGGCAATGGAGTTCAAGGGGCTTCAAGCTCAAGTTGGATTCCCCTTAGATTTCTTGGCTAAAATTGGCGTAGAGCCCCAGGTCATCCGCCACGGAAAATACAAGAGTGCGGTTGAACCGTATTTGCGCAATGATATGTCGCCCGCCAACAAGGAGCAGACGGAGGCCTTTATTGGTTCTATTTGGGATGCGACCATTGATCAAATTGCGGAAGGTCGCGGAATGAGTGCCGCGGAACTCAACGCTGCTGCAGATACTTATGCAGTTTTCTTAGGCGAAGACGCCCTGGAAGCTGGTCTTGTGGACGCGTTGACCTATCGAGATGAAGTGTTCACCATGGTACGGGGTCAGCTCGATCAAGAGGAAGACGAAGAAGCGCGATTCCTCAGCTTAAGTGAATTGAAGAATGTAAAAGACGCAAGTCCGGTAACGACCGATTACATTGCTGTGATCTACGCCCAAGGGGATATTATCTCCGGAGAGGGATCTGAATATCAAATTGGATCGGGTAGAATATCTCGGGCCATTCGCAAAGCCCGCCGCGACGATAAGGTTAAGGCCATTGTTCTTCGGGTGAATTCTCCAGGTGGAGATGCCCTGGCGTCCGACGTTATTCTTCGTGAAATGGAAAAAGCGAAGGCCGAAAAGCCAGTAATTGTTTCCATGGGTGACTTGGCGGCCTCGGGCGGTTACTACATTAGTTGTAAAGCAGATCACATTTTCGCAGAACCAACAACCATCACAGGGTCCATAGGTGTGTTTGGCGTGTTGTTTAATCCGGAAGAATTACTCAACAACAAAATGGGCATCCACTTCGATCAGGTAGTCACCAATGCCCACGCTGATTTTGGTGATCCTACCCGTGGATTGAACGATTTCGAATATGCGCGAATCCAGCACATCATTGAAGACATTTATGCAGACTTCATTGGGCATGTGGCCGATGGCCGAGAGATGGACGTTGCCGATGTAGACAGCATTGGCCAGGGACGTGTTTGGAGCGGGGCAGATGCCCTGGAGATCGGATTAGTTGACGAACTCGGAGGAATCAACGAAGCTCTTGCTTTGGCCGCAGAACGCGGAGAGGTTGAGAAGTACCGAATTATGTCCTTGCCAGAGCGCAAAGATCCCATCCAAGAACTTATTGAGGAATTGACTGGGAGCATGGAAGTTCGAGCCATGAAAAACAAACTGGGACCGCTTTATCCGTATTTCGAGCAAATGGAACAGCTTCAATACATGCATGGCTATCAGGCGCGCATGCCCTTTACACTAGAGCTGCGCTAATCAGATGTCGAATTCTGACAAGCGCCGGGCGCAACAGATTTACCTTTTCTTGGCCGCACTCTTTATTACGGCCTTGGTGGCGTGTAACTTGATTGCCAACAAATTCATATCCATTGATCTGGGCTTCAAGACCTTTGTGATTTCCGCAGGAGTACTGCCCTACCCCATTACTTTCTTGATCACGGATATCCTCAGTGAAATCTACGGTCGCAAGCGAACCAATGAAGTCGTCTATGCCGGTTTTGCCGCGAGTCTTTTTGTGTTGTTCATTCTATGGCTAGGCCATCAGTTCCCTGCGATTGACGGCTCTCCAGTGAACGATGACCAGTACGGAACGGTCTTTCAGAACTCGTGGCGAGTCATCTCTGCTTCTATGTTGGCCTACCTGGCTGCCCAACTCGTAGATATTCGCATTTTTCACTTCTGGAAGAACCTGACCAAGGGAAAGCACCTCTGGCTTCGGAATAATTTCAGCACTGTCTTCTCCCAGCTTGTAGACACAACACTGGTGGTGAGCGTGATTTTCATTGGGATTGCTCCTGTCGCTGACATCGGGCAGATGATTTGGGACGGTTGGACCTTTAAAATCCTCTGCGCCGTGATGGACACCATCTTGATATACGTGGCAGTGGGCTGGTTTAAAAGGCGTTTCTCTCTGCGTGAGGGTGAAGAGTTGAACATTTAGGGGCTGTAATCTCTTTAAGATTTATGCGGTTGCCTTTCTATCTTCAGGAATCTTTTAAAGAACGAGCTGAACGTATTACGCTATACGCTGCAATTCTGAGTTTCGTTCTTCACCTACTCCTTATCCTTTTGCAGCAGTTCGGGTGGGTAGATTTTGGACGAGAGGAGGCTTTATTGAGCAATCCGATTTCGGCGATTTACACTCCATTCTCCTTCATCCTGATCTATGAGGTTTACTTGCTGGTTTTCTATCTACCAAGGAGTATCACGACCTATATTGCTAAGCAATACGAAATCATTACACTGATTATTATCCGTAGACTTTTCAAAGACTTAGGTCAAATTGAATTGTCCAGCAATTGGTTTCAGATCTCCTATGACACTCAATTCACTGTAGATCTTTTGACCTCAGTATGTCTGTTTGGCTTGCTCTTTCTTTTCTATCGGACCGCAGGGACAAAGGCTATTTCTAGCGAACTTCCCGCTGATGCATCGAATGGGCTCAAGCGCTTTATAAGAACCAAGGAGATCTTTTCATCCATTCTTGTCCCCGTTATTGGAATCCTAGCCGTCATAAGCCTAGGTCAGTGGATCAGGGAAACTACCTATATGGGCCGTGAAGCAATTGCAGATATAAAAGACGTCAACAACGTGTTTTTTGATCAATTCTTCACTCTATTGATTATCGCAGACGTCATACTTCTTCTGGTGAGTTTCTTGAATACGGATCGTTTCCACAAAGTCATCCGAAATTCAGGATTCATTATCAGTACCATTTTGATTCGATTGTCCTTTGGCGTCGAAGGCTACCTAAATGATGTTCTGGTTGTTGTGGCCATTCTCTACGGCCTTGGAGTACTCTGGATTCACAATCTTTTTGAAGATCGACTCAAGAGGGAATAGACAATTCCACGATCAGGCCCTCATTATTCCGAACATTGAATACGGCGTTGTCCCCGAAGATCAAGTACTGACCCTTAATCCCGGTCAGCTCCCCTTCGAACCGTTCCACTTTCTGAAGATTCAGGCTCTTGGTTTTCGTCGGATAATCCTCTACGGGATATTCAATGTCCGTAATGGTATCGTCTTCGACGACGTACTGTTGAAATTCTGCCTCGAGGAGCTTTGAGACCCGGTACTTTTCGGACCGCAGGTCTAAATCCGGAACCTCATTCTTGAGCATCCGTTGCCAAGCCGTTTTATCGTTCAGGTATTCCTTTAATGCAACTTCAATAGCACCCGCCAAGTACCTGTTTGGCGTTTCTGCGAATTGTATGGCATAGCTGGCCCCTTGGTCAATCCAACGCGTCGGCACTTGTTGCTTTCTCGTCACGCCCACTTTCAGACCGCTGGATACCGCCAAATAAACAACGTGAGGCTGAAGCTGATTGGCCTTCTCCCATTCCAGGTCCCGATCTTCAATACCCAAGTGAGCTTGAGATCGTTCCGGATGGAATATGGGATCACCCGCTTGTGGCTTTTCCCAAAAGCAGTTGTAACAAAAGTTCTGACGGTAGGTCTTGGTCTTCATCTCACCGCAAAAGCAGCGGATTTGTCCGGTGTAATGCAGACCCAAGGTCCGGCCAATGAAATCATTCATCGACAGCTCATGCTCCCCGAGTGAAAGGGTGTATCTCGTCGGAGATCCGAGCTCCGTTTTCATCTTGGCTAAAGGCCCCGTATAGCTTTCCATTTGCCTGAAATAGGATTTACAACAATGACTATCTTAGACGTCCAAGTTACGCATTCGATGCC
Organism: Flavobacteriales bacterium; assembly: GCA_965661605.1. Taxonomy (GTDB): domain Bacteria; phylum Bacteroidota; class Bacteroidia; order Flavobacteriales; family ECT2AJA-044; genus ECT2AJA-044. The sequence continues at coordinate 45,489 of CBFIEH010000004.1, read as the reverse complement.
GGTAAAATTTCCTTTGATTAACAACGTCATGGCTTGGGTCATGAAGAAGCGCTTCCACGAGATTGAGCTCTTTATGAAGTACCCAGTTGAGGTCCAGCGGGAATGGCAAATGAAGCTGGTTCGCAGTGCTCGGGAGACCGAATACGGGTTGCAACACGGATTTGAGGATATCCGCAACTACGAGGACTACAGAAATCGGGTACCCATTGTCAGCTATGAAGACCTGGTTCCACTAATTGACCGTCAGCGTCGCGGAGAACAGAATATTCTCTGGCCAACCGAGATCAAATGGTTCGCCAAGTCCAGCGGAACAACGGCACAGCGCAGTAAATTTTTGCCCGTGTCGCAAGAGAGCTTGGAAGAATGTCACCTCAATACGGGTAAGGACATGCTGTCCATCTACTGCAGCCTCAATCCCGATACGCAGATGTTTTCCGGAAAGAGCTTGATGATGGCGGGAAGCGCGACGAGTATTGATCCTTCAAACAACAGCTACTACGGGGATTTAAGTGCTATACTGGTCAACAACCTCCCTTTTTGGGCAGACTTCCTGAGCACCCCGGACAACAAAACCGCGCTCATCGAAAACTTCGAGGAGAAACTCGACAAGACCGTCGAAATCACCATCAAGGAAAACGTAACCTCGTTGACGGGCGTTCCCTCCTGGATGTTGGTCACCTGTCACAAGGTCTTGGAAGCTACGGGAAAGGACAATCTACTCGAAGTCTGGCCTGATCTGGAACTCTTTATTCACGGAGGCGTGGCTTTCACTCCTTATCGGGAGCAATTCAAACAGCTCATTCCAAGGGACGATATGCACTATATCGAGACCTACAACGCCTCCGAAGGCTTCTTCGCCATCAAGGATCAGCTCGATTCGGATGATATGCTCCTGATGCTGGATTACGGGATCTTCTATGAGTTCATACCCGAAGGAGAATGGCTTTCTGAATCACCAAAGGCCATTGGCTTGGACGAAGTGGTCCTTGGACAACAATACGCCGTGGTCATCAGCACCAATGCGGGCCTGTGGCGCTACAAGATTGGCGACACTATAGAGTTCACTTCTCTATACCCCTTCCGCATCCGGATTACGGGTCGCACCAAATACTTCATCAACGCTTTTGGCGAGGAGCTCATTCAAGACAATGCGGAACAAGCTCTGGCCATCGCCTGCGAAAAAACCAGAGCGCAAGTGCGCGAATATACGGGTGGTCCCGTTTATATGAAAGACGGCGCAAGCGGCGCTCACGAATGGGTCATGGAATTTGAGCGGGAGCCCGAGGACTTGAGTTTCTTTATCGATGCCTTTGATTCCGCCCTCAAGGTGCTCAATACGGACTACGAAGCTAAACGGCACAAGAACATGGCCCTGCAACCACCCGTTGTACACATTGCACGTCCAGGACTCTTTTTTGATTGGATGAAACGGCGCGGCAAATTGGGCGGCCAGAACAAAGTACCGCGTCTAGCCAATCATCGAGACTACCTGGGCGAGCTGATTGAAATGAATCAATGAGGAAGTCTATTTACTTCTTGGTCTTCCTTTTGGCCCTCACGGGCCGATATACCCTTGCCCAGGACCTACAACTCCGCAGGGAGAAATCTATTGATATTGACCCCGCCCAAGATTTCGGAGTAGATCGCTTCGGTAACGCATACTTGCTCCAGGGCGAGGAAATCGTGAAAATTGACGGTGACGGAGAGGTATTGTATCGTTTCTCAGACCCTTCGTTTGATTCTATTACCTACGTGGATCCTTTCCTCAGCATGGACCTATTGCTGTACTACCGCGACTTCTTCACCGTTCAGGTTCTCGATAACCGTTTGAACCCCATCATCAGCCCCATTAGACTTGACGATTACGGGTTTTACGATGTACAATGGGTGAAGACCACAGACCAGCGCTCTTTGTGGTTTTATGATCAAAGCACAGACAAGCTGATCAAATGGAGTGTTCCAGACCAAAAGCCAGCCATAGAAAGCCTCAATTTAAGTCAGGCCATTGGTCGCGAGGTGACGCCCTCTTATCTGTTGCAGACCATCAACCATGTGTACATCAACAATAGTGGTGAAGAACTCTTGCAATTTGACCTTTTCGGCAATTTCATCCGAGCCCTTCCGATCTCCACGCCGGATGAGTTTCAAGTGATGAACTATAAGGTGTATTACTTGACCGGGCCAGAACTCGTCATCTACGATCCCAAGCTTCGTCAAGAAAAACGAGTTGCCCTACCCCACTTGGGCCCTTGGAGCAAATATCAAATCACTGAAGAGTATGTGTATTTGCTGGGGCAGAACCAGCTACACTACCTTAAAATAGGCCGTTGATTTCTCCTTCAACGCGGTTGATCACACTACCTAAATCTTCTTGATTGTCGATGAAATTCAAATCATCAACGTCAATAACCAAGAGCTTTCCCTTGTCGTACTCGCTGATCCATGCTTCATAGCGCTCATTCAGACGATTCAAGTAGTCAATGCGAATACTCGATTCGTATTCTCTACCTCTTTTCTGAATCTGATCCACGAGCGTCGGAACAGATGCTCTTAAATAAATCAGCATATCCGGTGAAGGAACAAAGCTGTCCATGAGTTCGAAGAGGTTCATGTAGTTCTCAAAGTCACGACTGGTCATGAGCCCCATCGCGTGGAGGTTCGGCGCAAAAATATGCGCATCTTCATAGATGGTTCGGTCCTGGATCACATCCTTACCGCTATCCCGGATCTCCTTTATCTGTGAAAATCTGCTGCGTAAAAAGTAAATCTGAAGATTGAATGACCACCGCTGCATCTCGTTATAGAAATCATCCAAATACGGATTGTCATCTACATCTTCGAAATGAGGTGTCCAGTTGTAGTGCTTGGAGAGTAATTTGGTCAGCGTGGTCTTTCCGGCACCGATATTGCCGGCAATGGCGATGTGCATATCCCTTGGTTTGGTCGACGCTAAAATATAAAAAAAGCCCCGCCAAAGCGGGACCTTTCTATTCTATTTCGAGTGGTTGATTAAGCCAATCCAGAAGCGATAACCAAGGCCACAACGGACATCAACTTCAGAAGGATGTTCAATGATGGACCAGAAGTATCCTTGAATGGATCTCCAACAGTATCTCCAGTAACCGCAGCTTTATGCGCTTCGGTACCCTTCTTTCCTTGTTCCTCGAGCATTTTCTTAGCGTTATCCCAAGCACCACCAGCATTCGACTGGAAGATCGCCATCAATACCCCTGCAGAAGTTACTCCTGCCAAAAGACCACCAAGAGTCTCAGCACCGAAAGTGTATCCTACGATTACAGGAGCTGCAATCGCCAACAATCCCGGCATGATCATCTCGCGCAAAGAAGCACGGGTAGAAATATCAACACACTTGTCATACTCGGCTTTTCCGTCGGCAGCATCAAAGATGGCCCGATCCTCTGGAGTCGCTTTGCTGATGTCCGCATCGTACTTACGCATGACCTCCAAAGCGGCCTTCAATTCAGGAATGTTGTTGAACTGACGACGTACCTCTTGAATCATGGCCATGGCTGCACGTCCCACAGCACCCATAGAAAGGGCTGAAAATACAAATGGTAACATCGCTCCAACGAGGAGACCCGCCATTACCTTAGGATTAGAAATGTCAATGGATTCAATACCCGCAGTCTGCATGAAGGCCGCGAACAAAGCCAAAGCCGTCAAAGCAGCAGAAGCGATGGCAAATCCTTTTCCGATAGCAGCGGTAGTATTACCTACAGCATCCAATTTATCCGTACGCTCACGTACTTCAGGTGGCAATTCGCTCATTTCGGCGATACCTCCAGCGTTATCTGAAATAGGACCGTAAGCATCAACAGCCAACTGAATTCCCGTATTCGCCAACATACCTACAGCGGCAATGGCAATACCATACAATCCCGCGAAGTGGTGAGATACCATAATCGCAGCAGCGATGATCAAAATTGGAATAGCGGTACTCATCATACCCACTCCCAAACCGGCAATAATATTGGTCGCTGAACCGGTCTCAGACTGCTTTACAATGTTAATTACAGGCTTCTTACCTGTACCAGTGTAGAACTCTGTGATGGAACCAACACCAAGACCGGCAACCAAACCTGCAATCGTTGCCCAGAAAACGCCCATTGCTGAGTACTCAACACCTTTGAAGGTCCAAGCCTCTGGAAGCATCCAAGTAATAATGAAGTAAGACGCCACGAGCATCATCCCTGCAGAAATAAATTCACCACGGTTCAAAGCTGATTGTGGGTTTCCACCTTCTTTCACACGAACGAAGAACGTTCCTAAGATCGAAACGACGATTCCAACACCAGCCAAAGTCAATGGAAGCAATACAGCACCAAGACCGTCAAACTGACCGGCAAAACCAGGAAGGGCTACAAATGCAGCTCCCAATACCATGGTTCCAATAATAGATCCTACGAATGACTCAAATAGGTCAGCTCCCATTCCAGCAACATCACCTACGTTGTCTCCAACGTTATCGGCAATCGTCGCAGGATTGAGTGGATGATCCTCAGGAATACCCGCTTCAACTTTTCCTACCAAGTCAGCACCTACGTCAGCCGCTTTGGTGTAGATACCTCCACCAACACGCGCAAACAAGGCAATAGATGAGGCTCCTAAAGAGAAGCCAGAGATGACATTCAATACTTTAGCGATGGACCAACCTTGTTCGCTGTACAGCAAGAACAAGATGCTCAATCCAAGGACTCCAAGTCCCACAACTCCAAGACCCATTACAGATCCTCCGCCGAAGGCTACTTCCAAACCACGACCCAAAGAGGTACGAGCGGCTTGTGTCGTTCGAACGTTGGCTTTAGTTGCAATGCGCATTCCGATGAATCCGGCCAATCCAGAACAGATGGCACCGATGATAAAGGAAACGGCAACCATTGGGCTCGAATCCACTTCTGTAGATCCTTTAAATGCCAATAGAGCGGCTACAGCCACTACGAAGATGGCCAAGATTCGGTATTCTGCCTTCAAGAATGCCATTGCCCCGTCGGCAATGTGCTTGGCAATTGTGGCCATTTTTTCGTCTCCTTCGTCTTGCTTAGAGACCCAAGCGCTGCGAATAAATACGAACGCCAGTGCGATGATACCGAAGACCGGTAATACGTACACCAGATTTTCCATGAAACTTTAGATTTGGGTTTATTAAGAAATATATAATGCGCTCTTCACTGCTTTTACCACGTCGTCCACTTGAGGAAGGAATTCTTCCACGAGTGTCGGGGCATAAGCCATAGGTGTGTCGAGCGTATTGATCTTCTTGACGGGTGCATCAAGAAAGTCGAAAGCATATTTTTGAACCATGTAGGTCAGTTCCGTAGAGATATTGGCTAATGGCCAAGCCTCTTCGAGAACAATCATACGATTGGTCTTTTTTACTGATTCAATGACCGTATCGTAATCGATGGGACGAACCGAACGCAAGTCAATCACCTCGCACTCAATCCCTTCCTTGGCCAATTGCTCAGCCGCTGTAAAGGCGTGCTTGATGATTTTCCCGAATGACACAATGGTCACATGATTACCGGCTCGCTTGACTTCAGCTTTACCAATCGGAATAAGGTATTCCCCTTCTGGCACTAAGCCTTTGTCTCCGTACATCTGCTCAGATTCCATCACCAAGACAGGATCATCATCGCGAATAGCACTCTTTAAAAGACCTTTAGCGTCCTTTGGATCAGAAGGAACAACAACCTTCAAACCCGGAGTATTCGCATACCAGTTCTCAAAACTCTGGCTGTGGGTCGCTCCCAGCTGGCCAGCAGAACCGCTCGGTCCGCGAAATACGATTGGAATATTGAATTGACCACCAGACATCTGGTACATCTTCGCTGCGTTGCTGATGATCTGATCGATCCCAACAAGTGCAAAGTTGAAGGTCATGAATTCGATAATAGGTCGGAGTCCGTTCATGGCTGATCCTACACCAATACCGGCAAATCCAAGCTCTGCAATTGGGGTGTCGATCACACGCTTGGGCCCGAACTCATCGAGCATGCCTTTCGAAGCCTTGTAGGCCCCGTTGTATTCGGCAACTTCCTCACCCATGAGGTACACGCGTTCGTCTCGACGCATCTCTTCACTCATGGCTTCACAAACAGCTTCTCGGAATTGAATTTCCCTCATTGTCCTCAGCGTTTAGGACGGCAAAAATAAGAATTAAATGACTAAATTTGCTCTCCATTTCGAAATACGAGAAGAAGGATGAAAATACTGGTTTGCATTTCGCATGTTCCCGACACTACCTCTAAAATCAACTTCACCAATAACGATACAGAATTCGTCAAAGATGGCGTTCAATACATCATCGGACCCAACGACGAATTTGGTTTAACAAAAGCACTCTTTCTAAAGGAAAAACACGGTGGTCATATCACTGTTGTGAATGTAGGAGGAGCTGAAACGGAGCCCACCCTTCGCAAGGCATTGGCCATCGGAGCTGACGAAGCCATTCGCGTGGACACCGCTGCTGATGACAGCTTCTACATTGCTGAGCAGATCGCAGCTGTCGCCAAAGAAAAGAGCTTTGACCTCATCATTTGCGGTGTAGAAGCCATCGACTATAACGGCGGACAAGTTCCCGGTATGGTTGCCGCCCTCTTAAATATGCCTTTCATCCAGACCTGCATCGGAATGGAAGTCGAAGGCGAGAACTTCACCGCGGTTCGTGAGATCGACGGCGGAAAAGAAACATTGAGCGGTTCGCTTCCCTTGGTTATCGCAGGAAAGAAAGGGCTTGTAGAAGAAAAAGACTTGCGCATTCCCAACATGCGCGGAATTATGATGGCTCGTCAAAAGCCATTGAATGTAGTTGCCGCGGCAGATGCTGATCGCGTTACAACGACTTCCAAGTACGAACGTCCTGCGGAAAAAGGAGATTGTAAGATGATTGATGCAGACAACGTCGACGAGCTCGTTCGATTGTTGCATGAAGAAGCGAAGGTGATTTAATCCAAAAGAAAGAATTGACATGTCAGTACTAGTATTTGCAGAAACTTGGGAAGGTAACTTTAAGAAGGCTACGTTTGAGGCCGTGAGTTACGGAAAGCGCGTAGCTGATATGAATGGAGGATCTACCATCGCCGTGACCTTTGGCGAGGTAAGTGATTCTACTGACTTGGGCGCCTACGGCGCGACGAAGACCATCAACGTAGCGAACTTATCAAGCTTCGGAAACGACACTTTTGCGTCTGCCTTAGCAGAAATCGCGGAAGCAGAAGGAGCTTCAAGTTTTGTCATTAGTAACACCAATAACGGAGGGTCAGTTGCCCCTTTATTGGCTGTAAAGGCTGGGGCCGCATTGATATCAAATGCAGTTGCCCTTCCAGAAAGTGCCAACCCTATGGTGGTAAAACGCAAGAGCTTCTCAAGCAAGGGTTTTGCTTTTTACCAAAGCAATAGAGACAAGAACATCATCACCATCATCCCAAACGCCATTGGTGTCGAAGAATTTGGCGGTTCTGCTGAATCAGCCAGCCATGATGCTTCACAGGCATCGAGCAATCTTAATTCTGTTTCCGTAGATCGTGCGAAAGGAAAAATTCCTCTCCCTGAAGCAGAATTGGTGGTTTCCGCTGGCCGAGGCCTTAAGGGACCAGAGAACTGGGATATGATAGAAGAGTTGGCTGAAGTATTGGATGCGGGTACGGCCTGCTCCAAGCCCGTTTCTGATATCGGTTGGAGACCTCACAGCGAGCACGTCGGACAAACAGGAATCGCCATCAACCCACAACTTTACATCGCCGTCGGTATCTCAGGAGCCATCCAGCATTTGGCGGGTGTCAACGCGAGTAAGAACATTGTGGTGATCAACAAAGATCCAGAAGCGCCCTTCTTTAAGGCGGCTGATTACGGAATTGTTGGAGATGCCTTCGACGTAGTTCCTAAATTGACTGCCGCGATTAAATCCTTCAAGGGAAACGCCTAAATCGGCATGAAAAAAGTTCGCCTGAACATTGTGGGACTGTCCTACAGTCAAACCCAAAGTGGCGCCTATGCCCTCGTACTTTCAGAAGAGCAGGGACATCGTCGCTTACCCATCATTATTGGCGGTTTTGAAGCGCAGAGTATTGCCATCGCCTTGGAAAAAGATGTGGTTCCTCCCCGACCTCTGACCCACGATTTGTTCAAGCAATTTGCCGATGAGTTTCAGATTGGATTGCAAGAAGTTCTGATTCACAAACTGCAGGATGGCGTATTCTTTGCCAGCCTTGTGTGTCTTCAAGATGGAGATGAAGTGACTCTAGATGCTCGCACTTCCGACGCGGTCGCTTTGGCCGTACGATTCGGTTGCCCCATCTACACCTACGAGGAAATCCTGAAAGCCGCCGGCATTATTCTCGAAGAAGAGAATCCGGGAGATTCAGAAGTCGAAACAGAAATAGAGGAAGCACTGGAGAGCGCTACAGAGCAGAGCAAGGAACACTTTTCAGGCCTCAGCGAAGAACAGCTCCAAACCTTGATGCAAGATGCCATTGACAAGGAGGATTACGAAAAAGCAGCTGCCATCCGCGATGAGATTGAGAAACGGAAAAAAAATTAACTTGGCGCTATGAAGCGCAACTGGGCTTTACTACTTCTTCTTTTTCCCATTTTACTATTGGCCCAGAGTCCGGTAGGACACTGGCAATTTAAGTCGATCCTATCAGAAAGCGGCGACACACTTCGACAGGTTAGTGAAGTTGACTCGATGCATGTATTGGAGGCCGGCACCTTCACATATGGTCTCAACGCCCTAGATCTAATTGCAGCTGGCCAATGGAAGTACAACGGGGATCGTATGCTCTTCGCCTATGATCGACCGAATGATACTGTGAGGTACTATGGCCTCCAGTTTTTCGGAGACAGCCTCATGACCTTAGAGGAGAACGGAGTAAACTATACCTTTCAAAGACCTCCTGTCCAAGAGATCAGCGTCTCCGTAGCTGCTGAGGAGGAATTCGACACCAGTAGCTTTGACAACATTACCTTCACAGGAATCCTTCGGGGCCTACTTGGCCTTGCTGTACTCGTCTTGTTGGGGTGGTTATTCTCCAGCAATCGGAAAGCGATCAACTGGTCGTTAGTGATGAAGGGCATTGGCATTCAGCTAATTTTTGCTTTTGCCATTCTAAAGGTCGAATTCATCAAAAACATCTTCGACTGGTTGAGTGAGGCCTTCGTCATTCTATTGAGCTTTACCACGGCAGGGTCTGAATTCATTTTTGGTTCTCTCGTAACAGATTTGGATGGCTTTGGATACATCTTCGCATTCCAAGTCCTTCCCACCATTCTCTTTTTCTCCGCCCTTACAAGCCTTCTCTTCTACTACGGCATACTGCAAAAGGTAGTTTACGGGTTCGCCTGGCTTATGAGAAGAACACTTCAACTAAGTGGTGCAGAAAGCTTGGCTGCCGCAGGGAACATCTTTCTCGGGCAAACCGAATCTCCACTTCTGATCAAACCCTACATCGAAAAGATGACTCGATCGGAATTGATGTGTTTGATGTCCGGCGGTATGGCTACCATCGCTGGCGGAGTCCTGGCGGCCTATATCGGTTTCTTGGGTGGTGATAGCGATGCTGAAAAGATCTTCTTTGCCAAGCACCTATTAGCCGCTTCGGTGATGTCAGCACCAGCAGCTATTGTAGGAGCCAAACTTTTGGTTCCAGAAACGGAAAAGTTCAATGAGGAGATGTCCATCTCCAAAGAACGAATTGGAAAGAATGCCCTTGAAGCTATTACCAACGGGACGTTACAAGGAATTCGCCTAGCTGTAAATGTAGGAGCCATGCTTTTGGTGTTTATTGCCCTGATTGCGATGCTCAACTACTTATTGGGTGACTTCATCGGTGCAAAAACTGGATTGAATACATGGGTGAATAACTTTACTGAGGGGCAATACGAGAGCTTTTCACTGCAGTTCATTTTAGGTTACGCCCTTGCCCCGATTACTTGGCTTATGGGCGTAGCAAAAGAAGACATGGTACTTGTTGGACAGCTCTTAGGCGAGAAGACCATCTTGAATGAATTTGTGGCCTATGTCAGTATGGGCGAGCTCAAAGAAGCCGGCAAATTTGCCGAGCAAAAATCCGTCATCATTGCTACGTACATCTTATGTGGCTTTGCGAATTTTTCGAGCATCGGAATTCAAATCGGCGGAATCGGTGCTCTGGCTCCGGGCCGAAAAACAACCCTGAGCGAACTGGGAATTCAGGCTTTAATCGGAGGAACGTTGGCCTCTTTGTTTACGGCCGTAATCGTCGGAATGCTCATCTAGACCCTTCTCTATGTTCAAGAAGATTTTGATTGGCGCCCTGATTTTTATCGTAATCCTCATGGGAGCCATTCTGATTGTCCAATACACCTTGTCCGACGAAATGCCTGAGGGGATTAAGGGCCCTAAGGCTGAGGAGTTGACGGACATCATGTTTGAAGCCATAGGAAAGTCTGCCTGGGATTCTACAGCTTTTGCGATGTGGAGCTTTCGTGGAGAACATCATTACCTCTGGAACAAGAAAGAACACTTCGTCCGCGTAAAGTGGGATGAATTCACCGTCTATTTACATCCAAGCACCAAAGAGGGCAGAGCCTTTGTTTTTGAATCGGAACTGTCCGGCGAGGATAGAGATGACAAAATCCAGACTGCCTGGAACTTCTTTAATAACGATAGCTTCTGGCTCATTGCTCCCCTCAAGGCCAGGGACCCGGGAACAACACGTGAATACGTCGAATCAGAACGAGGCCCTGCACTCAAAGTGAGTAACAGTTCTGGAGGAACAACTCCGGGAGACACCTATCTGTGGCATCTTTCGGATACCGGACTTCCTGAGAGCTGGCAAATGTGGGTTCAAATCATTCCCATTGGTGGCATGGAATTCACGTGGGAGAATTGGGTAGCCACACGAACCGGCATTTTGATTGCCTTGGACCACAAAGCTGAAGGAGGAATCGAGGTCCCTATTTCTGGGGTAGACTTCGCTATGACCTTGGAAGACCTGAATGTTCGGGACTCCTTGATTGTCAAATAAATTCCTAACTTCTCTGTTCTTTAACACGAATCACTTAACATGAAAAGACTACTTCTACTATTGGTGGGGCTGGCTACTGCATTTGCCTCAAGTGCGCAGAATCCTTCTTGGATGCGCTATCCAGCCATTTCTCCGGACGGAACACAAATTGTATTTAGCTACCAAGGTGACCTTTATCTGGTCTCCAGAGATGGTGGCGAAGCCCGTACATTAACCACACATCCAGCATATGATTTCGAGCCCGTTTGGTCGCGCGATGGATCCAAAATCGCCTTTGCCAGCGATCGCTACGGGAACTATGACGTCTTCGTGATTGATGCCAACGGCGGCACACCTACCCGATTGACGTACGCCAGCAGCGGCGATCACCCTAGCGATTTCACTCCTGATGGATCTGCTGTTTTATTTTCTGCCTCACGGCAGGATGCGGCAAGCAACCGACAGTTCCCCTCCGGAGGTCTCAGAGAATTGTACCAAGTTCCAGTGGATGGCGGACGTCCGGTACAGCTCTTGACTACTGCTGCTGAAAACGCCCGGTATAATGCGGACGGAAGCTCCATCATTTTCCACGACTGGAAAGGTTATGAAGACTTCTGGCGGAAACACCACACCTCCGCAGTGACCCGTGACATTTGGCAGTATAATTTTGCCGATGGCAGCTATACCAAACTATCCAACTATGAAGGCGAGGACCTCTACCCTGTTTGGGACCCGTCTTCTGATGGCATTTACTACACCAGCGAAATGTATGGCAACAGCTTCAATGTGGTTAAGCGCGCTGCCGATGGCACCATGTCACAGGTAAGCTCTCTTGAGAATCACCCGGTGCGGATGTTGTCCGTCAGTAACGATGGACTCTTGTGCTACAGCTATCACGGAGAGCTCTACACACAACGCGAAGGAAGCGATCCACTCAAAGTGACCGTCACCCTTCGCGATGATGCGAAGGAGAAGGACTATGAAATCCTTCGTGCTTCGGGTTCTTCAGATTTTTCTGTGAGTCCGAACGGAAAAGAAATTGCCTTCGTTTACCGCGGTGAAGTCTTCGTGACTTCTGTGGACGGATCTTGGACCAAGAGAGTAACCAACACCCCAGAACAAGAGCGTTCGGTAGATTTCCACCCCGATGGACGAAAAATCCTCTACGCCGGAGAGCGTGATGGCTCTTGGAACATCTATGAATCGGAAATCGCGCGAGAAGACGAGAAGTACTTCTACAGCTCTACTTTGCTCAATGAAAAGGCACTTCTGGACAACCCAGAGGAAGAGTTTCAAGCACAGTATTCTCCGGATGGAAATGAAGTGGCCTACTTGGAAGAGCGCGTAGTGTTGAAGGTTCTGAATATTGAGAGTGGAGCTACGAGAACAGTGCTTCCCGCAAACTACAACTACAGTTATGCAGATGGAGATCAATACTACACCTGGTCCCCAGACGGCAAGTGGCTCTTTGTCGAATATTTACCTGGAAAACAGTGGATTAGCGATATTGGAATGGTGGCCGCGAGTGGCGAAGAAGAGCCCATTGATATGACCCGCTCAGGGTTTAATGACTGGAGCGCCAACTTTGAAGCAGGTGGTGAAATCATGCTGTGGGGAAGCAACCGTCACGGGAACACCAATCTCCAAGGCCGCGGAGGTTCTTGGGATATTTATGCTCTATTCCTCACGCAGGCTGCTTGGGATAAGTATCGTTTGAATGAAGAAGAATACGAGCTCTGGAAAGAGATGAAAGAGGATGAAGGAAAGGACGATGACGGAGATGAAGACGACGATAAAAAGTACAAGAAGAAAAAGAAAGATGATGAGGAGGAGGCTGATGAAAAGGCGATGGCCTACGACATGGAAGGCGTCCACGAAAGAAAGGCCCGTCTAACTCCGATGAGTGGATCGTATGGAGGAGGATTCCTCAATAAAGAAGGAGATAAACTCTACCTCTTCTCATACGTCAATCGCAAATGGGGCCTTTATGAATGGGACCTATACAAACGCGAAATGGAATCGGTTGCCAGCTTGGGCCGAAGTTTCGGTGCATGGGAATTGGATAAGGATCGCAAACATGTCTACGTGTCTACGGGAGGCGGTTTCAGCAAAATTGCCTTGGCCGGAGGAAAAACCGAACGTGTTTCCGTGGATGCTGAAGTACGTTTAGACCCTCAGGGAGAGCGTGAATACCTCTTCGAACACGTATGGTGTCAAACGTTGAAGAAGTTCTATGTAGAGGACATGCAGGGTGTTGATTGGGCCTTCTACAAGGAAGCCTATGAGCCCAAAGTAAAGGAGATGACCAACAACGACGATTTCGCCGAATTGATGAGCGAGCTCCTTGGAGAATTGAACGCTTCTCATACGGGATCGGGCGCCTTCGGCGGTAGCTACGGCGATGACCAAACGGGCGTCTTTGGAATGATCTTCGACTGGACTCAGGATGCCGATGGATTGACCATCACGGAAGTATTGAAAAACGGACCTGGTGATTACAAGGACTCTCCTTTTAAAGCCGGTACAGTTGTGAAGGCGGTCGACGGACGTGAGATTAAGGCAGGTGAAAACCCTTGGGGCTGGTTTAACCGCAAGGCAGGCGAAACAGTACTATTGACTGTGAGCAATGACGGCAAGAACGAAGATGTACGGATTCGTTCCATCAGTCGAGGGTATGAGAACCAGTTGTTGTACGAACGCTGGGTGGAAACCAACCGCAAAGAAGTAGAAGAGCTTTCTGGTGGAAAAGTTGGATATGTTCACGTCCGTGGAATGAACGATGCCAGCATGCGGACCGTCTTTGAAGAGGCATTGGGGCGCTACTACGACTGTGATGCCTTGATCGTGGACACGCGCTTTAACGGTGGCGGATGGTTGCACGATGAATTGGCCACCTTCTTAAGTGGCAAGGCCTATGTGAACTTGGTTCCACGCGGTCAAGACCTCGGACATGAGCCAATGGGCAAATGGAAAGGCAAATCCTGTGTATTGATGAGTGAGTCCAATTATTCGGACGCGCACTTCTTCCCATGGACTTACAAGACCTTAGACATTGGTCCACTGATTGGAACTCCCGTCGCTGGAACAGCCACAGCGGTTTGGTGGGAAACCTTGATGAACAACTCCATGTACTTCGGAATCCCAATGGTAGGAACCATTGACTGGGATGGTAATTACTTGGAAAACCAAGAGCTTCAGCCCGACTACGAAGTGGTATTGACTCCTGCTGACGCAGCGGTTGGAAAAGACCCTCAGCTTGAGAAGGCCGTGGAGGTTATGCTTGAAGGCATCGAATAAAAAACGCCGCTGCTTCAGAAAGCAGCGACGCTGAGTGGATTAACAGCAAGCCGTAGGCCGAAAGGTTTATGGCTTGTTTTGGTATTTCTCGTAGAGTTTCTGCTGAGGACCCGATAGATCCAGTTTGCGGCCTTGAATGAGAGCCACCCGAACATCGTTCGTTCGCATATCCAATAAGTCTCCAGAGGAGATGATCAAGTTAGCATCCTTTCCAACTTCAAGGGTACCGGTACGGTCTGAAATCCCGAGGATTTTAGCCGGGTTAGCCGTAATCATGCTTAAAGCAACCTCATAGTCAAGTCCACCCGCTACGGCCGTACCAGCAAAGAAGGGCAAATTCCGTGCTTCTTGAAGATCATCGTAGCTCAAGGCCACTGTGATTCCGGCTTCGTGCAAACGAAGGGGCAAATCAAAACGCTCGTCTAATGAAGCGTCGGCCCGATTCGGCAAGGCATGTACCTGAGGAAGAATGACCGGGATATCGTTTTCGGCTAGGAAGTCGATGCACAAGCCCGCATCGCGCGGCTCAACGATCACTACTTTGGGGATCTCCATCTTCTGAGCCCATTGCACCGCCTCGATGATCTGCTGTCGACGGGCCGCCTGAATGAAGAGAATCTTCTCTCCGCTGAAAACGGGAAGAATGGCCTCCAATTTCAAATTAGACGCTTGATCACCTTCAAAGGCAGCATAAGCCTGCGCGTCCTTGAAGATCTGATCGATCATCGCTACTTGTTCCCCGTAATCTCGGTTTTCGCGACGCTCGGTTTCCCCGAGCCACCAGCGCGCTCCGTAGGTTGGAGAAGGCCAAGAAAGGTGAAGTCCATTGTCTAGAGTGTAAGCCGCATCTTCCCAATTCCAAGCATCCAACTGAACCACCGAGGAGGTTCCCGGCAGGTATCCCCCACGAGGTGTTGGTTGCGCCAAAAGAACGCCTAAATGACGCTGCGCCGGTATATGCCAACTGTCCGTGTTGTAGGCGATCAGACTCCGGACATTCGGGGTCAATGCCCCCACCTCGCGGTCGTCGCGAGATGCGCGCACGGCTGAAATATCCTCTAGTCCGAGAGTGGTATTGAGTTGAATGAGCCCTGGATAAATATGACCTCCCTCTGCATCAATGACTTCATAGGCAGAAGCGTCGATCCGAATGACCGAACCATCCCCAACAGCCTTGACTTTTCCGTCTTCAATGAAGATGTAGGCATTCTCGATCACCTCGCCGTGTCCGACGTGGACTGTACCATTTATGATGGCAATAGGTCCCTCTTGCGGGGCACCTGGACTTGGAATTTGGGCGATGGCCGCAACACTCCATAGTAAAGCTAAAATGAGATTTAATCTTTTCATTGTGCGGTTATTAGTAGGCTACGCCTTGGTTCAACAAATCGTCACAGTGCCAATGATGCCGCTGCTTTTCCTTGGGCTTCTGGGTCTTGGCTCCTTTTTCTTTTTCACCTCGCATCAGGGCAATCAACCGCTGGCGTTCGCTTTGAATCCAAGCCAAGCGCTCCGCATCTGCGGCTCTATCGAAGTAGACACGTCCGTCAATTAAGGTTGTTTGGGCCTCGCTGTACACGCTGAGTGGATGACCTGTCCAAAGCACGAGGTCCGCGCTTTTTCCGGGCTCGAGCGTCCCCATATCCTCATCCAAATGAAGCAGTTTCGCCGGGTTCAAAGTCACCATCTTCAGGGCCTCCACCTCGGAAACTCCTCCGTACTTGACCGCCTTAGCCGCCTCTTGATTCAATCGACGACCCATCTCCGCATCATCCGAATTGATGGCCACCGTGACTCCCGCCTCGTACATCAGAGCCGCGTTGTAGGGAATGGCTTCTTTAACCTCATACTTATACGCCCACCAGTCGGCAAAAGTAGACCCACCAGCGCCGTGTTCCGCCATAATATCTGCAACCTTATAGCCCTCTAAGATGTGGGTAAAAGTATTGATGCGAAAACCGAATTGCTCGGCCACCTTCATGAGCATATTGATCTCACTTTGCACATAACTATGGCACGTAATAAAGCGCTGACTTTCCACGATTTCCGTAAGCGCCTCAAGTTCTAAATCGCGACGAAATGCTTCTTTCTTACCGGTTTGCGCCTCCACGGCGCGATAATCCATCGCCCGAGTAAAGGCGTTCACATAGACTTGCTCCACTCCCATCCGGGTCTGAGGAAAGCGCACGCGGTTATCATCACCCCAATTGCTCTGCTTCACATTTTCTCCCAAGGCAAACTTGATGAAGCCATCTGCTCCTTCAATGCGCATTTCCTGAGGGCTCGAACCCCAGCGGAATTTGACCAGAGCGCTTTGGCCACCAATGGGATTTGCCGAACCGTGCAGCAATTGGGCGGCCACTACTCCACCGGCGAGTTGTCGGTAAATATCAATATCGTCGGAATCAACGGCGTCGTACATCCGTACTTCCGCTGAACTGTTCATGGTTCCTTCGTTAACGCCACTCAAGGCGATGTGTGAATGCTCATCGACAATACCTGGAGTGAGGTGCATTCCTGAGGCGTCCACTTCGGTGGCTCCGGAGGCTTCAAGATCAACGCCCACAGCCTCAATTCGGCCATTGCGCACCCAAAGATCCGCTTCCTCAAGAACCTCTTGATCACCGGCCAGCGTCCAGATGGTCGCCTTTCGGAAAACGATGTTTGTGTCCTCGGGGGCATTAAAATACCCGTATCCATTAAACGGCCGAGGCAGCTCGGCCATCAGCTCTTCTGAGGAAGAATCTTCCTTTTTCTTTTTCTTTTTTGTGGTATCCACGGGCAAGGCGCTGGTGTAAGTCGCCGTCCAATCGACCCAACGCCCATCGCTCCATTGACCACTTCCGCGGTATCCGTTATCGGTCCGGAATCCATTCAATCGAATGGAGGCCGGAAGACCTTCGGGTTGGAAGCTCATCACGAGGTTGGGGCCCTTGAATTTTGAAGTGACTTCCAGTGTTGTAGAATCGGTTAAGGCGATCTCGGTCCTATGCTTTCCTGCGTCCCCTAGGACCTTGAAGGTCCAGGTGCTGTCTTCGATGCTTAAATCGTAGACGCCGGCGTAATCATCGGCCCGTAGGGCCTTATACTCATGGACTTGCCCACCCGTCCACACTTGGTAAATGGTGCAGCCTTTAGCAAGGAGCGTGGTATCCGTGATGAGCAAATCGGCGCGATATCCCGCATCGACTTGACCTACACGGTCCGAGACACCTAACCAGCGCGCGGGGGTCGTGGTCATGGCGGCTAAAGCGACCTCTTCGGGCAGGCCTTTCTCTATAGCTCCGCGCAGATTCTTCCAGAAATCCCTTTGGTTGTCGAGGCCGTCCAGGGTAAAGGTAAACTCGATACCCGCCTCGTGAAGTCGCGCCGCATTCTCAGTAGCATGCTCCCAGTGCCACATCTCTTCCAGATCGATGTCCACCGCTCCATATGGGTCTTCAACATCATAGGCGTCGGGGAAATCCAAGGGAAGGATGAAGCGCAGACCAGCATCCGCCAATTCTTGAGTCCGTTGGTATTCATCTCCGTTTCCGCGAACGATGAAGTCGTATCCCATCTCTTCGCCAATTTCATCGGCCAGTAGGGCGCGCAGTCGATTGCGAACTTCGAATACCGCAGGAAGAGCGCGCTGGGCGTTAAATGCTTCTAATGTTGCGTCATAGGATTCGGGCTGGTCTACTGCTGCGTAGTACGACGCGTCGTAATGCGTCTGGCGCAAGAGGGCTACAGAACCCATAATACTACTCGGATAGCTCTGAGTGCTAGTTCCTTTTTGAAAACTGAAATGCGTCGAGGCCGCAGGAACAATTACCGCTGTTCCGGCATCGGTCTTGGCCGTACTTACAAGGGACCCCGATCCGCGATGGATTCCGTCGTGACGATGAGTCAAAACTGCCGTAAACCCGAGCTTTCGGAGCGCAGCTGCGTCCTTTTCCGATGGCTCAAAGACCTTGTCCGCTTCAAATTCAGATCGAATGGCCTGATTCCAACCAAAAGGTCCTTTGACCTTACTGTCGAATTGAGGTCCACGACTGCGATCTCTAGATCGTTCGGCCTGAGGCGTTCCGTATTTGCTGTACAGGTCAATTAATCCGGGGTAAACGTGCTTGCCTTCCAGGTCGATCACGCGATAACCCTGGGGAGCCTCTCCAGAGGCCATGACCTGGATAATCGTAGAGCCTTCTATGAGGACCGTAGCTCCTTCTTGGGAGGTGGTTTCGTTGAGGTGAACAGTGGCGTTGGTCAGGGCGTAGCGTTCCGGGCGTTCATCTGCCAAATCATTGGTCTTGCCCGACTGCCCAAAAGCCGTAATAGCGAACAACATAAACAGTCCGCTCAGGAATGGTGTTTTCTTCAAAGTCGTCTTGTTTGGGGTAATAGAATGGCAAGTATAACCAAAAACGAGGCGTTTTGACTAATTTGCGCCCGTGCTGCACTATACCACGTATGAACACAATGAAAGCAACGAGTGGGTGACCTTCATCCACGGAGCCGGAGGATCATCGAGCATTTGGTTCCGACAGCTCAGAGCTTTTCGCAAGCGATTCAATGTCTTGCTCATCGACCTCCGCGGTCACGGGCAAAGCAAAGGACTCGAGCCCCTCAAGATGCCGCGATACACCTTCGAAGAAATAACCGAAGAGGTGCGGGAAGTCATTGACCACTTGCGCATTCAAAAGAGCCACTTCATTGGGATTTCCCTTGGGACTATCATTGTCCGCGAGTTGGCCGAACGCCATCGCGAGCGCGTTCAGAGCATGATCATGGCCGGTGCTGTGATGAAAATGAACCTCCGCGGAAAAATCTTGATGCGTTTAGGCGTCTGGTTCAAAAGTGTTGTGCCCTACCTCCTCCTGTATCGGTTCTTCGCCTTCATCATCATGCCCCGAAAGGCGCACCGAATCTCGCGATTGCTCTTCATAGAAGAAGCCAAGAAACTCGCGCAAAAAGAATTCATTCGCTGGTTTAAATTAGCCGCGGACGTAAATGCCAAACTCAAGTGGTTCCGAACGGTAGAAGTCCCCATTCCGACCTTGTACCTCATGGGCGATGAGGACCATATGTTCTTGCCCTCCATCAAGCACTTGGCCGCTCGCCATAAAAGTGCGGAGCTGGTTGTCGTTCCCAACTCCGGTCATGTGGTGAACATTGATCAACCGGAATTCTTCAACGATTACAGCATTCGATTTATCGAGCAAGTGCCTACGGCACGATAACCCTCCTTCATCATGAAATTCATCTCCTTCAATGTGAATGGCATCCGAGCCAGTGTCAAAAAAGGTCTCTTGGATAGTCTTGTCGAAATAGATGCGGATGCGGTCTGCTTTCAAGAAACCAAGGCGACTCCAGAACAGGTCGCCGAGGCGCTTACCGGTTTACAGGGTTATCACTTGCATGCTTATTCCGCGGAGAAGAAAGGGTATTCGGGTACCGCCATCATTTCCAAAGAAGCACCGCAATCGGTGACCTACGGTATTGGAATTGAAGAACACGATCAAGAAGGCCGAGTCATCACCGCCGAATTTGACGAGTACTACCTAGTCACGGCCTATGTCCCCAATTCCGGAAACGGCTTGAAGCGCTTGGACTATCGCGCTCAATGGGATGTAGACATGGCCACCTATCTGGGGCGACTTCAAGAGCAAAAGCCCGTATTATTTTGCGGCGACCTTAACGTGGCTCATCGAGAGATCGATATTGCACGGCCCAAGTCCAACTACAACAAAACAGCTGGGTACACCCAAAAGGAGATTGATGGCATGGATCGCTTCTTAAACGAAACGCGTCTCATTGACAGCTTTCGGGCACAACATCCCGAAGAGGTCAAATACAGTTGGTGGAGCTACCGCGCAGGAGCTCGTGAAAAGAATATAGGTTGGCGCTTAGACTACTTTCTAGTGAGTCAAGAGCTCATGCCGCGCATCTCCCAGAGTTTTATCCTCAACGAGATCCACGGCTCGGATCATTGTCCAGTGGGCGTGGAATTGGCCTAAGACTATTCTAGATCAACCAGGACTTTCTCTTGAGCAAGTCCTTTGGTCAGCTCCAGACACAAGTCAACCACCCAAATCCCACCATCGTCATCACCGAGTGGCTCATCTTCTTCAAATGCGGTAACCGCATCCTGAAGATCCATAGCATGAATACCCGCGTAGAAGAAATACTCTCCGGGATCAATGCCTTCTGCATCAATGCGGTGATCTAAAAAGACCTCCCAATAGGTGGCGAAAAAGTCCTCCAGTGAGGTATCCTCGGCAATTTCAATTTCGATGTAATCTCCCTCGTCCAGAAGGTATTCGTCGAGGAAGGTGTTGAGTTCGCGCAACTTGCTCATGATGCATTGATTTTTAACGAAGGTACCTCAAAATGCCACGCCACTGCGGCCGAAGGGGTTAAATAATAGTTACGGCATCTTTTTCATTGGTTACGAGACACTTAGAAACCGTTAATTTGCCGTACCTTTGCAGCCATTTTTACAAAGAAGCCCTATGAACTTGCGTAACATCGCCATCATTGCTCACGTTGACCACGGTAAAACCACTTTGGTAGACAAAATGCTCCACGCCGGCAACCTTTTCGACGACCACGAAAAGCCAGGAGAGCTCATCATGGACTCCAATGACTTGGAGCGCGAGCGTGGAATCACCATTCTGGCGAAAAACGTGAGTGTTCGCTACAGGGATTACAAGATCAACGTAATCGACACACCAGGCCACAGCGATTTTGGCGGTGAAGTAGAGCGTGTTTTGAACATGGCGGATGGAGTACTTCTTTTGGTGGACGCCTTCGAAGGACCGATGCCTCAGACGCGTTTTGTTTTGAGCAAGGCCATTGAGCTTGGGCTGAAACCCATAGTGGTCATCAACAAAGTAGACAAGCCGAATTGTACGCCAGACGAGGTCCATGAGATGGTCTTCGATCTCATGTTCCATTTGGAGGCCACCGAGGAGCAATTGGATTTCCCTACGGCATACGGTTCCGCCAAGCAAGGCTGGATGGCTGAGGACTGGAACGCGCCAACAGACAACATCAACTATCTGCTCGATATGATCATCGAGCACATCCCGGCTCCTGAGAAGCGTGAAGGAACACCACAATTGCTCATCACCTCTTTAGACTACTCTTCATTCGTCGGACGTATCGCCATCGGCCGTCTGCATCGAGGAACAATTAAAGCGAATCAGCAGGTCAACCTGGTGAAGCGAGACGGTACTGTGGTCAAGTCCAAAATAAAGGAGCTCTTCGTCTTTGAGGGATTCGAAAAGGTCAAAGTAGACGAAGTACACAGCGGGGAAATATGTGCCATCACAGGAATTGACGGATTCGACATTGGGGATACTGTAGCCGATTTTGAGGCGCCAGAAGGCTTGCCTACAATCAAAATCGACGAGCCCACCATGAGTATGACCTTTACCATTAACGACTCTCCATTCTTCGGAAAAGAGGGAAAATTCGTGACCTCACGTCACATCAAGGAACGTCTAGAAAAAGAGATGGAGAAAAACTTGGCTCTTCGCGTTGAAGAAACCGACTCAGCTGATACCTTCAAAGTATTTGGACGAGGAGTTCTCCACTTGAGCGTATTGATTGAAACCATGCGCCGCGAGGGCTATGAGGTGCAAATTGGTCAGCCTCAAGTCATCTTGAAAGAAATCGACGGACAGAAGATGGAACCCGTGGAGCACTTGACCATTAACCTTCCAGAGAACGTAAGTGGAAAAGCCATTGAAGCTGTGACCCTGCGCAAAGGGGAAATGCTCACCATGGAGCCCAAGGGAGATCGCATCCACCTGGAATTTCAGATTCCATCTCGCGGTCTTATCGGTCTTCGAAATTACCTGTTGACGGCAACAGCCGGTGAGGCCATCATGAGTCATCGCTTCTTGGAATTCCAACCCTACAAAGGTGAGATTCCAGGTCGTCAGAACGGTTCATTGATTGCATTGGAGACCGGAACCGCTATTCCCTACTCCATCAACAACCTTCAAGATCGCGGAACCTTCTTCGTTGCCCCCGGAGTCAACATTTACGAAGGACAGGTTATTGGAGAGAACAACCGTCCAGGTGATCTGACCATCAATGTAACCAAGACTAAGAAGCTCAGCAACATGCGGTCCTCAGGGGCAGACGACAAAATGCGTATTGCGCCACCTGTTGAGTTTACCTTGGAAGAAGCTCTAGAGTACATACAATCGGACGAGTACGTAGAAGTAACTCCCGAGAGTATTCGACTGAGAAAGATCTATTTGAAAGAACACGAGCGTAAGCGTTTTGGAAAGTAACCAAGGCCCTTCGTTTTAAAGACTACCGGCCATGGATTTAAACTTCATTCTTTCAACGGCCATTTTGATATTCTTTGTTCTCGACCCGTTCGGGAACGTTCCCTTGGTATTGACCATCCTCAAGGACGTTCCAGCGGAGCGCAGGAGAAAGATTATTGTCCGGGAGGTGCTCATCGGGCTGGTTATCTTGTTGTTGTTCCTCTTCTTCGGCAACGAGTTCTTGAGCATTTTCCATCTGGAAACCGAAGCGGTACAGATTTCCGGAGGGGTGATCTTCTTCATTATCGGAATGCGGATGATCTTCCCCGCGGATCCCAACCAATCCCTTTTTGCCGCTCAAGGCGAGCCCTTCATTGTGCCGATTGCCATGCCTATGATTGCAGGCCCTTCAGCCCTAGCGACTCTATTGGTATTGTCGAAAAACAATGCAGACGCACCCGTTAGCGTCACTTTAGCCCTGCTTGCAGCGTGGGGAGCATCATTTTTGATCCTCTTAGCCTCACCTTTCATGTATCGCTGGCTTCGCCGCCGAGGCCTTACTGCGCTTGAGCGTTTGATGGGAATGCTCCTGCTCTTCTTAAGCGTCCAGATGTTCATAGACGGCATCCGGGGACTGCTTGTGTAACAATAGTATAATTGATCGCAACGAGACTTGTTCTCTACTATGGAATTTCTCCAGATCTTAGCTAAGAGGTTAGAGGTTTTCATGTTGCAGCGTCCCCAACTAACCTGGGGACAAGCGCCCACCCCGAGGGAGGACACAAAAAGGAGTGGGCGCTCTTTTTATATCCCCTTTGTTAATAACATTATTTAATCTTTTGTCTCTGAACCACTTAGGAATAGGAAAAAATTACGAGATTGAGCATCAAGACACAATCCATGCGTCTTATTTGTCCTCCCGGACAGATGTTTAGGTTAATGAGGAAAAGTCCCGCGGTGCCGACGGGACTTTTCTGCTTTTATTTCACGACCTTTGTGGCTCATTTCTAACACGTTCCCATTTGACTTCATTTAAATCCCTCGGGCTTTCTAGCGAAATGCTGAAAGGCCTGGAAGATCTTGGCTTTCAACAGCCTTCTGAAATTCAAGCCCAAGCTATACCCCTCCTCCTAGACGGGGACAATGACTTGATTGGCTTGGCGCAAACGGGAACCGGAAAGACCGCGGCTTTTGGTATTCCCCTTCTAGAGCGAGTAGATCCGGATGATCCTCGCACGCAAGCCCTTATTTTGGCACCAACTCGTGAGCTTGGACAGCAAATCGCAGAACAGCTCGCCCTCTTCAGCAAATACCAAGAGCAGGTTAATGTACTGGCCGTATATGGTGGTGCAGCCATCATCAACCAAATTAAAGCCCTCAAAAAGCCGCAACAGGTCATCATCGCTACTCCAGGCCGTCTTATTGACTTGATCGAGCGAAAAGCGGTGGACTTGAGTGCCCTCGGCATTCTAGTGCTCGACGAAGCCGATGAAATGCTCAACATGGGCTTCAAAGACGAGCTCGATAAGATCTTGAGCTATACTCCTGTAGAAAAACTCACGTGGCTCTTCT
This sequence comes from Flavobacteriales bacterium, assembly GCA_965661605.1. GTDB lineage: Bacteria > Bacteroidota > Bacteroidia > Flavobacteriales > ECT2AJA-044 > ECT2AJA-044. The sequence goes on along the minus strand of CBFIEH010000004.1, from coordinate 21,350 downwards.
CGGCAACCATGCCGGCTGAAATCCAGAAGCTCGTTCAAAACTACATGAACGCTCCACTTGAAGTGCGCGTTGCCACGAAAAACGAGGTCAACAAGAATATTGACCATCGCTTTGTCATCACCCAAGGCGCCAAGAAATCAGATGCGCTCATGCGCTTCTTAGATCACGAAACAGCACTCCGCGGGGTGGTTTTCTGCCGAACGAAGCGAGATACTCAAAACCTAGCCGAGTATTTGCTCAAAAGTGATTACAAGGCGGATGCCCTTCATGGGGATCTCAGCCAGGCACAGCGAGATCGCGTTATGAAGCGATTTAAAAATCACGAGCTTCAGGTCCTCATTGCTACAGACGTAGCTGCTCGCGGAATTGACGTAAACGATCTGACCCATGTCTTCCACATGGCCTTACCAGATGACCCATCATACTACACGCACCGTAGTGGGCGTACTGCACGTGCTGGGAAAAAGGGAATTTCACTTGTCTTTGCGACCGGGCGCGATCGCGGTCGATTGGAGCGTTTGGCTGATAAGCTTGATATTTCCTTTTCTCAGGCCGATGTTCCTACCCCTGAAGATATCAAGGCCGCGAAAATTGAAAAGTGGGTTCAGCAAATCCTCGACACTCGCCCTAAAGGGAAAATTGACGGTCAACTCTTCTTCGAAGTGGCCAACACACTTGCTGGACTGAGCAAAGAGGAGCTACTCGCAAAACTACTGGTCCTGGAACTAGAGCGAAGCAATTCTTCCAGTGATGGAGACGACCTAAATCAGCGCTTTAGCAGTGGAGGGCACAAAGGTGGGCGCTCCAAAGGAGGCGGCGGCGGTGGATACCACAAGAAAGGATCCTTCCACAAAAACAAAGGCGGCGGCAAAAAGAAAAAGGGCGGCTTTAAAGCCAAAGACCGCCACCACGGCCGCAGAAGGAGGTAATTTACATCCCTTTTAAATCCAGACTTGTGATTTATTAGCCTAAAAATCTTTTCCGAGGCAAAATACCTGCAGTACTTTGAAAGCGGTTTCAAGAACAGTGCCTTCGGTTTCTCCAGAACCAATCAATCCGAAGACACAACGTTCATAAAGCGTACAGATCTCCAGCTGTGCGCTTTTTTTCTTTTGTGCTATCTTGAGAGATATCTCTCAAATACATGAAAGCGTTCACTATTCGATTGGGTCTTGCCTTTGCATTTTCTCTATTTCTTCAAGCTTGTCAAGTTCAATTCGTTGCCGACTACAACGGACAGTTGGCAACACAAATTGAAAATGCAGCCGAAGCCATTGACTATTTCTATTTGAGCATGGGCGAAAATACCACAGGAGAATTTGGAGCTCGAAGTTATCAGTACTTCAAAGAGGATTATTTAAAAATTGAAGTGCAATTGAATTCCATTTTACGCAAAAACCGCATTCAACCCCTAAATGAGAACAGTACGCGAATTGCCGCCATGACCTTGGAAAAGTGGATTGAATACAAGGAGATGCACAAGAAAAAAGACAGTATTTCAGATGCCGACATCAAGTTAAATCGCCTGACCATGAGTGATTTTTTCTACGCCATGCTGGTAGCCGAGGAAGGAAAGAAGATGGCTCAACCCTAAAAGCAACGATCGCATGAGAATTGATATTGACCAAACACTACAAGAGATGATTGCGGCGGCCGAAGAGGCTTTCGGAAAAGGGTGGAAGAGGATCAAGGATCCAGCTCAAAACATGATCCATCGTCAGCGGGAACGATTTGAAATGCTGAGTCAGATGAGGACCGAGGGACTGTTATCCGAGGAGGAATTCGCCTATAGACTCCAAGAACAAAAGGACATTCTTCAGGCCAATTTAGAAGCTCTTGAAGTACGTGGAAAAGTCTTGGCGCAAAATGCCGCTAACGCAGCCATAAAGGTCTTCGAAAAAGCCGTTAGCACTCTTTTGTAAGCATACTATTTCGGGAAGGAACATACAATTCGTATTTTCACAGCGCTATGTTAACCCTCTTACATTCAACTGAATGATTCGCTTTCTAAAATGGTTGGTGATTGCTTTGGTCGCCTTAATTGTCTTGCTCTTTGGAGCCTACAAATACATGCAATCGCAAACGAAAAAACACAGTCCCGAGGAAGTCGTAACGATGGCTGTCGGAGATGGTGAAGTCGAAGTATTTTACAATCGCCCCTTTAAAAAAGACCGGGAAATATTCGGTGCACTTGTTCCATACGGAGAGGTATGGCGCACGGGTGCCAATGAGGCCAGTACCTTTTCCGCGGACGTAGACATCAAGATTGAAGGTAAAACACTACCCACTGGAAAGTACACGCTCTGGACCATCCCGAACGAAGACGAATGGGCCATCATCTGGAACAGCAAGATGTACTCTTGGGGCGTGGACTGGGAAGCCAAGGCTCAGCGAAACGGTGAATTCGACGTACTACAGGTACAAGTCCCCGTCCGTAATTTGGAAGAAGAAGTGGAGCAATTCACCATTCGTTTTTCCAGTGAACAGGCCTTGATTCTGGAGTGGGATCAGGTCCAAATAAGCGCACAGATCACTCCATAATAAACAGCGGGCATTTCTTATTTTAGAAGTGTCGTGAAACTACTTCTCTCCCTCATCATAACCCTACTGGCCATGGCCAGTTTTGGGCAATCTGCTAAGTTCCGTCAGACCCTGGAGTTTCAGATTAATGTGCGCTCCGCTCTAAACGTTTCAGGGGGAGGCGAAGTACACTATGCTTATCGATTGAATGAAGCCACCCATCTTTGGAACTGGGAGATCTATGGTGGAGGTGGTTTCTGGAGTCGGGAGGAACAATGAGGCCCCCACTTGGTTGGAGGCGGACGATCTGTTTTTGGACGAAAAAGACATCAAGTCCTGGGTGATTTAGGAGCTGTGTACCTCATCGATGTTCGGAATGGAGGAACAGGTTATGTCCACCCTGTTTTGAACTTAGGTTATCGGTATAATCCCAAAAAAGATGATTGGCATCTTCAGGTCTGTGCCGGAACCTGGGGACTGGTCAGCGTGAACTTTGGTTTGAAATGGTAGCCTTCCATTCCTTAAGGCCCATAATGGCGAGGTAGAGGAAAACGAGGTATTGGAAGGCCGTAAGACCCAGGCCCTTGTACAAGTACAATGGAATTGAAATGGCATCTCCAATAATCCAAAGCCACCAGTGCTCGAGGTTCTTTCTCGCCATGAAGTACATGCCCACAAAAAACAGGGATGTAGTGGTGGCGTCGATGTAGGGCACATCACTATCGGTGAAACGGAGCAAAACGAAGGCGAGGACGGCCCAGGCCAGAAGGAGGGCTGCGAATAGCTTGGGATATTCATCGCGCCGTAGGCGCAGAATAGGCCGCTCCGCGGCTTCATCCGGCTTCTCTTGGAGCCAAACGTACCAGCCATAAAAGCTCATTACCATGAAGTAGGCATTGATGCCCATATCGGCGTAGAGCTTTGCGTTGAGGCAGATGTAAATATACAACGAGGTGGAGATGATACCCGTGGGATAGACGGCAATCTTAGCAAGTCGAGCATAGTACACGGAAAGCAGGCCAAAGACAACCGCCACAACCTCGATTCCAATGTCCAAATTGGAGTATCCTCTATACGGGTCCAGGAAGTAATCGATCCATTCCACAGCGCAAAGATAATCGGGCTAGCGAATCAGCCTCAGGGTTCCGCGTTCTTCTTCGATTTGGCCGTCTTCGTACCAAACACGAACACGATAGACAAAGACGGTTGTGGTGGTGACTTCTTCGCCATTAATACGGCCATCCCAGCCGAGGTCTTCATGCGTCCCAGAATAAATCAACTCACCCCATCGATTGAACAGCTGCATCTCAAACCGGTGAAAACGATCGCCTTGCGGTTGGAAGTAGTCGTTGACGTTATCTCCATTCGGCGTAAATGCCGTGGGGATGTACAATACTCCTCTTGGGAAGCATCCAGGATCATGGGTGACAAAGGAAGAATCAATACCGCAGTAGTTGATGAGCCAAGCAGCCAACTCCAAGGGCTCATAACCCTGAATGACGGTATCCAGGGAAGTGCCGGGAATGGAATCGCCATTGATGGACCAACCACTTTGTCCTGTGGGATCATTTACTGTGTACGAGAAAGTTGTCGAGGGGCAATTCTCTTGAACTTGGAGATTAACTTCTGGACTGATTCCAATCCAAAGGGTCATGGTATCGGCCACCGTGCATCCGTTAATATCGGTTCCGGACAAATAATAGGTGTCGTTCTGATCCAAAATAATATAACTACCAGTCAAGCCTCCGGGCTCAACATTCATAGACGTCCAGGGCAGTAGGCTTAAATCCAAAGCGTATGGGCTACACTCAGCTGTGCTGTCGGGAACAATATCGTCGTAGGCCTGGAACCATTCATGCCAAACACTGTCCTGAATGGAACAGCTACCAGAGGTAATGCTTACGCTGTACCATCCTTCAGCTAAAAACGTAGTGAAGGACGTGGTATCACCGGTGCTCCACAGGTAGGAATCGGCGCCTTGGGGAGCCGAGTACAAAAGAGGGTCATTGGGGCACCAGATAGTTGTGTCATCGAGAAGCTCGAAGTCCACGCCGAAGATATACAGGGTGTCCGAGCAGGTCAATTGTGCATTGGAAATGGAAACCCAAAGGGTATCCAATCCTCCCGCTACTCCCGTGTATTGGTTAGCATTTGAGCCATTCATCCAAAGAACTGAATACTCCGGTCCATATGCGGTATCCAAGGCGATTGTTACCGGATCACCAAGACAGAGCGTTGTATCCGTTCTCAAAAAAGGCTCAGGAGTCCGCATTACCCAAATGGTATCTCTACCCAAACAAGCAAAGGCATCATAGGCCTCTACCCAGCAGGGCCCTCCCGCCGAAGTGACAATAGTCTGCGAAGTATCCCCGGTACTCCAAAGGTAGCTTGCGTAGCCCGCTCCAGCATTCAAGGTGAGTTGTTGATCCCAGCAAATGAAAACAGAGTCCTGGAAGGGATCAAAGGGCGTACCCAGTCGATTCACCGTGACCGAGTCCGTGCAGATCACAGATCCGAAATCTGCGGTGTACACAAAGGTGGTTGTATTCAAAATTGACGTGGTAAACATCGTTGATGTTGCTCCATTAGACCAGCTGAAGGCCGGCGGGCAAAGGGAAGTCAAAGTGGTGCTATTGGTCCGAACGACAATGTTGTCCAGTGCCCAACTTTCATCGCAAAGGGGATTTCCACTGGCATCCATCAAATTGCCAAACCAGTCCAAGTGCGCATCACAGGAGCTATGTGGGATTGTCATTTGAATCTGATAGACCGAGGTGGTGCTGTTGGTTGCGCATCGAGGTGGAAATTGAGTATGTGATGCTCCGCTGAAGGCTGGAAAGTCAATTTGGTAGGACCCTGGATAGCTCTGCTGGTTTCCCAGTATGTTTGAAAAAGTTGTGTTGATTTGAGCAGCCCCATCGACATGGAAATGCCAGAGGTCCGGGCCTGAAACCAGATCATTCCCGTCCCAGGTGTCGAAGATGTACAGGGTGAATTCTACTTCGAGCTGATCGTGCTCTGGAAGCCCAGTCAAATTCCAATGGACGGTGTCATTTCGATAAGGCCCAGCAGCCGTGTTAAATATATAGGTAAAACTGTCCGCAGACGACCAGCCCGATGGAAAGCCCGATTCAAAATCCGACCAGTAAACAGCATATGGAGCATTCGCTGACAAACTGGTCGTATCTCCGTAACAGACATCTTGATTCGATACTTGAAGATTTAAATCGGCAACAAAGAGCTTCACGCTGTCTTGAACGGAACAGGTGGATTGCGGATCTTGAACGGTGACATAATAGGTGCCCGCTTGTGTGAACGTGCGATTCCCGGCCGTAGACCCATCCGACCAAACAAGATTCGTATAGGGACTCAAATCAACTTGAAAAGAATCGCCTACGCAAATCATTTCCGCTGGTGGAAGTAAGTTAAATCCATTAAAAGCCTCGACGGTAAGGGTGTCATGTCGCAGTGTTCCACAACTATCGGTCGAAGTGAGCGTATAGGTCGTTGTTTGAAAAGGTGCCAATACTGGATTCGGAGACGAAGGGTCCGAGACTCCCGCCGTGGGTGACCACTGATAAGTCTGAATATAGGGTGCGCTGAAATTCACTTGAACACCTCCCTGACACGTTTGGAGGGTATCGTGTCCAAATTGCCCCACGAACTCTCTGCAAATACGCTGTGTTGCGGTTGCACCTCCAGTTCCCGCTGTTGCTCCCCATTGCACTTCGCTCACACCCAAAATAGTCATTAGATCCACAGTACGACTCAACCGAAGACTGCAATCCATGTAGAAATCCAACTGCATGGTGCTTGGATACCAGTACAGTTGAGCGCGATGAAACGCATTGTCTTCAATATTTCCATTCCCCGGAAGAGCGCTCACAGGGGCCGTTATTGATGGAGCGGGAAGGTGAATTACGGAACCTCCGGTGTGATAGGCCACATGGTCATAGGGCGGATCATTGGTAAAGGTACCGTTCTGATAAATATCAATCTCAACGGCAAAGGCATTGGTGAGCCCTCCGTAACCCAACTGCCGCCCTCCAATTCCCAAGGAAGAACCTGGATTCGCCATTAAGGATATGGTCATCCCATCTGCGCCTCCGTTCGTGCTCCCAAGAACAACTCGGGTGTCTATGACAAAGGGCTTGGTCAGGTCCAAGGTATCTTCGAACCAAACAGCTCCGGATTGTCCTGGAGCATTCGTGGTCAAGGTATAGCAGCCTTGAGGATCGAGAAAAGCCGTTCCAACGGTCGTGGGTTGAGCCTTCAGAAAAAGGCTTAGGGTTAAGAATAAAAAAAGAAGCCCAGAACGCATAGTCAAAGATAGTGCTTAGATTCGTGAACGATGCCGGTAACCAAAAACCAATTATTGCGAATTCGAGTCATCGATCGAATACTACGAAACAAATTCCGTACCGCTCCAGCAACCAAAGAATTCCTGAGAGCACAGTGCATTGAAGAACTCTTTGGAATCGGCTCCGATCGTGCGGGAAATGAGGTATCATTGTTTACCATTGACAAAGACCTTCGGTTGATGAGGGAGGAGTATGACGCTCCGATCTCTTACGACCGTGGCACCAAGGAGTATTACTATGAGAACGCTGAGTACTCACTGGATGGTTTGGGTATAGGCTCTAGAGAATTGGTAGCTCTTGAATCCGCAGCTCAGCTTCTGAGCGGCTTTTCTGACAACCCATTACTGCGGCAATTCGCCCCAGCAATTTCGAGACTCAAAAGCCGCCTATCTCTTCAAAAAAAGAACAAAGATGAGGATGATCACCTAATCGAATTTGAAGTCCTCTCCGACTATGCGGGTTGGCCCTATATTGATCAAATCTTCAATGCCATAAAGGAAGGGTGGGTGATTACCTTTGATTACTTCTATTTCGACCGAGAATCAACCCGAACAATTACGTTTCACCCCTACTTGCTAAAAGAATCCCAACAACGCTGGTACGTCGTTGGTTGGTCACCAGAACGTCAAGCCCTACGATTATATGGTCTTGAGCGCATTCAGTCTTTGGAAACTGGTCATGAGCGATTCCCTATTCAAGAACGTCGAGCATTTGATGCAGCCGCCTATTTCAAACACACCTATGGTATTTACACCCTTCCCGAAGAAGCTCCGTCGCGAGTAGTAGTTGAGATGAACCGTCGTGAGTTGCTCTACGCCCAATCAAAACCTTGGCATCCTTCACAAGAAGTTTTAAATGAAGGGGAAACGGGTGGTCGTTTGGCTTGGACCGTACATATAACACCCGACTTTAAGATGCAATTACTCGCTTTGGGCGATCAGGTCGAAGTCATTGAACCACAAGACCTAAGATCAGAAATCCAAAGGACACTTCAATCGGCGGCAGGCCGGTATAAGGACTGAGTATTCTACTTTGTAAATAGAGGCCAAAGTGAGGGTCTAGCTTTGAAGTATCAATTTAAAGCACAAATCATGGCCGTTTCCTTGACCTCTTTCAATATTCTGATTCCAGTCGAACATCTCGAAGCTCTTTGGGGACGAGAAAAAACACACGTTTTCCTAAGCGAGCAGGCCCGACGCCGTGACCTTCACGTCAGCTGTGACGGCTCCCTGTATCAAGAAGCGGTGAACACGATTCCTACGCGTCGGGCTCGCTTGCACTTCTGGAGAAAGCAGGGACTACAGTTTACAGAACAAACCAGCACTGGGCCAAAATGGAAGGATCTCTGCACGGTTTCAGAGCTCATGGGCACCTCCTACCCCTGCCCTTGGCTTCGACTCAATATGTTTAAAGGTGAGGCAGAACTAAAAGAGGCCAAAAGCCTTGAACACAAGACTCTTGACCTCTTTGGTCAGCAATTACGTTTGGATGGTGGCGAATTCTTTTACCGTGCGGGTTAAAAACTTATGCCAGCTCCAACTTGGAAATACTGATTACGCAACCCAGTATCCGTAATATCATTCAACCCCCAGTGGTAACGGGCATCGACCGTGACGGGTCCGAGCTTCAACCCCAATCCGGTATGCCATGGGAAGTCGTACCACTCAGCTTTGTTATCATCCGTTTTGGTCTCTTCGCCCAATACAGTAATACTTTCACCCACTTTAAAATTGATGGCGATCCCGACTTGAGCAAACACGGGCCCAATCTTTAATCGAGCAGCCTGCGGGAGACTCAAATAATGCAACTTTCGATAGTTATCATCATCAAGAAGAGCGCCCATTTGCTGGTACTCCAGCCCCTTGTACCAGTGCAGTAGGGGAACAATTTTATCCGTTCGGAATGTTCCGATATAAAAACCTTGTTGAGGATCGAGTTGCTCATCTCCGTCAACGAAAAGACCCGCTGAACTCCAACCAGCGCGTAAACCATGACTTGCGTCCTGCGCAGAAGCTCCAATGCTCAAGCCAAAGACTGCGAGGAACAAGAATATAAATCGACATTTCATATGTTTGAATTTTGATTTGGTTCGTGAATTTAGTGTTTTTCCAACATTTTCTTATTGATGCCGGTTGATAAAGTGTCCTTTAACCCTTTATTTCCCATGGGAAAAAGTCATCTTGCAAGAAACCCAAACACATGATCAATTCAGTCATCACCGGAACGGGCAGCTACATCCCGGAGCGAGTGGTCTCCAACGGAGATTTCATGCGAAACGGATTTTACAATGACGATCAAACGGCACTCGAGTACGACAATGAGAAAATCATTGAAAAATTTGAGGCCATAACGGGTATTCGCGAACGCCGCTATATTCGAGAAGACCAGACCTCCTCTGAAATTGCTACTGAAGCTTCGAGAATTGCCATTGCGGATGCTGGAGTTGACCCCGAAACGCTGGACTACATTATTGTGGCCCACAACTTCGGCGATGTGATGAAGCACACCATACAGACCGATGTACTCCCCGGTCTGGCAGCAAGAGTTAAACACAACCTGGGAATCGAGAATCCCAGATGTGTGGCCTACGATATCCTATTTGGATGCCCCGGCTGGATTCAAGCCTTGATACAGGCTCATTTGTTCATAAAGGCAGGAGATGCCAAAAAGGTATTGGTTGTGGGTACGGAGACGCTGTCTCGGGTTTTGGACCATCACGATCGAGACGCTATGATTTTTGCAGATGGGGCCGGTGCAACGGTGCTCGAAGCTAAAGAAGAAGAAACACAAAGGGGAATTCTCTCCCACCGGACCATGACCCATACGATAGATGAAGCCTATTACTTGAGTCTTGGTAAATCCAATTTTCCCGAGAGCGATCCACGTGTTCGATACATCAAGATGGAGGGGCGAAAAATCTACGAGTACGCCTTAACTAAGGTACCGGGAGCAATGAAGGAATGCTACGATGCCTCTGGAAAACCCATTGAGGAATTAGAGAAGATTTTCATTCATCAAGCGAATGAAAAAATGGATCAAGCCATTGTGCAGCGATTCTACCGCCAGTACAAGGCTAAAATGGAAGAAAAGGTATTGCCCATGAACATCCATACCTTAGGGAACAGTTCAGTGGCCACCGTTCCTACGCTCTACGATCAGGTAAAACGAGGAAATTTAGGAAGCCATAAGCTCTACGATGGTGAAGTCATCTTGTTTGCCAGTGTAGGGGCCGGTATGCACATCAACGCTGTGACCTACCAACTCTGAGGAATTCGCGGGCAAATTCATAAATTACGGCCTCAACCTAACCATCGATGAAGAAAGTTCTATTCTCGGCCTTGGCCCTTATTGGTACCTGGTCCATCCAGGCTCAAACGTATACCCAAACGTACTCCACAGGTGACATCTTCGGAGTCACTCAAGTGCAAACCAGCACTGCTCAGGTCAGCCCTTGTCCTGGAATACTGAGTTTTACGGGCATCCCTGCCGGCATCAATGTGGACTCTATCCTAGTCCAATATGATTTCTTTAGCACCATGGCAGGTTTCCAGAGCCCATTTGATCAGCGCTCGTACATCAATTGCCCTACGACCGGTCAAAAGGAAGCTACCTTGGCCCTTGCCCCTCCCACCGGACCGGGTCAAACGACCGTTACCTATTCTCGAGTACTCAGTGTTGCGAATGGCCCTATCACAGGGAACCTGGTCATTGAATTGCACGCCGGCACAACTGCACTAATACCCGGATCATGTACGGGTTCTGGCCACATCGTCATGAACAACACCTTTAGCGTTACAGTCTACACTAGTGGTTCTGCCGCCTGTCCGAACCCAACGGCTTTGAGCGTGACGCCCACAACCAACTCTGCGGACTTCGATTGGACTCCGGGAGGAACAGAAACAACATGGGAAATTCGCCATGGTCTAGAAGGAAGCTCGGTCTCGGGTATGGCCGCCCAAATCGTAACGAGTCACCCGACTACCATCAGTTCGTTGGACTCTGCAACCTCTTATGACTTCTACGTTCGAGCTGCATGTGGATCTGGAGACACGAGTCAATGGAGCGGACCGTTCACGGCCATGACCGATACCCCCGTTTGCGCTATGCCCACAGACGGCTTGGTCACCGGAGTTACGGAGACGGAAGCTACAGTCGCATGGCAGCAAGGCGGATTCACTACCGATTGGGATCTGGAATACGGCCCTCAAGGCTTCACCTTGGGCTCAGGCACCATGATTTCAGGTGCACAGAGTAACCCTTGGATTCTTCAAGGACTTACGCCCGATACGGACTACGAAGTTTACATCCGAAACAACTGCGTTCTGAATAAGTCGGATTGGTTGGGACCACTCGGGTTTACCACTTTAGATCCGACCGTCGGACTCACCGAAGAGAAAGACCAATTGCGCCTCTATCCGAATCCAGCGAAAGAGCGACTTACGGTTGAAACGAACTCAGAGGATGAATATCAAATTGTTGACCCTACGGGTCGATGCGTGCTCAAAGGGCATCTGGCCGTAGGCCAAAATCACATCAACACGGCCAACCTGGCCTCGGGATGGTACGTATTTAAAAGCAGTACGTCCGTCCAACCCGTGTTGATTCAGCCATGAGAACCATACTTGTATTTCTGTCGTTAATCGGTAGCTCTATCCTGTTTTCCGGATGCCCGCTCTGCGATTGCCCAGACGTAGTGCCCTATACCCGATGGAACAGCTATTTGATCCGGCCCGATCAAGCCGGGTATCCCACCGAGGCGGATTCTTTAAACTTCACCTTGGAGGTGATGGAAATGCAGTATTTGGCCCAAGCCCAAACTGCGCCGAGCTATAGAGGAGATGCCGCGATGGCCTGTTCCTGTATAGACGACGGTTGGAACGGATTTAAATACCCCCTCGACAGCGTGGTTTTCCGCACAAATTCGGACTGGAATACCGATTTCCCCGCGGGCTCTTCATTGGTTGACATCACTCAAATCTACACCTACAACGGTGATTGGCAGAATGTCTGGATGGACTTTGACGACCCTACTCTAGTATCGGGAAACAACTACGAATACTTCTATTATTTCCGATTTACCGAAGGACCGGAAGAGGCAGGAGAATACGAGGTGACTTCAACGATTTACTACAGCAACGGAGCATCACTTGACGGTCTTTCCATGATTATGGTGATTCAGTGATGTGATTTTTCCGCGATTTGATCCTTTGTACTGAACGGGGAAAGTCGCTACCTTCCGCTCCATGCGATCCCAACTTCTTCTACTTTCCCTTCTGGTTTGTACCTGGGTATGGGCGCAACCCATGGAACGCTTTGCCTTTACCACCCAAGCCGGAGTGGCCAAAAGGGTTGCCTTGTTTGAGGATGGAAATATTTCCTTCCTTTCACCACCTGATTTGATGGCTGAGTCCCCCATGATCCGGCCGGGCACACAGGATGTGTTCTACTTGGTCACGACGGGGTCCAATGAGCGGGCGATCTATTCAACCAATGCCAAAAGTGGGGACACGAAAAGCTGGAGCCCAGAGGGCGCAATGGAAGGGGGAATGGAATTCTCACCGGACGGGAACTACCTCTATTTTGTAAGCACTCGAAGTGGCAGTCCAGGTGTCTTTCGCAGAGATTTGCGATCGGAAAATGTCGAAACCATTGCCGATGGTCCATGGCCCGAATTTGATCCACGACTCTCCGTAGACGGCCGTGAACTTTTGTACGTGGAATGGACAGACGATGGGTACTATCTGCATTCTTGGAATACGGAAAATGGAAGTCAAAGACAGGTGCTTCACGACAGCCTGTTGATCTCCAATGTACGTTGGTCCAAAAACGACTATTCCTTTGTCTACATCCGAAATGAAGCGCCCTATTGGGAAATCCGGGAGTACTTCCCCCTGAGAGATTCCACCTTCAGTGTTCGTTGGGGAGTACCAACGATGGCAGATCCTATGTTCTCCTCCAATGGCGAGCAGATTTTCTACAGTATGGAGCACGACGGTCAATGGGATATTTTCGCCTATCGCCGCTCAAGCGACAAACACCGCGGAATCATAGCAGGGAAAAAAGATGATCTAAAACCGCGATTCCACCCTTCCGGGGATTGGATTTGGTACAACGAAAGGACCAAAGACGGATGGCGCATCATGAAGAAAGTTATTCGCGGAAAATCTCCGCGACCCATAATCAATGGAAAAGAGTTCTCCTGTTACGACGCTGTTTGGTTTCCGCCCGAAGACTGAAAATGAAAAACCTCTACTTTCTTCAGCGGGCCTTCTGGCTTTTGTTTATTTCTTCTTAAAAACTTGGGGCGGGGCAGGTTGTGCATCGGCCCGTAGGGCCTTATTTTTGATAGAAATTCCCAGAATATGCAGCAGTATCACGACCTCATCAAGCGCGTGCTCGACGAAGGCGTCGCCAAGGAAGATCGAACGGGAACGGGAACCACTTCCGTTTTTGGACATCAAATGCGCTTCGATCTTTCGGAAGGGTTTCCTCTGGTTACCACGAAGAAGCTGCATTTGCGAAGCATTATTCACGAACTTTTGTGGTTCCTCAAAGGAGATAGTAACATCGCCTATCTGAAGGAAAATGGGGTGCGCATTTGGGATGAATGGGCCGATGAGAACGGAGATCTTGGTCCCGTGTACGGTGTTCAATGGCGTTCCTGGCCGACGCCGGATGGCGCTTCCATAGATCAAATTACGCAGCTCATTCACAACATCAAGAACAATCCAGACAGCCGACGTCTGATTGTTTCGGCTTGGAATGTAAGCGAGATTCCGAACATGGCGCTTCCTCCCTGCCACACCTTCTTTCAGTTTTACGTGGCGGATGGTAAACTCAGTTGTCAATTGTATCAACGTTCAGCTGACATTTTTTTGGGTGTTCCTTTTAACATCGCGTCATACGCGCTACTGACCATGATGGTCGCTCAAGTCTGTGACCTGAAACTGGGAGACTTTGTGCACACCTTTGGTGATGCACATATCTACAGCAACCACATGGAGCAAGTAAACTTGCAAATTAGCCGTGAGCCCCGAGCTTTGCCAACAATGAAAATCAACCCTACGGTCAAGGACATATTCGAGTTCAAGTTTGAGGATTTTGAACTGTTGAACTACGACCCCTGGCCGCACATCAAAGGCGCTGTTGCCGTATAATCCTTTATTTTAGGGCATGGAAAAGTACCATCAGCCCCAGAGTTCGTTTGTTCGCCGCTTCCAAGACTACTTGGGAGAGTTCGTCTATGGAGGCATTGATGGCAGCGTGACCACCTTTGCCGTGGTTGCCGGATCGGTGGGTGCTGGATTGGATACCGCAGTGATCATCATATTGGGTTTTGCCAATCTCATTGCCGACGGTTTCGCCATGTCCGTGGGGGCATTTCTCAGCACCAAATCGGAGATTCAGAACTACGAGAAGCACAAGAAAATCGAGTATTGGGAAGTGGACAACCTTCCCGAAAAAGAGCGGGCTGAAATCCGTGAGATCTACGAGGCCAAAGGGTTCGAAGGTGAGTTACTCGAGCAAGTGGTCGAGGTTATTTGTGCGGATCGCGACCGATGGGTCGACGTGATGATGAAGGAGGAATTGGAGATGCAAGAGGAAACTAAATCTCCATTTGCGATGGGGGCTGTGACTTTCGTTAGCTTTATTCTTGTCGGTCTCATTCCACTGCTGGTATACGTCTATGACTACGCGTCAGATGGATTGAAACTGGACTTGTTTGCTTGGTCTTGCGTCATGACCGGGGGCGCTTTTGTCTTAATCGGATACTTGAAGGCTCGTGTAACGGAAAACAATATTCTGCGAAGTATTGCGGAGACGCTTTTCCTTGGTGCTGCAGCAGCGGTTTTATCGTACATCGTCGGGAACTATCTCGAGCGCTTATTCTAATGGACCGGCGAATTCACTTGCTCTTGCGTATTGCTCTTGCCCTGACTTTTTTGGGTCATGGCATTTTCGCCCTCAACGGGCGGATGAGTTGGATCCCCTACTTAACGACTCTTGGGATACCGGAAAACACGGCCATTTCCCTGTTACCGCTCATTGGGATTTTGGATCTTGTTGTGGCCACGCTCCTGGTCCTCAAGCCATTCAAATGGTTATACCTCTGGTGTTTTATTTGGACCTTCTCCACGGCTTTAGTTCGCCCATCTGTCGGTGAATCTTGGTGGGAATTCATCGAGCGCGGAGCGTTTTATGGCGTATCTTTAGCCCTGTACCTTCATTCGTTGCAACCCAAACCAACCCCAGCATCATGATTCTTTCCATGATCGTCGCTGCCTCTGAAAACAACGCCATCGGCAAAGACAACCAACTTCTTTGGCATCTGCCTAAGGACCTGAAATACTTCAAGGAAATGACATCGGGCCATGTGATTATCATGGGTCGCAAAACCTTCGACAGCATTGGAAAACCCCTTCCAAAGCGAAGAAACATAGTCATAACCCGACGTGAGGATCTAGTCATTGAAGGCGCCGAAATCGCACACGATATCGAATCCGCCATTGAGATGGTAGGAGAAGATCAGGAGCCTTTTGTGGTAGGCGGAGCACAAGTTTACGAGCAGGCTATTCACTACGTCAACCGCATTTACCTCACCCGAGTCCACGCCCACGTCAACGGCGATACCTTTTTTCCAGAACTGGACCCCAACGAATGGCAACGCGTCTTGCACGAATCGCACAAGAAGGACGCCAGACATGCGCACAGCTTCAGCTTTGAAGTTTGGGAACGGAAGAAAGAGGACTAATTAAGCCCCTTCAGCGATTCCGTCTACGATTCCGTAGGCCACTGATTCAGCGGCATCCATCCAATAATCTCGATTGAAATCCTTGAGGATTTGCTCCATGCTCTGACCGCAATTGTCGGCTAAGATTTTGGCACCGATATCCCGGGTTTTCAGGATCTCCTGCATTTGGATTTCGATGTCTGAAGCTTGTCCTTGCGCTCCTCCGCTCGGTTGATGGATCATTACTCGGCCGTAGGGCATCACAAAGCGACGGCCTTTTTCTCCAGCGGAAAGTAAAATAGAGCCCATCGATGCCGCCATACCCGCACACACGGTGCTCACGGGGCTTGAGATTTGCTGCATGGTGTCGTGAATCGCCATTCCCGAAGTCACATATCCTCCAGGACTGTTGATGACGAATTGGATTTCTTTTCCCGGGGCCTCGAGTTCGAGGTACAAAAGGCGGTCGATCACGTGCTTGGCACTTCGATCATCGACCTGTCCCCAAAGGAATACTTTGCGCTCGCCCAAGAGGCGTGCATCTATCTGATCTTGTAAATTCTTGAATTCACTCATTGTCTAATCTTATTATGAAGCGGCACGCAACTTTCTCAAGCTGCTGGCGCTTATTTTCTTTTCTGCATAGTCGCGGGTTAAGCGAAGCTCTTGCTCACCTTCACCGCTGGGTAGTTCAAACATAGCATCCACGAGCAATGCCTCACATATACTGCGAAGTCCACGAGCCCCCAACTTGAATTCAACAGCCTTTTCAACGATGAAATCAATAGCTGATTCGTCGTAGGAAAAGTCCACCTCATCCATAGCAAATAGCTTGTGGTACTGTTTCATCAAAGCGTTCTTGGGCTCCGTTAGAATTCGCTTCAACGCACTTGCATCCAGTGGATCCAAATGGGTCAACACGGGCATCCGCCCAATGAGCTCCGGAATCAAACCAAAGCTCTTCAAATCTTGGGGAGCTACGAACTGCAAAACGTTATCATCATCAACGCGTTCCTGAGAAGCATTACCGTACCCGATGGCGGCCGTATTCAAGCGGCGCTTAATGTGCAAGTCAATTCCGTCAAAGGCCCCTCCAGCAACGAAGAGGATATTCCTGGTATCGATCTCTACAAACTTCTGGTCCGGATGCTTTCGTCCTCCCTGAGGCGGAACATTTACCTTAGAGCCTTCCAATAGCTTAAGCATGGCCTGCTGAACCCCTTCTCCGCTCACATCGCGTGTAATGGACGGGTTATCGCTCTTGCGTGCAATTTTGTCGATTTCGTCGATGAACAGAATACCCCGCTCGGCTTTCCGAGGATCGTAATCCGCAGCCTGCAACAAGCGGGAAATGATGCTTTCAACATCTTCTCCAACGTAACCGGCCTCGGTCAAAATGGTGGCATCCACGATGGCAAAAGGAACGTTCAGCATCTTAGCAATGGTCTGAGCCAACAGGGTCTTTCCAGTCCCTGTTTGGCCCACCATGATGATGTTGGATTTTTGGACTTCGATTTCATCGTCGATCGGAGCCAAGAGGCGTTTGTAGTGGTTGTACACCGCTACGGAAAGGACCTTCTTCGCATCATCCTGACCGATGACGTACTCGTCCAAGAATGACTTGATCTCCTGTGGCTTGCGCAAGGTCATTTCTTGAGCCACCGATTCGAGTTCGCTGTCGCTCAATTCCTCCACCAAAATACCGTGCGCCTGCTCGATGCACTGATCACAAATGTGTGCATCAATCCCGGCAATCAAGATCTTGGTTTCGCTCTTCTTACGTCCACAAAAGGAACAACTCAATTCTTCTTTCATCCTGCTTTGGTCAATACTTCATCGATCATACCATACGCCTTCGCCTCATCCGACTTCATCCAGTAATCCCGGTCTCCGTCTTCGTAGACTTTATCGTAATCCTGACCACTGTGCTTAGCGATGATCTGATAGAGCTCTTGCTTGAGCATCAAGATCTGCTTCGCGGTAATTTCAATATCCGAGGCCTGCCCTTGAGCACCGCCCAGAGGTTGGTGAATCATCACCCGGCTATGCGTCAGGGCCGATCGCTTACCGTCGGCACCGGCACAGAGTAAGACAGCTCCCATAGAAGCCGCCATCCCGGTACAAATGGTCGCCACGTCAGGGGCAACCAGCTGCATGGTATCGTAGATGCCCAATCCGGCATAAACGCCGCCACCCGGCGTGTTCAGATAGATTTGAATATCCTTTTTGGGGTCAACACTCTGTAAAAAGAGCAATTGCCCCTGAACGATATTCGAAACTTGATCATTGATAGGCACTCCGAGGAAGATGATTCGATCCATCATGAGGCGCGAAAAGATGTCCATGGACACCGCATTCATTTGGCGCTCTTCGATGATGTTCGGGGTCAATCCCCGGGGCATTTGGCGGGTTGCGGCACTCACGTACTCATCGTACGTCAAACTGCTGACACCCATATGTTGTGTCGCGTATTTGCGAAACTCGTCGTTGTCAAACATGATATATTGAGATTGTAAAACGTGTACTGATTACAACCTCAAATGTATCATTTTGTTGCTTTCTCGACGAACTCGTCGTAGGTTACTTCTTTCTCGTCTAGTTTGAAGCTTTCTTTGAAGAAGGCGAGGAGTTTACGAGAGAAGATCTCATCGCTGATGCGCTTGCTTTCTTCTTCGTTCTCCAAAACTTTAGAAGCCGTGTTCTTCACCATTTCTTCGTCCGGCTCTGGAATGCCGTACTGAAGCATTTGCGAACGAACAGCGTTCTCTGCAAAACCCAAAACTTCTTCGCGGGTGATTTGCATGTCATTGTCCTTGGCAATGCGGTTCTCGATCAATTGCCATTTGGTCGACAACTGGTATTGAGCGTACTCCGCTTCTACCTGCTCTTCCGTCAATGGGTTCTCGCTAACGGTCATCAACCAACGCTTCAAGAAAGCGTCAGGAAGATCGAATTTGGTCTTGTCCAAAATGTATTCGGTCGCATCATTCAAGAATCGGCGATCGCTTTCTTGCTCGTACATTTTCTCGATATCCTCACCTACTTTGGCGCGGAATTCTTCGATTCCGTTGACGTTTCCTTCCCCAAAGATCTTGTCGAACAACTCCTGATTCAATTCGGCTGGAACCAAGTGGTTCACGCGAATGACCTGGAAATTCCACTTTTTGTTCTCATCCGTGATTTCTTCCTTAGGCAAGTTGAGCATAGAGCTCACTTCGGTCAAGTTGTTGTCGAAGGCTTTCAACACATCGAACTCAACGATATCGTCTGGTCCAATTCCAATGAATTTCTTCTGGATCTTCGCGTCTTTGATGGCACTGATCATGACCGTAGCCTCATTGCTGTGGTCACCTTCGCCAGCTGGCGTGAATTTTCCGTAGAGGGTATCTCCTTCTTCGCTTTTCTCTGCATTGGTCATGGCACCATAGCGACGAGCCAAGTCCTCTGTGTAGCGATCGATCGTCGCGTCATCTGCTTTGATCTGGTAGAAAGGAAGTTTGTTTTTCTTGGTGATCTTCACTTCGAAGTCGGGAGAAAGACCTACTTCAAATGAGAATTCGAAGTCGTTTCCTTCGCTCCAGTCTACCTGCTCATTCTCATCTGTAGGAATAGGGTTCCCGAGAATTTCCAAGTTTTCACTGTTCAGAAAATCAAAGACCTGCTGCTGCATCAATTTGTTTACCTCCTCCACGAGAACGCCCTTTCCGTACATTTTCTTCACCATGCCCATCGGCACTTTCCCTTTTCGGAATCCAGGTACGCTTGCGGTTCTTCTGTAGTTTGAAAGTACTTCCTCTACTTTCGGTTGGTAATCTGCTGCGTCGATTTTGATGCGCAATTGAGCATTCAAATCATCGATCTCCACTTTCTTAATATCCATAGAAAACGTCTTTTCCTTTGATGATGAGGGACTTCCCTCCTATTTCGAGGGCGCAAAGGTACGCATTTCCCTCAAGTTGTGGTAGTAAATAAAGCCTATCATCAGACTCCCGCTGAGGGCTCCAAAAATGTGCCACAGGAAATGGGTTCCCATCGGTGGCAGACCCTGCGGGTCGATGAAACGCGCTGTCAGTGCCAGGCCAAAAGCCAGTATTGGGAGCAAGACCATGACAGCCATGAAGAAGTAGCTAGTATTGTAGGCGTACTGATCCGAGACCATCAATGGTGAGAGGCCGGTCAAAACAAATAGGCCAAGCACAAAGAGGGAGGCCGCAGCTGTAAGCGCTTTGTAAGGCTCGACGACCCATTGGTCAAAGTTTGTCTCGAAATTATTGGGCTCGTCGTCTACCCGATGAATCTGCGTGTCTTGTGACTTGATTTACAGAACCTGAAAATGTCGCTTTGGTTCGTGAATCTTTGTATCTTTGCCGTCCTTCTAATGGAAGGCAGTTCTTTTAAGCGGATATGGTGGAATTGGTAGACACGCTGGATTTAGGATCCAGTGCCGTGAGGCGTGTGGGTTCGACTCCCTCTATCCGCACCAGAATTTAAGAAGCCCATTCGACGAAGTCGGATGGGTTTTTTTTGGAAAGAAGGCCTACTCGTGATCGAAGAAATTGGATCACGAGAAAGACCCGCGGACGTGGCGGAATTGGTAGACGCGCTGTCTTCAGGCGGCAGTGTCACTTCGACGTGGGGGTTCGAGTCCCCCCGTCCGCACAAGAGAAAAGAAGCCCATTCGACAAAGTCGGATGGGCTCTTTGGATTCCGGAGCTGAAGGTCGCGTCCGGAACCGCATCGGGCCGTAGGCCCAAATCACTATTGTACGGAGTAGGAATACAACCTACGGATGACGGCAGGCTTATCGCTTGAGGCGTAGGAAGAGGTGTCGTAGATCAGCCCGGTCCCCGAGGCGTAGAAGAATCGATCCGTTGCGGGGAATTGATCTCCTTGAGTTGTTTTCACGTAGCGCTCGGAAAACACGCATTCAAATTCACCAGCTTCAACCGTCAAGCTGCTGTCTTCGTCTTGAAAGGCCTCATATACCGTGCCCCAGTCCTCGGATTGGACAACTCGTTCCGAGTAATCCGTGTAGGTGAATTTGACATCGCCGTTCTCATTGACGAGCTGACCATCTTGGGCGCGCAGGCGCTCGAAATATTCGCCATTCGGGTTGCAGACGGTGAGGCCATCCTCATTTCCTATGGTATTTCTTCTGAAGACATAGTAGGTTTCGCCCGAAATCTCCTCTGCAGCGGTTATGGATACAGAATCGACTACCGTGGACTCCAAATAGCTGTCCGAGGCGATATCGTAGAGGTAATTCTTGTAGACCCAAGAATTGCCCACTTTCAAAGCGAAGAATTCTTCGTCAGGGGAAGAGTTTTGATCACCAACGTCCTCCGATTTAGAACAGGACATGGCTGCGGCGGCGAAACAAAAGACAAGCAACAAACTTCTCATTAAACGTGGTTTTGAGATTAATAAAAAGTAATGGTGTTGCGGAGGGAAAACAATTTTGGTGACCCTCCATTAACGAGGGCTTTTTCGGAAAAATTTTGTGTGGTGGTAAAAATGCAGTTATACTGCTGAGGATTTACGGTTCATTTTTCACCAGCAAAAACAGGCGTAGAGCGGGATAATGTGATACTTTAAGTCTTTTAAATTTCTGCTCTATGAAAAGCACCATCCTAGCGCTGGTTTGCCTAATCTTTATTTGTGGCACCCAAGCGCAAACGGAAGACGAGAACATTGTATCTCGCATCTTTCTCCCCTCTTTGGAAATTGGATTCGTGGAT
>CBFIEH010000003.1:0-205294 GCA_965661605.1 Flavobacteriales bacterium | reverse complement strand
TTTGATTTTCGAGAATGCGCCGGAAACCCGACGACCAACACATTCCTTAGTTTCTAAATTTTCGATCCGTGTCCGAAACGACTACACTTCTCTATCACCGTTTGTTATGATGATCCGTTGGGGTCCGCGTACGGTGCCAACGTAAGCCCCTGGATCAAAGACATCTAATACCTAGTATTAGGCTGCCAAAGCGTAATTAGTCTCGCCAATTACAAAAGATTGAGTCTTGAGATTTACGAGCCAAATACCCAATGCTCGGCGTGCTTACATGACCACTATCTCGCTGTCAAAACCAAATCAGCCCCAATAAGTCAAAGACCGTTAAAGTCAGAGGGCAAAGGTACGGCTTATTAGGAAGACGCTCAAGTTGTCAATATCTTAGCGACCTATTCTGTAGAGCTATGGAGAAAGTCAAAATTGGCATCATTCGAGAAGGGAAAAATCCACCCGATAAAAGAGTTCCGTTTACGCCTGCTCAGTGTCGGCAATTGAAAGACAAGTTTCCCGAGTTAGATATAACCGTTCAACCGAGCGCTATTCGTTGCTTTCACGACGAGCAATACGAGGAACGAGGAATTCGTGTTGATGAGGATTTGAGCGATTGCGAGTATTTGTTCGGAGTCAAGGAGGTCCCTATTGAGATGCTCTTGCCGAATAAGACGTATTTCTTCTTTTCACACACCTTAAAAAAACAACCATACAATCGGGATTTGCTGAGGGCTATACTCGAGAAGAACATACGCTTGGTCGACTACGAAGTGTTGACGGCGAAAAGCGGAAAACGCTTGGTGGGTTTTGGCCGATATGCGGGAGTTGTGGGAGCGTACAATGCGCTGCTTGCATACGGGAAGAAGACCAATCGATATGAGCTAAAGCCGGCTCATGAGTGCGAAGACCGAAAAGACATGGAGTCGGAGCTTTCTAAGATTTCCTTGCCAAAACACTTCCGCATAGGCTTGACCGGCGGGGGAAGGGTAGCAGGTGGCGCTATGGAAGTACTCAGATCTGCGGGGATAGAAACGGTAAGTCCCGAGGAGTTTACCGTTGAGAAGTTTGACGATCCGGTATATACGCAGCTTCTGGTCAAAGACTACGTGCGTAGAAAGGACGGAGCGGATGTTGTTCCCCGTGATTTCTATCGGGCACCCGAGGAATTTGATTCAAACTTCATGGCCTATGCGGGGCATATGGATGTATACATAGCTTGCCATTACTGGGACAATAGGTCTCCGTTCATTTTTTCACGGGATGATGCACGCGATCCCGTTTTCAATATTCGCGTGGTGGCAGATGTCAGTTGCGACATTGACGGACCAGTCGCTTCGACTCTAAGGCCTTCGACCATTGCTGATCCACTGTATGGATACGATCCCTATTTAGAGCGCGAGGTGGACTTTGAAGCGAATAATGCTATTGGCGTTATGGCTGTTGACAACTTGCCTTGTGAGCTTCCGAAAGATGCCTCTGAGGATTTTGGAAGCGAGTTGATGAAAAATGTGCTTCCCGCTTTGCTTGTTGAAGATCCGGATGATGTGATTGGCCGCGCAAGCCAGACCAACCTTAAAGGTGAGCTGACCGAAGAGTTCAGCTATTTGGAAGACTATGTCTTGGGGCGGGAGTGAAGCATCGGGCCGTAGGCCCAAATTCTATTAAGCGCGCTTGAGCGCGGCAACCGTTGCAACGGGGTCATCAGCGCGGAAGACGGTAGACCCGGCAACCAATACATCGGCTCCGGCTTTGATCAGGGTTTGCGCATTTTCAAGGGTCACGCCCCCGTCAATTTCAATGAGGGTAGAAGCCCCACGGCTATTGATCATGGCCTTCAGTGAGCGGACTTTTTCATAGGTGCGCTCAATGAATTTTTGACCACCAAATCCCGGGTTTACGCTCATCAAACATACCAAGTCAATATCTTCAATGGTGTCTTCCAAAAGGGAAACAGGGGTATGCGGGTTGAGTGCAACTCCAGCTTGCATGCCGGTGTTCTTGATGGCTTGAAGAGTGCGGTGGAGATGGGTGCTCGCTTCGTAATGGACGGTAAGAATGGAAGCCCCCACTTTTTTGAAATCCTCGATGTAGCGCTCCGGTTGAACGATCATTAGGTGCACGTCTAGTGGCTTTTCAGCATGGCGGTTGATGGCCTCAATGACCGGCATACCGAAGCTGATATTGGGAACAAAAACTCCGTCCATAACATCAATGTGAAACCAATCGGCCTCGCTTTGATTGACCATTTTTGAATCGCGCTCAAGGTTGGCGAAATCGGCGGCGAGAATAGAAGGGGCAATGATGGGCATGACTCAGTTTTTATTCTGGAGCAAAGATACGCTTATCCCAAAAAGAAAAACGCCCTCCAAAGGGAAGGCGCTTCTGCATTGATTTAGCCGGGGATTACCCTAGGTATGTCTTTAGGATCTTAGAACGGCTGGTGTGTTTTAAGCGGCGGATGGCTTTTTCTTTGATTTGACGCACGCGCTCACGGGTCAAGTCAAAAGTTTCACCAATCTCTTCGAGAGTCATTGGATGCTGCCCGCTCAGTCCGAAGTACAAGCGGATTACGTCTGCTTCTCGAGGAGTCAAGGTGGCCAAAGAACGCTCGATTTCAGTACGTAGTGACTCGTTCAATAAGTCTGCGTCTGGATTTGGGCTCTCTGCACTTCGCAGTACGTCGTACAGGTTACTGTCCTCACCATCGACAAGCGGAGCGTCCATGGAAACGTGACGTCCACTGTTTCGCATACTCTCCTTCACGTCGTTCTCGCTCATTTCGAGCATATTTCCGATCTCTTCAGCACTTGGCTGACGCTCGTGCTCTTGCTCTAATTGAGCATAGGCTTTGTTGATCTTATTGATCGAACCAATCTTGTTGAGTGGCAAACGCACGATCCGGCTTTGTTCCGCCAAAGCTTGCAAAATAGACTGGCGGATCCACCAAACAGCATATGAGATGAATTTAAAACCACGAGTCTCGTCAAAACGCTGAGCGGCTTTGATGAGTCCTAAGTTTCCTTCGTTGATCAAATCAGGAAGGGTCAGTCCTTGGTTTTGGTATTGCTTGGCTACGGAAACCACGAAGCGAAGGTTCGCTTTGGTCAATTTCTCGAGAGCTAGTTGATCACCTTGTTTGATTTTGCGGGCGAGTTCTACCTCTTCATCCGCCGTAATCAAATCCACTTTTCCGATCTCCTGCAGGTATTTGTCTAACGACGCCGTCTCTCTATTCGTTACCTGCTTCGTGATCTTGAGCTGTCTCATATACTAATTCTCCTTTTATATTAATGAACTACGCCTCCTTATACGAGAAAAGGAGGCGTAGGGTTACAGTATTTCGAAAAAAAAAATTACTCTTCTCCTTCGGCTTTTGCTTCAGACTTGCCCTCGTTGTTATCAGGCTTTGGGAACAAGACCTTACGAGATAAGCGCATTTTGCCGCGATCGTCGATCTCGAGCAATTTCACCTTCACTTGATCACCCTCTTTCAACACATCTTCAACGTTGTTGATGCGTTTCCAGTCGATCTCAGAGATGTGCAAAAGACCGTCCGTCTTAGGTCCGATCTCTACGAAAGCTCCATAAGGCTGAATGGCCTTAACGGTTCCGAGGTAGATATCACCCACAACAGGCTCCCAGCAGATTCCTTTGATGCGCGATACAGCGTCATCGATACCCGCTTGATCGGTACCGAGAATCTCAACGATTCCTTTGTTGTCCACCTCTTCGATGGTGATGGTTGTACCGGTCTCTTCCTGCATTCCTTGGATGATCTTTCCACCTGGTCCGATCACGGCACCGATGTAGTCTTTGTTGATCTCCAATACAATAATCTTCGGAGCGTTTGGCTTAAGCTCTGTACGTGGCTCGGAGATGGTCTCTAGCATCTTGTTCAAGATGTGTGCGCGACCGTCTTTAGCTTGATTCAATGCTTTAACCAAGATTTCAGCATCAAGACCTTTGATCTTAATGTCCATCTGGCAAGCAGTGATTCCTTCAGTAGTACCGGTTACTTTGAAGTCCATATCCCCGAGGAAATCTTCGTCACCGAGGATATCACTCAATACAGCGTACTTACCAGTCTCTTGATCCGTGATCAATCCCATAGCGATACCGCTTACTGGACGAGTAATGTTGATACCCGCATCCATCAAGGCCATAGTACCGGCACATACGGTTGCCATGGAGCTTGATCCATTGGATTCCAAGATCTCAGATACCAAACGAACAGTATATGGGTTCTCAGCTGGGATCATAGGCTCCAATGCACGCTGTGCCAAGTTTCCGTGTCCTACTTCACGACGAGAAGTTCCGCGAATTGGGCGCGCTTCTCCCGTGCTGAATGGAGGGAAGTTGTAGTGCAAGTAAAAACGCTCTGCTCCTTGGAAGGTCACGTTGTCAATGCGGTTTTCATCGAGCTTCGTTCCCAAGGTAGCCGTAGTCAAGGATTGTGTCTCTCCACGAGTGAAGAGGGCAGATCCGTGTGCTCCTGGCAAATAGTCGATGGAAGTCCAGATTGGACGAATATCGGTTGTTGCACGACCGTCCAAACGAATGCCTTCGTTCAACACCATGTCGCGTACCGCTTTCTTCTCTGTTTCTTTCCAGTACTTTCCAATCAAAGCACCTTTTTCTTCGAGTTCTTCCTCAGTGAACTGAGCTTTCATCTCTTCTTTGATCTCGCCGAATCCGGCTGAACGATCGTGCTTAGGAAGTGCTTTTTTGGCAACGGCGTACACTTTGTCGTAGCAGAAAGCTGCGATCTTCGCACGCAATTCTTCGTCTTGTGCTTCCGGTTCGTACTCGCGCTTTTCGGTTTTGCCCACTTTTGCAGCAAGCTCTTCCATGGCAACGCACATGTTAGCGATGGTCTTGTGGGCAAACATGATGGCGTCGGACATTTCTTCTTCCGATACTTCTTTCATTTCACCTTCAACCATAACGATACTCTCTTTGGTACCGCCGACCATCAAATCGATGTCTGCCTTCTCGGTGTCTTCTTTTGATGGGTTGATGACAAACTCGCCATCGATACGCGCTACGCGAACCTCAGACATTGGTCCTTCCATAGGAAGGTCTGAAACTGCGATGGCCGCACCAGCTGCTAAACCGGCGAGAGCGTCAGGCTGAACATTTTCATCGCTTGACATCAACTGGATCATGACTTGTGTCTCGGCGTGGTAATCCTTAGGGAAGAGTGGGCGCAGAGCGCGGTCCACAAGTCGCATGACCAAAATTTCGTGATCTGAAGGACGTCCTTCACGCTTGAAGAACCCTCCTGGGAACCGCCCAGCGGCGGCAAATTTCTCACGGTAGTCTACCGTAAGAGGTAAAAAGTCTACATCAGACTGCTCGTAGTTCGAGACTGCTGTTGCGAGCAACATAGTGCTGCCCATTCGGACCACAACTGATCCGTGAGCTTGTTTGGCAAGAACGCCAGTTTCAATGGTGATTTCCCGTCCGTCGGGAAGTTGAATAGATTGATTGATTCCTTCTGGTTTCATGTGTGTGTATAAAAGGGTGTATAAAAATGTATGTGTGTATGTACGTGTATACGTGTGTATTCAAGCGCGCCGGTATCAGATTTGTTTACCCGGCTCAGAAAAGTGTCGGGAAGATACGGCTATATACGCGAAAAGGCAATTCGTAGAAATTGCCTTTTTGATTCGCGTGAATTCCTGTGGATTACTTGCGCAGTCCTAGGTCCTTTACAATGGCGCGGTAGCGCTCAATGTCGATCTGCTTCAGGTAGTTCAAAAGCTTACGGCGCTTTCCTACCATGATGATCAAGGAACGTTGTGTGTTGTAATCCTTGCGGTTTTGCTTCAAGTGCTCGGTGAGGGAGCTGATTCGCTTGGTAAACACAGCAATCTGTGCTTCCGCGTTTCCTGTATCGCTCTCTGATTTGCCGTATTTGGCGTAAATCTCTTTCTTTTCTTCCGGCGTAATCGTCATAAAACTACTGAGATAGAGTTTCTTTACTATGCTTCATTTTCAAGCCGCAAATGTACAAACTTAATTTTATATAAGTGCAGCGCTCATTTAATTTATTCACTGGCTCACCAGAACGGATCCTGGATAAAGGCTTCCTACGCAGCCGATTCCGTTTTCGACATTGTTGTGCACAATAGCAGGCTGAGCAAAGGGGTCACCATCAGTCCACTGCTGCAATAGGCTGCTGTACTTATACCGGTAATAATCTTCAGAGACATGTTTTAATCGGACTTCGACTCCTTCAGAGCTTATCGCCGTCCAATCGTCCGCATAGAATTTTACCCGAAAAGAGTACGATCCTCCAGAGTAGTGCTCATCCGTAAAATAGGCCTCACCGTCAAAGTACTTAGTGGGATCCGTTGGGTCGTAGTACGTATATGGCGTATTGAGAAAGGGGTCGGTTGAATTAAACCAAATAGGGCTCGAATCCGAGCCGCCTTGACCGTAGGACCAAAGAAAGTCGACAATATAGTGCTGGTCTCCGGGTATGTCCTCAACAGTTACTTCTATGGTCCATTCAAAACCTGTAGTATCGACTAATTCAGCATTGAAGGTCGGAGGAGCTAGTGGAACCCGAGTAAAGGCTTGGACAGCCTCTAGTTCCGAGTGTGCCACTTCAAAGCGGTATTCAGCTCCGGCTTCAACCGTTTCAAAAAGGAAGTACTGCCCATTGTTGTTGACTTGGTCCTCCTGCATTTCGCCCAATAAAGCTCCGTCTTTGAATACGCGCACTGTAGCCCCTTGAACAGGTGGATAGTCTTCATTCCAGGTACTGACCAAAATATTTTGGCTTTGTGTCAGCTCCACTTGAATAATATCTCCAGGGTACAAGAAGCTATACATGACGATTCGCGTGCGTGATTCCTCCGGATCGAATGGAATTTCTTTCTCACATCCGGCCGTGAAGGCCGCCACACAAATAATGAAGAGTAATTTTTTCATGGCTCAGAACTTCAGGTTATAACTGACATAAGGCATAAGCGGGAACAAGCTGATTTGGTAGAGCTCGTTGGTGTCATCGTTGTTGCGGTCTTGGAAATACAAGTAGAAAGGATTTTGACGGTTGTACAAATTGTACACCCCAAAACTCCAAGTGCGCAGAGCTCCATTTTCATAGTATTTCCGGGTGTTATAACTCACGTCTAATCGATGATACGCGGGCATGCGGTAACCGTTTCGTTCATCGTAGAAATTGAGATTGCCCCAATATCCATAGGGGTTGTTGTCGAAGGGCTGGTTCGGTGTCTGGAAGGTCGCAATGGGTAAGCTGACCGCATTTCCGGTACCGTAGACCCAAACGATACCGATATCCTTCATCTCATTGAATTCGTAGAGTCCAGCAAAGCTGATGTCATGTCGTCGATCAAATCGGTAGGGGAAGGGATCGCCACCGTTGAGATTGTCAAACTGTCGCCAGCTCCAACTCAAAGTATACCCCAGCCAGCCCGTGAACTTGCCGAATTTTCTTTGGATGAATAGTTCCATGCCGTAGGCCCATCCATCACCCACTTCGATCTGTTCCTCCCAATCCGCACCGCTTGCGAAGCTGGCCCCGTCCTTGTATTCAATAACGTTGCGCATGTCTTTGATGTAGCCCTCCAAGGATACTTCAAATTCATTGTTAAAGGTGTAGGCTAACCCAACGGCCGCCTGTTGGCTGTATTGAGGCTTGACCCTACGGGTCGATGGCAACCACAAGTCCGTGGGCAATCCGATTCCAGAGTTCGACAAGAGATGAATGAACTGCGCCATTTGGACATAGCTGGCCTTCAGTGCTAATTCATCCGTGATGAGGTACCTCAAAGCTACCCGAGGTTGAAGACTCGTGTAGTGCTGTCCTTGCGTGAGAAATCCTGAATAGTGTAGACCAATATTAGCCTTCAAACGCTGCGTGATGTCCCAGTCGTCTTCGCCGTATAAGAAGTATTCGCTGGCGTAGATTTTATTTCCTCCAGCCTCCAATTCGAGGTTCTCACCATTTTCATTGGCTTCATATAGGTTGACTCCAGGGTTGAAGGTGTGATACATGAAGTTTCCTCCAAATCGGAAATAGTGGTTGGGGTTGGGGATGTAGTCTAAATCGTACTTGATGGCCCAATCCCGGATCCCTGAGGAGTATTCATACTCGTACTCGTATCGTTCGTTGTCCTCGGTCCAGATTTCCTGAAAGCCAACGGCCATTTCATAGTTAGAGTAGGTGAGGGTGGTGTTGGAGAAGAGCTTATCGGTGACTTGCCAATTCCAGCGCAGGGCCGAGGTCAGGTTTCCCCATTCCAATCCAGCGCGAAAGAGCTCCCCGTCCCCATACGACTCTCTGTTGTACGCTTTGTCTTTACCGAAGTAGGTGCTGGCATAAAGGCGGTGTTCGCGGTTGAACTTATGGTTGACCTTGGCATTCACATCGTGAAAGAAGTAACCGGCGGAGGTATTTTCAACGGCGATGATGACCGGTTGAGCTAATGCGTCGATATAGGTTCTTCGCGCAGAGATCATGTAGGAGGTTGTATCCTTCTTTATCGGTCCCTGAACAGCAATTTTAGCAGCGATCAATCCGATGCTTAAGTCTCCTTCGAATTCGCGCATATTTCCTTCTTTCATGTGTACGTCGATGACAGAAGATAAGCGGCCTCCGTATCGTGCCGGGAAACCTCCTTTCATGATACTCACGCTGCTGATGGCATCTGGATTGAACACGCTGAAGAATCCAAAGAGGTGATTGGCATTGTAGACGGGGACTCCATCCAAAAGAATCAAGTTCTGATCCGGACTACCACCACGGACAAATAGCCCACTGGTCCCTTCATTTCCGCTCTGAATTCCGGGAAGAAGCTGTGCCGTTTTCAGGATGTCTCGCTCACCCATAAATACGGGAAGCTTTTCCACCGCCTCCATGGGAAGATCAATGGTGCTCATTTGAGTGGTTTCCTGAATTTGAGTCGTTACTTTTTCGACCAACTCAACTTCTAGTAGTTCCATGCCTTTGAGCGAGACGTCTAGTTGAAGGTCCTTGTTGAGCTGAATCTCACGTGTAAAAGGCTCATACCCAACAAAGGAATAGACGATGGAGTAGGTTCCTTCCGGTAAGGTTAAACTGTAGAATCCGTAGGTGTTCGTCGTGGTTCCTTTACGGAGATTGGGTTCAAATACGCTGGCTCCAATCATGGATTCGCCAGAATATTCATCGGATACAACACCACTAATGGTAAAGTTCTGCTGCGCCGACAAAGGAGCTGCTGCAAGTACCCAGAACAAAAGAAGGAAGAATCTTCGATTCATAGGAGGTAGGTTCATTGTGATCTAAACGCTGAGGTATGGTATTTCTTGTAATACGGTGCCCAAAGGTAGATGGTTAGATAAAAAAAACCGGTACTCCATTCGGAACACCGGTTTGGTTTCAAGAACTGTGACTTTTTTAGTTCGCGAGTAATCTAAAGAACTGTGAAATTTTGGCTTTCAATTCTTTGCGATTGGCAATAAAGTCCAGAAATCCGTGCTCCAGAACAAATTCGGAGGTCTGAAAACCTTCAGGAAGATCCTTGCCAATAGTCTCGCGAACCACACGTGGACCGGCAAAACCAATCAGTGCTCCAGGTTCGGCAATATTAATATCTCCAAGCATCGCATAAGATGCCGTTACTCCACCCGTTGTTGGGTCCGTTAATAAGCTGATGTACGGAATACCAGCTTCATCCAATTCAGCCAGTTTCGCAGACGTTTTCGCCAACTGCATCAAAGAGAAGGCAGCCTCCATCATGCGTGCTCCACCAGACTTGCTGATCATCATAAACGGAATGCCCGTTTTAAGGCTGTGATCAATCCCTCGGGCAATTTTTTCCCCGACTACGGATCCCATTGAACCTCCGATAAAGCTGAAGTCCATGCAGCTGATGACGATATCGTGGCCATCGAGTTTTCCAACCCCGGTACGTACCGCATCATTCAACTTGGTCTTCGCAATAGTCGCTTTAAGTCGGTCCTTGTATTTTTTGGTGTCTTCAAAGTTCAAGGGATCTGCCGAAGTCATCCCTGCATCCAATTCTTCGAATTGGCCATCATCAAAGAGAATGGCAAAGTACTCTCGAGATCCGATGCGCACGTGATAACCATCCTCTGGGGATACGTACAAATTAGCTTTGAGCTCATCCGTATCGATGATTTTTCCACTTGGAGTTTTGTACCAGAGACCTTTAGGAGTATCCTTCTTTTCCTGGGTTGGGGTGGTAATCCCTTTTTCTTTACGCTGAAACCAAGTCATAGGCTTTCTTTTAAGCGATGGTAATTTCGTCTGCCAAGTATACGTCCTGAACGGTTTGCAAGAGTTTGATACCCTCGTTCATCGGACGCTGGAAGGCCTTACGTCCCAAAATCAAACCTTGTCCACCGGCACGCTTGTTGACTACAGCAGTAACCACGGCGTCTTGCATATCGTTGTCCCCAGAGCCACCACCAGAGTTGATGAGTCCTTGACGCCCCATATAGCAATTGATTACTTGGTAGCGAGTCAAATCAATAGGGTGATCACTACTCAATTCAGAGTATACCTTTGGGTGTGTTTTTCCAAAGTTAACCGCGTTGTATCCACCGTTGGTGGTCGGTAATTTTTGCTTGATGATGTCTGCTTGGATGGTCACCCCGATGTGGTTGGCCTGGCTTTGAAGGTCAGTAGCCGTATGGAAATCTCCTTCAGCTGTTTTAAATGCTGAATTACGAGTATAGCACCACAAAATCGTTGCCATCCCAAGCTCGTGAGCGCGTTCAAAAGCTTCCGCCACTTCTTGCAGTTGACGATCCATTTCAGGAGCCCCGAAGTAGATGGTTGCCCCTACGGCTACTGCACCTAAGTTCCAAGCATCTTCGAC
This sequence comes from Flavobacteriales bacterium, assembly GCA_965661605.1. GTDB lineage: Bacteria > Bacteroidota > Bacteroidia > Flavobacteriales > ECT2AJA-044 > ECT2AJA-044. The sequence goes on along the minus strand of CBFIEH010000003.1, from coordinate 194,450 downwards.
ACTGCCGTACATGATTTGATCTGTCGTATTCGGGTAGCTCAAAAGCTGATTGTGGTTCAGTTTGACCACAAATGGAATCTTGTGCGCGTATTTACGAGCGACACTCGCGAGTACTCCAAAGGTGGAAGCCACCGCGTTACATCCCGCTTCAACGCCGAGTTTCACAATATTTTCTGGATCAAAGTAGATCGGGTTTGGAGCAAAAGAGGCTCCAGCTGAGTGCTCAATCCCTTGATCTACGGGCAAGATGCTGAGGTATCCAGATCCTCCCAAGCGTCCCGTACCATAGAGGGCCTCTAGGGAACGCATGGTTTGGATCGAACGATTGCCCGGGGCAAATACGCGATCGACAAAATCGCCACCTGGCAGGTGCAGGTGCTCTTTGGCCATTGTCTTGGATTCGTGATTCAGCAGGTAATCTGCTTGGTCTGCTAAGATGGAGACGATATTATCGTATGCCATTTTATATCAGGTTTAAATTTGGTCCGTAAAATTGAGGCCTGCAATATAGTAATTGAGCCTTTCTTAGAAGGGATATCCAATACCGAAATTCCACACCGCTCTGCTGAGTCGTATGTCATCCCAAGTCCAATATTGCCCATTTGGACGTGCGGGCTGTCCCACTTTAAATCCGGCGTCCAGTCGAAAGACAAAGAATCCGAAGTCATAACGGAAACCAAAACCCGCACCAATGGCGAGTTCCTTGTAGAAGCGATCCAGTCGAAATTCGGTGTTGTACTGCTCTTCAATGGGATCCAAAGTCCATATGTTACCCACATCCGCGAATAAGGCTCCTTTAAGGTCTCCTAGTAAAGCAAAGCGGTATTCATACGTCGCCATGATTTTAATATCCCCGGTATTTACATCCAATCCTGTGGTATCCGCTCCTGGCCCCAAGGTATAGGCTACCCATCCGCGGTTGTCGTTTGCACCACCACCAAAAAATTGTTTTTCGAAGGGAACCACCTCGCTGTTTCCATAGGGAATGGCAACCCCTCCGAAGAGACGAAGAACGAGTCTTCGAGAAGCCAGTACCGGTTGATACTGCCTAAAGTCTAGGTCTACTTTCACGTATTGAGCAAAGGGATTTCCGAACAGCTCGTATTGACCGTCGTCGTTTGGTGACCAAGAGCTGGCTGCGGCCGCAGCGCTCAGTAAGTTTCCAGCAAATTCGATGTGTCCGCGGAAGAACTGATAGTCCAAACCCGGGGCCGTGAGGCTCTGGTTGTTGTACAGGAAGGTGTACCCGATGGTTGGAATGAAGGCGTCTTGGAAGCCGGTGCGAATTCGGTTCCCGTCTATATTGCTGGAGTCGCGGACATTCGTCAGCTTCACAAAGTTGAGGTCCACCAATTCAAAGATGTGTCTTTTGGCTGCGCTCTCGTCGAAGGTGTAGTGCAGTCCAAAGTTGAGGATGGAGCGGTCAAAATCAACCCGAATCTGATAGTTGTAGCTCGCGTTGATGTCCGTCTGTGGTTGGTAGCGCTTTGGCATCCATCCCTCGGTATTGAAGGGCAACAGAAAATAGGGGAGGTGAAGAGTAAGACCTGCTCCGTACTGAATGGTGTTGAAGACCCCACTTGCATCCGAACTTACCTGCTGTGCCTCCAGTGCTCCATTTACTCTGACCTCAAGAATCTGTCCTCCGCCAAAGAAGTTGCGGTTTCGATAAAAGACCGAACCACCGGCTCCGAAGTTCCCAGAGGTGTGCGTTCCTTCGAGCTCCAGACCAAGGGACTGTTTCTTAAATGGACGAAGTAAAATGAATGCATCCAGCCAATGAGCGGCGCTATCACCCTCAACCGGAACAAAGTCCATTTTGACCCCAGAAAAAACCTTCAAATTGATGAGGTGCCGGTAGCTGGTGGCCACCTGCGACTGTCGATATCGGTCTCCCGGCTCAATCAAAATGGCATCAGTAGCTAGCCGCGGTCGAAACTCCAGCTCATCACGATAATTAAACTGGTATCCAAGATAGGTCGTGTCTTCCTCTCCCCACGACACTCCAGGTTTGTATCGATAGACGATATGAATATCCCTCAGGTTATATCGCGTATGCTTGATGTACTGAATGGAATCCCCGTCTTGCACGGGTTTGTTTTCAATACCCATGGTTATGTCCACGAGTCTTCCGGGTAATCCGCTGTCGATTTCGAAGTAGATGAATTCCTTAGAGAAGTCGTAAAAGCCTCGCTCCCGGAAGAGTTCTGTCAATCGCGTACGCTCTTGATCCAAAATTTTAGCGTTGTATTGATCGCCCGGTTGGAACTTCAATTCCGCCATCTGTTTCACCACAAGTTCTTCCAATTCCGGCGCGTCCATTTGGTACTCGATCTTTCGAATGAAGTAGGGCTCGTGCTTTTGCACGGAATAGTACACCTTGGCGCGTTGTCGGTCGCTACATTCTACACGGTACAATGCTTCCGCGTCGAAATAACCCTGGTTGAAATAGTACCGACTGAGTTGTTCAGCACTCTTGCGCAAATTCGTGGAATCAATCACTGCGGGGGCTTCTCCCAAACCAGAGAGCCAATGTCCAAACCCCTTTTCCGCCTCTGGATCACCGGAGTTGTAAAGATAGAGGTAGAAGGGTACACCGAGAATGCGGCGATTAGGTCGAATACGAAGGTAGGAGTACTCCTTCCCGCCGCGAAGGTGCGCGCTGTCCACTTCCACTTCGTTCTTCATGAGAAGATGTCCATCCGCAGGAACATACCGTGTGGCCTTGCACGAAGAAAGCAAGGCAGACGCACCAAAGGCCAAAAGGATGAGACGAAATAGGTTTTTCAAGGGCACAGCTTCTATTTGCTAACTTCGCAAAATTACCATTCTTCGCAGCATGCTCACTCGGGCCCAAAAGAAATACATCCGCTCCCTTCAACAAAAGAAGTTCCGAAATCAATTTGGACGCTTTGTGGCGGAGGGGCCTAAAGTCGTTGAAGAGCTGCTTGCTTCGTCCTTTCAGATTGAAGATGTTTTTGGCCTTGAAGAATACAATGGGAGAGGGCACACACCCGTCTCGGGGAAGGACCTCGAGATGATCAGCGGACTCAAAACACCGAACGAAGTACTGGCCGTTGCCCATATTCCCGAAGCACCCCAAGTGCGCTGGGAAGCGCCTTTGATCCTTGCGCTTGACGGCGTTCGAGACCCTGGAAATTTGGGTACCATTTTGCGTTTGGCGGAGTGGTTCGGCCTTCGTCAAATCGTCTTGAGCGCGGACTGCGCTGAACCCTGGAACCCCAAGGTGGTCCAAAGCGCTATGGGAAGTTTGTTCCGGCTCAGTGTTGTGCAAACAGAGCTGGGTGACCTGCTCGGAGAGGGCCGCAATCGCGGATTCCAAGTACTCGGTGCGGACATGAACGGAACCTCGATTCAATCGTTCCACAAACCCGAGAAGATGATTCTTGTGATGGGGTCTGAAAGCTGGGGCCTACGGCCCGATGTCAAGGCCCATTTGACACAAAACATTACCATTCCTCAAAACGGTCGTGCTCCTATCGACAGCCTCAATGTAGCGACGGCTACTGGGATATTACTATCGCATTTGAGTGCTTAAGCGGCCTTCTTCTTCGTCAAGACATTCATCAGAACTCCGGATAGGATCAAAACGATCCCGAGAATGGACCCCCAGGTATAGGTTTCGTCGAAAATAAAGAAGCCATAGAGCATGGCGTAGACGGCCCCGAGGTATTTGAGCGAAGTGACTTGGTTGGCGGCATCGGCCTGTAAGGCCTTGGTCATATTCACCTGACCAATTTGGGTAAAGACCCCCATACCCAATAGGATCAACCAATCCCATCCGGATGGCCTAACCCAATTGAAAAGGCTCACCACCGCCATAATCGGTGTTGCAATCAAAGGAAAATAGAAAACGACGACTACGGGATGATCCGTCGCACGCACCTTACGAATGGCGTTGTAGGCCAAGCCGGCGAAGAAAGCACTGGCCAATCCAAGGCCGAGGTGTAGGACATCGATCCGAGGGTCAAAGCCTTTCAGGACCACGACTCCGGCAATAGCAAGACCAAAGAACAACCACTGCATCTTGGACATAGGTTCCTTCAGAATGAAAATGGCAAAGATGGCCGTGAAAAGGGGAGAGAGGTACTGCAGTGTTACGGCAGAGGCCAGAGGCATATTCTGCAAGGTGTAAAAGAACATGCTTAATGCAGTAATGCCAAAGAGTCCGCGAAGTACCAGCCACTTTTTGTTGTTTCCCCATGGCGAAACCCCAATTCGGCGCAGATAAACCAAGCTGAGGGTTAGGGAAATAATGCTGCGAAAAAGGACCAGTTCCGTAGCGGGAAGGTGCGGCAGGAACTTCACACAAAGCTGCATCAGCGAAAAAGCAAAGGTGCTGATGAGCATGAAGCGGATTCCTTTAGAAGTCATAGTAGACCAGTCGTAGGAAAGCCGCGGAATTCATATTGCGCTCGGCGTAGTCACCCACACGCACCTGGGTATTGTAAAAGTTCCATCCAATATCTGCTGAGAAACTGGCATTCAATCGGAGCTTCAAACCCGGCGCGAACATCCAACCCACGCCCATTCCGCCCTGTGGCATATTGACGTTTCCGTTAAATCCTTGATTGAGTATGGAGTAGGTGCGGTTGCCAAACTTCACCTTGTTCGTTTTGACTTCGGTATACAAGAAGTCGATCCCAGCGCTGATGAAAGGTTGAAAAGCGGAGGAGTTCTTCAACACATACGTCAGCCCCAAATCCACATGGACACGACTTTCTTCTCCCCAGATTTCTTCGAGTTCAATGCGCTGCTCCATGACGGGTCCAGTCAAGTCCTCAACTTGTACGGCCACAAAGCCCCCCGAAACCAGCTGTGCCGTATTGAAGTCTAAGAAAGCCCCGAGGTCCTCGTTCCAGAAGTACTGAAGATTAATACCGAACAGCATTGGAGTGTCGTAACGCATATCCAGCGGAAGGCTGTTTCCGTCCAAATACCAGTCGTTTCCGTTGTACTGATCCCGTATTTCCGCGTAGGTGATGGGGTTGTTGTACAAGCGAAGAATGGAGTTGGGCCCATTGGGACTTCCGTTGTAGTAATTCGCCGTCACATCATTGGCAAAGTAGACGCCAATATTGATGGCGTAGCTCATCCCCGTGTGGGACAGCGGAATCCCCTCTTGCTGCGGGTCACGTCCCTGCGCAGCATCTTCTTCCTCTGTGTTCCAGTCGATTTGGGCCTGTGCCTGCGGCACGATGAGAAACACCGTCAAAAGAAGAACCCACTGCTTCATTATTCGAATTGAAAACTAATGAGAACACATCGGGTGGTCAAGTCAACCACACCTTCGGTGTAAATAGTGTCGTCTGGAACCACCATGTTTCGCATCCCAGTCGAGGCCTTGATCTGTGGACTGAATTTAAAGAAATCGAAGTAGATGTCGATACCGAAGCCGAACTCGTAGGCGAAGTCAAAGCGCTTAATTCGGAACAACCTCGGATCCTCCACGAGCTCTTGGCTGGCCATATCAATCATGTACTTAGCCCCGCCCATTAAGTAAGGTCGAGCATTTCCAACGCGTTTACCGCGTAGTTTCATGTAGAGTGGGAACTCTATAAATGTTGACTCCACTTGTCTTTTGGCGACAAAGAAGTCACCCAACTGATCGTTGTACACATCGAAGACCATGTCTCTTTGCGTATAGCTGATTCCCGGGGTAAAGCGCAGGTTGAGGAAGCTTGTCAAGCGCAAGTCCGAAATCAACAATAGCGTAAACCCAGGAGTTGCAATGCAATCCACGCTGTAGAGCGTGTTCTGGTTGTCTTGAATGTTCTGAAGCGTTTCGGAAGGGGTGACGTGAAAGTCGTAGTAGTTGATGCCCAGCTCAAAGCCGAAGTGGATGGTTTTAAAATCGTACTTCGGAGAGCGCGACTGACGAGTCTCGTAGTTGTAACGCTTCTGCGCACTGGCCCATCCTGCCGTGAGGCAGAAAAGAAATAAGAGAACGATATGTCGGCGATGTTGCATCATGAGGGGTGAACGAACCGTTTTTCGCATTTATTTTGTTCCCGTGTAAATACTGGCAATCCCGAAGGTCTGCGGTGCTATCGTCGTTTCGCGGTAACCAAGTTCATCCAAAACATCCGTAAAGGCCGTACCGTAAGGAAAGGCATCAACGGAATCAGGCAAGTAGGTATAGGCTCGAGGATCCTTACTGACCAATCGACCCACGGTCGGCAAAACGCGCTTGCTGTAAAAACCGAAAAGCTGTTTCATCGGAAACTTCTCCGGTTGGCTGAATTCGAGGATGATCACTTTTCCACCCGGACGAATGACGCGAAGCATTTCGCTCAATCCCTTCTTGAGGTTTTCGTAATTCCGCACCCCAAAACTCACGGTCAAGACGTCGAAGTGATCGTCTGGGAAAGGAAGATCTTCCGAATCTCCAAGGCTCAACGTAATGAGTTTATCCAAACCCTGCTTACGCACCTTCACGCGTCCCTGCTCCAACATGCCTTCTGAGATATCTACACCGATGATCTCCCTGGGCTGGGTTACCCGCAAGGCAATAGCTTGATCTGCCGTTCCTGTAGCTAAATCCAAAATGCGCTCCGGCTTTTCAGCCTTCGCCAATTTGACCACGTTCTTCCTCCAACCCTTGTCTATACCAAGAGAGAGGAAGTGGTTGAGGAAGTCATATCGCTTGGAGATGTTGTTGAACATCTCGGCGACTTGCTCCTTTTTTGACTTGTCGGTAGAACCGTATGGGGTAACTTGTTCGAGCTTTTCCATTTTCGCGTGCAAAGGTACGAACTATTCAAGGTCTTTCTCCAGCAAACTGTTCACAAACAGAATGTTTCCGAGATCATCATAACCCTCAAAGACCTGAGCGCCGAGTTTCATTAACTGTCGGCTCTGATAGCCGATCATAGTTAAATCAGCACTCGAGCTGTATTCATTGATAAATGCCTTTATCGGACGATCATCACCTTTCTCAATCAATCGCACATTGGTTGGCGAAACGGGGAGCTTTCCTTCGAGGATGTTTTCTTGAAGTCGCTCTGCGGTCTCGTTTCTCTTCCCGGGTTCATACAAGGTGAAAATCTCGATTTCTCCTCCTTTCCAATCGGGATGGCCCAAGGTGACAAAGGCCAAGAGAATCATCAAGGTAGCGTTGTCGTAGTCCCTGAATCCGACCCATAAGTGGATCTTTTTGCGACGACCAAAGCCTCTGTAGTTCGAACTTAAAATGGCTACATCGAACTCCGTGGCCTTCAGCATCCCGTAGTTGTTGACGATCTGACCGACCTGTTCTTCATCGTTCCGCGGATATTCGAAAAGGATGAGGTTGTGTCCCTTTCCGCTGATCCCGTTGAGCTGAATCACCTGAGCTAAGGCACTGGTGTAGCTCGGGCTTACGATGGTGTCCATAACCACTCGGCTTTGATTGCCCTCGGCCAAGTTCAAAAGGCGCCGCATGACTTCTTGGGTTTCGAGATGAGTCTCTCCGCTCAAGTATCCTTTTACGTAGTGGATGTAGGTCCCGAAACCGTATTTAAGTGACCACCAGCGCAACAGGTCAAAGGCATCTCGCCGCTCGAAAGTATGGTCTGATATAGTCACAGCGAAGGGGCGCCAATACGCGTCTGGATTATTGTAATCCTTCTTTTGAACATATACTTGTAGCCATCGGCTCAATTGGAAAATTACTCCTCTAAAGAGTTTGACCAGACCTCCTCTAGAGCTGTTGTATTTGCTGATGTAGAGGTAGATCACGCCCATGAGCGCCAGGGATAAAAAGGCGTAGGGAGCATTCATTTTGAACATCAACCACAAGCTCATTACGGCTCCAATCAAACTAAGACTCCAATGACTTCTAAAGGTTGGTCGATAGCTCGGGTCAGCCGAAAAGTGCTCAAGGAAAGAAATAGTACAAATAGCTCCATAGGTCACCATGAAGAACATGGAGATAACCTCTGCGACAAAATTGATGTCACCGGCACTCACAAAAATGAAGGCGATCAGACAGGTGATGATGCTGCCGTTGATGGGTTCGTTGTCTTTCTTTTTTCCCCGCGATGTCCAGCGGTTCAATGCGCTTCCGGGAAAGATGCCATCAAGCCCCAAGGCTTGCAGGGTTCGGGGGGCAACCATGACCGAACCCAAGGCGGAGGAAATCGCGGCACAAGCCAGTCCTATGGGGATGATGGGTCCCCAGATGGCAATCTCGGACATGATGAGTTGGTTGCTCGCTAGGTCCTCGAGTGGGACGGAAATGATGAGTTTAAAAGCGACAGCGATGTAGATCAAAATTCCGGCAAGGGTGGCCCAGAGGGTTCCTTGAGGAATGGATTTTTTGGGATCCTTCAAATCTCCAGACAGGCCCAGTCCAGCGGCTATTCCTGTAAAAGCTGGGAAGATGATGGTAAAGACATAAAAGAAGGGTTCTGGATCTTCTACGCTCGCCACAAAATCAACTTCGCTAAAGGGCATATCCGTTCCACCGGCAAAAAAGAGGACTAAGGAGGAGAAAAGAACGACTACAACTACGTAAAGCGCCTTGATTCCGATGTTCGCTCCTTTAGTCAACATCAGGATACTGAGGAGCCCCATGCTTCCAAATCCAAGGGCTTTTTTATTGTATAGCAATTCTACCCACCAGGTGAGCCCGTGCTCGGCCTCCATGTAGACGGCTAAGGGCGCTAGGGATTCGACAAATGCGATCACATAGAAGGCCACACTGATGGCCTGACTTAAGAACAGTGCTATTCCGATGGCCGCTCCAATGTTGAGTCCAAAGCTCCGGCTAATGATATAATAAGCTCCACCGCCTTCCACTTTGATGTTTGTGGCGATTTCTGCGACAGCCAGTGCGGTCGGTAACGTTACGATATGTCCAATAATGATGATGGCAATCGTTCCCAGGAATCCCGTGTTTCCCACTGCATAACCAAAGCGCAGGAATAGGATGGCTCCCAAAATAGTCGAGATGGCCGTCAAAAAGACGGGCAAGGTTCCCAATTGTCCAGAAGTGCGTAAGCTTTGAGCCATTAACCGACGATCATTTGCGCTTTAGGATACTTGTACTCCGTTGAAACCACTCTTGAGCTCAGCGCAAAGGCCAAGGTAAGTGTTCCTACGCGACCAACGAACATAGAAATCATTACAATGATTTTCCCAGCGTGACTCAGATCACCGGTGATGCCTGTAGAGAGTCCTACCGTGGCAAAGGCTGAAATCTCTTCAAATGCTAGAGCGAAGGTGCTCATATCAGGCTCAGCAATAGACAGGGCAAAAGTGCAGAGGAAGACGAAGGTGGCGGAAAAAAGGAAGATGGAGTAGGCTTTGTTCAGCGTTTCTGGATGGATGGTGTGCTTGAAGACATCGACATTCTTTTTTCCCCGAATCGTAGCCCAGGAGGCCAGAAAAATGGAGGCAAATGTAGAGGTCTTGATTCCTCCGCCCGTTGAACCACTCGAAGCTCCAATAAACATCAAGAACATAAACATGATCAGCGTAGGGGTGGCTAGAGCACCTATGTCTACGGTATTGAAACCCGCCGTTCGGGTGGTGACACTTTGAAAAATTGAAGTGATGACCCGTTCGCCAAAGTTCAGCGAACTCATGGTGTTGTCATCCTCAATCAGGAAGAAGCCGACGGCACCGACTACGACCAAGGCAATAGACGTGTAGATGGCGATTTTAGTCGCGATGGAGTAGGTTCTCCAAGGCTGTTGAATTCGTTCTCGCATCCGACGAAGGCCCCAGATGTCAGAGATTACTGGAAAGCCCAAGCCGCCGAAGAAAATGAGAATGGCAATCACAATATGTAGGAGGTAGCCGCCACGAACCATCTCATCAAACAGTCCATCCGTCAATAGACTAAATCCCGCATTGTTAAATGCTGAAATCGAATGGAAAACACTGTAGAAGAAGCGATCCCCAAAGTGCTCAAAAGGCATCTTGGGACTCCAGAGCATAAAGATGAGTACGGCCCCAATGATCTCGGCGATGAAGCTGAACAAGAAGATTTGCCTGAGCAGCCCTCTACTTTCATTCAAACCATCTGCAGAAATCGAATCTTGAAACATGCTTTGATGACGAATCCCAATTCCCTTTCTGGAAAAGAGGGCGATAAAGGTGGCAAAGGAAACGATGTTGAGCCCCCCAAGTTGGATGAGGAACATGATGATGATTTGTCCCTTGGTGGTGAAATAGGTAGCGGTGTCTACGACGATAAGTCCAGTGACACAACTGGCACTGATCGCCGTGAACAACGCGTCAATAAAGGGCATTGGTTCCCCCGTAGTATTCATTTCCGGTAAGCTCAGTAGCCCGCACCCCAGGGAGATCAGCACCAAGAAACTGAAGATCAGTAGGGTGGGGGGTGCCAACCTTATGGAATTGAAAACCGTGGTGGCTCGAGTCAATTCAATACCCACTAAAAAGAGAATGTAACCCTGAATGAAAAGGACGTAGAAACTGGTCAGGTTTTCGAATCCGATTTGCACGCCCAGCCACCGTACCAATGGGAATCCAAAGACAAAAAGCGAGATGGAATTGATCAGGATGAGGAGCATCAATAGGCCCTCAAACCAGGTCTCTCGAAAATAATCCCGCGGATGAAAGCTGTAGACGAATCCCAGAAAGTACTTGATGAAGTAGAAGGCAAAACTGCCGCGAACCGCCATAATCACGAAGGACCTGGACATGTCGGATTGTGGGTATCCAAAGAAGTATACCAGAGTACCAATGGTGAACAAGGAGACCACGAGACTTCCGTAATTCAGGGCGGAGAGTACACGCTCTTTACTGTCGAACAATAATATATTGACGCGTTCGCGAAAGGATCTCAGTGACATTGATGGCAGTCTCAGGTCAAGAGTCGAAGTGCTTCATCGCGCAATTGGCGACGATCAATAGGTACTACACCCACGTGTTCACACACCAGCCCTCCTGCTAAATTAGCAAAACGGGCGACATCCTTAAGTGCCACTCCTTGGGCATAAACAAGGGCCGCTGCACTGATAACGGAATCCCCTGCACCCGAGACGTCTACGATGGTTCGTTCGTACACGGGGAAATGGTGCTCCTCTTCTTCGCTCTGAATCTGAACGCCATATTCCGATAGCGTGCACAGAATGCTCTTGGCCTCCAGGCGCTCCCGCGTAGCCCGGATTTCACTGCTACGAAGCTCTTCTTTGGCCGCATCCTCGGGGGCGTGCCAAGATTCGAGTCCTTCATTGAGTTCTTTCCAATTCGGTTTGAACAGGTCAACGCCTTGGTACGCCCAATAATGGTCGCGCTTGGGGTCAACGGCCACTGGAATTCCGCGAGAATGCGCCAATTCAATCACCGCTGCAATCAAGTCCGGGGTAAGGAGTCCTTTGTTGTAGTCTTCGAAAATAATCACGTGAATTTCATGTTGTTTGAAGATCTTCTTGATGCGTTTGAAGACCTTCTTCGACGTCACAGGTTCAGTCGATTCTTGATCGACCCGTAAGACATGCTTGTCATCACTAATGATTCGCGTCTTGACCGTTGTTGGCCGATTATCCACACTCAAAATGCCTTCCGTGTTGAGCCCCCGTTGTTGCATGAGATGCACAAAAAGCTCTCCGCGGAGATCTTCACCAACCACACTGCAGAGGAATGGAGTAGCTCCCAAAGACTGAACGTTCAACGCCACATTGGCGGCTCCACCTAGTCGCTCTTCTCGGGAGTCAATGGAAACCACTGGAACGGGTGCTTCGGGTGACATGCGGTCAATGTGCCCCCACATGTACGAATCAATCATAGCGTCCCCAACAACGAGGACGTTCTGATCCGAAAACCGATGAACGATATCCTTTATCTCCTCAGGCGTCATCAGCTCAGGGCTTCAATAGCTTTTTTGATGCGTCCGATCGCCTCAACCAAGACTTCCTCCGCTGCAGCATAGCTCATCCGAAGACAGCCCGGTGCCCCAAAGGCATCCCCTGGTACGGTAGCTACGTGAGCCACTTCCAGAAGGTACATGCTCAGATCCGTGGCATTTTCAATAGTGCGACCCTCCGCAGATTTTCCAAAGGTGCGTCGCACGTCTGGGAAAAAGTAAAAGGCTCCTTCTGGCACAGGAGTGTGAAAACCTGGAATTTCGTTGAATAGTGGGATCATTTTGTCCCGACGTGCACGAAAGGCATCGCGCATTTCATGTGTGGAGGAGGCGTCCGCACACATAGCCGCTTCTGCTGCCTTTTGCGTAATCGAACAAGTAGCCGAGGTCATTTGACCTTGAATTTTGTCGCACGCCTTGGCAATCCACTCCGGTGCCGCGATGTATCCAAATCGCCAACCGGTCATGGCAAATCCTTTGGACAATCCATTGACCGTTATCACGCGATCGTAAATACTCGGGTAGGCCGCAAGACTGATTTGTTCTCCAGAGAAGTTGATGTGCTCGTAGATTTCATCACTCATGATAAAGACGTGATCGTGCTTCTCAAATACCTTAACTAAAGCGTCGATTTCAGCTTTGCTGTACACCGCTCCCGTGGGGTTCGAAGGAGAGTTGAACATCACCACCTTGGTCTGCGGTGTGATGGCCGCGTCGATTTGTTCGGCTGTAAACTTGTATTCTTGCTCCACACCGGCCAAAATTTCGACAGGAGTTCCTTCGGCCAATTTGACCATTTCTCTATAGCTCACCCAGTAAGGCGCCAGCAACAAAACTTCATCACCCGGATCGATCAAGGCCAAGAGCACATTTGATAAACTCTGTTTGGCTCCTGTAGAACACACGATTTGGTTCGGGCTGTAGTCAAGGCCATTGTCGCGCTTCAATTTGGCCGCAATGGCCTCGCGCAATTCTTGGTATCCCGCAACAGCCGTGTACGACGAAAAATTATCGTCAATGGCCGCTTTGGCCGCTTCCTTGATGAAGTCTGGAGTGTGGAAATCGGGCTCGCCGAGGCTCAGGCTAATCACATCGACCCCCTGGGCGCGTAATTCCCTGGATTTACGGGCCATGGCAATGGTTGCGGATTCGCTTAAACGGTTGAGGCGGTCTGAAATAGGGTGGCTCATGAAAACGCAGCTTTTGAAGGAAACCAAAGATAGCAATAGTTGCGATCTATTGATTACGTTTGTTAATCCTAAACACACAAAAAGCATGGAAGTCGGACTCGAAGTCATCCGTTACATTCTCCCCGCCATCATTGTCCTCATCATCACCTATATCATGCTCAGCATGTTCATGGGAAATGAAGAGAAACGACGCATGTACGAAGTCAAATTGGACAGTCGTCGGAACAGTTTGCCGATTCGCCTCCAGGCCTATGAACGTTTGGCCCTGTTTTTGGAGCGTATTCAACCGGCGAACCTCATGGTGCGCATCAAAACCAATCGAATGAACGTAGCCGGTTACCAAGCTATTTTGTTGCAGACGATCCGATCTGAATACGAGTACAACCTCAGTCAGCAGATCTATGTGAGCACCAATGCGTGGAGCATGATCAAAGGAGCAAAAGACGCAACGGTTAACTTGATCAACCAGGCTGCAAAAAACTTGAACCCAGATGCCTCCGCGGAGGATTTGCGCTCATTGGTCCTGCAGATCTTGGCGGCCAAGGAGCACAGTCCGAGCGACCGGGCCCTGGAGTTCATCAAGAACGAAGTGACCGATGAATTATAAAACCCTCCTCCTTACCGTCTTTTTCTTTTTCAGTGCCTACGGCACGATGGCCCAGTACGTTGAATCCTTCAGCGACGGCCAACTCAAGCGACTTTTTGCCTCCACCGGAACAGATTCCATTACCAAGATTGACGATGGCCGATTCATTTTGTACTACGGTGCCGTTGCTGTGAATTTGTACAATGACTTGGCTGGTGATTTGATGTTGGCTTGGGCGATGGAAGGCCGATGCAGCGATGATTTGATTCACCGCTGGAATGCCGTTCGCTTGACCAAGGCCTATATCGATGACGAGGATGATGTGGTGCTTTCGACCTACCTCCGTGCTGGTTGTCTACAAGCCGATGACGTGCTCCGATGGCAGAATGCCTTCGTAGATGATCAAAAACTCTTTGTGGATTTGGTGCTCGAAGACCGCTTACTGAACCAGACCGAAGAGTAATTCAGCCGCTTTAAAGGGACTCAATTCTCGGGCCAATACCTTTTCCTCCAACTTTTCGAATTCCGCTTTGACGGCCTTGTGGTCGTAGAAATTGCGGTGGAGTCGATCTTCGATATGCTCGTGAAACCAATAGCGAGCTTGCTCATCGCGCCGTAGGCGCAAATAGTCGTTTTCCGTGACTGCTTTTCGGTAGACTTCGATCACTTCCTCCCAAAATTCTGGGATTCCTTCGCCCGTCAGGGCGCTGCAGTGACGCACTTGAGGGGTCCAGCCTGCTGGGTGCGCAGGGAAGAGGTGCAGGGCGCGCTGATAGTCGGCACGTGCACGACGAGCGGCGCTCAGATTGTCCCCATCAGCCTTGTTGATGATCATGCCCTCCGCCATTTCCATAATGCCGCGTTTGATTCCTTGAAGCTCGTCTCCAGCTCCAGAAAGCATCAGGAGTAGGAAGAAATCGACCATGGAATGGACCGCGGTTTCACTTTGACCTACCCCGACCGTCTCCACAAAGATCACGTCGAATCCAGCCGCTTCACAGAGGATGATGCTTTCGCGCGTCTTTCGGGCGACCCCGCCAAGCGAGGTTCCTGCTGCGCTGGGGCGAATGAAGGCACGCTCGTCGGTGCTGAGCTTGTCCATACGAGTTTTATCGCCCAGAATACTTCCGCGACTACGGCTCGAACTGGGATCAATGGCCAGTACCGCTAAGCGATGTCCTTCCTCGATGAGGTGGACGCCCAAGGCTTCGATAAAGGTCGATTTGCCCACACCGGGCACCCCGGTAATTCCAACGCGAAAGCTCTTTCCTGAATGGGGGAGGCAGGCCTCAATAATGGCCTGGGCCTTCTCTTGATGATCGACCCGTGTACTTTCGATCAAGGTGATGGCCCGACTCAACAGGGTTCGGTCACCGGCCAAGATGCCCGTGACAAACTCTTCTACAGAGGGGAGTTTGCGCCTTGGAAGATTGGATGCCCCTTCAGTCATTATCCGGTGAAGAAATCAAATAGGTTACTCAGGTTGCTGTGCTTGCCTTTGTACAGTTCTGTATATCCGCAATTGTTGCAAGTGACTGCGGTGAACTTCTTGTTTTGCATGTCGAAAATGCGCGACCATCCACTTCCGGTCGTACTGATCGATTCAGAGGTGTAGGTGCGGTGACTGCACTTAGGGCATTTGTAATTCGGGTGGGTCAATTCTTTGGCCATGATCCTAACGTTTTTAATCTACCGTTGCGATCAATTTAGTGAGAATATCCGCAGCAGCTTCCGCAATCACCGTTCCGGGGCCAAAGACGCCCACAACTCCTGCTTCGTAGAGGTAGTCATAGTCTTGCTGTGGAATCACCCCACCCGCAATGACCATGATGTCCTCGCGCCCGAGGGCTTTAAGGGCCGCGATTACTTGCGGAACTAAGGTTTTGTGCCCTGCTGCCAGGCTCGAGACGCCCAAGATATGTACATCGTTTTCGACAGCCTGCTTGGCTGCTTCTTCAGGAGTTTGGAAGAGTGGACCGACGTCTACGTCGAATCCGAGGTCGGCGAAACTCGTGGAGACCACCTTGGCTCCGCGATCGTGCCCATCCTGGCCCATTTTGGCCAC
Organism: Flavobacteriales bacterium; assembly: GCA_965661605.1. Lineage (GTDB taxonomy): Bacteria > Bacteroidota > Bacteroidia > Flavobacteriales > ECT2AJA-044 > ECT2AJA-044. The sequence continues at coordinate 178,770 of CBFIEH010000003.1, read as the reverse complement.
CATAATCCTCGGGCGGCGCCCTTCCTTTTCGGCGAATTCATCCGCCAAGGCCTGGGCATTCTTGAATCGGTCGTCTTGGTCTATTTCCTTGCTGTACACACCACTAATGCTTTGAATTTTTGCCGTATATCGGCCAAATACGTCTTCCATGGCATCGCTGATCTCACCCAGACTTGCGCGCAGTCTCGCTGCCTCTACAGCCTTGTCGAGCAAATTTCCCTCACCACTTCGCGCACAATCCGTCAGAGCCTTCAAAGCCTCTTGAACGGCCTCTTCGTCTCGGCTAGCGCGCATTTCATTTAGCCGCTTGATCTGAGCCTCTCGAACGGCTGTATTGTCAACATCGAGAATATCCATCGGGTCTGTGGTGCTGGTGCGGTAGCGATTGACCCCGACCAAAATGTCCTTACCACCATCAATTCGCGCTTGCTTTTTAGCGGCAGCCTCTTCGATGCGGAGCTTAGGCAATCCATTTTCAATGGCCTTGGCCATTCCACCCAATTCTTCGACCTCTTCGATGAGTTTCCATGCCGCTTCGGCGATCTCCGCCGTTTTGCGCTCGACAAAGGCACTTCCAGCCCAAGGGTCTACTACGTCCGTGATGCCCGTTTCCTGTTGCAGATAAATCTGCGTGTTCCGCGCGATCCGCGCACTGAAGTCTGTAGGCAAGGCAATCGCCTCGTCCAAGGCATTCGTGTGTAAGGACTGCGTACCTCCAAAGGCCGCCGCCATCGCTTCAATGGCAGTCCGCGCCACGTTGTTGTACGGGTCTTGTTCCGTCAAGCTCCATCCACTGGTTTGGCAGTGGGTCCGAAGAGCCATGGACTTAGGGTTTTGTGGGTTGAACTGTTTCACCAGTTTGGCCCAAATCATCCGTCCGGCGCGCATCTTCGCAATTTCGGTAAAGTGGTCCATGCCAATGGCCCAAAAGAAGCTCAAGCGCGGGGCAAAGGCATCGATATCTAGTCCTGCCGCCATTCCAGTCCGCAAGTACTCCAAGCCATCGGCTAGGGTATAGGCCAGCTCAATTTCAGGAGTGGCTCCAGCTTCTTGCATGTGGTATCCCGAAATCGAAATACTGTTGAATCGGGGCATGTTCTTGGCCGTATAGGCAAAGATGTCGGCAATGATTCGCATACTCGGCTGAGGCGGGTAGATATAGGTGTTGCGCACCATGAACTCCTTGAGAATGTCGTTCTGTATGGTCCCACTCAACTGCTCGGGCTTAACGCCTTGTTCTTCAGCAGCTACAATGTAAAAGGACATCACCGGAATCACGGCGCCGTTCATGGTCATGGAGACCGACATTTGATCCAGTGGAATCTGGTCAAACAGGACCTTCATGTCCAAGATACTGTCGATCGCTACTCCCGCCTTTCCCACGTCCCCGACAACACGCTCGTGGTCACTGTCATACCCGCGGTGGGTTGCTAGGTCAAAGGCAACCGATAGTCCCTTCTGGCCAGCCGCTAAGTTTCGGCGGTAAAAGGCGTTGGACTCTTCGGCGGTGGAGAATCCGGCGTACTGACGAATGGTCCACGGACGACTCGCATACATAGTGGTGTAAGGTCCCCGAAGGTAGGGGGGTAGGCCTGCAGCAAAACCCTCCTGAGCCTGCGGCTCGATGTTTTCTTTACCCGGAGGTATGACATACTCGATGTCCTTGAACTCTTTACGCTTCATCGTTCAGCCTTTTTGATTCCAAGCCTTCGCTCCAGCGCTGCATGCGAATCGGTTCGACTTCCGTATCCGTCTGGCGGTCCCCGCAGAACATGGCCTGTTCCACCGCTCCGGCCATCTTTTCTTCCTTGGGGTAGAGATTGACGCCTAAGACTTTTTTCTCACCCTCTGTTACCCGGTCATTTTCTTCTGCCGCTTGTCCGTGTACGAGGTCCTGAAGCCAGCCTTTCTTGAGGGCTTCCACATATCCGCCCTGTGCTTCAATTTCCTTGAACGCGCTCCAAGCCTTTTCGCTGATCTCTGCCGTCAAAGCTTCGATGAAGTAGGATCCTCCCGAGGGATCTTTAATCTCGTCAAAATAGCTCTCGTGGTTGAGGATCAGAGGAATGTTGCGCGCGATGCGCTCACTGAATTCAGTCGGATTCTTGAAAGCCACATCATGGGGCTTCACGCAAATACTGTCCGCACCTGCCACTAGGGCAGCCATACTGGCCGAAGTGTTGCGCAACATGTTGTTGAATGGATCGTAAATGGTTTTATCGCGCAACCCGGTCTCGGAATGCAGGTGCAACGGATAGGATTCTGGATCCAATTCGTATTGTTCCAAGAGGAACCACCACAGCTGGCGAATGGATCGCAATTTGGCAATGTCGTGGAAGTAATCGGTTCCGACCGCCATGTTCAGCCAATGCGCCTCGGCAGCTACTTCTCCGAAGCGCACCAAGTACTCATGAAGCATACTGAGGGCAATACCGATCTGAGTCGCTGGTGTCGCTCCCGCATTATGAAACAAATTGGCATTCACACATAGGGTTTTCCAAGGGGCAAAATCCACTCGATCCACCAAAGCCGTCAAGTGCGCCCAGTCCTCCTCTTCACCCTTGATCCAATCCCCCGTTCGGGCCAAATTTTCGAGGATGTCATTGTTGATTGAACCTGCACATTTCTGGTGATCATAACCCTTGCTCTCGTAATAAGAGCCCAGTGCTTCGGCCAGTAGTGCGCCTCCACTTTCTTGAACAAAGTGAAGCTCGCAGTATTCCGGATGAATTCCCTCGAGTAGCTTGGGGAGATCCACATTTGGTAGCATGTAGAACAGAAGGCCCGTGGCTCCTCTGTTGAGTACATCTAGCGCCAAGCTGTTGGCTTCGCCTTCGTCGAGCACCAAGATTTCTTGGATGACAAACTTGGCCCTTCCCGGACGCTTTCGAAGCGCAACGGAAGGTCGATTTTCGACCGTGTAGTACGATTGAATCAAAATTCCGTCGCGGTCGGTGTGGGCGAGATCGTCCAGTGATTTTCCGCGAAGATCTTTTCTTGCTTTGGCTTCCCAATCGGACCGTGAGGTCCCTGAAAACTCCGAAAACAGGCCCGAATTGCTCATGCTTTATCCTTTACTGGAGAATTGCTGCTCTTTGTGCTTGAACAACACGTTGAAGGTCGTAAAGCTTCCGTAGCACCGGGTGATGTACTGCTGCAAATTGACCTTTTCTTCATCGTTCAAACTCTTGTGGCTGTTGAGGTTCTGCTCGAGAACCCGCAGACGATCACGCATCATGACAATCTTGTGGAAGAAGGTCTCAATGGGGATTTCCTTGGCCTGTAGTTCCTCGTTTTCCGGCTTTAAAATGAGCGTACCGCCTTCCCAGCGATCACCCAATTCAACCACCTCTTGCAAATGTCCGTATTCATCGAGCGTATCAACAATGACTTGTCTCAGGTCTTTTAAACGAAATCCACTTCCCGATGCTGGGTTTGTCCCTTCAACGGCATCCACGGCATCCACAATTTCGAGTTCGTCGTTGTGCTTGCTGATGTCCATTTTACCCCCGCGCTCAAAAAAGATCTCGTACGTACTGAGGTTTACCGCTCCAATAATTCCTTCACCGTAGCGCTCGTGATCTACTCGAGAGCCTACGCCTACATTTTCCGTGTCCATTATTCGTCTTGTTCCTTAGGTTCTATAATGAATAAGTCTTCGTTCTCTTTTTTCATCCGATAGCGTTCCCGAGCAAACCGCTCCAGCGCTTCGGGATTACTGTCCAAGTCGTGGAGAAGCGTGCTGTCTTGGACAATCTCTCCTTTGTAGTATTCGGTTGCCTCTTCGAGTTCTTCAATCTCTTGATTGAGCTCTCGATGAAACCACCAGGAGTTGGTATCGATAAAAAGCATCCAGACCAGAAAAACCGCTCCTACCAAAAGGTAGCGGTTTTTCAGCCAGGACGGTATGCGATCCAACCACTTCTTCATTAGCCCAAGAATGGGTAACGATAGTCAGTCGGTGGTACAAAGGTTTCTTTGATAGTGCGGGCACTGATCCAGCGCATCAAGTTCATCATGGAACCAGCTTTATCGTTGGTGCCAGATCCTCGAGCCCCGCCGAAGGGTTGCTGTCCTACCACCGCTCCGGTTGGTTTGTCGTTGATGTAGAAGTTTCCAGCACAATCAACCAAGGCATTGGTAGCCTCTTCGGCGGCGTAACGATCGCGGCTAAAGATGGCTCCGGTCAATGCATATGGAGAAGTTGTGTTCACCAAATCCAGCATTCCCGCCCAGTCGGCATCATCGTATACGTAAACGGTCAATACGGGCCCGAAAAGTTCGGTCTCCATGGTGACGTAGTTCGGGTTTGTCGTAACGATGACGGTGGGTTCAATGAAGTAACCCACGCTTTTGTCGTAACCACCTCCGATGACCACTTCGGCGTCGCTATCGGCCTTGGCTCGGTCAATATACCCAGCCAGCTTGTCAAAAGCGCCTTCGTGAATTACCGCGTTGATGAAGTTGCCAAAATCATGGGGAGTACCCATCTTGAAACTGGCCACTTGTTCTTTTAAGGTATCGAGAATTTGCCCTGCGGATGACTTGGGCAAGTACGCGCGTGAAGCAGCTGAACACTTTTGACCCTGGAATTCAAACGCTCCGCGGGCCAATGCCGTAGCTACCTCGGTAGAGTCCGCACTGGGGTGTACTACCACAAAGTCCTTTCCTCCTGTTTCCCCGACAATACGCGGGTATGTTTTGTACGTATCGATGTTTCCACCAATTTGCTTCCACAATCCTTTGAACACGGAAGTAGATCCGGTAAAGTGAATACCAGCGAAATCTGGATGACTCAATAGGGTCTCTGTGATCATGGCCGGATCTCCGTACACCACGTTGATCACTCCGTCAGGAACTCCAGCTTCTTTGAAGAGGTCGAGAATGATACGAGTACTGTAAACCTGACTGTCTGATGGCTTCCAAATATTCACATTACCCATGAGCGCAGCAGAAGCGGGCAAATTGGCTGCGATAGAGGTAAAATTGAAAGGAGTAATGCTGTAAACGAATCCTTCCAGAGGTCGGTACTCCATTCTGTTCCACATCCCCGGTGCAGATTCAGGTTGATCGCTGTAAATCTGCGCCATGTACTCGACATTGAATCGGAAAAAGTCTACCAATTCACAAGCCGCGTCAATTTCTGCTTGAAAGGCATTTTTACTCTGCCCAATCATCGTGGCCGCATTGATCTTTGCGCGATACGGCCCAGCCAATAACTCTGCCGCCTTTAAGAAGATTGAAGCGCGCTGCTCCCAGCTCATTTTTGCCCACTGTTCACGGGCAGCTAGAGCGGCTTCAATGGCGTCTTCAACGTGTTTCTTTTCGGCACGCGAGTACTTTCCAACAACTTTGGCGTGATCGTGAGGAGGACGGATGTCAACTTCATCGTTGGTGCGGACTTCTTTACCGCCAATGATCATGGGAATATCAACCACCTCGGACATCTGACGTTCCAATTCCGCTTCGAGTTCGGCGCGCTCAGGTGATCCTGGGGCATAAGATTGTACGGGTTCATTCGTCGCAACCGGTACATTGAAAAAACCTTTTAACATGGGTCTCTCTTTAAGTTCGTAGTGAATGAAGCACAAACTTATGAAACATCGAGGTCAAAAACGGGGATTCTTGACTCAGTTGAGTCGCTGCGGAGCGATGAGTTGAAATAATGGGATGGTCACCTCAAACTGGTTACCTGTTACCAGATCTTCCATTTGATAGGACCCTTTCATGTAGCCTATGCCGGAACGAAGGTGACAACCACTTTGATAACGATGCGTTTCTCCAGGAACAATTTCCGGCTGTAAGCCGATCACTCCATCTCCTTCAACTTCCGTTGGAGAGGAACCACTATCCCAAATATTCCAGTGGCGATGCAGGAGTTTTACCGCTCGATTCCCCTGGTTGGAGATGGTGACGTGGTAATGGAAAACCCATAAGGGACCGTCAGAACTGACGTAGCGGCCCTTGTAGTTGGTCTCCACGGAGATTTTTATTCCAGATGTAATTCGCGTTACCATCAATCAAGTATAGGCATTCTCAGTAAGCGAGAAAAACAATTCCAAAGGCAAGTAGGAAGAAGGCTACTCCAAAGGTGATAAACCCAATGTTCACAAGGACGTATTTCACAATGGTTTTGAACCAGCCTTGGCCGTAGAAGCGCTTCATGGATAAGAAGGAGTAGACCATAAAAGCAAGAAGGAGCGGGCCGTCGGGATCGACTTTTGGAAAGCTGAATCCGATGAGCCAATCCAGAATGAAAATCAAGAAACCAACGGTGTTGACGTGGAATAGGAAAATCAAGTGCTCAATGTAGTAGTAGTCGCGCCGAATGTACACCACCCAAAAGGACAAGGCGAAGATGGGGAGGAATATGAATAGGATGATCGGCAATTTCCGAACGAAAAAGCGCAGAACATCCATCCAGTCGACCGTTCGACCTTTCTGAATTTCGACATACGTAAAGCGATTCCATCTCGTATTCTCGATTTCTAAATACGCGAGAGCCACAACCACATCAATACTGTCCTGGTCATTGATGAATCGACTGATTCGGCTTATGGATTCCTCTTCTTCAAGGTAATATCCCTTGGGCCGTTTATAGGGTCCGTCATTTGGAACGGTGTCCCATTTAGACTGGTCTGAAATGAACTCTTCAAGCTCAGCACCAACTAGAGCCCCTGCAACGGCTTCATCCCATTCGTCCACGGCTCCAATGGAATCCGCTAAGAATGCTGCGGTAGAGTCTACCTTTAAAATAGAGTCTACCACGGCCGGTGGAGGCAGCTCTTCTTCGGTTTCATATTCTCTGGGCTCAATGATGAAGTTCTCACTGGATTCGTCCATTTCTATAGTAGGACCCCCTGTTTCTTGTACGTTGATGATGTTCAAATCAGGGCGTCCCAAGAAGGTACTCAAGCTCAAAAGGGTGAAGTAGACAATAGATACCGTCAGGTACATCCGAATAGGATGAACAAATTGTTGCCGTTTTCCGGAAATGTACTCTCGTGTAAGCGCCCCCGGTTTGGTTACCAGCGGAATCAAAGAATGGATGACCCGGTTATCAACGGAAAAGTAACTCTTAATGCTCTCGGAGAGGACATCCCAAAAGTTCAGCCTTCGCTGATCATTTCGTTGTCCACAGTAATGGCAAAAGTTCTCTTTGGGCTCAAGAGGGGTGCCACAATTGAGGCAGTGGTCACCTTTGAGCGCAGGACGATTGTCCGGGAGCATAGAGAGGTCTTGTCTTTTGGCCACCCTCGAAGATAGCTAATTCTCCGTGATAGGATCAGTAAAACTCGGTAGCGTTCACGGTAGAGACACCGACCAACCGATCGTATCGCTGGCCCATTTCTCGATGGTATACCAAGACGGAGTACTGATTTTCGGTTTCGAAATGTGTTCCTTCTATGTAAGAGGGGTCCACTTGACCAGTGCCGTCTCTGACCAGTACATATTCGTAGTTGTAGTACCCTTGCTTTAAGAGAATCTGTGCTTCGTACGCCCCGCGTTTGTAGTTGTATCGCATCATGTATCGAGGGTCAATACGCCAGTCACTTAAGCCGCCATAGACATAAATGTTTCCTTCTGCGGTGGGTTCAGGCATGTACAAGCGAAAGTGGGTCATTGCGTAGTCACCATCTACGTGAGGGTTTCGTCCTCGGATGTTCCTTATGACGCGTTGTCCGTTTACATCCGGCCAGAAGCTATAGGTGGTGAATCGCCTCGGTTGATCAGGAGTCACCAGTACTTGGAATAAGGTATCGAACTTGATTTGACTTACTCTTGATTGAAAGGTGATGAGGTCCTTGGTGTCAAAATATCGATACTCATTTCCGCCGAGGAAGAGATTTTCATACTCGTAGTTATACGATAGAGATCCGTCTCGGACAAAGAGTGGTTGCAGATTGTATATGGCGTTGTCCCAACGTCTGTTTTGTACCAAAACAACATGCAAGTCTTGGTAGGGGTAGGGGATGTTGTATCCGCCGTGGTTCACTTCAAAGTCTATTTCTTGATATTCGTCGCGGTAGTCCACCACAGTTGGTCGACGAACGAACATGGGGGCTGAAACAATGGGCTCCCAAATCAAAAAGCGCCTGGTCAAGACGATTTTATTGGGGTCGTTGTCCGCGTAGACCACTAAGAGGTAATTCCCAGACTTCAGAAATCGAACATTCTGATTTGGGAACTCCAATTGATAATGTGTGTAGGGAACAATGGTGTTGAAGGAGAATTCGTAGTCGTCTATGAAGTTGTTGTCAAACCCGGCAAGGTATTCCTGTTTCTGAAGTTGGGAAGGTGTCCAGTCCCAATTGCAATGGACAAAGGTGTAGGAGTATCGTTGAAAGTCCCCAACCAGATCGTCAAAGTGTAAGCGCATACGACCTCCTTGATTGAGTCGCATCATGGGAAAGGCAAGGCTGTCCTTGGTGTTGTACAGGAGTACGGTTTCAATGAAATCCTGATAAACGTAGTCTTCATAGCGAAGCCCATCGATGGATTCAAAGGGGGCAGGTCCGGCATCGGGCCGTGAGGCCCAAGAAGTCAGACAAAAAACAAGGAAACCTAGGCAGAGCAGTCGCTTCATAAACATGTATCAATTCCGAACTGTTACTCGGGGTACAAATTAGGGTTAAAAGTTAAAAACATTGGGCTTTTTTAATAATTTTGCCGACCCTTTAGAGCCATTAAATTCCTTGTACAATGTCTAAAGACATTAAGATTAAGCGAGGGGTGGACATCAAGCTTGTTGGCGATGCCGACAAAGTCTATGGAGAGGTGTCCCCATCTGAAACCTACGTGATTAAGCCGACTGATTTTCATGGTGTTGTTCCAAAATTGCTCGTTGCAGAAGGCGATGAGGTGCTTGCAGGTACCCAGCTTTTTTACAGCAAGGATGACGACCGCATTCGTTTTACTGCTCCTGTGAGTGGTGAGATTGCAGAAATCAAACGCGGAGAAAAGAGAAAGATTTTGGAGGTCAAGATTTTGGCCGATAAAGAAGTGCGATACGAGAGCTTTAATACGGGCAATCCTGCTGACCTTGGCAAGGAGAAAGTGACCGCATTGATGCTTGAGGCGGGTCTTTGGCCCTTGGTGCGTCAGCGTCCGTACGACGTGATCGCCAATCCAGACGCGACTCCAAAAGCAGTCTTTATCTCAGCTTTTGACAGTTCACCCTTGGCACCGGATTACGATTTCCTAATGGAAGGTCGGGAGGGTGATTTCCAGGCGGGAATCGATGCTTTGAACACGTTGACCGATGGTCAAGTGCACTTGAGTACTCGAGCCAAGTCGGCGCCAGCTAAAGTATTTGCAGATGCGAAGAACGTTGTGAATCACAATGTTGCGGGTCCTCACCCAGCGGGAAATGTGGGTATTCAAATTCACCATGTTGATCCGATCAACAAAGGAGAGGCTGTTTGGTATGTGAATCCTCAGGATGTTGCGACCATTGGAGCATTCTTCAATACTGGAAAATACGACGCGTCCAAAATCATTTGTGTTGCTGGATCAGAAGTGAACCAACCGCGTTATTACAAGGTTGTATCTGGAGTACAACTAAGTTCGATGCTGAACGGAAACATGAAGGAAGGAAACGCACGGGTCATCTCCGGAAATGTGTTGACGGGAAACAAGGTCAGTGAAGATGGATACTTGGGTTATTACGACCACATGGTAACGGCCATTCCAGAAGGAGATGAGCCTGAGCTCTTCGGCTGGATTGCACCAGGAATCGACAAGTTCAGTACCTCTCGGGCTTTCTGGTCTTGGTTGATGCCGGGTAAGAAATACTCCTTGGATACGAACATGCATGGAGAAAAGCGAGCTTTTGTTGTCACAGGTCAGTACGAGTCTGTACTTCCAATGGATATCTATCCACAACAGTTGATCAAGGCGATCATGGTTGGAGATATTGAAGCTATGGAGAATTTGGGAATTTATGAGGTCAGTGCCGAGGACTTCGCCTTGTGCGAAGTTGTTTGTACTTCAAAAATGGAACTGCAAAAGACCATTCAAGAAGGGCTCGACATGATCAAACACGAAATGTCTTAATGCACAACTAGGATGAAGAAACTATTGCGCAATTTCTTTGACGGTGTAAAACCGAATTTTGAAAAGGGAGGAAAGTTTGAAAAGCTGCATCCCGCCCTTGATGCTTTCGAAACCTTTGTTTTTGTTCCTGGAGAGACCACTCACTCAGGAGCGCACGTACGCGACGGTATCGATTTGAAACGTACGATGTTCTTCGTGATCATCGCCTTGGTTCCAGCGTTGTTGTTCGGAATGTACAACATCGGATACCAGCACTTCTCACAAACTGGCGAGGCTTACACCTTGACCAGCGCTTTCCTTTACGGAGCTATCAAAGTTCTTCCCATGATTGTCGTGTCTTACGGTGTAGGATTGGGGATTGAATTCTTATTTGCCATTATCCGAGGACACCAAGTGAACGAAGGCTATTTGGTTTCTGGAATGTTGATTCCACTCATCATGCCGGTTGACCTTCCGCTTTGGATGTTGGCCATCTCAGTAGTCTTTGCGGTCATCATCGGTAAAGAGGTCTTCGGAGGAACAGGTATGAATATCTTGAATCCTGCGCTTACCGCTCGGGCGTTCTTGTTCTTCGCCTACCCGACCTACATGTCCGGAAACACGGTTTGGGTCGCTGATGCTTCCACAGTAGATGCCATTTCTGGCGAAACCATCCTAGGAGGATTGGCTGCAGGAAAAGAAGTTCTAAGCGAAACAGCCGCTGCGGGTTACGGAAGTTGGACACCGATGGAGGCATTCCTGGGACTTATCCCTGGATCTGTTGGAGAAACGAGTACACTAGCGATCATCTTAGGAGCTGCCTTCTTGTTGTGGACCGGTATCGGAAGCTGGCGAATCATGCTCAGCGGATTGGTTGGAGCCACAGTAATGGGACTCATTTTTAACGCTTTCTCTGTAAATGCCTTGATGGCTACCCCTTGGTACCAGCACTTGGTCATCGGAGGATTCGCTTTTGGATTGGTCTTTATGGCAACGGATCCAGTTTCTGCCGCTCAAACGAACAAAGGAAAGTGGATCTACGGATTCTTAGTTGGATTCTTTGCGATCATGATTCGCGTATTCAACCCGGCCTATCCAGAGGGTATCATGTTGGCCATTCTTTTGATGAATGTCTTTGCCCCATTGATTGATCATTACGTGGTTGAGGGCAACGTCAAAAAGAGATTGAAACGAATGAACACCGCTAAAGCTTAAGTCATGGCTGTAGACGTTAATAAGAATAGTTACACCTTCATTTTCGCCGCTGCTATGGTTGTAGTGGTAGGGGTGATCCTGTCAGCGGCGGCAATTAGCCTGAAGCCCATGCAGGACAAGAATATCGAGAACGAGAAGAAGCAAGATATTCTCTCGACCATCGGGTTTGCCAAGGACGAAACCTCACGCGAAGAAGCGGCAGAGCTTTTCCCCGAGTACGTCAATAAGCAAATCGTCTTGGACATGTCCGGAGCAGAGGTTGAAGGAGAGGCCTTCAAAATAGACTTGGCTAAGCAGGTAAAGCTTCCCATGGAAGAGCAGACCTGGCCTTTGTATATCGCCGAGAAAGATGGAAAAACATTTTATGTTGTTCCTCTCCGCGGAAAAGGTCTTTGGGGTCCTATCTGGGGATATGTTTCCTTGGAGGAAGATTTGAATACGATTTACGGAGCAAGTTTTGACCACAAAACGGAAACTCCAGGTCTTGGTGCTGAAATCAACAAAGGATTCTTCCAAGATCAATTTATCGGGAAAAAGCTTTTTGAAAATGGTGAGTTCATCAGTGTAGCCGTCGTGAAAGGAGGAGCCTCAGGGCAGTATGAAGTAGACGGAATCTCGGGTGGTACCATCACCAGTAACGGAGTGGATGCGATGTTGAAAGACTGTATCTCCTTCTACCTTCCCTATTTCGAGCAGATACAGGGAGGCCAAATGACCATGAACACACAATAATTCGATTTATGAGCACTGAAGTGAACGAAGCTGTTGTGGAAGAGACGACCCAAGTAGAGGTCAAAGAAAAAGAAGGTCTCTTCTCGAAGAAAAACCGCAAGCTCCTCACCACGCCGCTGAATGATGATAATCCTATTACTGTGCAGGTATTGGGTATCTGTTCTGCCTTGGCGATTACCGTGAAATTAGAGCCAGCGATTGTAATGTCTTTATCGGTATTCTTTGTATTGGGTGTGGGTAACGTAGTGATTTCATTGCTCCGTAACCTGATTCCAAATCGAATCCGAATCATTGTCCAGCTCGTCGTTGTAGCGAGCTTGGTAATTCTCGTAGACCAGGTGCTCAAGGCCTTTGTCTACGATGTCAGTAAACAGTTGTCCGTATTTGTCGGACTCATCATCACCAACTGTATCATCATGGGGCGTTTCGAAGCCTTCGCGTTGGGGAACAATCCATGGAGATCATTCCTCGATGGAATTGGAAACTCGGCTGGATATGCTTGGATTCTGATCACAGTAGCCTTTTTCCGCGAATTGCTTGGAAGCGGTCAGCTCTTTGAGGTGAATATCTTCGGAAATTCTACCGCTGGAAGCGAAACCGGACTCTATACCATGGGGTATGTCAACAACGGATTGATGTTGTTGCCGCCTATGGCTCTGATTACTGTGGGTATTATCATCTGGGTACAGCGTGCCCGGAATCGTCAATTGATCGAAGAAAATTAAGCCATAGACCATGCAAGAACTCGTAAATATTTTCGTCAAGTCGATCTTTGTCGACAACATGATTTTCGCCTACTTCTTGGGAATGTGTTCCTATTTGGCGGTATCTAAAACGGTTAAAACTGGTGTAGGTCTCGGAGCTGCGGTAATCTTCGTTCTCGGAGTAACCGTACCCATCAACTGGCTTTTGGAGAACTACATTTTGAAGGAAGGTGCATTGAGCTGGTTGGGCGCAGAATTTGCGACTGTGGATTTGAGCTTTTTGTCCTTTATCATGTTCATCGCGGTTATCGCTTCTATGGTTCAGTTGGTTGAGATGATCGTTGAGAAGTTCGCCCCCGCACTTTACGGTGCCTTGGGAATCTTTTTGCCATTGATCGCTGTTAACTGTTCTATTCTTGGAGGAGCTCTCTTCATGCAAGAACGCGACTATCCGACCATCGTCGAAGCTACAGCCTTCGGCTTGGGTTCTGGTGTAGGCTGGTTTTTGGCAATCGTAGGTATTGCTGCGATCCGCGAGAAGATCCGCTACAGCAATGTTCCAGCACCTTTGAGAGGCTTGGGGATTACCTTCATCATCACGGGATTGATGGGTATCGCCTTCATGAGTTTTATGGGAATCGAATTGTAATTATCAACAAGCACAACGCATGCTTTTAAGTACACTCACAATAGTATCAACGGTCGTCGCCTTCGCCATCATCATTATGTTGTTGGTGTCGGTACTCTTGACCGCAAAAGCAAAATTGGCTCCTTCAGGACCTGTTCGCTTGACCATCAACGGAGAGCAAGAGGTGGAAGTAGAGTCTGGAAGTACATTGCTCAGCACCTTGGGGAACAACAAGATCTTCTTGCCTTCTGCTTGTGGAGGTGGTGGAACTTGCGCCATGTGTAAATGTCAGGTGATGGAAGGCGGAGGTGAAATCCTGCCAACGGAAAAGCCTTACTTTACTCGTAAAGAGATCCAAGACAACTGGCGATTAGGTTGCCAGGTGAAGGTGAAAAACGACATGAAGATTGCCGTTCCTGAGGAAATCTTTGGGATTAAGAAATGGGAATGTGAGGTAGTCTCAAACGACAACGTCGCTACCTTTATTAAAGAGTTTGTGGTGAAGCTTCCAGAAGGAGAAACATTGGACTTCTTGTCTGGAGGATATATTCAGGTTGACGTTCCCGCACTAGAAGTGGACTTCAGTAAGGACCTATACAATATCGGTGATGAGTACAAGCCCGACTACGACAAGTTTGGCATTTGGGATCTGAAAATGAAAAATGATGAGCCCATCTTCCGGGCATACTCTATGGCCAACCACCCAGCGGAAGGGAATATCATCATGTTGAACATTCGAATTGCGACTCCACCCTGGGATCGAGCGAAAAACACATGGATGGATGTGAATCCTGGAATTTGCTCCTCTTATGTATTCTCGCGCAAGCCAGGAGATAAGGTGACTATCTCAGGACCTTATGGAGAATTCCATATTAAGGACACCAAGAAAGAGATGTTGTACATCGGTGGTGGGGCCGGAATGGCGCCGTTGCGTTCACACATCTTCCACTTGTTCCACACGGAAAAAACACGTGATCGCAAGGTTTCTTACTGGTACGGAGGTCGCTCTAAACGCGAGCTCTTCTACACGGAAGATTTCCGACAGATCGAAAAGGAATTTGACAACTTCAGCTACAACATCGCTTTGAGTGAGCCACTACCAGATGACAACTGGGACGGTTACACCGGATTCATACACAATGTGGTATTGGAGAACTACCTGAGGCATCACCCTGAGCCGGAAGAAATCGAGTACTACCTCTGTGGACCGCCCATGATGAATGCGGCTGTCTTCAAGATGTTGGATGATCTTGGAGTACCGGATGAAAACATCGCCTTCGACGACTTCGGAGGGTAAAATACAGAGAAAGGGGGCCAGTTTGGTCCCCTTTTTTATTTTTACACTTATGCGCTTAAGAAAAACCACCTTGTTCTTATCGGCAGCAGTACTCCTCTCCGCCTGTACCGTAAGACCCGAAGGTCAGATCGTTCGATATCAGGGCGAAGCCCAAGGGACCACCTATCAAATCACAACTATCGTTATCGACGACGACCAGTCTTTTGAACGATCCATAGATTCCATTTTTAAGGCCGTGGATAAAAGCATGAATCCATGGTATCGGAGCTCCTTGATTACTCGACTTAATGAAGGGGATACCACAGTACGGATCGATGGTCTATTCCGAGAGGTCTACGATAAGTCAGTCGAAATCAACCGAGAAACCGGTGGCCGTTTTGACATAACCGTGGGTGCATTGATCAATGCTTATGGCTTTGGTCCGGCTGGCCCTTCTCGAATGGACAGCAGTCGAGTGGATAGCCTTATGCGCTATGTGGGCATGGACAAAGTTCAGGTAGAAGGGGACCGAGTCACCAAAGAGTCACCAGGTGTGGTATTTGACTTCAATGCCATTGCTCAGGGGTATACCGTTGACTTGCTGGCTGAATTCATAGAGACCAAAGGAATCAATGATTACCTTGTTGAAGTAGGGGGAGAGCTTCGGGCTAAAGGAGTCAATTTAGAAGGTCGGGTTTGGCGTGTGGGCATCGATAAGCCAACTAAAGAACGCGGATCAGATCCTTTTCAGGCGATTATTGCTCTTCCGGGAAAGTCCCTAGCCACATCCGGGAACTACCGCAAGTTCAGAATAGATGAAGAAACGGGTCAGCGCTACGTGCATACCGTGGACCCCTTAACTGGATATTCGGTTCAGCAGAACCTACTCAGCGCAACCGTCGTTGCTGACGAAGCGATGGACGCAGATGGCTACGCCACAGCATTCATGGTAATGGGCCTAGAGGAATCCATGGAATTCATAAATAGCCACGAAGGACTCGAAGCCTTGTTGGTCTATAGTGATGAAAAAGGGGAGTGGAAGGTCTACGAATCAGAGGGCTTCACAGAATTGATCCGCTAACGGCAATCGATTAAGCCGATTTCGCCATTTCCTTGTTTTGGCACTGCTCGCTCGGCGCTGCACCGCAGATGCTGCAGGATTCACCTTCTTTATTCAGGAAAGGAGAGTTGCTGGCACAAGTGCCCGAAAACTCACCGTCTTTCTTTCCCAAAATCTTAATGGCCAAGCCCGCCATTCCAAGGGCAAGTAGACCAACCGTAAGCAAAACCAGCTTCAACATATCGGAATTCGATTAGCGATGCAAAGATACGAAATCAAAGGAGACCATGTGCCCCAATGAAGTTGACTTCGGCCTCCAGTTCAATGCCAAATTTAGCGCTAACATCGTCCTGAATTTCCCGAGCCAACTGTGCTATTTCAACGCCGGTCGCCCCTCCGTAGTTCACGAGTACCAGAGCCTGACGGGCGTGCACCCCGGCATCACCTTTTCGATACCCTTTCCAGCCTAGATAATCGATCATCCAACCGGCTGCAATTTTATGCGAAGTGCCTTCGGCACGATAAGAAACCAACTCCGGAAATTCAGCCTTTAAGGCAGCGTGCTTTTCGCCGTCGACTATGGGGTTCTTGAAGAAGGAACCGCTGTTCCCGATCTCGGCCGGATTCGGGAGTTTACTTTCACGAATGGCAATGACCGCGTCGCTGACTTCCCTGATGGAGGGAGTACCCTGCACACCCATAGTTTCCAGTTGGGCTGAAATGGCCCCGTAGCTGGTATTGACTTCGGGATTCTTGGTCAAGCGAAAGGTCACGGAGGTGATCACGTACTTTCCCTTCAGCGGGCCTTTAAATACACTCCATCGATATCCGAAATCACATTCTGCTGGTGAAAACTCACGAACGTTCCCGTTGGCGAGTTCAATAGCGGAACACGATTCAAAGACGCTCTCGAGTTCAACGCCGTAAGCACCGATATTCTGAATGGGAGCGGCACCCACAGAGCCCGGAATCAAGCTCAAGTTCTCGACTCCTCCTAGATCTTGGGCAATACACCAAAGCACGAAGTCATGCCAAACCTCGCCGCCTCCCACGCGGACCATAGCGGTGGCTTCATCTTCTGAAAGAATCTCGATTCCTCGAATTTCATTGCGAAGAATGTAACCATCGAAGTCGGCGGTCAAAAGCATATTGCTTCCTCCACCGAGAACCATCATGGGGGATTGGCCAATTTCAATGAGCGCATCGCGCAATTCTTGGACGCTTTCAAAGCGGCCAAAATGCTGGGCTTTGGCGCCGAGTCCAAAGGTGTTGTAGGGGGTCAGATCGGCCTGGGGAGTCCAATTCATGGCGACAAAGATAGGGATCGGCCCGTAAGGGCCACCCATTAAGGGAATGTTAAGAATTACCTATTTTTGCGGCCGAACGCCGAATTGCGGAGAAACGCCTAGGAGTGAAGCGAGCCATCGTATCTGTGACGAATGACCTGAGTACCGATCAGCGCGTGCACAAGACCTGTATGACCCTCTTGGAAAAAGAGTGGGAGGTCTTGCTTGTAGGGCGCGAGCTGCCCGGTAGTTTATCCCTTGATCGTCCCTATGAAACGCATCGGATGAAAATCTTTTTTAAGAAAGGGTTTCTGTTCTACGCCGAATACAATCTTCGACTTTTCCTCTTTTTGATGCTGCGCCGAGCCGACCTGCTTTGGAGCAATGACCTGGATACGCTCTGGCCCAATTACTGGGTGAGTCGCTTGCGCCGAAAAGATCTTGTTTACGATACGCATGAGTACTTTACCGGGGTTCCGGAATTGGAATCTCGCCCGCGAGTTCAGGCGGTTTGGAAGCGTATCGAAAAAAATATATTTCCGAAGCTCAAGCATATAATCACTGTAAATCAGAGTATTGCGGATCTGTACGCCCGGGAGTACGGAAAAACTTTAACCATTGTGCGAAATATACCCCCGAGGTTTCACGTTACAACGGCGAGCTCTCGCCGAGACTGGGGTCTACCCGAAGATCGGACCGTGTTCATTCTGCAAGGAAGTGGAATCAATGTGGACCGGGGTGCGGAAGAAGCCGTAGAGGCCATGGCGCAATTGGAGACTGCGCATTTGGTGATTATCGGAGGGGGTGATGTTCTGGATATTCTGAAATCAAAAGTGGAACAGTTGGCCCTTGGAGACCGGGTTCATTTCCATCCGCGAATGCCTTATGAGCGCATGATGGAATGCACGCAATTATGCGACGTGGGACTCACTCTGGATAAGGACACCAACATCAACTACCGATACAGTTTACCCAACAAGCTCTTTGATTACTTGCAAGCCGGTATCGCCGTCATCGCTAGTGGCGTGATCGAGGTCAGACGAATAGTGGAGCAGTACGCCTTGGGGAACATTATTCCGAGTCACGATCCCGCGGATATTGCAGCGGTCATGAATGAATTCATTCGCGACTCTGAGTGGTTAGCCACCTGTAAAGCGAAGGCACGCGAAGCGGCGCACGAGTTGCACTGGGACACCGAAAAACAAAACCTAACCCAAATCATCGATCGTTTTGCCTAAACCCAAGCACGTTCACTTAATCTCCTTCGACATCCCCTGTCCGGCCAATTACGGTGGGGTTATCGATGTGTTTTACAAAGTACAAGCGCTGTACAACGAGGGAGTAAAAGTACACTTGCACTGTTATGAATATGGACGGGAGCATTCAGAAAAGCTCGAATCCATGTGTCATGAAACGCATTACTATCCGCGTAAAGTGGGGCGCAACAACTTGTTTAAACGCCGTCCCTATATTGTAGTCAGTAGAAATTCTAGTGAGCTCATTGACCGCCTAAAGGCAGATGACCATCCGATCATTTTTGAAGGAGTGCACTGCTGCTACTACCTCGCTCATCCGGATTTAAAGGATCGAACGCGCATTCTGCGCAGCCACAACATAGAACACGAATACTACTGGAACTTAGCGGAATCGGAATCGAATGTGTTTAAGCGTCTGTATTTCCAGAACGAAGCGGCCAAACTCGAGCGCTTTGAAGAAGAATTGGAACACGCTACTGCTGTTGCTGCGATTTCTTCTCCGGACGCTAACTACTTTAGAAAGCGGTTTCCGGAAATGGAAGTCGCCCATGTATCGGCCTTCCATGCGCACCTCGACGTTCGCAGTTTGGACGGACGCGGAAGTTACGTACTCTATCACGGCAACCTAGGTGTTTCAGAGAATCACCGCGCGGCCATGTTTTTGATCAATGAAGTCTTCCTGGACATTAAGGTTCCATTTGTGATCGCGGGAAGTGATGCACAACCTGACCTTGTTCAAGCCGTTGCGGATCATGATCATATTCGTTTAGAGAACAACGTGCCTACGGAGCGCATTGAGGATCTGATTCAAGGAGCTCACATCAACGTACTCCCCACATTTCAAGCCACCGGTATTAAACTCAAATTACTGAGCGCACTTTACCTCGGCCGCCACTGTCTGGTTAATCCTCCTATGGTTGAAGGAACGGGACTAGAAGGTCTTTGCCACATCGCGAAAGATGGCGAGGGCTTTAAGTCACAAGTACAAGAATTGATGATGGAGCCTTTTGCTCTGGATCCAGTCCGGAAAGAAGTTCTGGAAGCTCAATTCAGTAATCGGGCTACGCTTCGTTCTCTGTGGCCCCTGCTGTTCGAAGATCCGTTACCTGTCCACTCTCACACTTTAGAATTCGCGAGGGAAATTTGCGAATAAGGCTGTAGTCATGTGTGGCCATAAAAATGGCGCGACCCGTCTTACTGATGTCCCACAAGAGCTTCATGATTTCTTCAGAAGTGATAGGGTCCAAATTTCCTGTGGGCTCATCCGCTAGAATAAGTTCCGGATCATTCAATAAAGCACGAGCAATGGCGATGCGCTGCTGCTCACCACCTGAAAGTTGAAAAGGCATCTTGAATCCTTTGGTCTCCATACCTACCTTCTTCAAGACATCCGCGATCCGCTCTTCGGCTTTAGCCTTATCCGACCATCCTGTGGCCTTCGTGACAAAGAGTAGGTTATCGTGAACGTTTCGATCCGTCAACAACTGAAAGTCTTGAAAGACAATTCCGATTTTTCTTCGCAGAAAAGGGATATCCTTTTCTTTCAGTTTGGACAAATCGAATCCGGCGACGCTTCCTTCAC
Source organism: Flavobacteriales bacterium (assembly GCA_965661605.1). Taxonomy (GTDB): domain Bacteria; phylum Bacteroidota; class Bacteroidia; order Flavobacteriales; family ECT2AJA-044; genus ECT2AJA-044. The sequence continues at coordinate 158,996 of CBFIEH010000003.1, read as the reverse complement.
CTTGAGTAAGGCCCAAATCACCGTACAAGGTCTTGAGCAAAGAAGATTTTCCGCTGCCTGTCTTACCGATTAAATACACGAATGCTCCTTTTTCCAATTCAAAGCTCACGTCACTGAGGACAAGGCTTTCGCGTTGGTAAATCGAGGCTTGATGAAGAGAAAGGAGCACGTCCATGGAATTGCGGTATCAAATTTGGGCTAAAATAATAATAAACAGGCGGCGTTTGATAACTATCGCTAACCTCAGGATCTGCCGCTATTTAACAATTGTACTTTAGCTTCACCCGTACTGTACCGAGCAGATAACTATGAGACACTTAAAGCTTTGGGCCCTGGGCGCGGTAACCTTCTTGGCCGTTGGTCAATCCCTCGCTCAGCAGACCGAAATTTACACCCATCCGGATCAAGCGTATGATCGCGCACGCATGCTTTTCGACAAAGAGCAGTATGTCCAGGCGCAGGATCAATTTGCCCAATTGATTAAGACGCATCCGGAAGCCCATTCTGAGATCCGAATTGACGCGGAGTACTACCATGCCATTTGCGCGCTGGAATTGCAACAGCGAAATGCAGAACATGCCGTAGAGGAGTTTGTGCGCGCACATCCCGCATCTCCGCGGGTCGATGAAATCACCTGGCACACGGCCGGCCATTACTTCAGTCGCCGTAAGTACACCGATGCCATGCAGTGGTATGAGAAAATGAATCCGAGAGTCCTGCCCCGAGCAGATCGTTCGGAATATCACTTCAAGCTCGGTTACAGTTATTTCATGCGGGAGAAATACGACGAGGCCAAAACACAACTCGTAGAAGTGGTAGATGCCAATAGTGAGTACCAGAGTTCGGCTCGCTATTATTATGGCCACATCGCTTATACCGAAGGGAAGACCGCGAGTGCATTGGAATACTTCGAATCCCTTCGAAAGGATCCTAGCTTCGGTCCCATTGTTCCGTACTACATCACACAGATTTATTACGAGCAGGGGCGCTGGGAGGATCTCGCCTCTAGCGGGCAGTCACTATTGGCTTCAGCTACGGAAAAGCGAGCGCCGGAAGTGGCACGACTTATCGGCGAAGCCCATTACAACATGGAGGAATACGAAGAAGCGCTGCCGTATTTCGAACGATACAGAGAAGATGGTCCCCGAATGAAAGACGAGGACTATTATCAGCTCGGCTACACCTACTATCGTACGGAGCGATATGATGATGCCTTGAGCGCCTTCAACAAGATTGTAGACTCAAGAGATTCCTTAGCTCAGAACGCCTATTTCCACTTGGCCGATTGCTACCTGAAGAAAGAACTGAAAAGCGAGGCGCTCAACGCCTTTGAGAGTGTGGCCCAATTGGACTACAACCACGAACTGACGGAAACCGCTCGCTTTAACGTGGCTAAATTGAGCTATGAGGTGGGAAATCCCTACCAGGATCCAGGTCGTGAACTGCAGGCCTTTATTGATGACTACCCAGAGTCCGAGTACTTTGAAGAAGCTTCGACCTACTTGGTCAATGCCTATTTGACGACCAAGGATTACGGACGTGCGCTTGAAAGCCTTGAACGCCTTGGGCCAAGGACACGTCAGTTGGAAGGAGCCTATCAAAAAATCGCCTACAACCGCGCTATTGAATTCTTCAATAATCGGATGTGGCAGAACAGTTTAGATCTCTTTGGAAAGAGCCTGAGGTATCCGGTAGATCGTGACCTCGAAGCCGAGGCATATTACTGGATGGCCGAAGCCCTTTATCGTCAAAAGCGGTACGACGAGGCACGAGTGGCCTACGGAGATTTTCAAGTCACTCCTGGAGCTACGCAACACCCCTTGTTCAATCGCTCTCGCTACGGATTGGGGTATGTTTATTTTCAGAAAGGAGATTACAGCAACGCGGCGGCGCAGTTCCGCAAATTCTTGGACAAGGCGGAGGGAGAAAAGGATCGATTGATCCACGACGCCTTGTTGCGTACTGGCGACAGTTACTTTGTGACCAAGGGATACTTTACGGCCAACCGCTTTTATGAAGATGCGGCCGAAATGGGCGGACCCGACCAGGACTATGCGTACTTCCAGGCGGCGCTTTGCCAAGGCCTTCTTGGAAAGAACCAAGCGCGAATCGACCAACTCAATGCCCTGGTTCGTGACCAACCGACCAGCGAATATGTTGATGATGCATACTACACGCTGGGTAAAGGGTATATGCAAGCTGGGCAGAACGAACAAGCTATTCAGGCCTTTCAACGGGTCTTGGACGATTTCCCCAATTCCTATTACGCACGCAAATCACTCATGAACCAGGGTCTGATTCACTACAACGAAGGAGCGAACGAACGAGCTTTGATCGTCCTGCGCGACGTTGTGGACAAGCACCCTAATTCCTCCGAGGCCAATGAGGCCGTGGCCATTGCCGAAAAGATCTACATCGACCTGGGCAATGTCGAAGCCTATGCCAACTGGGTCAAAGGACTTGATTTCACCAACATCACCGATGCGGAGCTCGACAGTCTGACCTTCGACGCGGCGTATTTGAAGTACACGGCAGGGGACTGCAACCAGACCTTGCCGGCCTTGAACCAGTACCTAGATAAGTATCCATCGGGCATCTTCCATCTCGACGTGCATTACTACCGCGCGCAATGTCGCTTCCAAATTGACGACTTGAGCGGCGCGCTTGAAGACTATGAATTCTTAGCTCTGGCCAGCCCAAACAAGTACAATGAGGAAGCCTTGCTTCAGTCGAGCTACCTCTATTACTCGAGAGAGAATTGGGAAGTGGCTTTGGAACGATACGCCTCTTTGGAGCGCCAAGCCGCGTTCCCCGAGAATCGCCGTACGGCCGTCATCGGATTGATGCGGACCAATTTTAAACTGGAGAAGAGTGAGAAAGCCGTCGACTGCGCTAACCGCGTCCTTCGCATGGAGAAACTCGATGTTGATTTGGAGCAAGAGGCCCACATCATTCTGGCGAAGAGTGCCTTGAAATCTGGCGACCGCGTGGTTGCGCAACGCGAATTCCTCTGGGTCGAAGATAAAGCGGCCAACGTGTTCCGTGCAGAAGCCAAGTACTACCTCGCGGAGTTGGAATTTGACGCCGGTAACTACGAAGAGAGTCAGAAGCGCATTTTCGACCTCCTTCAAAACATGCCGAGCTATCAGTATTGGGGCAATAAGGCCCTGATTTTGCTGGCCCGAAACTACTGGAAGCTCGAAGACCTGTACCAGGCAAACTTCACCTTGGATCAGATTCTCCAACGCAGCAATAACGAGGAGATTTTGGCTGAGGCCCGCCGATGGAAGGAGGCCATTGCCCGCTCAGAAGAGCGAAAAGTAGAAGAGAAGCAGCGCATTGAGATCGACACTCTGCAGATCGAGATGCCGGAAGAAATGGACGAACAGGGAAATGAAGAATAAGATGAAGAAGATCCTTTTCCTCTCCGTATTTGTAATGTGCGCCTACGGCGCGATGGCCCAGCCCGGAGACCTGGGAACCGAAGAAATTACGGTCGTCAAAGAGTATGATCCAACCTTGTCAGATGCGGTCAAGCTCCAGTACTTCCCCACCTTGGTCGATACGGCTGCAGAGCCACTGGCCCTGAACTACAGCATTCGACCCTTGGAATATCAAACGCGTTTCACGCCCGAGCCCATCAGCCCGGCGAGGATCAGTCGCTCCAAGCTCGATAAGTTGTACAAGAACTACTTGGAACTCGGCTTCGGGAATTACACCACGCCGTATTTGTACTACAGTCATTCGAGCCGCAGAAATCGAAATTGGTCAGGAGGTGTTTATGTACGACACCTGAGCAGCCAAGGGGGCATCAACGATTTTGCCTTTAATGGTTTTGCGCAGAACAGTGTTGGAGCCTTCGGCCATCGCTATTACAGCGGTTTCAATCTCGGAGGTCGCCTCTACTACGACCACGATCGAATCCATTACTACGGCAATGCAGCCACGGATGTAGCGAAAGACAGTATTCGACAGGACTTCCATACCATTGGGGCGGAATTCGAGCTATTGAGTTCCAAGGACCGCGATGATGTGGTTTTTGACGGGGTGCAGATTAAGTATCATCGATTCTTCGACGGAGACGACGGGGCAGAGAACTATTTGCAATTCCTCGGTGAAGTCAGCACGCCCATCAACGAAGAGCTTTTAAGGGTTGATTTGGATGTCCAGTACATCAATACCGCGTTTGACACCCTGGCCCAAGACTACTTCATTTTTGGCTTGCGCCCACGCGTCGAGAGTCAATACGGTGACCTTCATTTCACGCTGGGAATTCACGCCTATCTGATCAGCGATTTGACCGCGGAATCGACCCGTGTAAATTTCTTTCCCCAAATCGATTTGACCTACGGGATTGTGGACGATATCCTGATCGCTTATGCGGGATGGGATGGCCGCGTTATGCCAAACACATACCGCAGCTTGGTGGATCAGAACCCGTGGTTAGCGCCCAACTTCCAACCGGAGGTGACGATTCAAAACGGGCGGATGTTCGCGGGTCTGAAAGGTGCTCTAAGCTCGCAAGCCAGCTTTAACATCAAAGCGCAGTTTGCCAGCTACACCGACTTCATCTTGTTCTACAACAACCCCTTCCAGCCAGGAGCCGGAGATTTGGACACCAACAAGTTTAAAATCGTGTATGACGATCTTTCTGTTTTCGGATTGATGGGAGAAGTATTCTACCAGACTGGAGATAAATTCACGGCAGGTTTGCGCGGGGAGTTCAACAGCTACTCCACAGAGCAATTCGCAGCGGCGTGGAATTTGCCCTCTCTGCGCTTAACAGCCTTGGTTAAGTATCAGGTTGGAGATAAGATTTACTTCGATCTCGAAGCATTTTTGGTGGGCGAGCGACAGGTTCTACCCGAGAGCTTGGTCGGTATTCCGAACAACCGGGAGATTCTACCTGCTTATGTGGACGTAAACCTCGGTGTGGAATACCGCTATAGCGAGCTCTTGTCGGCCTTCTTGCGCTTCAACAACCTCACCGCTTCACAGTACGAATTGTGGCTGGATTATCCGGCCCAAAGATTCAACGTTCTGGGCGGATTTACCTATCGATTTTAAAGGAGGCGCGGTCCTTCTTATCGGCCCGTGAGGGCCAAATACCACAGACTGTTAATAACTGGCCAAAAATTGTTGAAAAACTCAGTGTTTATGCGGGTTCCAGCTCGGTTTTGGGGTGGGAATTTAGTATCTTTGTTAACCTAAGATTAAGACCTAACGAAACCTTAGCGTTCTTTATATGAGTGAAGAAATTAAGCAGAAAGAGTACGAAGCGGGGAGTATTCAGATCCTGGAGGGTTTGGAAGCTGTTCGAAAGCGGCCCGCCATGTACATCGGAGATGTGGGGCAGAAAGGATTGCACCACCTAGTATACGAAGTTGTCGATAACTCCATTGATGAGGCCTTAGCCGGCCACTGTGACACCATCAACGTCACCATTCACGAAGACAATTCGATTTCAGTAAAAGATAATGGTCGGGGAATTCCGGTGGACATCCACCCGAAGGAAAAGCGATCGGCGTTGGAAGTCGTTATGACGGTACTTCATGCCGGTGGTAAGTTCGACAAGGACAGCTACAAGGTATCCGGTGGTCTGCACGGGGTTGGGGTGAGCTGTGTGAACGCGCTTTCTACGGACTTGCATGCCACTGTGCACAAGAATGGAAAAGTCTACGAGCAGCACTATCAGCGAGGTGTTCCTCAAGCTCCTGTGAAGGAAACGGGCACCTCCGACTACCGCGGTACCATTGTTCACTTTAAGCCTGATCATGAGATCTTCTCTGAGACGGAATACCGCTACGACATCTTGAGTGCACGGATGCGCGAATTGGCCTTCTTGAACAAGGGCATTACCTTGATCATCACGGACGAGCGCAGAACCGAGGAAGATGGAAGCTTTGTCAGCGACTCGTTTTTCAGCGAAGGAGGATTGCGCGAATTTGTCGCGTTCTTGGACGAGAGCCGCGAAAAACTGCTCGAGGATGTGATGTACATGGAGGGAGAGCGGAATGATATTCCCGTGGAAGTCGCCATGCACTACAACACCACCTTTAACGAGAATATTCACAGCTACGTCAACAACATCAATACCCACGAGGGAGGAACGCACCTAGCGGGATTCCGCCGGGCCTTGACGCGTACCTTGAAAAAGTATGCTGAGGAGAGTGGTATGCTTGAAAAAGAAAAGGTTGAGGTGAGCGGAGATGACTTCCGTGAAGGATTGACGGCTGTCGTTTCTGTGAAGGTCATGGAGCCTCAGTTTGAAGGTCAGACCAAAACCAAACTCGGAAACTCTGAAGTGAGTGGTGCCGTGGATCAGCTCGTAGGGGAGATGCTGAGCAACTACCTCGAGGAGCATCCCAAGGCGGCTAAGATGATCATTCAAAAGGTGATTCTCGCGGCTCGTGCACGCCATGCAGCACGCAAAGCGCGTGAGATGGTACAGCGTAAAAACGTGCTCACGGGAACAGGACTTCCAGGGAAACTGTCTGATTGTTCGGACAAAGATCCAGAAGCATGCGAGATCTTCCTCGTCGAGGGAGATTCTGCAGGGGGTACGGCTAAGCAAGGGCGTGACCGTAAGTTCCAGGCCATTTTGCCACTTCGAGGAAAAATCTTGAATGTGGAGAAGGCCATGCATCACCGCGTTTTTGAGAATGAGGAGATTAAGAACATCTTTACGGCACTCGGGGTCTCCATGGGTACGGAAGAAGATGAGCGTGCCTTAAACACCGAAAAATTGCGCTATCATAAGATCATCATCATGTGTGATGCAGATGTGGATGGTAGTCACATCTCGACCTTGATTTTGACCTTCTTCTTCCGCTATATGAAGGAATTGGTTGAAGCGGGGTATATCTACATCGCAACACCACCGCTTTACTTAGTGAAGAAAGGAAGCAAGGGAGAGTATGCGTGGAATGATGATATGCGAGACCGCTTGATGCTCGAAATGGGCGGAGAGGAGAAGAAAGGAATCAACGTTCAGCGATACAAGGGTCTTGGAGAGATGAACGCGGAGCAGCTTTGGGAAACAACGATGCGACCTGATGGCCGAACCCTGCGTCAAGTATCCATTGACAGCGCGGCAGAGGCGGATCGAGTATTCTCAATGCTCATGGGAGACGATGTTCCCCCGCGTCGAGAATTCATTGAAAAGAATGCGAAGTACGCCAACATTGACGCTTAAGCATCACCAAGAATAAATGAAAAACCCCGCTTGATCAAGGCGGGGTTTTTTGATTGGGGTAGGTCTGATCGGTTGGAAGCTCTTAGCCTTCTTTTTAGCGAATCAGTGTTACGGTTCCGCGTTCAACAACTTCTCGACCGCTGAAAGTTCGGAAGTACAGCCTCCATGTGTAGAGGTCCTGTTTCTTCAAATCACCGGCATTATCCACTGCTCCATTCCATCCTTCATTGAGGGTGGTGGACTCGAATATCTTTTGTCCGGCACGCGTATAAATCTGGAAGACGTAGGTGTTCGGGGCAGCACCGACCACTACAGGGAAGAAATCGTCGTTGGTCCCATCCTCATTGGGTGTAAAGGCATTGGGAACGTAATAGAAGAATTCCTCCACCACAAAGGTTGTTTTGGTCGCAACTCCTTGGCATCCCACGCTATCTGTTACAGTGAGCGTCACGATGTACTCGCCTTCCTGTTGATAAATATGAGTCACCACGCTATCGATACCTGATCCTCCGTCTCCGAACTGCCAGAACCACGAGGCCACGGCATCGGTGGTGTCGTAGAAGGTTGCTGTGGGTGATGAGGTTTCAACAGAATCGGGTCCGATAAAGCCGGGTATAGGAGCCGCGTGGAAGGGAATGAAATACTGATCTGTAGTGGAGCAGCCATTGACATCTTCTACGGTGAGGCCATACATTCCCGTGGTGAGGGCACTTTGAGTTGCTCCGGTAAGTCCATTACTCCACAGATAGCTGTACGGAGGGGTGCCTCCGGAGGCGCTAACCTCAATGTACCCATCCGCCTGGTCACAGGCCTCAGGAAGGGCCAATAGGGAATCTACGACCACGGTGAAGTCGTCGTTGTCCAGTACAAAGTCCATCGTCCGCATACAGCCCAAGCTGTCGATGACGGTCAAATCATAGAGTCCTGCGGGCAGGGTTGATAGGGTGTCGGCGGTGCTACCCACATTCCACATGTAGGAATAAGGCGGTACTCCGCCGGTGATGTTGGGAATAATGAGCCCCACAGAATTGTTGCAACGATCGTTCTCCACTATTGGATTAAACAATAAACTATCCGCTTCGAATACGTCGACGGTATCCGTGATAAAACAACCGACCTGATCGGTAATCGTCACATAATACGTTCCGGCAGGGACACCTAATTGATCCGGACTCGAAGAGCCATTGGACCATTGGTAGGTTAGAGGCGCCGCATTACCGGTAGTAAGGGAAGTGATGTTCCCCGTGCTGTCTCCTCGACAAATAACGCTGTCGATATCCCAAGTAGGATTGAGGCCAGAAAATTGAATGGCAACGGTATCCGTAATGGTCTGTTGAGCTCCACAAATGAAGGCAGTGGCGTGGTATGTCATGTTCCCGGGAGGAAGAACTTGAATGGTATCGCCAACGCCCACAATAGTATTTGTTGAATCGAACCACGTTACCACTGGTGGTGTGGAACTAAAGATGGTCGGGGAGAAAGGAATAGCGAAATCGATATAGGTATTTCCGACGGGGAAAAAGGACATTCCGTCTTGGTTGGCATTCCAAGTTAAAGGAGCGGTTGGTGGCCCTGCATCGCGACCGGGAACAACCACGGTCGTCGATAAGTCAGAATTTGAAAGTCCTTGAATGGCTTGACCATTGTTCCAAGTCGTACACAGTGGTTTACTCTGTATGTGCATTTCAATGTGGTTGTCCACTTCGAACAGCTTGATTTGGGAGCTAAACAATAGGGAGGTGCAACTGAACATGGGGACTTCGCAAAAGGCTGCCACGAATACTCGCTGTCCAGGAGGTCCATAGGTTCCGTAGAGTACCCCATTTACCCCAGGTCCGGTGATGCCCGGGTTGATGTCCTGCCAAGGGCCTAAAACTGAATTGGCGGGAGTGTTTCCAACAGTGCCCAAAGGTCCGGTAATGCTCCAGTTGGAAATTCCACCAGCATTAGTGGTGTCGAAAGTGATGTAGTTGTTCGAGCTAAAGAGGATTTTGTCGTAGGAGTTTCCAAAGTAAAGGAAGCTGAATCCCAGAGGAATGACTTGGGAGTAAACGTCATCGGTCATGGTCAAGGATGTGCCTTGAACATAGTCAACTTGGGCGCCCAATGTGACGGAATCGGATCCGCAAATGACCTGATCCAATCCGGCCCAGATTTGTGCCTGCGCCACTCCCATGTTTAGGAGAATGATCAACGCGACAAGTGCTCTTTTCATGCTTAGGTTCTTCATCGGCCCGCAGGGCCAGTTCAAAAGTACCAAAATACACGAGAGAAAAGCCTTTTTCGTTGGTGCCCAGCCCCAAACGTTTCATAACTTTGCTCGCCAGTAAAATTCGTAACGAAAAATCACTACATCATGAAAGTTACCGTTGTAGGTGCCGGAAACGTTGGAGCTACCTGCGCTGACGTACTCGCTCACAAGGAAATTGCCAACGAGATCATCTTGGTCGATATCAAGGAAGGTTTTGCCGAAGGGAAAGCCCTTGATATGTGGGAAACTTCTCCCATAAACTTGTACGACTCACGTACGATTGGTTCCACAAATGACTACGAAAAAACTGCAGGTTCTGAAGTAGTTGTGATTACTTCTGGATTGCCGCGTAAACCGGGAATGAGCCGTGATGATTTGATCGCGACCAACGCAGGTATCGTGAAGTCAGTGACCGAAAACGTGATCAAGTACTCTCCGGATGCGAAGATCGTCGTGGTTTCGAATCCACTGGACGTTATGACCTACCAAGCGTACTTGACCGCTAACGTGGACAGCAGCAAGGTATTCGGTATGGCTGGTATCTTGGATACGGCTCGTTACCGAAGCTTCTTGGCACTTGAACTCAACGTATCGCCAAAAGACATCCAAGCCGTTTTGATGGGAGGACATGGAGATACCATGGTTCCACTTCCTCGCTATACCACTGTTGGAGGTATCCCTGTAACGGAATTGATCGATGAAGATAAATTGAACGCGATTGTTGACCGCACCAAAGTAGGTGGTGGTGAGATCGTGAAATTACTCGGAACTTCTGCGTGGTACGCTCCTGGAGCGGCGGCTGCTCAAATGGTCGAGGCCATTGTGCGCGATCAGCGTCGTGTATTCCCGGTTTGTACCATGTTGAACGGAGAATACGGCATGGACGGCATCTACCTAGGCGTCCCTGTTATCCTTGGTAAAAACGGAATCGAGCGCATCATCGAACTCGACCTCAATGCGGACGAGCGCGCGTTGTTGGATGAATCAGCTACGGCTGTCCGCAACGTAATGAAGGTCCTCGACGATATGGATATCTAATTTTTGTGCCTACGGCACGATGTGAAAGCCTCGAGGTTGTCCCTTGGGGCTTTTTTTGGCCCTTAGGGCAAGAAGCGATGCTTCCATTCGGGGCGAGGCAAGTAGCAGTTTTCTCGTTTCCCCCAAATTCTGAATCGATTTCGAGCAACTACGTCGTAAACGGAATCACGAATAAAGAGTGGAACAAAACGAAAAGCCCAAGCCCAACTCCAACCCTTTAATCTTCGCGCGATGCGCAGGGCAGCGGAAGATTTGATCCACCATTGACCTTCCTCCCAAAGCAATAGGCTATCGGGCCGATGAGGTAAGGGATGTTGTATTAAATTTTCCTTCGCTGTGGATCCGTCCAGCGGGGCTATGCGAAAGTATCCACCGGGATCACGGGGCAGGATAAACTGCACGGATTGACTGCACAAATTGCAGTATCCATCAAAGAAAACGATCGACGGTTCGGTCATCGTTGGATCAAGAGACGATGCACCTCCAAACGATCTCCTTGAAGAACTTGAACGAGGTAGTATCCACCCGATAGGCTGCTGATGTCCATAGTTCCGTGGTAGGCACTCGAGAGGACTTGTCGGCCATGCAAGTCATAGATGGCTATGTCCACCTTTGCATCCTCAGACAAACCGGCAATTTGTAGCCGCTCGGAAGCCGGGTTAGGAAACAAGGTCCACAGCGTTTGTTCAGGTAATTCAAGTGTGCTGATGTCCTGCGGATTAATGCCTGCGTAGTATTGAACGCCTCCTGAATAGTTTCCGAGAACCACGTCTAACCGTCCATCGGCGTTGAGGTCGGCTACGGCTGGCGAGGGGCGTCCAGGTCTATACAGTCCAATCAACGCCGTATCCGCTTCCGTGAAGACTCCGTTTAGGTTATTGTCAATATTGTTGTAACGTGAAACATTTCCTGGCGCTCCGCCCACATATAATTCCCATGTGCCATTGCGATCCACCGCATTTGGGAAGGCGAATCCCAAGAAGTACCAAAGGGTACTCATGTCAATGCTCCCCAGAGAGTCCGTGACATGCGAAAATTGAAAACTAGTGGCTGATCCGGTGTTTTCGTAGTAGTGAATTCGACCGATGGAATGTCCAATCATAAGATCCAAATCTCCATCTCGATCCAAATCAGCCAGCTCCGGTGCGGCCATGTTTCCAACATCGATACCGTCCAAATTGGCTGTTGTTAGCACAAAGTTGGCTAAGTTGCCCGATCCTGCTGTATTGTTGAAGTAGTGGACGTTTCCATTTCCATCTCCTAGGATCATATCTACATCACCATCATTGTCCAAGTCTCCGAAAGATGGAATCAATCCAACCGGGAAGGGGAGGGAGGAAAGTCCTCCAAAGTCCTCGCTGTGAAGGGTGAACTGCGGACGTATCGCGGTTCCCGTGTTGAGGTAGAGAGCCATTCGAGGCTCAGAGATAGTCCCGTTGTTCATGGTTCCATAGTTCCCAATGGCTAGATCCAATAGGTTATCTCCGTTCAAATCGACCAATCTTGGGAAGGCTCCCTCTCCAACTTCAATCATGCGATCTTGAAAGAAATCATCTTGCTGATAGGAAAAATCGGGATTGCTCTCTGTTCCGATATTATCGTAGAACAGGGTGCTCTTTAAATTCTCTGCTCCTCCATCGATGTTGGGCGATACAATCATGTCGCGGTCGCCGTCGCGATCCACGTCCACCCAGTGAAAGCCGGGAAAGAGTTCAATATTCACCGGAACGTCATTGGACGGGAAAATAGGGTCTTGCGCGCTCATAAAGGCATCGTCTGGCGTACCCGTATTGGTGAGCATATTACCGTTGTTAAAGGTAATATCGCCCAGCACACAGTCCATATTGCCGTTTCCATTGAGATCGCGAATCGCAATAGAGCTCCCCGCATGACGTGGACGGTTTGCACCACCCGTCAAGTCGCTGTCACACGTGTCTAGATAAATATCGTTGTTGGAAAAGCTCTCCTTGAATTTTCCCCAGCAGTCATCTCCTAGCTCGTACACCAAAGAATCACTGTGGCCATACAATTCCTGAGACATACAGGTGTGGTACTCTACTGAAGTTCCCAAAATGGAGAAAGTGACTACGTCTAAATCTCCGTCCCCGTCGATGTCATCAATCCCCGGAATATCTGTTGAAGCAACGTAGAGGTTCACCGGGATTCCCGTTCCGTAATCCGTGAAGAGTTGAGGTGTGTTAAGGGCATAGGTAAAGCTTAGACCGTCCGTTGGATTTCCGTCGTTTCTGTAGACTGCAATACCTGCATTGGTGTGGCACCAGAGATCCATTCGCCCGTCGTTGTTATAGTCTCTGAAGACCGCCCAATTTCGAATGACGGGAAAACTCGAGATGTATTGCGGTGCGTAGCGATAGGTCAATTGCCCCTCCACGTCGATATTTTCAAAGGGTAGCCAACGTCTTCCAGCTTTGTCGAACACAATAAGGTCCATACGGCCGTCGTAATTGAGTTGGATATGTGACCAGTGGGTCGAATTCATACCCCCGGCCCAGGCCATGTTTAAGGAGTCAGTTCCCTCAAAAACACCCACGGTATCCTGGAATTGAAAGGCCACTTGCTGTCCTTGACTGAAGTGCGCAGCGGCGATAAAGAGAATTGTGAAAAGTCGTTTCATTACAAAGGAGTCAACGGTATACAAATATACGTAACAGGGACGGGTCTGGGTTGGTTGTTAATATGGTACCATTCCTCTATATTTGCTGCCGATTTAATTCAGGTTAACATTATCTAATTCAAATGCAAAACAAAGGAGCCATCCGCTTGTTTGCGATTCTCTTTGCCCTCATCTGCTTGTACCAGCTGAGTTTTACATGGATCGTAAGAAGTGTAGAAAAAGATGCAGAAGAGTACGCGAATGGTGATCCCGCCTTGTATCAGAGCTACATCGACTCCATGGGACCGCAACCGGTCTTTGACCTTCTGGTCCGTGAGTATACCTATAATGAGGTAAAGTCTCGTGAGCTCAATTTGGGCCTTGACTTAAAAGGGGGGATGAACGTTATCCTCGAAGTTTCTGTCAATGACATTCTTCGTTCGCTCTCGAACAACTCCAAAGATCCTATTTTCAATAAAGCCATTGATGCTGCTAACGAGCGCCAGCGCGATAGTCAAGATGACTACATCACACTCTTCTTTCAAGAGTTTCAGCGCATCCGCACGGAGCAGAACAGCGACATTCGCTTGGCTGATCCAACAATCTTTGGAAACCGCGATCTTAAAGACAAGGTAAACTTCGATAGTTCAGACGAGGAAGTTGTGCGTGTTTTGCGTTTAGAGGCGGAAGGTGCCATTGAGCGTGCCTTTACCGTTTTGCGTGCTCGTATCGATAAGTTCGGTGTAGCACAACCCAACATTCAGCGCTTGGAAGGAACTGGCCGAATCTTGGTCGAGCTTCCTGGGGTGAAGGAGCCCGAGCGTGTGAAGCGACTATTGCAGTCGACTGCGGAACTCGGTTTCTATGAGACTTATGAGAACCAGGACATGATTCCTTTCTTGAATGCTGCAAACGAGCGTTTGAAGGATATCGTGGAGCGCCCTGCCGCTGCAGAATTAGTGGAGACCGAAACCAAATCTGAAGTTGAGGCTACAGACGATGCTTTGAGTTTGGATTCTTTTGGAATTGAGGAAGACACTGTGGAAGTCGTAGAAGATTCAATGGATTCTCTGGGCTTGGCAGATTCGGGTGAAACTGCGGCTGATACTACCTTAGATCCGACTGCGGCCTTCAATCCGCTGTTTGATATTCTCTTGCCGAACTACAATTTCGAAACCAATCAAGCTGGAACGGGTCCAGTAATCGGTTTTGTGGCCATCAAGGATACGGCTAAGGTGATTGACTACTTGAACCTCAAGCAGGTCCGCGATCTTTTACCAGCGGAAATGCGCTACGCGAAATTCCTTTGGGAAGCCAAAACGGAAAGCAACTCTGATGAGAACTTTATGCGCTTATTGGCTATTGCTGGAAATCGCGATAACGAAGCGTATTTGCAAGGTGATGCGATCATAGACGCTCGCCAAGACTACGACGAATTGGGTCGCCCATCAGTGTCGATGAGCATGAACAACCAAGGAGCAAACATCTGGGCACGTATGACCGGGGATAATGTCGGTCGTTCCGTGGCGGTTGTTCTCGATGATTACGTGTACAGCTATCCGAACGTAAACGAAGAAATTAAAAATGGGTCGACTCAAATCGCCGGTTCTTTCTCCGTGAAGGAAGCGAAAGATTTGGCGAACATCCTCAAAGCAGGTAAACTTCCAGCTCCGGCTCGAATCATTCAAGCAGACGTTGTTGGACCGTCTTTGGGTAAGGAAGCACTCCGCGCTGGTTTGGTTTCTTTCTTGATTGCGTTGGGTGTAGTATTGATCTACATGATCTTCTATTACAGTACTGCGGGACTCGTGTCGAACTTGGCTTTGATCGCCAACATGTTCTTCATCTTCGGAGTTCTTGCTTCTGTACAAGCGGTTCTTACCCTTCCAGGTATTGCCGGTATCGTATTGACCATTGGTATGGCGGTAGATGCGAACGTTCTGATTTACGAACGTATTCGTGAGGAGATGGCTGCTGGTAAAGGCCTTCGATTGGCCATTAACGATGGTTATAAAAATGCCTTTAGCTCGATTATCGATGCGAACGTTACCACTTTGTTGACGGGTATCATCCTCTTCGTTTTCGGAACAGGACCTATCCGTGGATTCGCCTCTACCTTGATTATCGGTATTTTGACCTCACTCTTCTCGGCAATCTTCTTGACTCGCTTGATTTACGAGCGTCTCTTGTCCCAAAAACGAGACATCAAGTTCTCGACCAAGATGACCGATGGAGCATTCAAAGGATTGACCATTCCATTTTTACAGAAACGACGCACGTACTACATCATTAGTGGTGTTGTTATTGTACTTGGATTGGTATCGCTCTTTACGCGCGGATTGAACCAAGGGGTAGACTTCTCTGGAGGTCGTACCTACCAAGTTCGTTTCGATCAGACGGTGAACACATCTGATATTACCGAAAGCTTGAGCCAAGCCTTCGTCGTAGAGGATGGACCTGCTGTGCGTCCAGAGGTGAAGACTTTTGGAGGAAGCAATCAGGTGCGCATTACAACCAAGTACCGCATCGACGACAAAGGAGTGGAGGTTGATCAAGACATCGAGGCAAAGCTTTGGACTGGTGTTCAATCGTACTTCCAGGGTGAAATCACACGCGATGAATTCTTTAATGATTCGGATAATAAGGAATTCGGTTTGATGTCGAGTTCACAAGTAGGACCGACCATTGCCGATGACATTCGTACCTCAGCGGTTTGGAGTATCCTTTTCTCGCTCGTCGTGATCTTCTTGTATATCTTGATTCGTTTCCGCCGCTGGCAGTTCTCCCTTGGAGCGGTTGCTGCGGTCTTCCACGATGTATTGATTGTATTGTCTTTGTTCTCCATCTTGTACGGTTTTGTGCCTTTCAGCTTGGAGATTGATCAGGCCTTCATTGCAGCATTGTTGACAGTGATTGGATATTCCTTGAACGATACGGTGGTTGTGTTCGACCGTATTCGTGAGTACTTGAACTTGCATCCGAAGCGCGACTTTGACGACAACGTGAATCAAGCTTTGAACAGCACGCTGAGCCGTACGGTAAACACGTCTTTGACTACTTTATTCGTACTCTTGGTTATCTTCTTCTTTGGAGGAGAAACCATCCGTGGGTTCATGTTCGCCTTGGTGGTAGGTGTCATTGTCGGAACATACTCTTCAGTATGTATCGCTACTCCGGTTATGGTAGATACCATTGCCAAGAAGATGAAGCCGTAAAGACGTTCACAAGATTTTTTGAAAAGCCGCTTCGATCCTTTCGGAGCGGCTTTTTGTTTGTTCGCAGAGAACCTTCAATTTGTATCTTTGACCCATGCTCGGAGCCGTATTCCTGATATTTAATTTCGGTGGTGGAGAAATCTTCATCATCCTGATGGTATTCATCCTGCTTTTTGGTGCTAAACGAATTCCAGAGGTAGCCCGTGCCTTGGGCAAAGGAATGCGCGAAATTCGAAATGCAACAAACGACATCCAGCGGGAGATCAAGGATGCCACGGGTGACTCTTCGAACCTCGGCCGTCAAGTAGAAGAGCGGATTCGTCAGCAAACAAGGGACATCGAAGGAGCCATATCAAGAAGCACTTCGCGTTCTCAACCGGGAGTCACAAAATCCGACGAATCAGATACTCAAGAGAACAAGATTTCTGACCAAGGCGCGCAAGTCGCTCCAGAATCACCAGAAACCAAAGCCTAAATGCCGCTGCTCTTTCTCCTAGCCGGATTGGTCCTATTGACCCTCGGAGGGGATTTATTGGTACGTGGAGCCGTTTCCTTAGCAGTGCGCCTGAAAGTGAGTACACTCGTCATTGGAATGACCGTCGTGTCCTTCGCGACTTCCTGTCCCGAACTTCTCGTCAGTCTTAATGCCGCCTTTCAAGGACATACGGATATCACGTTCGGAAACGTCATTGGATCGAATATTGCCAACCTCGGTCTGGTCCTAGGCCTTACCACAGGAATTTTTGGACTATCGATTTCCCGAAATAGTTTGCGCTTTGACTGGCCCATGATGTTCTTGTCCACCTTGCTCTTCCTTGTGCTTGTAAGTATTAACCAGCGCCTGGGGTTTTGGGACGGTGTACTCTTCGTAGTGCTCTTGGTTTCGTTCAGTGTATTCCTGATCAGCGCCTCACGGCGCGATGCCGCCCGCAAGATCCACGATACACCTGAAGAAGACGAGGAAGACATTCCGGATTCCCCCATCCGCACCGCTCTTTACTTAATTACGGGCGCAGCGGCGCTCTTTTATGGTTCAGAATGGCTCATTGACGGGGCCATCACCCTTGCCCGACGTTGGGATATTAGCGAGCGTGCAATATCGGTCTCCATGGTTTCTGTCGGAACCAGTGTTCCGGAACTTGCCGCCTCCTTAGTCGCCGCTTTCAAGAGGGAGCAGAGTATTTCCATTGGAAACCTGATTGGCTCCAATATTTTCAATATTCTCGCCGTATTGGGAATCACGGCGCTCATTACTCCCATTGAGGTGTCAGACCCTCATCTTTTGGCGGTGGATGTTTGGTGGATGCTGGGTGTTGCCCTTCTGCTTGCGCCATTTTTATACCTGAACGCCAAACGCCAACTATACAGATGGCAGGGAATCATATTGCTGCTTGTATACTTTTTTTATGTGATTTTACTTTTTACCCCCTAAAAAGTGATATTAAGAGGCTTGAAAAACACTTTTCAAACTCAATACCCCCTCTTTTTAATAGCTTGTTGATAAAAAAGACATAAATCTGTTCTTTTTTGACGGTGTCGTGATTTATCTTTGTCGCATCATGTAAAGAAATCCCATTATGTCGTCCAACATTCGTTTTCAAGCACTTAAGCAAACCATGGAGCGGGAGCCCATCAAAGGCTTCGACGTCGACTCCAAAATGTCTGACCTCTACGGGGAAATGGTCTTCCATACTGGAGCCATGATGGAGTACCTTCCAGAAGAGGCCTACCTAAGCGTCATGGAAGCCATTGTCGCAGGTAAGAAGATCGACCGCGAGATTGCCAATCAGGTAGCGAGCGCCATGAAAGACTGGGCGATAAGTAAAGGAGCAACACATTACACACACTGGTTCCAGCCGCTCACCGGAGCTACTGCTGAAAAGCACGATGCCTTCTTCACCCCCTTGAGTGATGGTCGAGCTATTGAGCGATTCGATGGCGACTTACTCGTTCAGCAAGAGCCTGATGCATCGAGCTTCCCGAGCGGGGGAATTCGAAACACTTTTGAAGCTCGCGGATATACCGCTTGGGATCCGACCTCGCCGGCCTTTATCATCGATAATACGCTTTGCGTTCCAACCATTTTTGTCTCCTACACAGGAGAGGCGTTGGATAATAAAACCCCTCTTCTTCGTGCTTTAAACGCCGTTGATGAAGCAGCCACCGCCGTTTGTAAGTACTTCGACAAAAACGTGACCAAGGTGAATGCCACCTTGGGATGGGAGCAAGAGTATTTCTTGGTAGACGAAGCTTTGTTCAACGTACGTCCTGACCTCGTATTGACAAGCCGTACACTTTTCGGACATGCTCCTGCCAAAGGGCAACAGCTGGATGACCACTACTTCGGGTCAATCCCTGCTCGTGCTATGGCGTTCATGAAGGAATTCGAGCAAGAGTCCATGCGCCTGGGTATCCCCGTGACTACGCGTCACAACGAAGTTGCCCCGAACCAATTTGAGGTGGCCCCAATTTTCGAAGAAGCGAATTTGGCGGTAGATCACAACTCCTTGTTGATGGACCTGCTCGATAAAATTGCACGTCGTCATCACTTCCGCTGCTTGACCCACGAAAAGCCCTTTGCCGGTTTAAACGGTTCAGGAAAGCACAACAACTGGTCTCTCAGCACCAATACGGGAGTTAACCTATTAAAACCGGGTAAAAACCCGAAGAGTAACCTTCAATTCTTGACTTTCTTTGTGAACACCATTGCGGCGGTTCACGAACATGCAGGACTGCTAAGAGCGAGCATAGCGTCGGCATCTAACGATCACCGTTTGGGTGCCAATGAAGCTCCTCCTGCAATCATCTCGGTCTTCATTGGATCGCAATTGACTGCTACCCTGGACAAACTAGAAGCGGTGAAGGAAGGAGCACTTTCTCCTGAGGAGCGCTCTGACCTCAAGTTAAATGTAGTCGGAAAGATTCCTGATGTCTTACTGGACAACACGGATCGTAACCGTACTTCGCCATTTGCTTTCACGGGTAACAAGTTTGAATTCCGTGCCGTGGGGTCAAGCGCCAACTGTTCGTTGCCAATGACGGTCATGAACTCCATTATGGCCGCTCAGCTCCAAAAGTTCAAAAAGGACGTTGACGCTCTGATTGCTAAGGGTTTGAAAAAAGATGGAGCCATCTTTAATGTACTTCGCGATTACATCAAGGCTTCAAAGTCCATCCGTTTCGAAGGAGATGGGTACAGCAAGGAATGGGAAGATCACGCTGAAAAACTCGGATTGGAGAACATCAAAACCACTCCGAAAGCTTTGGATAACTACGTGAGCAAAAAGTCGACCGAATTATTCGCTTCTCTCGGGGTTTTAAATGACAAGGAGGTCCATGCACGTCATGAGGTGATGCTGGAGCAGTATCACATGGCCATTCAGATTGAGTCTCGTGTACTCGGTGACTTGGCGAAGAATCACGTGATTCCAACGGCCATTCGCTACCAGAACACCTTGATTGATAACGTTCGAGGACTTAAAGAAGTCTTGCCGAAAGCGGCGTATGAAGCTGCAGCCAAGGAGCAATTAGATATGATTACGGAGATTTCCAGCCGAGTCTCTAAGATTAAATCAAACGTTGACGCCATGGTTGATGCTCGACGTAAAGCCAACGTTATTGAAGACGCACGTGATTTGGCTATTTCGTACGACGAAACGGTCAAACCATTCTTCGAAACCATTCGATACGAAGTAGACAAATTGGAGATGCTGATCGATGACGAGCTTTGGCCTTTGCCAAAGTATCGAGAGATGCTCTTCACACGATAAGTGGAAAAAATGCGCAAACTATGAGAACCCGAGGTCGATGGCCTCGGGTTTTCTTATGGCTATTTGGTAAGTTTATTTATTTTAGCACGTTATAAAGCGTAACATCAACCTACAACATGAAGAGACTCGGATCGGTACTTATTGCCCTTTTCTTTGTCGGAACTCTGAGCATTTCTGCGCAAACCAAATACACGATTCAGGCGGATCAGGCTTATGAAGCCCAACTTTACGCTCAAGCCGCTGAACTGTATAAAAAGGCCTCTACCAAGGAAAAAGATCGTCAGATCAAAGAAGAAATTACATGGCGAATGGCGGAATGCTATCGCATGATGGGTGACTGGCGCAAAGCGGAAGGTTACTACAATCGCGCGATTAAACGTCGTTATCCAAACCCGGAAGCTAAACTTTATTTGGCCGACATGCTCAAGGCTCAAGGAGAATACGACGAGGCTATTGTTGCCTACGAAGACTATCGTGCAGAAGCACCGTCAGATCCTAGAGGTCGAGAAGGCGTAGAAAGCTGTAAGGCTGCATTGGAGTGGATTGAAACTCCTTCGCGCTACGAGCTTGAGAATCTGCGTGACTTCAATACTCGCGAGAATGACTTTGCTCCAGCATGGGGAGATAAGGATCAAACATCAATGATTTTCACCTCACAGCGCGAAGACGGTGCAGGTAAAGATGTTGACGGATGGACGGATCAAGGGTTCATGGACTTGTATGAAACCCACGAAGAGCGTAAAAAACGCGGCGGCCGTCGCAGTCGTAGTGGAGCGGAGAACGAAGCCCCTGCCTGGTCAGTGCCAGCTCCGCTGCCAGCAGAAATCAACACTAAGGCACATGAAGGATTTGCTTCTGTGAACGAGCGTGGAAATATGATGTTCTTCACTCGTTGTGAAAACCAAAAGAATTCTGGTTTCATGGGTTGTCGAATTTATATGGCCCGTAAGAAAGGGAAGACTTGGGGAGAGCCTGAGTTGGTCAACGTCAATGTTGATTCCTTGGCCTCTATCGGACACCCATTCTTGATTGATGATGAAACTATGATTATTGCGGCTGACCTTGGAGACGATGGTGGACGCGATCTTTACAAGTTGACCTATGAGCGTCGTGGACGTACATGGGGAACTCCAGAAAATTTGGGATCAACCATCAACACAGTCGGTTTTGAAGGGTATCCATTCATTCAAGGAGACTATTTGTATTTCACTTCGGACGGTCACCCGGGAATGGGGGCTTGGGACATTTTCCGTGCGAAGATTAATCCAGATGGAACCTACGGAGAAGTTGAGAACATGAAGTCGCCCATCAACTCCAACAGCGATGATTTCGCCATCATCTTTAAAGGAGATGAGCCTGAAGTGGGCTATATGACTTCAAACCGAGATGGTGGTCGCGGAGGAGATGATATCTACGCCGTTCGTTTGAAGCCACTCTTGTTCGCTCTTCAAGGAGTCGTGACTGACACAAAAACGGGACGCACTTTGGATCGTGTGACCGTAAAACTAGTAGGAAGTGATGGTGCTGCTCTTGAGGCGACAACTGATGAGACTGGAGCTTACTTCTTCGGAGCAGACCAATTGGCAGAAGGAGTGAACTACACGCTAAACTTTGAGGCCAAGGACTACTTGACAAAATCCGGTAGTGTAACTTCAGTAGGTATTCCTCTGAGTGCTTTTGAGGAGACTACTGATGGTTTCTTGCACACCCTAGTCATGAACAAAGAACTCGATCCAATTCGCAAGCCTATTGTGCTTCCGAAAATTGAGTATGACTTTAACAGTGCGGAGCTTCGCCCAGAGGCGATGGAGTCTTTGGATGGATTGGTCGAAGTACTGGAGGACAACCCGAACATTACGATTGAGCTTCGTTCACACACCGACCACATTGGATCTGACCCTGCGAACCAACAACTATCACAACGTCGTGCTCAATCCTGTGTGGATTACTTGATTGAAAACGGAATTGCTTCTGATCGTTTGATTGCGGTGGGTATGGGTGAAAAAGAACCATTTGTTATTGACGAATCTTACGAAGGTCCAGATTATTTGGAGTCTGGAGACCGTCTTACTGAAGCGTTCATTAATCGATTGAAACGCGACAATGGTGAAGAAGCGGATGAGATTGCTCGTCAGTTGAATCGTCGTACGGACTTCCAGGTGAAGAGCCGTAACTACGTGCCAAAGAACCAATAGATAAAAAGTATTTATACGAAAAGCGTCCTGGCAGAGTTGTCGGGATGCTTTTTTATTTGACGTCTATGAGTCAGCAGGAGAGATACAATCAACGTGGAGTAAGCGCTTCTAAAGAGGATGTGCACAATGCCATTAAGGATATTGACAAAGGGCTTTTTCCAAAGGCCTTCTGCAAAATCATACCCGATCACTTGACCGGAAGTGAAGATCATTGCTTGGTCATGCACGCTGATGGTGCTGGAACCAAATCCTCATTGGCCTATATGTATTGGAAAGAGACCGGGGATATGAGCGTCTGGAAGGGTATTGCCCAGGATGCACTGGTCATGAATATCGATGATCTCCTGTGTGTTGGAGCAGTTGATCAGATATTGGTGAGCTCGACGATTGGCCGCAATAAGAACCTAATCCCGGGTGAGGTGATCAGCGCCTTGATCGGAGGAACGGAGGAACTACTCGCTAAACTTCGCGATCAGGGCATTGGCATTTACAGCACAGGCGGGGAAACCGCGGATGTAGGTGATTTAGTCCGGACCATCATTGTTGATTCAACGGTCACGTGTCGCATGCGCCGAACTGACGTGATTAGCAATGACCGTATTCAACCCGGAGACGTCATTGTCGGTCTGGCGAGCTATGGCCAGGCCAATTATGAAGAGGAGTACAACGGTGGAATGGGCTCCAATGGATTGACGTCCGCCCGCCATGACGTGTTTGAAAAATACTTGGCCAAGAAATATCCTGAGAGCTTTGACCCTCAAGTTCCAAACCACTTGGTGTACTCTGGGCAGAAGCAACTAACTGACGAGGTAGAAGGAGTTGAACTGGATGCTGGGAAGCTGGTGCTCTCACCGACACGAACCTATGCGCCAATCATCAAAGAAATATTGGAGTCAAGTCGCGAAAACATACACGGTATGGTCCATTGTAGTGGGGGAGCACAGACGAAGATCCTTCACTTTACGGATGCCCACCATATTGTAAAAGACAGCCTTTTCAAAACCCCTCCGTTATTTCAGCTCATCCAGGAGCAAAGCGGCACGGACTGGAAGGAGATGTACCAGGTCTTCAATATGGGACATCGTATGGAGCTGTACGTCCCTGAATCTGAAGCGGCGCGAATCATTTCGATTTCGGAGAGCCATGGCGTTCCGGCGAAAATTGTCGGTCGAGTGGAAGAGGGTGAGAAGAAGTTGACCATTCAAAGTGCGCACGGAACCTTTGAATATCAAGGATAATACATGCAGATTTTAGAGCAAATAGAAGGAATCAGTAGGCGCTACAACGACTTGGCTACTCAGATCAGTGATCCGGAGGTTATGTCGGATATGAAACGCTATGTAGAGCTCAATAAGCAGTATAAAGAACTTGAACCGATTGTTCGAGCAGGGGAGAAGTATCGAACGTTGATGGAAGGTATTGAAGAGGCGCGGGAGATTCTTCACAATGAAACGGACTCCGAGCTCAAGGAAATGGCCAAGATGCAGCTGGAGGAATTAGAACCCCAAGAGGAGGCTTGGACCGAAAAGATTAAAATTCTCTTGATTCCTAAGGACCCTGAGGACGCTAAGAATTCCGTCATGGAGATTCGAGCAGGAACGGGCGGAGATGAAGCCAGTCTATTCGCCGGAGACCTCTACCGAATGTATACTCGGTACGCCGAGAATGAGGGATTCAAAACAGAACTGGTGGATTACACCGAAGGAACTGCTGGAGGATACAAGGAGATTATCTTCAACATCAATGGAGATAACGCCTATGGCTTGTTCAAATACGAGTCAGGGGTCCATCGAGTCCAACGCGTCCCAGCCACAGAGACTCAAGGTAGAGTCCACACCAGTGCAGCAACGGTTGCGGTACTTCCCGAAGCAGAGGAGTTTGACGTAGATGTCAACATGAACGATATCAAAAAGGAAACCTATTGCAGTTCTGGGCCCGGTGGTCAGTCCGTGAATACCACCTATTCGGCAGTGAGGCTAACCCACCTTCCCACGGGAATTGTTGCTCAATGTCAAGATCAAAAATCTCAGATCAAAAACTTCGATAAGGCCCTTAAGGTCCTTCGGAGTCGTATTTATGAGCAGGAATTGCAAAAGCATTTGGACGAAATCTCCAGCAAGCGCAAGACCATGGTGAGTACGGGGGATCGTTCTGCTAAGATTCGGACGTACAATTTCCCTCAAGGACGTGTCACGGATCACCGCATTAATTTGACCTTGTACAATTTAGGGGATGTAATGAATGGCGATCTCGCCAAGATTAGTGATGAGCTTCAAATGGTGGAGAACGCTGAGAAAATGAAAGTAGGATCCGAAACTGAAACGAGCGTATGACCCGGAAAGAGCTTGTGGATCAAATCCGAGAAAAGGGGACTTTTCTTTGTGTAGGTCTTGATCCAGACTTAGAAAAGATGCCTGAGGTTGTCAAACAAGAGGATGATCCTGTATTTGCATTCAACAAAGCCATCATTGATGCTACCCATGACCTCTGTGTCGCCTATAAGCCGAATACGGCGTTTTATGAAGCACTAGGACTCGAGGGTTGGAAGAGTTTGGAGCGAACCATCACTTACTTGAATGAGCATTATCCGCAGCACTTTACGATTGCAGATGCCAAGAGAGGAGATATAGGGAACACCAGCCGAATGTACGCCGAGGCATTTTTGAATCGAATGGGATTCGATTCGATCACGGTTGCTCCGTATATGGGATCGGACTCGGTTCAACCATTTCTCAGTGATGAGGAAGGTAAATGGGCTATTGTATTGGCACTTACTTCGAATTCTGGTGCTTCTGATTTCCAAAAACTACGATCGGGTGAAACCCCCATTTTCGAGCATGTATTGAAAACCTCGGCGTCTTGGTCTAGTCCAGAGCAAATGATGTTTGTCGTCGGAGCCACTCAAGCGAAGTCGTTAAGCGAAATCCGTCAAATTATTCCTGATCACTTCCTATTGGTCCCAGGTGTAGGTGCACAAGGAGGATCGTTAGAGGAAGTTGTGCGTCATGGTGCAAACGAAGAAATTGGTCTTTTGATCAACAGTTCGAGAGGGATTCTATACGCAGGATCCGGACCAGAATACGCGGTACAGGCTAGGAGTGCCGCGCAGCAACTGGCTGAACAAATGGCCGTCTATTGCTCGTGAATCTGAGAGGGTTGAACTTTGAGGTATTTGATTAGTTGATCACCCATACGACAGGAAAATCGTAACTTGAGAGGACAAGAAGAGAGGAATGATAGAAAGATTACGCTCATATTTTGAGAAAAACGGCTTTGAGGTTTCGAGCCGCTTGGGTCAGCGCATGGGAGTCCGCGCGGACTTGGTGCGTTTGTTCTTTATCTACACCTCATTCGTGACTTTGGGCTCCCCATTGATTTTGTACTTGACCCTGGCTTTTATGATGCGAACAAAAGATTATCTTTTACAACGGAAAGTATCCGTGTTCGATCTCTAAGCAAACCTATTGAATACACAGTCTTTTTATAATCGCCTGCGCATCACCATGGCGTTCCTCATCGGAGGGGTTGTCATTGGAGTCGTCGGATTTATGTCCATCGAAGGGTTCTCTTTTGTTGATGCCCTGTACATGACCATTATTACCGTTTCGACCGTAGGTTTTGCCGAAGTTCAGACCCTTTCTCAGAATGGCCGAATATTCACGATCTTCCTGATCGTAACCAGTTTCGGTACCTTTGCTTTTGCCGTTACGGTATTGAGTCAAAGCTTGCTCAATGGTGAGGTTCGTCGAGCATTGATCGATCGTCAAGTCAGTAAAAAAGTGAATAAGTTGAAGGATCATGTAATCGTCTGCGGATATGGCCGAAATGGCCGGCAGTCTATCCGTAAGCTTCGTGCCTACGGAAAGGAATTCTTAGTCATCGAGCGCGATGAAGAACGAGTTGAGCGACTGAAGAAGGAAGGAATTCCCGTAATAAGTGGGGATAGTACCCAGGATGGTGTGCTTGAACAAGCCGGAGTTGAACGCGCCAGTGCCCTCATTACGACCTTGCCTTCAGATGCTGAAAATCTATTTGTTGTTTTAAGTGCGCGTGAACTCAACCGGAGTATGACGGTGATTGCAAGGGCATCCAGCGAAAACAGCGAGCGAAAGTTCAAGGCAGCTGGAGCGAACAACGTCATCATGCCGGATAAGGTGGGAGGAGCTCATATGGCATCACTTGTTGTGACCCCAGATGTCGTCGAGTTCTTGGATCATATTTCTGTAGAAGGAAGTGCAGCCATCAATCTAGAGGAGGTGGCCGTGGATGAAATTCCGGAACAGTATCAAATGAAATCCCTCATTGAATTGGGCATTCGAAATGTGACCGGATGTAATGTGATCGGCTTCAAAACACCAGAGGGTGATTATGTTATTAATCCGGATGCCAACACGAAATTGGTTCCGCATTCCAAACTCTTTGTATTGGGAGTCCCGGAACAAATCACCCAATTGAACAACTTTTTCAGACTGGATAAAAACGAATACTCATGACCGAACCCAAACGCTTGGGCGTTTGCGCCTGGTTAGCAGATAGATTTGAACTAGATGTTTCTGGAATGAGGCTAGGCTGGATCATTGTTACGCTGCTGGGCGTTGGATCTCCCATCTTGGGTTACCTCATTCTGGCATTAATTAAACCGGCGAGCTGGTAGTATGAAAATTCTTATCACGGGATCCAATGGACTATTGGGACAAAAGCTCACTCACCTCATTACACAAGATCCGGAGGTTGAGCTGATCGCAACTTCACGCGGAGCGAATAGAACTAAGTTGAAAGAGGGCTATGTGTATGAGTCCTTGGACATCACGAATAAGGATGAGGTTGGTGAACTCATTTTTGGCCACGAGCCTGATGTAGTTATCAATACGGCCGCGATGACGAATGTCGATGCCTGCGAAGATGATAAAGAAGGCTGTGATGATCTCAACGTGCATGCGGTCCAATACCTTGTGGATGCTTGCGAACAGGTTGATGCGCATTTAATTCACGTCTCCACGGATTTCATTTTTGATGGACTTGAAGGTCCGTACAGAGAAGATGATGAACCGAACCCAGTCAATTATTATGGAGAATCCAAGCTCAAAGGAGAACAGATC
The DNA here is from genome assembly GCA_965661605.1 of Flavobacteriales bacterium. Classification (GTDB taxonomy): domain Bacteria; phylum Bacteroidota; class Bacteroidia; order Flavobacteriales; family ECT2AJA-044; genus ECT2AJA-044. Next base: position 131,619 of record CBFIEH010000003.1, on the reverse strand, counting down.
GTTAGCGGAGCAAAAACGCCGTGGGCTATTCTACGGACGGTGTTGGTTTATGGAGTAGCTGATGACATGAGCCGCAGCAACATTGTGCTTTGGGCAAAGGGTGCACTTGAAAAAGGACAGGAATTGAATATTGTTAATGACCAGTACCGCACACCGACCTTGGCCGAAGATTTGGCCATGGGATGTTACCTGTGCGCGAAGAAAGAGGGGAGAGGAGTATTCAATATTTCTGGGGATGACTTTATGTCGATTTATGAATTGGTCGATCGCGTCGGAAAGTTCTACGGAATAGATACGAGCTCCGTTTCTCCCGTTTCGTCTACTGGTCTCAACCAGCGAGCAGGAAGACCTCCAAGAACGGGATTTTATATCGACAAGGCCAGACAAGTTCTTGGTTACCAACCCCACAGTTTTGAAGAAGGCCTTGCCTTGGTCGGAAAGCAGCTCACATAGGCATAGATTTGGTCACCGGCCTATTTTTCTCGAATATTGTGACTCATTAAACCGCTTTTATGAAGAATCTACTCACCGCGATGGCTCTGTGGCTGTCCGTGTTCACTTTTGCACAAGAAGCATTGACCATCGAGCGGGTGGTCGTGACGAATCCCAGCAGCGAAATCAATAACGGTGAAGTCGAGATAACAGTTTACGGCGGCCAAGAGCCGTATCGGTTTTATTGGAGTGATGCCAACACGGACACCACGAGCCGATTCGCCTATGGATTGACCGAAGGAATTAGACACAGTGTTCGCGTTGTCGATGCAGCCGGTAACGAATTGTCGGAATCGATCAGCATTCCAACAGAGAGTATTGCCGAAAAATTCAATGGAGCCTTTACCCCGCTTGTTTCGGCTGTTGGGGGTGTATTGCTTGGAGATCCTTTTGCGGCGCTGAACTTATACGACAACCAGATTTACGACGAGGACGGTCAACCTGCAATGAATGCGAATGGTACGCCTCAGACTAAATCCATTCCTTTTATTGTGATCTGGCTGGTCTTCGGAGCAGTGTTCTTCACTTTGAAAATGGGCTTTATCAATTTCCGCGGCTTCCGCCATGCTATTTCATTGGCGAGTGGGAAACACGATGAGCCCAATGCACCAGGGGAGGTAACCCACTTTCAAGCTTTGGCTACTGCCGTTTCTGCGACCGTTGGATTAGGAAACATCGCCGGTGTAGCGGTAGCGATTTCCCTGGGAGGTCCTGGGGCGACTTTTTGGATGATTGTTGCCGGTCTACTGGGTATGTCTTCAAAATTTGTGGAATGTACGCTAGGGGTAAAGTACCGGAACATCAACGCGGATGGGTCGGTGTCCGGGGGGCCAATGCACTACCTGAGAAAAGGATTGGCAGCTCGTAATATGGGCGGTCTCGGTAAAGTATTAGCGGTCGTTTTCGCCTTGTTGGCCGTCGGCGCATCGTTCGGTGGTGGAAATATGTTCCAAGCCAATCAGGCTTATGAGCAATTGAGCGGAGAATTTTCTACCCTTCAAGGAGCTGGACCATACTTCGGAGTGCTACTTGCGATCCTGGTCGGGATTGTCATCATCGGTGGAATCAAGTCGATCGCACGAGTAACAGAGAAGGTGGTACCGTTTATGGCCTTACTCTATGTGATCGCTGCCTTGATCATCATCTTCGGAAACATCAGCAAAGTAGACGAAGCGCTCATGGCGATCTTCAACGGCGCCTTTAATGCAGAAGCCCTCAGAGGAGGTTTTATCGGGGTCTTGATTCAAGGATTCAGACGCGCGGCCTTCTCGAATGAGGCAGGGGTCGGATCGGCCGCCATTGCACACTCAGCAGCAAAGACGAATCATCCTGTTGCAGAGGGATTCGTGGCCTTGTTGGAGCCGTTTATCGATACCGTGGTTGTGTGTACGCTAACCGCCCTTGTGTTGATCTTTACAGACAAGCACCTGGTTACGGATGTGGCTGGAGCTCAGTTGACTTCGGATGCCTTTGGAACAGTGATCAGCTGGTTCCCGATGGTTTTGGTTATTGCCATCTTCCTGTTTGCCTTCAGCACCATGATCAGTTGGAGTTATTATGGCCTCAAAGCGTGGACCTTCCTATTGGGAGAGAACAAGCGCACCGAGCTCGCCTACAAGTTCATTTTCCTTATCTTCATTGTGATCGGCTCATCTGTCAGCTTGGGAGCGGTGATCGATTTTTCGGACATGATGATCTTGGCAATGGCCTTCCCCAACATTTTGGGACTTCTGCTTTTGAGCGGGGAGGTGCGTTCGGATCTACGAGCCTACCTCAGTAAGCTCAAGTCCGGCGAAATCTTCACCAGTCGCGAGGAATAGCGCGTAATACGTACGCAAATGCCCCTAACATCTCGGCGCCCGCAAGCCTTCTCCAAGCGAGAAAGGCTAGCCCTGTTCGTCCTTATCTTTCTCCTAATTCTGGTGGAAGCAGCCGGCTTTTTTTCTGATGATTTATTTGCGCCTCCACGGCGCGATACTTCACCTATCCTGGTCTTCGATACCATAAGGGTGTACAAGGAAACAGCCCTGAATGAGCCCTTGGAGTCTGCGGTTCATCGTCCCGTAAGGGACAAAAGAATAACGAGCAAAACTAATTCAGCACCTTTTACAATCGCCTTAAACGAAACCGACACCTTTGCTTGGGAGGCCCTTCCAGGTATTGGTCCTACCTACGCTCGTCGCATACTGAAATACCGAGCTTTGCTTGGCGGATATGCCTACAAAGAGCAACTGGGTGAAGTATATGGATTGGACACTTCGGGCCGATGGTTCGATCAAGTCCTTGAAGACGGTGCAGCCTTGGATTCCCTGCGCTTGAATCAAGATACCGTCACTCGCTTCTACCGACATCCCTATGTGCGTCCCGCCATCGCTTGGGAATGGGTGCGTTACCGAGAGCGAACAGGGGGTTTTAAAAACCTCGACGAAGTACGCGGCGGATACTTGATGACGGACTCGATATTCCGTAAAATTGCACCTTATTTAGCGCTGCAATGACGATACAAGAAATAGAACAGCATATTCGAGCTGTTTCAGACTTCCCAAAACCCGGAATCCTCTTTAGAGATATCACGCCCTTGTTGGGGCATGCAGGGGCCCGAAAGGCTGTGCTGGATCGACTCGTGGAGGCCTACAAGGATCAGAAGATCGACGTCATTGCCGGCATTGAGAGCCGCGGTTTCCTTTTTGGAATGACCTTGGCCGATGCTTTGGACGTCCCTTTTGTACCTATTCGTAAGGCAGGAAAGCTGCCCTACGAGAAGATCAAGTACGATTATGAGTTGGAATACGGCATGGCCACACTCGAGATTCATACGGATGCGGTGAAGGCCGGAGATCGAGTCTTGATTCACGACGACTTGTTGGCCACGGGCGGAACAGGAGCCGCTGGAGCAGAACTGCTCTCAAAGCTCGGCGCGGAATTGGCAGGCTTCAGTTTCATCATCGGATTGAACTTTCTTGGGGGCGATGAGGTATTGAAGAAGTACAGCGATCAAATTCACTGTCTGATCGAGTACTGACCGTAGAAGAATCACTTACTACACGTACACTACACAAAATGAGCATCGAAGTAAGCGAAACACGTCAGATGATCGTAGACACTCTACGTGATTTCTGCGCGCGCGAAATACAGCCCAACATTATGGCTTGGGACGAGGCGCAGCACTTTCCAGTAGACGTCATGAAGAAGTTAGGGGACTTGGGTATGCTCGGCGTACTGGTTCCTCAGGAATACGGAGGATCGGGGTTGACCTATGATGAGTACATCACTGTAGTTTCCGAAATCGGACGAGTAGATCCTTCTATAGGCTTGAGCGTTGCAGCTCACAATTCTCTTTGTACGGGTCACATCATGTACCATGCCAACGAGGAGCAAAAGCAGAAGTGGTTACCGAAATTGGCCACCGGCGAATGGATCGGTGCTTGGGGACTTACAGAAGTAGGTACGGGTAGCGATGCTGGCGGTATGTTGACGACGGCTGTACGCGATGGAGATGAATGGGTTTTGAACGGAAGCAAGAACTTCATCACCCACGGAAAAAGCGGAGACATTGCCGTAGTCATTGTACGTACCGGTGAGAAAGGGGACAGTCATGGGATGACGGCCTTTGCCGTAGAGAAAGGAACACCCGGTTTTTCGGCAGGCCGCAAGGAGGACAAGCTCGGTATGCGCGCCAGTGAAACGACCGAGTTGATTTTTGAAAACTGCCGGGTCCCTCAAGAGAACATGATTGGTTCTGAAGGAGACGGATTCATTCAAGCCATGAAGGTATTGGACGGTGGCCGCATCAGTATTGCAGCCCTTTCTGTAGGTTTAGCACGTGGCGCGTATGAGCACGCTGTGAAGTACTCCAAGGAACGAGAGCAATTTGGGCGACCTATCGGGAACTTCCAGGCCATCGCCTTTAAACTGGCGGATATGGCCACGGAGATTCAGGCATCTGAGCTTCTGACCTATGAAGCAGGTCATCAAAAAGATCGAGGTGAGCGCGTGACCATTTCTGGTGCTATAGCGAAACTCTACGCTAGCGAAGCTTGCGTTCGCGTGGCCAATGAGGCGGTACAAATTCACGGAGGTTACGGTTTCACGAAGGACTTTCCGGTGGAGAAGTACTACAGAGACTGTAAGCTCTGTACGATTGGAGAGGGGACAAGCGAGATTCAGAAAGTCGTCATCTCAAAACATTTACTGAAGTAATTTGACTGAATTTAAAAAGGTTGTATATTTGCAGCCCTAAAATTCAGATAATAAAGAAGCTAGACATATGATCATTATTCCGGTAAAAGATGGAGAGAACATCGATCGCGCGCTGAAACGTTACAAGCGTAAATTCGATCGTACGGGAGCTATGCGCGAATTGCGTCGTCGCAAGCAGTTCACCAAACCCTCCGTTCAGCGTCGTGAGCAGGTACTTAAAGCTGCTTACATCCAGAACTTGCGGGATCAGGAAGAGGCATAAGTCAAATCCTCCAAAACGATACTGTCAGCCCGTCCATTTGGACGGGCTTTTTTTATCTTGTCCGAAGATGAATCCGGAAGCATTTTACGACTACCTCACTCACGAACGGCGATACAGTCTTCACACCGTGAAGGCCTATCAAACCGATTTAAAGCAGTTTGCCGATTTCATGCAGCTCATCTATGAGGTTACGGACTTGCGTGAAGTACGGGCGCCTATGGTGCGCTCTTGGATCGTAACCTTGATGAACGAGGACTATGAGCCGCGGAGTGTTCAGCGAAAGTCGACCTCTTTAAAGACTTATTATAAGTTCATGATGCGTGAAGGCGTCATTCAGGTCAACCCAACGGCGCAGCTGCAAACACCGAAGGTCCGAAAAAGGCTACCCATGGTTGTTCCAGAAGAGGATATGGGGCACCTGCTGGATCAACGGTACTTCGAAGAGGGTTTTGAAGGAACACGGGACCGTCTTATCATATTGTTGTTGTATCACACGGGTATGAGGCGCGCGGAGTTGATTGGTCTCCTCGAACGGAACGTCGATATTGGACGTGGACAACTCAAGGTTCTGGGAAAGCGAAACAAGGAGCGTATCATTCCCATTCAGACGGAATTGGGGGAAGCTCTATCCGTATATAAAAGGGATCGAGAAGAGATGCATCGGGCCGTTGAGGCCCCTGAATTACTGCTGACGAAGAAGGGCAAAAAACTATATCCGAAGCTTGTCTATCGGGTGGTTAATCGCTATCTTGGTTATGTTAGCAGTGTAGAAAAGAAGAGTCCTCATGTGTTGCGCCACAGTTTCGCAACGCACCTTCTAAATGCCGGGGCGGAGCTCAGCGCCATAAAGGAACTTCTAGGACACGCTAACCTTTCGGCCACCCAGGTGTATACACACCACTCGGTGGACCAGTTAAAAAAGGTGTACAACCAGGCCCATCCAAGAGGCCATTAAATTTCGAGCACATGAACGTACGCACTCAATCCGTGAATTTCAATGCGGAACCAAAATTGCTTGCCTTTGTCGAAGACAAACTTCAAAAGTTGGATCAGTTCTACGACCAGATTGTTGATACCGAAGTCTACCTCCGAGTGGAGAACGTGACGGATGGCGTGAACAAGCTGGCGGAGGTTCGGGTGAACATCCCCGGGAATGATTTGATTGCGAAGAAACAGTGCAAGAGTTTTGAAGAGGCGATCGATCAGAGTGTGGACGTGTTGAAGCGTCAATTAAACAAGCGCAAAGAACGCGTTCGCGGCGTCTGAAGATAGGCAGGGAATTTTTTTGAATTCCCGTTGTTTCAATTCTATATCTTTTTATACATTTGCAGTCCCTTTAGAAATGGGGCTGCATTTTTTTATGCAAACACCATAGATAAAGGGGTTTAGAAGCCGATGTAGCTCAGCTGGCTAGAGCAGCTGATTTGTAATCAGCAGGTCGTGGGTTCGAGTCCCTCCATCGGCTCAAGTTCATTGTAAATATTGGGGAGATACTCAAGCGGTCAACGAGGACAGACTGTAAATCTGTTGCCAACGGCTTCGTAGGTTCGAATCCTGCTCTCCCCACGAGTTCAACACGTCCGAAAGGACGCGTCGCAACGCGGAAGTAGCTCAGTTGGTAGAGCGACAGCCTTCCAAGCTGTAGGTCGCGGGTTCGAATCCCGTCTTCCGCTCAAAGCCTTTCGGGGTGCATGGATTGCAAGCCGATGTAGCTCAGGGGTAGAGCGTTTCCTTGGTAAGGAAGAGGTCACGGGTTCAATTCCCGTCATTGGCTCAAAAGAAAAATAAAGATTTCGGTTCTCCTAGGAGATGACCGGAATCTCTTGGTACGTAAATATTAAAATTTAACTATAAACAAAGACGATTAATCATGGCAAAGGAAAATTTCAATCGTTCCAAACCTCACTTGAATATTGGAACTATTGGTCATGTTGACCATGGTAAAACTACGTTGACCGCTGCTATCACCAAGGTATTGGCTGATGCTGGTTTCGGTGAAGCACGTGGATTCGATTCTATCGACAACGCGCCGGAAGAAAAAGAGCGTGGTATTACCATTAACACGGCGCACGTTGAGTACGAAACGGCAAACCGTCACTACGCACACGTTGACTGTCCAGGTCACGCTGACTACGTTAAGAACATGGTAACTGGTGCCGCTCAGATGGACGGAGCTATCTTGGTAGTTGCTTCTACAGACGGACCAATGCCACAAACTCGTGAGCACATCCTATTGGCTCGCCAGGTAGGTGTACCTGCGATTGTTGTGTTCATGAATAAAGTTGACATGGTAGACGACGAGGAGCTTTTGGAACTCGTTGAGATGGAAGTACGTGAGTTGTTGTCTTTCTACGAATTCCCAGGAGATGACTTGCCAGTTATCCAAGGTTCTGCACTTGGTGCATTGAACGGAGAAGGAAAATGGGTAGATACAGTTCTCGAATTGATGAAAGCTGTTGACGAGCACATTCCACTTCCAGAGCGTGATGTAGACAAAGACTTCTTGATGCCAATCGAGGACGTATTCTCTATCACAGGTCGTGGTACTGTTGCAACTGGTCGTATCGAAACTGGTGTAACCAACACTGGAGATCCTGTAGAGATCATTGGTATGGGTGATGAGAAATTGACTTCTACCATTACTGGAGTTGAGATGTTCCGTAAGATCTTGGATCGCGGAGAAGCTGGTGACAACGTAGGATTGTTGTTGCGTGGTATTGAGAAAACCGATATCCAACGTGGTATGGTAATCTGTAAGCCAGGTTCTGTAACTCCACACACCAAATTCAAAGCTGAGGTTTATATCCTTAAGAAAGAAGAAGGTGGACGTCACACTCCATTCCACAACCGTTACCGTCCACAGTTCTACTTGCGTACGACTGACGTAACTGGTGAGATCAAATTGCCAGAAGGAACTGAAATGGTAATGCCAGGAGATAACTTGACGATCACTGTTGAGTTGATTGCCCCAGTAGCTATGAACGTAGGTCTTCGTTTCGCGATTCGTGAAGGTGGACGTACAGTAGGTGCGGGTCAGGTAACTGAGATCATCGACTAATTACACCATTAGTCTTTTGAAATAAGGGAAAGGAAAAGTGCTTTTTAGTGCTTTTCCTTTGCCTATAAACGGGTGTAGCTCAGCTGGTAGAGCAGTGGTCTCCAAAACCAAAGGTCGTGAGTTCGAATCTTACCACCCGTGCAAATAGAAGAGAAGAGATGCAAAAAATTAGAACCTACTTCCAAGAGTCTTACGACGAATTGGTGCATAAGGTAAGCTGGCCAACCTGGTCAGAATTGCAAGCGAGTTCTTTGTTGGTAGCGGTGGCGAGTGTCATCATTGCACTTTTGGTGTACGCGATGGATTATTCGTTTAGCAACTTGCTGAGTTTTTACTACAGCATCTTTGGATAAGAGATTAGAGGATGAGCGATCATAAAAAATGGTACGTCGTTCGTGCCATCAGTGGACAGGAGAAAAAAGTGAAGGGGTACATCGAGTCTGAAGTGACTCGCCTTGGAATGGAAGACTTGGTCACCCAAGTTTTGGTTCCAACGGAGAAGGTGTTCCAGATCCGCAACGGTAAGAAGGTGAGCAAGGAGCGGACGCATTATCCTGGTTACATCATGGTTGAGGCCCATCTGGTAGGTGAAGTTTCGCACGTAATAAAAGGAATTCCAGGAGTCATTGGCTTCTTGGGAGGAAAAGAAGGAGGAGCCGTGCCGCTTCGCGAAAACGAGGTGAAGAGAATGTTGGGTCGTATGGACGAGTTGGCAGAGACCGACGAGCAGATCAACATCCCATTCATCGTCGGTGAAACGATTAAGGTTATCGACGGTCCGTTCAACGGATTCAACGGTACCATTGAGGAAATCAACGAAGAGAAGCGAAAGCTGAAGGTTATGGTGAAAATCTTCGGCCGTAAAACGCCACTCGAGTTGAGCTATATGCAAGTTGAAAAAGAATCTTAATTCATTGGAGTGAATGCTCAGGTACAACGCTTCCTAGTACCGAAGGCTGAAACTCTGGACTTTAATACTAATAAAGATGGCTAAAGAAGTAGTTGGATTAATCAAGCTTCAGGTCCGTGGTGGCGCAGCCAACCCATCTCCTCCCGTAGGTCCAGCCTTGGGTGCGAAGGGTGTGAACATCATGGAGTTCTGTAAGCAATTCAACGGGCGTACCCAAGATAAAGCGGGTAAGCTCTTGCCGGTGGTGATCACAGTCTTTGCAGACAAGTCTTTCGAGTTTGTGATCAAAACTCCACCAGCTGCCGTACAGATTTTGGAAGCAGCGAAAATTAAAAAAGGATCAGGTGAGCCTAACCGTGCCAAAGTGGCCAAGATTTCTTGGGACCAAGTGCGCACGATTGCCGAGGACAAAATGCAGGATTTGAATGCATTTGAAGTTGAAAGCGCCATGCGAATGGTAGCTGGAACGGCCCGAAGCATGGGTGTAACTGTAACTGGAAAAGCTCCGTTTTAATACTTAGTGACATGGCGAAATTGACGAAAAAGCAAAAAGAGGCACAGTCACTACTAGAGAAAAACAAACTCTACACCTTGGCGGACGCTTCAGGATTGATAAAACAAATCAGCAAGACCAAATTCGATGCATCAGTAGATGTAGCGGTTCATTTGGGTGTTGATCCTCGTAAAGCCAACCAAATGGTGCGTGGTGTTGTAACTCTTCCTCACGGAACGGGTAAGAATGTACGCGTTTTGGCATTGGTTACTCCGGATAAAGAAGCAGAGGCTAAAGAAGCTGGTGCGGATTACGCTGGATTGGACGAGTTCATCGAAAAGATCAAAGGCGGTTGGACCGACGTGGACGTAATCATCACCATGCCTCCGGTTATGGGTAAGATTGGTCCTTTGGGTCGTATCCTCGGACCACGTGGATTGATGCCAAACCCTAAGACGGGTACGGTAACTATGGACGTGGCCAAAGCCGTAAGTGATGTAAAAGCGGGTAAGATCGACTTTAAAGTCGATCGTTACGGAATCATCCACGCTTCAGTGGCCAAAGCTTCATTCGAAGCTGGAAAGATTCAAGAGAATGCTCGTGAATTGTTGCAAACGATTATCAAACTTAAGCCAACGGCGGCAAAAGGTACGTATGTAAAGAGTATTTACATGAGCAGCACCATGAGCCCAAGTGTAGCGGTTGATCCAAAATCAATCAGCGGCGTAACGGCTGAATAATAGTATTCATCATGACAAGAGAAGAAAAAAATCAAGTCATCGAGGATCTAGCCCAGACGCTGGTAGATAACAAGAACATCTACCTCGCAGATATTTCTGGATTGGATGCTGATGCAACGAGTCGCTTGCGCCGTCTTTGCTTTAACCGCAAAGTGAGCTTGAGCGTTGTAAAAAACACCCTTCTTAAGAAAGCAATGGAGAAGTCTGGTCTCGATTTCGAGCCGATGTTCGACTTGCTGAAGGGCAATACATCGATCATGATTGCAGAAGCTGGAAATGCTCCTGCGAAATTGATTAAAGAGTTCCGTAAAAAGAACGACAAACCCATCTTGAAAGGTGCCTTCGTAGAAGAAGCAATCTACATTGGCGACGATCAGTTGGAGGCGTTGACGAATCTGAAGTCTAAGGAAGAACTGATTGGAGACATCATCATGTTGTTGCAGTCACCAATCAAGAATGTTGTTACTGGATTGCAGGGTACTGGTGGTCAGAAGATCTCAGGACTGCTTAAGGCTTTGGAAGATCGCGCTCAGTAATCCTGTACGCACTCTTGCTTCCCATATAGAGAACGTGAATTAAAAATTTAATAATTTATTTAAAATGGCAGATATCAAAGAACTCGGAGATTCGCTGGTAAACCTTACGGTAAAAGAAGTAAGCGAATTAGCTGATTACTTGAAAGAAGAATACGGTATCGAGCCCGCAGCAGCGGCTGTTGCAGTAGCCGGTCCGGCTGCAGGTGGTGGCGCTGATGGCGGTGGCGACGAGCAAACCGAATTCGACGTAATCTTGAAATCAGCAGGTAGTTCAAAATTGGCGGTTGTAAAACTCGTCAAAGAACTTACCGGTTTGGGATTGAAAGAAGCTAAAGCTGTTGTAGACGACGCTCCAGCTCCTGTAAAGGAAGGTGTTGCGAAGGAAGAAGCAGAAGCTTTGAAAGCGCAGCTTGAAGAAGCTGGTGCTGAGGTTGAGCTTAAATAAGCTCGCAAGCTTTACCCTATAAAGGTTTAGGTCTTTTGGAGACGTTAAGGTCTCCATTAGGCCTAGACCCTTTTGTGTTTAGTTTCCTTCTTTCTTCAATTAATTAAAATTTTGGTCCATTGGCTACAACACGCACTCCTGAAAGAATTTCATTCGCAAGCATAAAAAGTCAGCTTGAATACCCTGACTTTCTCGACATACAGCTCCAGTCATTTGTCGACTTCTTCCAGTTGGATACCAAGACTGAAGACCGTGCTGATGAGGGTCTTTTCCGGGTATTCTCGGAGAACTTTCCAATCTCAGATACACGTAATCAGTTCGTACTGGAATTCCTCGACTACTTCATCGATCCTCCTCGCTATTCCATTGAAGAGTGTATCGAGCGTGGATTGACCTACAGCGTTCCATTGAAGGCACGCTTGAAGCTGTACTGTACAGATCCTGAGCACGAGGACTTCGAAACTATCGTGCAAGACGTATTCTTGGGACAAATTCCTTACATGACACCTCGCGGAACCTTCGTGATCAACGGAGCAGAGCGTGTTATCGTATCTCAGTTGCACCGTTCGCCTGGAGTGTTCTTCGGACAGTCTTTCCACGCCAACGGAACAAAGTTGTACAGTGCCCGTATCATTCCATTCAAAGGGTCATGGATTGAGTTCGCAACGGACATCAACAGCGTGATGTACGCGTACATCGACCGTAAGAAAAAGTTGCCTGTAACGACCTTGCTTCGCTCCATTGGATATGAGCGTGATAAGGACATCCTGGAAATCTTCGATTTGGCAGAGGAGTTCAAAGTGAGCAAAACAGGCTTAAAGAAAGTAATGGGCCGCAGATTGGCCGCTCGTGTCTTGAAGACTTGGATTGAAGACTTCGTAGATGAAGATACGGGTGAAGTTGTATCTATTGAGCGTAACGAGGTAATCTTGGATCGTGAAACGATCTTGGAGAAGGACCACATTGAAGAAATCCTCGACGCAGATGTGAAGACTATTCTCTTGCACAAAGAGGACATCAAGTCTTCTGACTACGCTATTATCCACAACACGCTTCAGAAAGATCCGACCAACTCGGAAAAAGAAGCGGTAGAGCACATTTACCGTCAATTGCGTAACGCTGAGCCGCCCGATGAGGAAACGGCTCGTGGAATCATTGACAAGTTGTTCTTCTCGGAGTCACGTTACAACCTCGGAGAGGTGGGACGTTATCGTTTGAACAAGAAATTGAACTTGGAGATCGACAGTGATGTACAAGTCTTGACCAAAGACGATATCATCTTGATCATCAAGTATCTTATTGAATTGGTGAACAGTAAGGCTGATGTCGATGACATTGACCACTTGAGTAACCGTCGCGTGCGTACCGTTGGGGAGCAGTTGGCCAACCAATTCTCTGTTGGATTGGCTCGTATGGCACGAACCATTCGCGAGCGTATGAACGTTCGGGACAATGAAGTCTTTACTCCGATTGACTTGATCAACGCGAAGACGCTTTCTTCGGTGATCAACAGCTTCTTCGGAACCAACCAGTTGTCACAGTTCATGGATCAAACCAACCCGTTGGCTGAGATCACGCACAAGCGTCGTCTTTCGGCATTGGGACCAGGGGGTCTATCACGTGAACGCGCAGGTTTTGAGGTACGTGATGTTCACTACACGCACTACGGACGTTTGTGTCCGATTGAAACACCCGAAGGACCAAACATTGGTTTGATTTCTTCACTTTGTGTTTTCGCTAAGGTGAACCGTATGGGCTTTATTGAGACCCCATACCGTCAGGTGACTGATGGAAAAGTGGATCTCAAGGCAGACGCCGTTTACTTGAGTGCTGAAGAAGAAGATCGCAAAGTTATTGCTCAGGCAAACGCACCGATTGATACGAAGGGTAAATTCGTCAATAACCGGATCATTGCTCGAGACGAGGGTGACTTCCCGGTATTGGAACCGAGCGAAATCGATTACATGGATGTTGCGCCGAATCAGATTGCATCGATTTCAGCATCCTTGATTCCTTTCTTGGAGCACGATGATGCGAACCGTGCACTGATGGGGTCGAACATGATGCGTCAGGCCGTTCCATTGATGCGCCCAGAAGCGCCAATCGTAGGAACGGGATTGGAGCGTCAGGTTGCGCGTGACAGTCGTGTACTCATCAATGCTGAAGGACCTGGTGTAGTAGAATATGTAGATGCTCAGAAAGTTGTCATCAAGTACGACCGCACCGAAGACCAAGTATTGGCGAGTTTCGACCACGAAAACACAACCTACTGGTTGACTAAGTTCTTGAAGACCAACCAGGGAACAAGCATCAACTTGAAGCCGATCGTTCGTAAGGGTGATCGTGTGAACTTCGGTGATGTTCTTTGTGAAGGGTATGCGACACAAATGGGTGAGCTTGCCTTGGGTCGAAACATGAAGGTAGCCTTCATGCCTTGGAAAGGATATAACTTTGAGGATGCGATCGTTGTAAGTGAGCGCGTTGTTCGCGAGGACATCTTTACGTCTGTTCACATCGACGAGTACACCCTCGAGGTTCGTGATACCAAGTTGGGTCAAGAAGAATTGACCGCGGATATTCCTAACGTTAGTGAGGAAGCGACCAAAGACTTGGATGAGAACGGAATCATTCGCGTTGGTGCGGAGATCAAGCCAGGGGACATCCTTATTGGTAAGATCACACCAAAGGGAGAGAGTGATCCTTCTCCAGAAGAAAAATTGCTTCGTGCGATCTTCGGTGATAAAGCGGGAGACGTGAAAGACGCTTCATTGAAAGCTCCACCCTCATTGAACGGTGTGGTCATCGACAAGAAGCTCTTCTCTCGTGCGATCAAGGATAAAAAAGCACGTTCACAAGACAAAGAGGTGATCTTGCAGTTGGATGAAGAATTCAACCGCGAAATGGCTGATTTGAAAGCGAAGTTGATCGACAAACTTCTGATTGTCGTCAGCGGTCGTGCTTGTCAAGGTGTAGTCAACGAGTTGAATGAAGAGGTCATCAAGAAGGGAACGAAGTATACTCAGAAGCTGTTGAACAGCATCGAGAACTTCACCGTATTGAGCCAGGACAAGTGGACTACAGACACTGCCAAGAATGACTTGGTGCGCAACATGTTGCACAACTATAAAATCAAAGTGAGTGACTTGCGCGGGTTGTACCGTCGCAAGAAGTTTACGGTGAGTGTTGGTGATGAGTTGCCTCCAGGAATCGTTCGATTGGCGAAGGTTTACATTGCGAAGAAGCGTAAGCTGAAGGTAGGGGATAAGATGGCGGGACGTCACGGAAACAAGGGTATTGTTGCCCGTATCGTTCGTGATGAAGACATGCCATTCTTGGAAGACGGAACACCAGTTGATTTGGTCTTGAACCCACTTGGGGTACCTTCTCGTATGAACCTGGGTCAGATTTATGAAACGGTATTGGGATGGGCCGGAGAGCGTTTGGGCAAGAAGTTCAACACGCCTGTATTCGACGGAGCATCCTTGGACGATATCAACGGGTATACAGACGAAGCGGGAATTCCTCGTTACGGTCACGCATATTTGTATGATGGAGGTACCGGTGAGCGCTTCCACCAGCCCGCAACGGTAGGTATTATCTACATGTTGAAACTGGGTCACATGGTGGATGACAAGATGCACGCGCGTTCGATTGGACCTTACTCACTCATTACGCAACAGCCGCTCGGAGGTAAAGCACAGTTCGGGGGTCAGCGTTTTGGAGAGATGGAGGTTTGGGCACTCGAGGCATTCGGGGCGTCGAACATCTTGCGTGAGATCTTAACTGTGAAGTCGGATGACGTTATCGGTCGTGCGAAGACGTATGAGTCGATTGTTAAGGGTGACGCGCTCCCAGAGCCGGGCATCCCAGAATCGTTCAACGTACTCTTGCACGAATTGAAGGGTCTCGGACTCAATGTAACTCTTGACTAATTGAAGTTGCCCATCGCGCCGTAGGCGCAAGAAAGCAACTTTATAACATATAACATCTTTATCATGGCGATGAGAAAAGAGAATAAACCCAACAGCAACTTTTCAACGATCACGATCAGCTTGGCCAGCCCGGAGAAAATCCTGGAAGATTCGTGGGGAGAAGTGCTGAAGCCAGAAACGATCAACTACCGGACGCATAAGCCGGAACGTGATGGTCTTTTCTGCGAGAGGATCTTCGGACCGGTCAAAGATTACGAATGCCACTGTGGTAAGTACAAGCGTATTCGCTACAAGGGAATTATCTGTGATCGATGCGGTGTGGAGGTAACCGAAAAGAAAGTACGTCGTGAGCGTATGGGGCACATCAATTTGGTGGTACCTGTAGCGCACATCTGGTACTTTAAATCGCTGCCAAACAAAATCGGATACTTGCTCGGATTGCCGACCAAGAAACTCGATATGATCATTTACTATGAGCGTTACGTCGTTATCCAGGCGGGTATCGCGCAGAATGTAGATGGCGAGCCATTGCAGGTAATGGACTTCTTGACCGAGGAAGAGTACCTTGATATTTTGGATACCATTCCAGCAGAGAACCAGTATTTGGACGATGCAGATCCGAACAAATTCATCGCTAAGATGGGTGCGGATGCACTTCACGATTTGTTGAAGAACATCGATTTGCTTGCCTTGTCTAGTGAATTGCGTCACAAAGCAAATACAGAGACTTCACAGCAACGAAAGAACGAAGCCTTGAAGCGTTTGCAAGTAGTGGAAGCATTCCGCGATGCAAACAATCGCATGGAGAACAATCCTGAGTGGATGATCATGAAGGTTGTTCCTGTAATCCCACCAGATCTTCGCCCATTGGTGCCGCTAGATGGTGGACGATTCGTGACCTCTGACTTGAATGACTTGTATCGTCGTGTGATCATTCGTAACAACCGTTTGAAGCGCTTGTTGGAGATCAAAGCACCTGAGGTGATCTTGCGTAACGAGAAGCGTATGCTTCAGGAGTCAGTAGACAGCTTGTTTGACAATACGCGTAAAGCTAGCGCTGTGAAAACACAGAGCAACCGTGCTTTGAAATCGTTGTCGGACAGCTTGAAGGGTAAGCAAGGACGTTTCCGTCAAAACCTACTGGGTAAGCGTGTTGATTATTCGGCTCGTTCGGTAATCGTCGTTGGACCAGAATTGAAATTGTATGAATGTGGTCTTCCTAAGGGAATGGCTGCGGAACTGTACAAGCCGTTTATCATCCGTAAGCTGATCGAGCGCGGAATCGTGAAAACGGTGAAGTCTGCGAAGAAAATTATTGACCGTCGTGATCCGGTCGTTTGGGATATTTTGGAGAACGTATTGAAAGGACACCCAGTTCTCTTGAACCGGGCCCCAACGCTTCACCGCCTGGGAATTCAAGCTTTCCAGCCCAAATTGATTGAGGGTAAGGCGATTCAGTTGCACCCACTCGTGTGTACGGCCTTCAACGCTGACTTTGACGGTGACCAGATGGCGGTTCACTTGCCTTTGGGTAATGAAGCGATTTTGGAAGCACAACTTTTGATGTTGGCTTCTCACAACATCTTGAACCCTGCGAACGGTGCTCCAATTGCGGTACCTTCTCAGGATATGGTATTGGGTCTGTATTACATGACCAAGATGCGTAAGAGTTCGAAGAAAGAAGTCGTTCGTGGAGAAGGTTTGACCTTCTACTCTCCTGAGGAGGTGAACATCGCATACAATGAAGATCGTGTTGATTTGCACGCGTGGATCAAGGTGAAAACCAAAGATTTGGTACACGGTGAGATCAAGGACACCATGATTGAAACTACAGTGGGTCGTGTCATCTTTAACGAAGCTGTACCACCACAAGTAGGATACATTAATGAAGTATTAACCAAGAAAGCGCTTCGTGGAATTATTGCTCGCGTTTTGAAGCACACGAGCTTGCCTGAAGCAGCTGCATTCTTGGACGACATTAAGCAGTTGGGATATACCATGGCCTTCCGAGGTGGGTTGTCCTTCAACTTGGGTGATGTAATTATCCCAGAGGAAAAAGAGGAAATGGTGAAGAATGCGATCGAGCAGATCGAAGGAATCACCGGAAACTACAACATGGGATTGATCACCAATAACGAACGTTACAACCAGGTGATCGACGTCTGGACGAACACCAACGCACGTTTGACTGAGCGTGTGATGGAGCGTTTGACCACAGACAACCAAGGGTTCAACAGTATCTTTATGATGTTGGATTCTGGAGCACGTGGTTCTAAAGAGCAGATTCGTCAGCTTTCTGGAATGCGTGGTTTGATGGCCAAGCCTCAGAAATCAGGTAGCTCAGGTGGTGAGATTATCGAGAACCCGATTCTATCGAACTTTAAGGAAGGTCTTTCGATTCTCGAATACTTTATCTCTACCCACGGTGCGCGTAAAGGTCTTGCGGATACGGCTTTGAAAACGGCTGATGCGGGTTACTTGACGCGTCGATTGGTGGATGTGGCTCAGGATGTCATCATTTCTGGTGTAGACTGTGGTACACTCCGCGGATTGAATACAACGGCCTTGCGCAAGAACGAGGAGATTGTAGAAAGCCTCTACGATCGTATTGTTGGACGTAACTCTTTGGTCGATGTTTATCACCCAGATACAGACGAAGTAATCGTCGAAGCGGGTGGATTGATTTCTGAGGATATCGCTGAGGCGATTGACAATGCGGGAATTGAAGCGGTTGAAATCCGTTCACCATTGACATGTGAGTCCAGTAAAGGTATCTGCGCGAAGTGTTACGGACGAAACTTGGCTACAAACTCAACCGTTCAAATGGGCGAGTCTGTTGGAGTTATCGCCGCACAATCGATCGGTGAGCCAGGAACTCAGTTGACCCTGCGTACGTTCCACGTTGGGGGTACAGCTTCGAACATCGCTGAGGAATCAACCATGATGGCGAAGTTTGAGGGAGTCATTGAATTTGATGAATTGCGTACGGTTGAAGGTGCCAAAGATCCTGTTACAGGAGAGCCAGACACCATCGTTATCGGTCGTACAGGTGAGATGCGCATCGTAGATCCTAAATCGGGTCATGTGCGTTCGACCAACAACATTCCTTACGGAGCTAAGTTGTTTGTGAAGCCTGGACAGAAAATCGAGAAGGGTGATGTGATGTGCGAGTGGGATCCATACAACGCGGTAATCCTTTCGGAAACTGCGGGTACGATCAAATTCGACAACGTTATTGAGGGAATTACGTACCGCGTTGAGATTGACGAGCAAACCGGATTCCAAGAGAAGGTGATCTCGGAAATGCGCGATAAGAAGAAGATTCCTACCGTTCAGATTACATCTAAGAAAGGAGAGGTCATCAAGACCTACAACCTTCCGGTTGGTGCACACATCATGGTAAATGATGGCGACAAGATTGAAGCAGGTAAAGTACTTGTGAAAATCCCGCGCAGCAGTGCTAAAGCTGGTGATATTACTGGAGGTCTTCCACGGGTAACCGAGCTTTTCGAAGCGCGTAACCCATCGAACCCATCAGTCGTTTCTGAGATCGACGGTATCGTTTCTTACGGAAAGATCAAGCGTGGTAATCGCGAGGTCATCGTGGAAAGCCGTACAGGTCAAGTGAAGAAGTATTTGGTTCCGCTTTCGAAGCAGATCTTGGTACAGGAAAATGACTACGTACGTGCCGGAATGGCAATGTCTGACGGGGCCATTACCCCAACGGATATCTTGAGTATTCAAGGTACCACTGCTGTTCAGGAATACATCGTGAATGAGATTCAGGAAGTATACCGTCTGCAAGGGGTGAAGATCAACGACAAGCACTTTGAAGTTATCGTTCGTCAGATGATGCGTAAAGTGCAAATCGTCGATTCAGGAGATACCAAGTTCTTGGAGCATCAACTCGTACACAAGTACGACTTTATGCAAGAGAACGACTGGATTTACAACAAGCTCGTTGTTACTGACCAGGGAGAAAGTGAAAAACTTCGCAATGGTCAAATCATCACCGCACGCGAATTGCGTGATGAGAATAGCTTCTTGAAGCGTAATGACAAGCAGTTGGTTGAAACGCGTGAAGCGTTGCCAGCGGTTGCCCGTCCAATTCTCCAAGGTATTACCCGCGCTTCACTCCAGACCAAGTCCTTTATCTCGGCGGCTTCCTTCCAGGAAACCACGAAGATCTTGAACGAGGCTGCAGTAAGCGGAAAAGTCGACTACCTCGAAGGCTTGAAGGAAAATGTGATCGTTGGTCACAAGATTCCAGCTGGTACAGGATTGCGTGAATACGAAGATTTGATCGTAGGAAGCAAAGAAGACTTGGAAGCAATGATGCAGAAGGCTGCCGAAGAAAAAGCGGCAGAGAAAGCTAAAGTAGAAGAGGAAGCTTAAGATGGCTGATCAGAATCAAGACCAAGGCAATCAAATCAATATTGAATTGCCCGAAGAAATCGCTGAAGGTACGTACAGTAACTTGGCGATCATCAATCACAGTCCGGCGGAGTTTGTCGTCGACTTTGTTAAGATGATGCCTGGTGTACCAAAGGCGAAGGTGAAGTCTCGAATTGTTTTGACGCCCCAGCACGCCAAACGTTTGATGCGTGCATTGGCTGACAACGTACAGAAGTACGAGCAGCAATTCGGTGAGATTCAAGAAGACAATCGAGGTAATATTCCACTGAATTTCGGTGGTCCTACTGCCCAGGCTTAAGCTCTAGGAAATAGTAAGAAGCCGCTTCAGAAACGAGGCGGCTTTTTTTTGTCCTTGAAAACCCCTCGCGAATTTTCGGATCGCTTCATAGGATTCCATTCAGAAGTCACGGATTAATAGCCGCCAAGTGAGCCCATTTTACTGACCTTCGGAGCCAAATGTAAGCACCGTGACATTTTCGTGATATTTAGCTTCTAGCTTTGTAAGTCAGATGCTGGCTTATGAAAAAGGTACTCGTTGTAGAAGATGATCAGGACATCCGGGACTTGATCACCCTTCACTTGGAAGATAAGGATAGCACACCTACGGGAGTGGGGGACGGGAACCGCGGTCTTCAAGAAGCCTTGACGGGCAATTACGATCTGGTGCTGCTGGACCTCATGCTCCCCGGGACGGTCGGCATTCCATTGAGCTCAATCCGGACAAATCAGAAGCTCCATTTGCTTTCAAACCCCTGTTCGCGATGGCCGGTGCCATAGATCACGTGAACTATCCAATTGAAAATCAAGAGGCAAGTAATTTTCCTACGGGTTCGGCCTACAGATAACCCAAACTATCTCGAGCCCGAGAAGCCCCGGTAACACATGTTTGCCAGGGCTTATTTTTTACCTAATTCTCTCAAATAGGAAGGTGTCTTCACAAGGCGACTTCCATGCCAGCTGAAGAGTTCGCCATCTACCAGTTCTATTTGCGCCTGCGGCGCGATGCCCCTCAATTCCTTCACATGTTCCTCTTTGAAAGGAAAGGGTTCAGAAGACAAGAAAATACGCTTTGCTTGTTGCCATCTTGAATCGCTCAGTTCTACTTCCGGGTACCGGCTTTCTTCACCAAAAACATTCTCAAAGCCACCCTCTTCCAGCATAGCGTGAATAAAGGTGTCTCGCCCAACACTCATGTACGGATTCTTCCAAATGAGATAGGCCACAGGCACTAAATCCCTTTTTTCGGCCCTTAAGACCGAAAACTGGCCCTCGATGCGTTCTATGAGTTCTGCAGCTTTTTCGGATCGGTTTACGAGGAGACCCACCGATTCGATCATATAAAGGGCATCCCCGAGGTTTTGAACATCACTGATCCACACCGGGAATTCCATTGCCAGTGCTTTAATACCCTCAGAATCATTCTCTTCTTTATTGGCGATGATGAGGTCAGGCCTCAAATCGCGAATCCGATAGAGCTTGAAGTCTTTGGTGCCGCCAACACGCGTCTTTTCAAATCGCCATTGATCTGGGTGGACGCAAAAACGCGTCAAGCCAACGACTTCATCGTCAACGTCCAAATCGGCGAGTAATTCTGTTTGAGAGGGGACCAGGGAGATGATGCGCTTCGGTACTTCAGGCACCTCAACGATTCTTCCGAGCTGATCCTTAATCCGGCGCATTAGGCGTCAATAAAGCCCTGTTCTTTCATCCAATCATCGTTGTAGACCTTACCTACATATCGACTTCCGTGATCGTGAAAAAGAACCACGATAACTGAATTTTCGTGGAAGCGATCCTTCATTTGAACCACAGCCTGCATAGCAGATCCACAGGAATAACCCAAGAAGAAACCTTCGGTCTGGGCCAGCTCGCGACACATGAGCGCGCCTTCCTTATCTCCCACCTTTTCGAAGTGGTCAATCAAGCTGAAATCCACATTTTTCGGCAGAATATCTTCTCCAATTCCCTCGGTGATGTACGAATAGATTTCGTTTTCATCAAATTCGCCGGTCTCATGGTACTTTTTGAAAACAGAACCATAGGAATCTACCCCCAAGGTCTGAACCTCAGGATTTTGCTCTTTCAGATAGCGAGACGTGCCGGAAACCGTTCCTCCGGTACCCACCCCTACGACAAAGTGCGTCACTTTTCCTTCCGTCTGTTCCCAGATTTCCGGACCTGTACTTTCGTAATGGGCAGCTCGGTTGCTGAGGTTGTCGTACTGAAAGGGGTAAAAGCTATTCGGGATTTCACGAGCTAGGCGCTCTGCGACCTTGTAGTAAGAGCGTTCGTCATCCGGAGTTACATCTGTCGGGCAAACTACTACTTCTGCGCCCATCGCTTTCAAGACATCCATCTTTTCCTTGCTCTGCTTGTCGCTCATGGTACAAATCAACTTGTACCCTTTAATGACGGCGGCAAGGGCCAAGCCCATTCCCGTATTCCCAGACGTACATTCAATGATGGTTCCTCCTGGAGTGATTTTACCTTCCGCTTCGGCGTCTTCAATCATCTTCAAGGCCATTCGGTCCTTCACCGAGTGCCCTGGATTGAAGTATTCCACCTTTCCCAAGAGGGTGCCTGGGATTCCGTATTTCTTGGCTATGCGATCCATACGGATCATGGGAGTGTCACCAATAGTGTCGAGGATGCTGTCGTAAATCATGCCGCGCTTTTCGTTGTGCTGTAGTTGGTGGCAAAGGTACCCAATCTTGGGCGGATTAGCGAGGCCCTACGGGCCGATGATTAATCAAATCGGAGGGCTCGCGCCGGTGGTATGCGAGTGACTAGATAGGAGGGAAGAATAAGAACAATCAAACACAAAACGAGCGTTCCCAAATTGATGGCACCCCATTGCCACAAGTGGAGCGCCACGGGGGCTTCACTGACGTAATACGTGCTTTCATCGAGGGTCACCAATCCGAAGTGATCCTGAAGCAGCAATAGACCGCCACCGATGAGATTCCCCCAAAATAGGCCCCATCCGATGAGATAAAAGGCATCGTAGAGAAAAATCCGTCGAATGCTCCAATTTCGGGCACCGAGCGCTTTCATGGTACCGACAAAAGGAGTGCGTTCCAATATTAAAATCAGCAGGGCAGTCGACATATTGATCGCCGCTACCGCAACCATTATGGCGAGCACAATGAAGATGTTCAAATCAAATAGGGCCAGCCATTCAAAAATTTGAGGGCTTTTTTGCTTGGCCGTTCGTGCAATGAGGTTGTAATCGATGAGCGCATTCACTTTAGCCCCCATCATAACGAGATCATCAAATTCATCAATGAGCACCTCGAATCCGCCCACTTGATCGGTGCCCCAATCATTTAGGTTTTGGATATCACTCAAGCGCCCCATTACGTAGAGTTGGTCGTATTCTTCCAGGTCCGTTTTATAGATCCCGCTAACCGTAAAAGGCAACCTCCGCGGATTCTTAGGAGGGGGTTGAACAAAGTAAAGCAGGACTTTGGAGCCTGCTTCCAGGTTCAGTCGGCGCGCGAAGTAGTCACTGACGAGAATTTCTCGACTCGATGTATCAGAGAGGCTCGGAAATCGGCCTTCATTCAGGTAGGGGAGAAAAGGAGTCCAATCGTATTCTTCACCGAGTCCTTTGAGCACAATACCTTCAAAATCATCGCGTGTCTTCATGACGCCAGCCTTAGTGGCATAGCTTTGGATGCGGTTTACTCCGGGAAGTGCTTTGACTTCATTGATCCATTCGGCCTCAGCCTCTATTGGAATGGGCTCAAAGCTGGAATTTTGATCGAAGTTGGTGATTTGGATGTGCCCGGTGAAACCGATTACTTTGTCGCGAATCTTTGATTTCAGTCCCGTTCCTACGGATACGGCAATCAGCATTACGGCAAAGCTCAAGGCAACAGCTATTATGGCCACGCGAATAATGGGACCGCTGATGCTGCGATCACTTGCTTCGGCTCGCGAGAGTCGACGCGCTATAAACCACTCAAACCGCATATGCATGCACGAATTAATGCGCGCTAAAGGTATAAAATTGACGTTCCTCGGCCTCCTTTTAGGACTGATGGGACATGCTCAAGTCAAAACAGGAGCCGAGCAATTGAACCGATACCGCCCCTTACTGTATGGCAAATCCGTTGCTGTCGTGGCAAACCCCACGTCAGTTGTCGGAGATCAGCATCTGATTGATACCCTGCTTAGTCTTGGTGTAGATGTCCGGAAAGTCTTTGCCCTAGAGCACGGTTTCCGAGGTGATGTTCCTGATGGAGAAAAAATAGCCGACGGGAAAGACCCCAAAACGGGGCTTCCAGTCATCAGCTTATACGGGAGTCACAAAAAGCCTATCCAAGAAGACTTGGATGATATTGATGTCGTCGTCTTTGATATCCAAGATGTAGGTGTTCGATTCTACACCTTTGTCAGTTCCATGAGCTACATCATGGAAGCGTGCGCGGATTTTGATGTTGATTTTTTGATTTTGGATCGACCGAACCCCAACGGTTTTTATGTCGATGGCCCCATGAACCACCTACCGGAGCCTTCCTTCATTGGCTTGCATCCCATTCCTGTGGCACATGGCTTGACTTTGGGGGAGTACGCTCAGATGGCCATTGGTGAAGGATGGCTACAAACGCAAAATGAGCTCGATTTAAAGGTTGTACCCTGTTCTGGATACGACCACAGCACCCGATACGCACTTCCGGTCAATCCATCACCAAATCTGCGCTCCATGTCCGCAATCTATCTGTATCCTTCTTTATGCTTCTTCGAAGGAACCAGTGTGAGCATTGGGCGAGGAACAGAAAAGCCCTTTGAAGTCGTTGGGGCTCCCTGGATGCCACCGGGCACAACGAGCTTTACACCAAGAGCAGGGTTCGGTTCCAATCATCCAAAGCATGAAGGCGAGTTGTGTCAGGGCTTTGATTTGACCAATTTTGGAAGAGACTTTATTCCTGCCAACGGTCAGATTAACCTTTTTTGGCTGCTCGATGCTTATCGACTGTGCCCGGATGGAGAGGAGTTTTTTTCAAGGCCGGATTACTTCGACCTTCTTGCAGGTGGCCCAACACTCAGGGAACAGATTATTGCAGGACGCTCAGAAGAGGAGATTCGAGAGGCTTGGGAGGAAGAATTACGCCTATTTAAATTCAAGCGAAAGAAGTATCTCCTCTATCCTGATTTTGAGTAGAACATCTGTCGGCGTCTGATGTTGATAGAGAAAACAAGGGAATATGTCCATCTACG
Organism: Flavobacteriales bacterium; assembly: GCA_965661605.1. GTDB lineage: Bacteria > Bacteroidota > Bacteroidia > Flavobacteriales > ECT2AJA-044 > ECT2AJA-044. The sequence continues at coordinate 106,912 of CBFIEH010000003.1, read as the reverse complement.
AGTTCTCGACGAAAAAATCCACAGGCGAAGAGATTTCCATGGGGGATTTCAAGGGTAAAACGCTCTTGGTAGTCAACACGGCATCCGAGTGCGGTCTCACACCACAATTCAAAGGACTGGAAGAACTCCACGATAAGTACGGAAAAGATGGGCTGCAAATCATCGGATTTCCATGCAATCAATTCGCGAGTCAAGAGCCACTCAACAATGAGGAGATGGCCAATATTTGCGAATTAAACTACGGTGTTACCTTTCCGCTGACGCAGAAGGTCAAAGTGAACGGAAAAGATTCTGATCCTATTTTCAAATACTTGAAAAAGGCCTTGCCCGGAACATTAGGAAATGCCGTAAAGTGGAACTTTACGAAGTTCTTGATCAGCCCAGAGGGGACGCCCATCAAACGATACGCCCCTACAACTACGCCTGAGGCGATTGAGCCGGATATCGTGGAACACCTGCCTTAAGACTCCCGACTCGACTCACTGACTTTTTCTCGCTGAATCTTGGCCCAATCACTGGAGTTACGGTCGTCGTTATTAGGAATCGCATTCGGATACCCAAACAGCCGATAGCTCGACATTCGAACGACCCGAGCTTTTTCACTGTGCGATCAGATGTAACTCAGACTCCTTGGCCAAGAGAGTCATGGCGATATCGGAAATGGCTTGAGGATCTTACGGATTGACCTCGCTCGGGAGAGGAGGAGTGACGGCGATATTTCCATGAACAAATACCCATGGCATCCAGTCCTTGATAAGGCGTGCGGTCGCAGAGCATTTCGTAATACACAATACCTCAGGTGCCGCTCTTTGAGCGTAATCTTCGAAGCAATACCAAAATCAATGATTTTCACCCAGTGCTCTTGGAGGTTCACAATCATGTTGTTCCCCGAGATATCCTTATGGATGATGTTCTGATCGTGCAACTCCGCTTCAGCCGAAGCCATGGTTACCGCTAAGTGTAGGAAGTCCCGGATGTCCTCTTGCTTTCCCTTGAACGCTTCTTTGACCGTCTGTCCTTCCACCCATTCGAGGTACATGGCGTGTTTACCCTTGTGCTTTAGGCGCTGCAAGGCTTCTCGGGTACCAATCATACCGAGCCCTTCTATAATGTCAAATTCGTTGTACAATTGCGAAATATCCCGAGGTGTCGGGAATTCATAGTTGAGGAGCTTGAGCAAAACGGATTTGTTCCACTCCGAGTCCTCGTAGAAGTAAATCTTTGACTTCTTGCTCTCGTAGATCAGTTGGTCGGCCATAGGCGTTGCAGGACGCAAAGCGTCCAAGGCGGTTTGGTTTGGTGGCGATATAGCCGGGTTAATTCACAACCGCAGACCCCTCCGCCGGGCTACTCCATCGGCCCGCAGGGCCAAGGGAATCGAATTTAAGATAGTAAATAGGACGAAATCAGCGAAATAGGTAGAGCTGACCAATGCGTTCATGGACGGTTTCTGCATCAATGTATCGGTACCACAAACGATACTCGTAGGCGTCGCTCTTGGCGGGCTCGCCTCTGTATGTGCCGTTCCAGGCTTCATAAAAATCCTCGGTTTCAAACATGAGCTCGCCCCAACGATTAAAAATGAGTAATCGATACTCTTCGATTTGTGATCCTTCGGGCCGCCATCCGTCATTCAGGTTGTCGGCATCCGGAGTAAAGGCGTTGGGAATCCAGATTCCAGGATCTAGTTCAATACAGACCGTTTCACGGTGAATATCGATGCATCCGCCCTCGTTTTCTAGATAGAGCGTGACGGTGAATTGTCCGGAGTCCGCATAAGAGTGCTGCGGGTATTGTCCCAATTGGTAAAGTACATTCCCCGTATTGTCTCCCCAGTCCCAATAACCGCTGGTGCCACCGATACTGAAGTCGATGAGGTTGACCTGAGACTCGCTTAAGTAGAGGCAATTAAAATTGGGATTTAGACTGAAATTGGCGTTCAACTGCGAGTACGAGGGCAGGGTGATCGTATCAATGACGGAGCACCCCGTGTTCGGGTCTGTAGACTCCACGTAGTACGTACCGCGTTCAGCGTCAATGGTTGGGCTGTTCTGAGCTGGGTTGGTCAGCCAAGTGAAGCTGTAGTTGATTCCGTTGCCGCTTTGTATACTGACCCAACCTGTTGAATCATAGCAGACTGTATCGGACCGTAGCAGATCCACTTCGATTTCCGGATAGACTTCAACGGCAATAGGGATGACCACGGGTTCGGAGCAGTTGTCTGTTATCGTGACAAAATAGGTTGTCGATTGGAGAGGCTGAAGGACCTGGCCGGGCCCGGTCCCAATACTATCGCTCCACAGGTATTGAATATTGGCCGTTTCTCCACCAGATGCACTGATATCCACCAAAACGGAATCTCCAAAGCAGATCGCCGTGGAATCCACATTGGTATTGGCTTCCAGAGTGTCTCTGACCAAGACAAAGGCGGAGTCTTGAACCATGCAGGTTCCATTGGTAGCTTCAAAACGAAGTAGATGAATCCCTGAACCAGCAAGTGCAGCATTCCAATTGCTTCCAATCACTCCGGGACCGGTCAAGATTCCAGAGGCCGGCGTAATGTTCAAGTCTATAACGCTGTCGATAAAACAATAAGCAGTATCCACAAAGCTCATGTCAATTACGGGTAGGCTGTCCACAGTGATAACCATGCTGTCGCGGCAGGCTTGAAAAATGTCGTAGTACAAGGTGTGGCTTCCCGGTCCTGCCAAGGCAGGATCGAATAGGCCAGTTGTATCCACTACAATTCCAGGTCCCGACCAGATTCCGCCGGGATCAGATTCGGTCAAATCGATGAGTCCGGAACCTATGCATACTCCTGTATCATTGACGGTAGGGCTCGGGAATACCTCTACAAAAAGAGAATCAATACAGCCGTTCACCTCGTAGTAGATGAGGTGTAGTCCTAGTCCTGAGTTATTCGGGTTGAAAGGTCCACTTGCTCCGGTTCCAGTAATGCCTGGTCCAGTCCAAAAACCTCCACCTGGTGTTCTTCCAGTCCTTGCATAGTTCAAAGAAATATTTCCGTCGGATTGACAGTGTCTTATAGTCGTACTGTCGATCCTTGTATTTCTTGCCCGAATTCCAAGGGTGTCGACACATCCGTTGACATGGTAGAAGAGGTCCTGGTTGTAGTTTCCGCCTGTACCAATTAAGGAAGGATTGAAAATTCCGGCAATCGAGTCAATAATTCCGGGACCACTCCAATAGCCTCCTGTTGGGTTAGGTGTGGGGAGCACTGTGCTATCGGTCTGAGGACACAAAAGCAGGGTATTCTGCCCAATATCTATGGGCCAAACATAGATGTCTTCGGATCTAGCACAGCCACTGATGGTGTAGGTGAGGGTATGAAGTCCCCCGCCGGCATCATCGGGGTCAAAATATCCAAGCTGGTCGTCGACAATTCCCGGTCCGCTCCACAATCCTCCCGGAGGAGAGAATTGAAGTTGAACGATCGGGTCACTTTGACAAACTGTGTCAAGAGGCGCTAGAGCAATGCTGTCGACGTAGATTGTCAAAGAGTCCATGCAGCCATTTGCTGAATAGTACACCGTAAAGGAATCTACAACGGTAGGAGGAGTAAAGACTCCAGTTGGCGTAACGTTAGGCCCTGTCCAGGTTCCTCCGGGAGTATTCGCCCCAGTCAAGAACAGAGGACTGCTCCCTGGGCATGCGGCCGTGTCAGGTCCCGCATCGAGCTCGTAGACCATGACCTCAAGGCTGTCGATGCATCCCTGGAAATCATAGTATACGTAGAAACTGCCCAGACCAGAAAGTGAGGGGTCGAAGATGCCCAGAGGACTTGAAATACCAGGACCAGAATACACACCGCCAGCTGGACTAGCTCCTGTGAGCTGAAGAGGCCCAAAGGTGCTGCAAACATTGGTATCTGGACCAGCTGTCGGAGTGTTAATGACAAAAATCTGTACGGTGTCGGTATCCGTGAAACCTTGCCCATCTGAAAGTGTGACGATGATGGTCGTATCGGTTGATGTACATATCGTATGGGGTCCACCTAAATTGGGCCAACCAGTGCTCCATGTATACGTGTAATTACAGTCCCCGCCGTTGGGAGCTGCAAGAATGTCTGCACATCCACCACCGCACAAGGAATCCGAAGTCGCCTGAAGTTGTACATCTACGGGGCAGTCATAAACGTCAAAAGCTTGAGTAAGGGTAAAGAAATGGAGCGAATCACAAGCATCTGCTAAGGTCAAGTCAAAATCCAATCCGAAACTTGCGCAATCCGTGATGGCGTTGTCCAACATTAAGATGGCCGAGGTAGCCGAGTCATTTACGCAAGGGTTTGGGAGAACGGAGGTTATATTGTATCCTGGTGTTCCGCTTAAGGTGAATGCCCCGACGTTCAATGAGTCGCAATCAATAGGCGCATCAAAACCGACAATCAATTGATTGGAGTTGCAGGTTCCGGCAACTGCGGTAATGTTCGGCGGAATAGGGGGAGGAACATCACTGAAGAATTGAGCGGACCATCCGGTACACGCTACGGAAACATCTGAAATAAAGTTGATCGTTAAGCAGCCTGAGGTAGCGACTATTGGAGGAGGAGTGTTTCCTCCGGACCACGGTCCAAAAATCAAAGGGCTTAGCGTATCTGGTCCGTCATAAAACCGGATGTAGTCCAAAACTGCCTCCGTACAGAATTGGGAAAAGATCATGGTGATCTGTGTAGCCTGAGGAACGCAAATGGTGAAGGTGAGATTCTCGCTATGGTCGTAATTGCCCGCCGGCATCCCCAGATCCGAATCGAAAAAATTGCCGAAGCAGTTGTTGATGGTGGCATTGGACATGTAGAAGTCACCCTGGGCCAAAAGCGATTGGCTCAGCAAACAAAAGCTTCCGATAATCCATAACCTCCAGTGCTTCATGCTGCTTAGGGTTCAACGATGGTGATGGTCGGAGTGACCACCGTGTTGCTCCAATGACCTGCTCTATCCCTTATGCGCATGGTAAATGTCGTAGTCTCTTGTTGACCATTTCCCAAGATGAACGTCCCGTTCAACGTGATTTCCAGTTCACCTCGAATGGTCAGGGATTCACCGACCGGAGCGAGTGCAGGCACGTAGTAATAGTCCGGTTCTGAAAGTCGGGCATCCCAAACTTCCAATGAAAGTGAATCCGCCTCCGGAAAACCCAGATCTCCGTCTCCGTCTTCGTACTTGAGAAAGACCTTTACATTTCCGTCGAACTCCTCAATCGTCAATGGGGAGACTTGACGTATTTCTATGGCTGGTACATCCGAAATTCCGTTGTCTACCTCTTTTGTGCATCGGGCCGTAAGGCCCAAAAGCAACATGAGCCCTATGTAGAATCGAAACTGTTTCATTAGGGTATTACAGTAAAGGCAAAGTATTCTTTGATGTACTGAAAGCTTCCTTGATTCGGAATCTCGGAAGGGTCATTGTCTGCGTCTTGAATCGTGGTCCTGAAGTAGCTAAACTGACCCAAATTCGCATATTGACTTGGGTCGATGGTAATGCGATGAAAATACGATACCGGATCGCCAAAATATCCTTCTGCGGTAATGGGTTGACCAACGACACTTAAAGCCTCAGCCATAGATCCAGTGAAATCATTGATGCCATTGCTGAATCTGATCTCATTTACTCCCAATTGTCCCGCCGGAGTTTGATCATCGGCAAAAGCAATCCAAATTTGTAAGCTCTGTGTATTCGAAGGCACCTCTATAGGGCCGTTCCCCGCGCCTCTTGGCAATGCTGTTGAACTGCCATCAGCAAAGGCTACGACACCGAGCATCTGGGGCTCTCTATTCCCTTGAGTAGGCGGATTCCCAAATTGGTCCAGTGCTCCGTTGTTGATCCAGTCCCGTATATAGTTCTCGTAGCTGTTTTCCTGTGCGGGCCAATCACTTCCAGGATCAATACTCAAGGGCATAATTCCAGACTGTCCATCAATGTCCACCGTCAGGCGGTACATCAAAACACTCTCTGAAGAGCTTCCAGGCTTCACGCGGTATTCGAAAGAGTTACTGACGTCGTTTTTGATCACTGGCTGATAAACCATCGTATTGTACGAGCTTTCAATGGTCCTGAAATCGGGTTCAAAAGTTCCGTCGTGACATCCGCTGTTCGCGCATGTAGGGCGGAAGACTTTGTAGTGCAAGAAGGCGAACGATCCAGGAGTAAGCGTATCGGTATCCACCGAATCCACAGGCTCCTGAAGGTTCGGATTGTTGAATGGGTTGTCCTTTTCTTCGTCGGTACAAGACACGACGAAGAAGAAAAGCCCGGCAAGCATAACTATGGCCAGCAGGTTTCTCATATGCGATCAAATAAGCTTAAGGCACTTCCGGACATGAGACCAGCGGTTTGAATATCACTCTTGAAACCGAGAATCTCGCCGATAGTCAAGACATTGTCCATGGTTGTTCCGATTTGATTCGTTTCACTTCCGACGGTGAGGTTTCCTTGCACTCCAGGACCAACCATTTGTGTAAACACACGCATACTATTCGCGTCACTGTGGTCATAGGCGAACCAATCGTTCTCGTCCAAAATAGGATTGGGCAGCTCATTTCGACCGTGTTCTGGAGTAACAATCATCACAGTATCATTGGCCATTTCCGGAATCTGAGTCTGGATGTAGTTCCACAAAAATCCTACTCCGTGATCTGCTCTGTGAAGGCTTCGTAAATAGCCCGTAAAATCGGCATGGCAGCCATCCACAGCCCCGAGGTTGACTACTGTGATTTTGGGTTTGAATCGCTGCATGACTTCACAAGCCCATCCGATGTTTCGGAGGTCTCCGTTATCCGCGATGGGCGGCATGGTGACTTGTCCTGAAGCGCGCTTCACGAACATATCGCTGATGAACTGCTTGATTTCTTGTTTTTCTTCTTCGGTATTTCCGATGTTGGGAACGGGAATACCTCCGTTCGAGCGGAATGCGTTGTCCAAGAAGTATTTCATCTTGTACATGGGGTCCAGCTCTTCATCAGGGTGGTAGATTTTGGCATTGGACAAATGCTCCACACCGTCATCCCCAAAGGCAACCTCTGGGCAGAGGAAGTTTCCACCATACTGAGCTCCGTATCCTGGGTGTTCGGAGAAATCGAGCAGCGGAGTGGAGTTTCCAATTCCGTTACCGACAAACCAACAATCCGTGGCCTTGTATCCTGCATGTCTTCGAGCGTATTCGAAGATGGTTGGGAACACAGGCTTCTGTTTAAGTCCTTGTGTGACTCCGGTGTTTCCCGTCAATAGTGTATTCAATCCACTGTAATGACCTGCTGTTGTAGCGCGCACCTCCGCAAAGGTGGTACCCTGACTTTGGATGGTAGAACCTAGGATTCCGGAAATAGGCGCACTTCCGTCCGGTTCGCCCGGAACATTGGTGCCGTAGACGATTTTTGCCGCTGGTGCTTGTCCGTTGAACATGTTGTACATGATGTTCCCAGGAATATTGACGTTTTGGCTATCGTCCAAATATCGTTGGAGGACCGCTTCTTGTTGGCGCACACCTCCTGCAAAAAGAACATAAACGACGTGCCCGGCCATAGGAACCCCGGTTTGGGCGAAGAGTCGACCCGAAGGTAAAATATAGGGCATGACCATACTTCCCGCAGCCGTCAATGCCGATTTCTTTAAGAATTCTCTGCGTTCCATATCAGTAGTATTCGTATTCGTCAGACAGTGCGAAAGAGAAATAGATCAGTTCAGCCGTGATGTCTGTATTGGTGTTGATGAGGTTCACGAAGTGGGTCTGCTCAGCCTCAGTCGGACGTCGGATTAAGAAGCGAACATAAGTTTCGTAAATAAAGGTTTCTGGATCAGCTCTCATATCCGAATCACTCGGAATAATCACCGCTGGGTCATTCATGAAATTTGAAATGAGTACTTCTTTGGCCACTTGATCATCTCCAATGGCGTCAAACAAGCGGTTGATCTCGACCAGCTTGTTGGCAGAAAGCGCCGTCTGAAAGAGATTGGCGTAGAGAATGGCGACGTATTGATTTGTCGTTTTCAACTTAAACTTACTCGTCTCTACGAGCTGAAGTCCTTCAGGATTCACTTCATAGATATCGGCCTCCTTTCGGCAAGAAGCGAGAACAAGCCATAGGGTCAGAAGGCTAAGCACTACTATTTTAGAAGCCCGCATACTCATCTGTTCTAATAATTTTCCTTTGAACGCGTTGAAAATCGTGATCAAACCAGAAATGGTTCATCATATCTGAAAGCTCTAAAGTGCTCGCAGGGCGGGCTAAAAGAGTAGAGTATGCCCAAGTGATGTTCCCTTCATAAAACTCTCTTTGACGGACAAGAATGTCGATATACTCTTCTTTGTTGGTGCCGGATTCACCAAAAATAATTTGACTCTGATTGCTTTCGATCATGTCGTATCCCGCCCAGAATTCACCTTCCGTCGGGAATCGCCAAAAGAGATCGTCAAAGGATGCGTTCACAAAGTTGAAGGTGTTCATGTTGATGAAGTCGTAAATATTGTTGTTGATCATGCGGGCACAGACCGAATCCAAGCCAATAGAATCATTCATATAATCAACACGGCAATCCAGGATATTCTGGAATTTTCGAATCTCTCTCAGCTTTTCAGCCGCAGCGGCATAGTCTCCGTTCAGACTATCTACTTGCAACCAAAAGGAGAGTTGGCCTATTTCGCTTTGAATGTAGGCGTCGGCGACCCCCTCTAAAAAGCGTGCTTTACTCAAGTCATACACTCTTTGGTAGTAGGCTTGGACGTAGGAGCCTTCTTCGGGACGCGGCTGGGTATCAGTCATCAGCACGATAATCATACTGTCTCGCGATTCGAAATCCAGGTTGTTCACCTTGAGGAAATCGACGTAATAAGCCATTTCTGGATCTAGTGGTTCTCGACCAATAAGGTCAATGAAGGTTCGGTTGACGTAGTTTTCAATTAGGACGCGTGGAATTGATTCGTAATACGGCGCGTCATTGTCCGGAATAACCTCAGCATCCTTTTTGCACGAAGTGAAAAAGGCCGAGAATAGAATGAAAAAAAGTAGTACGATTCGTCTCATCTTCTGCTCCAATCCACTAGATCGACTGTAGATAGAGCAAGATAAGTTTTTTCCGTTTAGTCCTGTTTCGATTGAATCAGGTCGAAGTAGATGGGCAGATGGTCGCTGACTCCCCCGTGGTATGAAGGCCCTCGATAAGTCCGAAAAGGTATAATCTGCCCCTGTTCGCTTTCTTCCAATAGCCAAGCAGCTGAAAAGATATGAAGCGAATCGAAGCGCAATCGGCGCTCTGAAGAGTTTGGGTTTAAGGACAAGTAACATTGGTCGAGTAGGTTCCACCTACCTTCATGAACGCGGGTTCCAAGGTATCCGTTGGGTAGAGGAGAGTGAAATATCCAACGACTTGAGTCACCTCGGAGGCCCAGACCATCTTGTATGGACGAGTTATTTGGTCCGTCGTTGAAATCGCCGATCAAGATGATGGGTTCATTCCCAAACGTGAGCCTGATCCATTCGTGAACTTCATTGGCCTTATGGGCAGCCTGTATTCGCTTAGGCTCGGTCTTCATTTGCCCGCCAAAACGCGAAGGCCAATGGACAATGATGATGTGAAAGGCGTTTGAATTCCACAGGAACCGAGCCCAGAGGAATGATCGAAGAGGGCGCTCGTCTTGGCTCAAAGGAACGTCAAAACAGGCCGTCGTATCCAAGTCCAGTCGCCTAGGGTCCCAGAGTACGCCAACATCGATTCCTCTGGGATCGTCAGATTCGAAATGTAGAGCTCGGTACCCGAAACTCCTTAATGGGAGTTGAACAGACAGTTTTTGAAGAAGTTCTTCATGTTCAACTTCGGCAAATCCGATCAGTCCAAGTCCGTTCCAACCCCCCATAGCGCGAAGGGTTTGTGCATGTTCCAAGAGTTTTCGTCGAAGCCGTTTCTCGTTCCATCGATGACTCCCCAAAGGGGTAAAGCTCTCATCTTGGGTGTCGGGATCGTCCACCGTGTCAAAGAGGTTTTCAAGATTGTAAAAGGCGATGCGCAGTGCTGAATCCGAAGGGGGTTCAAAACCTCCGGGTAGCTCATGATTAGGTGGACGAGGAATGGAACACATGCCCGAAACGAGCAAAATTTGCAGAAAAAAGAGGCCTTTCACCTGGCTAAAATGGGCTAAGTCAAGGACTCGATCTGGCCCTTAGTGCCCGTCAGGCAAAGTGCCGAGGTATAACGCCCCTGGACCGCTGCTTTTCTCTTCAGAGATAAATAGGGTCCAATCATTCTTGAACGTGATCGCTTCTTTTTGAGTCGCGCGCTCAAAGGGGTGTTTGGTGGCATCTCCTCGCAGGAAGTAGGGTGGAGTGTAGTTCGAGAAGGACCAAAGATGACCGTTGTTCAGCAGTACGAGACGATCACCAGAAGGACTTAGGTCTGCAGCGGTAATCCATTGAGTCATGTAGTACGAGCCTCCGGTGGCAAAAGAGTCTACCAACTCGGCAACATATTCACCAGGTGCCGAAGGAACGCGATACATGAAGGTGTATCCAGAATACGGCTCCGTACGATTCTTAGAAAAAAGGTAGAGCGAATCATTCCAGTAAATCATGGCTTCCATGTCAAACTCCAATTTGTTGTCTACAGGAGGAAATTCGCTCTGATTGGGATAGCGAAACGAGATGGTCTCACAAGCAACCTCTTCCGCCTTTCCACGAGGTAAAGGGAGACGATAGACGGTCAGGTCCTTTCGTTTATTCCGGTTGTTGCCAAAGTCACCAACGAAGAGAGTCTTCGTTTCGCGGTCCAGTGCCAACTCTTCCCAATCGCGGTTTGAGGCTCCTTTCAAATAGACTTCTTTCACGATTTTACCGGTAGTATCCACCTCGAATAAGCGCGGTTTACCACCGCTGTCGTTGTGGGTCCAAAAGGTCTGGTGTTCATCGTCCCAAACTAAGCCACTGTTTTCCTCGAGGATCGCAGGCATTAAGAATTGCGGTTCAAGGCCCATGGTCTGCGGTGAAAATGCCGTAACCGCCTCAATCCATAAGGCATATCCAAGCCACTTGACCATATGTTCAAAGGCGGCAATCATCCAATGCGTCCCGGATAGGCTTCCAAAGCTTTTTCTAAAATGGTCAGAGACTTTTTGAGGCTCCCAATATTGAGGACGTACGCGATACGAACTTCTTGCTTTCCCTTTCCTGGAGTTGAATAAAAGCCGCTGGCAGGAGCCATCATTACAGTTCCTCCTTCATAGCTGAATTCTGAAAGTAGCCATTCCGCGAATTTGTCCGCGTCGTCAACGGGTAATTCGGCAATGCAGTAGAAAGCACCTGATGGTTTGGGGCAGCGGACCCCAGGAATTTCGTTCAAGCCGTCGACTAAAACATCTCGTCGTTCTACGTATTCTTCAATGACTTCGTCGAAGTAGCTTTGAGGCGTTTTCAATGCTGCTTCGGCAGCGATTTGTCCGAGGCTGGGTGGGCTCAAACGCGCTTGCGCAAATTTCATAATGGTAGCCATTAAGTGGCTGTTGCGCGAGACAATGCAGCCGATACGAGCGCCGCACATGCTGTATCTCTTGGATACGCTGTCGACCATGATGGCATGATTGTCTAGACCTTCCATGGCCATAACGGAATGATGTGTCCGGCCGTCATAGCAGAATTCGCGATAGACTTCGTCGGCAATCAAATAGAGATCGTGTTTGATGACGAGTGCCCGCAACTGCTCCAGTTCTGCTTCGCTGTACAAGTACCCCGTGGGGTTTCCAGGGTTGCAAATGAGAATGGCCTTGGTTTTGGGGCCAATCAGTTTCTCAAATTCCTCAATGGAGGGCAGGGCAAAACCATCTTCAATAGAAGCGGTTACTGCGCGAACGTTGACTCCATTGGCGATGGAGAATCCGTTGTAGTTCGCATAAAAAGGTTCAGGAACAATGAGTTCATCACCTGGATCCATCGTGGCGCCAATGATGAAGCTAAGCGCCTCAGATCCACCAGTCGTCACCATAATGTCGTGGGCGTTCACTTCCAGTCCCACGTGCCGATAGTACTTGGCCAGCCCTTCTCGATAGGTCAGATTTCCTTCGGAGTGGGAATAGGCAATAATCTCAACCGGGGCTACATGAATAGCATCTTGTACGACTTCTGGCGTCTTGATGTCCGGTTGACCGATGTTGAGGTGGTACACAGTGGTTCCGCCTGCTTTTGCGGCATCCGCAAAGGGAACGAGCTTTCGGATTGGAGAGGAGGGCATACGTTGCCCTTTCTGGGAAAGTGATGGCATGACTGGCTATTTGACATCGGCCCGTAGGGCCAGAAATAAAAAATCCCGGAGCGTTAACTCCGGGACAAAAATAAAATTTTCGATTTGCATCAAGGCTTTGCCACAGGCGAAGCTCCAGACTGCTTTACAGGTGATGTGTTTCCGCTTGGTGCGTTCACTTTACCTTTGATTTTAATCACCTTGGTTGGGGTCGCTGCATTGGAAGTAATCGTTACCGATTTGTTGAATGCGCCCAAACGCTTGGTGTCGTATTTTACTTTAATCACATCAGATGCTCCAGGAGCGATTGGCTCATTCGGCCATGCAGGCACAGTGCAACCGCAAGATCCTTTTGCGTTGGTAATGATCAAAGGCTCTTTACCGGTGTTGGTAAAGACGAATTCGTAAGTTCCGTTAGCGCCTTGGTCATGAGTCCCATAGTCGTGGGTCTCTTTCGCGAATGAGATTTGAGGTGCGTTTGGATTGGTATTGGCTTGACCGAAAGTCAATGCTACACCAGCAAAGACCAATGTAAGAGTGGCGATCAGTTTTTTCATGAGTTCAATGTTTTTGTTGTGAAACGTTGTACAAAGGTAGCAAAGGGTGCGCCACATTTGCAAGGGCGACTTTGCATTAACACGGCATTAACATCCCAATGGTTGGATGGTTCACGTCTAAAAACAAGGCGGAATTGCTACTTTTGTTCGCCCAATCATTGACGCATGGAGATCGCGAAGAATTTTGACCCAAAAGAAGTAGAGCAGAAGTGGTATGATCACTGGATGGAGCATGGAATGTTTCGTTCCGTTCCCGATGATCGTGAGCCCTATACCATTGTCATTCCGCCGCCCAACGTGACGGGGGTTTTGCACATGGGGCACATGCTCAACAACACCATTCAGGATGTCTTGATTCGCCGCGCGCGGATGCAGGGCTTCAATGCGTGCTGGGTACCAGGAACGGATCACGCGTCCATTGCCACGGAAGCTAAGGTCGTTCGCAAATTGCGCGAGCAGGGCATTACCAAGGCAGACATTAGTCGAGAAGAGTTTTTGGGCCACGCCTTTGATTGGAAAGATCAGTACGGTGGGATCATCATTGAACAGCTCAAGAAGTTAGGAGCTTCGTGCGATTGGGACCGTACACGGTTTACCATGGAGGACAGCCTGAGCGAGGCCGTCATTAAAGTCTTTGTGGATCTCTACAACAAAGGCTATTTGTACCGCGATCTGAAAATGATCAACTGGGACCCGGCTGCTCAAACCACCCTTTCAAATGAAGAGGTGATCTATAAAGAGGAGCAGAGCAACCTGTACCACGTTCGTTACCCCATCAAGGGAAGCGATGAGTACTTGACCATAGCCACCACGCGTCCAGAAACCATTTTGGGTGACACGGCGATTTGTGTACATCCGGAAGACGAACGCTATGCGCATCTGAAGGGTGCACGAGTTGTTGTTCCGCTGGTAGAGCGCGAAATTCCCGTCATATTTGATGAGTACGTCGATCGTGAATTCGGTACGGGTGCACTAAAGGTGACACCCGCGCATGATCCGAATGACTACGATTTAGGTCAAAAGCACGGACTCGAAACCGTGGATATCATGAATCCGGATGGAACCATGAGCGAGGCGGCTCAATGGTACGTTGGAGAGGATCGCATGGACGTTCGCAAAAAAATTGTGAAGGACTTAAAAGAGCGGGATCACCTCGTCGAAATTGAGCCTATTCAGAACAAGGTGGGCTATTCCGAGCGGAATCCGGACACGGTAGTTGAGCCTCGACTGAGCCTGCAGTGGTTTGTGGACATGCAGAAAATCGCGCCGAAAGCCCTGGAGGTCGTAATGGAAGATGAGGTAGCCTTTTTCCCACCTAAGTTTAAGAACACCTACCGTCATTGGATGGAGAACATCCGGGATTGGCCCATTAGCCGCCAGTTGTGGTGGGGTCAGCGCATTCCGGCGTATTACCTCGAAGACGGTACGGTAATCGTTGCCGCTACTGCGGAAGAAGCTCTGGCACAGGCCCGCGAGAAGACCGGTAACGCCGACTTGGCCATGACTGCCTTACGGCAGGATGAGGATGTAGTGGACACCTGGTTCAGCTCGTGGCTTTGGCCCATTAGTGTATTCGACGGATTTGGCGAGGACAAAACGGAATTGGATTACTACTACCCAACTACGGTCTTGGTCACCGGATGGGATATCATCTTTTTCTGGGTGGCTCGAATGGTCATGGCCGGATACGAGTTTAAAGGAGAGCGTCCGTTCAAGCACGTCTACTTCACCGGAATGGTCCGCGATAAGCAACGCCGAAAAATGAGCAAGTCGCTGGGGAATTCTCCAGACGCCTTGAAACTCATCGAAGATTACGGCGCTGATGGCGTCCGGGTCGGTATGCTCTTATCTGCCGCGGCGGGTAATGACCTGTTGTTCGACGAAAAACTGTGCGAGCAGGGAAGGAACTTTGCCAATAAAATATGGAATGCTCTTAGACTAGTAAAAGGTTGGGAAACGGATGGTAGTGATCCTCGACCTGAAGAGAAAGCTGCGAATATTTGGTTCCAGAATCGCCTCCAAAGCGCGCTGGCCGAAATCGAAAAATCCTTTGAGGATTACCGTCTTTCTGAAGCCCTCATGACCATCTACAAGTTGATTTGGGATGATTTCTGTTCTTGGTATTTGGAGGCTGTAAAGCCCCCGTATGGAGAGAAGATTTCCACCCTTTCCATGTTGAATATCCGACACAATTTCAACTTGATTATTCGCTTGCTGCATCCGTTTATGCCATTCTTGACGGAAGAGGTCTACCACCAAATTGCAGATCGCGAAGAAGGGGATTGTGTTGCCGTATCCGATTATCCGGCTCAAGTGGCCTTTGATGCCAACCTTGTTGCGGACTTTGAACGTGTAAAGGAAGTAGTGAGTGCCATTCGCAACTTCAGACAAGACAAGGGAATTTCTCCAAAAGAAGAGTTCGATCTGTACGTTAAGAAGAATGAACCAACGGGGAACGAATTCGATGTGATCATCCATAAACTTGGTGTTATTGGGGTTATTCACGAAGATGAACCCAAGCCCGAGGCTTCCTATTCCTTCCGAGTTGGAGCGAACGAGTTCGCCATTCCTATGGGAGATCACGTGGACGTGGAGGGGGAGATTGCCAAAATTCATGAAGAGCTCAAGTACCAGCAGGGCTTCTTGAATTCCGTCATGAAGAAACTCGGGAATGAGCGATTTGTGAACAACGCCCCAGAACAGGTGGTTGCCATTGAGCGCAAAAAACAAGCGGATGCTGAATTGAAAATCAAGGTGCTTTCCGAACAACTCGCATCCCTCGAAGTCAAGTAAACATGAAGCAATACCTAGGATTCATAGCCTTTTTAGTCATCTTTTCGGGATGCCAAAAGAGCGTTGAACCCCTGGGTGCATTGACCATGGTCGATCGGTCCATCGAAGGGGAGTTCGATGCGGTTTACGTTGAAGGCACAACCAATGTGCGTTATTCTCCTGCGGATTCAGTTCGGGTCATGACAGAAGCCTATCCGGGTGATCATCAGAACATCATAACTCAGGTGGTGGGGTCGTCTTTAATTATTGAAGATAAAGAAGGGGCGTACCCAGATATCTATCGGCGAGTACACTTGGAATCTCTGCCTCCGCGCAGGTTTTTATACGCCGGCTCAGGAGATGTGGAGCTCGTCAGTTTTCCTTTTCAAAACTTGGCCTATCAGATTGCTGGCTCAGGTGACGTGAGCATAACGGGAATCGGGAATTCCTTTGAAGGTGTCTTTTCCGGCGCGGGTCAACTCACAATGACCGGAGAGGGCGCCGTGTTGTCTGTCAATCATCAAGGTCCCGGAACTGTGGACGCACGCGATCTAATCGTTGAAAGCTGCAAGGTCGAGGTCAACGGACCAGGGGACACGTACATACATGTCATTTCAAACATGACCATCATATTCAATGGTACAGGAGACGTCTACTACACGGGGCCCGTCACCCAAATCGTTGCCATTTATAATGGAAGCGGTGAATTGATCCGCTTGCCGGAGTAAGTCAACTGCCTTCATTTGAGGTATATTTGTACCACTAAACACTACACACATGCAAATAGCTGCACCGTACAAACCCACCAACAAGGTTCGGATCGTGACGGCAGCCAGTCTTTTTGACGGGCACGATGCCGCCATCAATATCATGCGTCGGATCATTCAAAGTACCGGATGTGAGGTCATCCACCTCGGCCACGATCGATCCGTTGATGAGGTAGTGAATACCGCGATACAAGAAGATGCTCAAGCCATCGCTATGACCTCCTATCAGGGCGGGCACACGGAGTACTTCAAATACATGTACGACTTGCTTCAAGAGCGAGGTGCTGGGCACATTAAAATCTTCGGTGGTGGAGGTGGAGTAATTTTACCCGAAGAGATCAAAGAGCTCATGGATTACGGGATTACCCGTATCTACAGTCCTGATGATGGCCGTGAATTGGGTCTGCAAGGGATGATTAACGATTTGGTGCAGCAAAGCGATTACCCGGTTGGATTTAGCCTCAATGGAGAGCTGAGTCATTTGGATTCTCGCGACCCTAAGTCCATTGCGCGCCTCATTTCTGCCGCGGAAAACAACCCGGAGGAGAGCCGCGCTACTCTAGATGAAGTAGAGCGCCTTGCGGCGCGATCCATAACTCCAGTCCTCGGAATCACAGGAACCGGAGGAGCGGGAAAGTCGAGCCTCGTTGATGAATTGGTTCGCCGATTCTTGTTGGACTTCGAGGATAAAAACATTGGAATCATTTCGGTTGATCCATCGAAACGCAAGACAGGTGGCGCCTTGCTCGGAGACCGTATTCGGATGAACAGCATCAATCACGAGCGCGTCTATATGCGCTCTTTGGCTACACGTCAAAGTAACTTGGCTCTTTCCAAGCACGTACAAGAGGCTGTGAATATCTTGAAATCAGCAGAATACGATTTAATTATTCTCGAGACTTCTGGGATTGGACAAAGTGATACGGAGATTCTAGATCACTCAGATGTATCGCTTTATGTCATGACGCCGGAATATGGGGCAGCCACTCAGTTGGAGAAAATTGACATGCTTGATTTTGCCGATGTCATTGCCCTGAACAAGTTTGACAAGCGCGGTGCTTTGGACGCCCTGCGCGATGTTAAAAAGCAGTACCAGCGCAACCACAATCTTTGGGATCAGGATCCGGACAGCATGCCGGTCTTCGGAACCATCGCTAGTCAGTTCAACGATCCGGGGATGAATGAGCTCTATCGAGTCCTGATGGGCTTGGTCGATGAGAAGACGGAAGCCAGCTTACAATCGAGCTATGCGGCCACCAAGGAGATGTCGGAGAAAATCTTCATCATTCCACCTAAGCGTACACGTTACCTGAGTGAAATTTCCGAGAACAACCGAAGTTTTGACGACTGGGTCAATGATCAGGCGCGGGTGGCTGAAGAGCTCTACGGTGTCCACTTGGGTATTGAGTCCCTGAAGGCCTCAGCTTTAGAGGACAAAGATCGCTTGATCAAGGGGCTTCAAGAGCGTTTCGAACAGGTCAAGCTTGATTTGGACCCACACAATTGGAAGCTCATCCAAGACTGGGAGGAGAAAAAGAAAAGGTACAGCGAGCCGGAGTACATCTTCAAGGTTCGGGATAAGGAAATTCGCATCCAGACGCATACGGAGTCACTTTCACACACCCAAATTCCTAAAGTAGCCGTTCCACGCTACGACGCATGGGGCGCTTTGCTGAAATGGATGCTGCAGGAAAACGTACCGGGTGAATTCCCATTCACCGCGGGTATCTATCCATTCAAACGTGAAGGGGAAGATCCTACTCGAATGTTCGCAGGAGAAGGTGGCCCCGAACGCACCAATCGCCGCATCCATTACGTGAGCTTGGATATGCCCGCGAAGCGTTTGTCCACAGCCTTTGATTCGGTGACGCTTTACGGTAACGATCCAGATCGACGCCCAGATATCTACGGTAAAATTGGTAACTCCGGGGTCAGCATCTGCTGCCTGGATGACGCTAAGAAACTCTACAGCGGGTTCGATTTAGCCGATCCCAAGACGTCTGTTTCCATGACCATCAATGGCCCAGCGCCAATGTTGTTGGGATTCTTCTTGAATGCCGCCATTGATCAACAATGCGAAAAGTACATTCGAGCCGAAGGCTTAGAAAAGGAAATTGAAAAGAAGCTGGAATCCATTTTTGCAGCGCAAGGAGTAGAGCGTCCTCGCTACCAAGGGGATCTTCCGGAGGGAAATGATGGACTCGGACTTATGCTCCTCGGTGTCACTGGGGACCAGGTCTTGCCTCAAGAAGTGTATCAGCGCATCAAAACAGATACCTTAAAGCAAGTACGAGGAACGGTTCAGGCGGATATCTTGAAAGAGGATCAAGCTCAGAATACGTGTATTTTCTCTACGGAGTTTGCTTTGCGATTGATGGGAGATGTGCAGCAGTACTTTATTGAGCAACAGGTTCGAAATTTCTATTCCGTTTCTATCAGCGGCTACCACATAGCTGAAGCGGGAGCGAACCCTATTACTCAGTTGGCCTTCACTTTGGCCAATGGATTCACGTACGTGGAATACTACTTAAGTCGAGGGATGGACATCAACGCTTTCGGGCCTAACCTGTCCTTCTTCTTCAGCAATGGCATTGACCCAGAATACGCGGTCATTGGCCGTGTAGCGCGTCGGATTTGGTCCAAAGCCATGAAGCAGAAATACGGCGCCAATGCACGTGCCCAAATGCTGAAGTACCATATCCAGACTTCGGGCCGAAGTCTTCATGCGCAGGAGATTGACTTCAACGACATCCGGACGACGCTTCAAGCGCTTTATGCGATCTACGACAACTGTAATTCGCTGCACACCAATGCCTATGATGAGGCCATTACAACGCCTACGGAAGCTAGTGTGCGCCGGGCAATGGCTATTCAGCTTATCATCAATAAAGAACTGGGCTTGGCCAAAAATGAAAACCCACTACAGGGAAGTTTCATCATCGAGGAGCTCACGGACTTGGTTGAAGAGGCGGTGCTCATGGAATTTGACCGCATTACGGAGCGCGGCGGTGTGCTTGGCGCTATGGAAACCATGTATCAGCGAAGCAAGATCCAGGAGGAATCCTTGTATTACGAGACACTCAAGCACAATGGTACTTATCCCATTGTTGGGGTGAATACCTTCCTAAATAAAGAAGGATCGCCTACGGTGATTCCAGGGGAGGTCATTCGGGCGACTCAGCAAGAGAAGGAGTATCAAATCGCTATGCTAGGTCGTTTGCATGAACGTCACTCGAGTCAGTCCGAAGAGGCCTTGAAGCGCATCCAGTCGGCCGCACTAGAGAATCAGAATATTTTTGAAGAATTGATGGAGGCGACAAAGCACTGCTCCCTTGGACAGATCACGGAGTCGCTCTTCCAAGTAGGAGGGCAGTACAGAAGGAATATGTAACTTCCAAGTCATGCGAGTACGTCTGTTCAACGCACTTGCGGGATCTTCCCACGGATTTTCGATCCATGCTCGGATCTTGATCATGACCCTGTTTGTGACAACCTTCTTCACAGCCCTGCTGTCCGCTCAGAGTGTGGTTGAGGGATTAGATCCAACACTTTCGATCATTGTTGGAAGTCTATCCGTTCTGTTTGCCTGCTTGTATTATTTTGCTCGTGTTCGAGGGTATAACCGAACTGTAACTCCCATTTTCATCGCAGTTGGGTTGATTTCAATTTCTGGGCTTTATTTCCTGAATGATGGAATCAACGGGGATGTTCCACCATATTTTGTTTTCAGCTGTATCCTCGGTGTAAGCGTTGTCAAGCGGAAATATTATCCATAAATCATTGCCGTCAATGCCTTGCCTTTTATAGCGTGTTACATGCTTGAATCGGCTTTTCCTCAGGCCATTACCAGTTATGCAACGGATGAATTGCGCGATCGTCAAATCCTGTATGCCATCACAGCGCTTACTGTTTTCTCGGGAGCGGCCTTTGCTCTTTTTAAGAATAACTACGATGGTGAAAGACAGATCGTCCGAAAACAAAACTTAGAACTGCAACGGACGCATCAAAATCTGATTCGAGCCAAGAATAAAGCTGTGAAAGCGGAACAGGCTAAGTCCGAATTCCTCTCAACGATGAGTCCCGAGATCAGGACTCCTTTGAATGCCGTGATTGGAATGAGTTATATACTCCAGGAAGAAGATCCTCGTCCGGATCAATTGGAAAACCTGAACATT
Organism: Flavobacteriales bacterium; assembly: GCA_965661605.1. GTDB lineage: Bacteria > Bacteroidota > Bacteroidia > Flavobacteriales > ECT2AJA-044 > ECT2AJA-044. Next base: position 86,405 of record CBFIEH010000003.1, on the reverse strand, counting down.
CTAAAATTCAGTGCAGAGAATCTGCTGCGGGCCTTAGGACCCCAATCATAGCATTGACGGCATCGGCCATGCTTGACGAACAGAATGAGATTTTCACCGTGGGAATGGATGAATACGTTTCAAAACCCTTTAACCCGGCCGAACTCCTGGGAAAAGTCAACAAGCATCTCTAATCTGAGATTGGGCGCCTCCAAATCAATACGGTCATTCCCATCAGGCCAATAATCATGGCGTGAAGGAGTCCTGTAGACAAGGACCAAAGCCACGGATTCTGCTTTTTTAGCGCAGTCCAATCATAATTTATGGTGCGCTCCAAGGATAGGTTGAAGCCTTGGGTTAGGAGCGCGTGTCCTCCGGCAATAAGGAGACTCGCCATAACCATGACAAGTAATAATCCTGAACGAATCGACCAATCCGTTTTCCGGCGAATTTTCCGGTAGCCGAAATCTAGGATCCAAATAGCTACGGTGAAATAGCTGAAATAGGCAATCGCTCGCACCCACGGAGTCCAGTGCCAATGAGATGTTCCCCAAAGCCAGGTGAGGACCCAAAGGGCCAGAGCTAGAGACAGCAATAGCCTTCTCATGAACTGATTGAACTGAATCCACTTGGACGGACCAAAGCAGTCATGGGTATGTCCCATTCATTTCGGGGAATCGGTTGGGGGCTCATTTGCTCTTCAAAACAAAGACCCCACACCTCAATGCCTTCACGGACTTGTTGTAGAAAGCGATCATAGAATCCTCCCCCGTATCCCACACGAGTGCCCTTGTCATCAAACAGTAGCCCGGGAGCTAGAATCAAATCTATCAATCGAGGATCAATTTCCTTGGTTATAGATACAGGTGAAGCAATGCCCATGGGGCCTTTTTCCAAATCGTCATCTAGGCTTTTAATCTGTCGTGCTTTCATCTTGCCTGGCCCGCTGATCTGAGGAACACAGAGGGTTTTCCCGAGGTCCAGTAGTTCTTGGGCGAGTAGCCACGTATCCACTTCGGAGCGATAGCTGAGGTAGAGAAAGATAAAATTGAACCGCTTCAACCGCGGATGATTCAAGACGTGTTCAGTGATGGAAAGGGATCCAGATTCATGGACTTCAGGTTCCAAATTGTCCCGTAGGGACAGAGCCTTATTCCGAAGAAGGGTACGGTCGTGTTGGAGGGACATGAAAACGTTTTTTTAAAAATAGTGCTTTACGAAAACTCCGGCAAGATGTAGGATTGTATGCCACGATCGAAAAAAATAGGAGTGCCATTTTGGCGAAGCCGGCTGGCCATTCGTTTAATCGTTCGCTCAGAGAGGTTTAGTCGATAGGCAGCTTCTCGAGGTGTTCCGGTGGCTTGAAGCTGCGCAAGGCGTTTGAAGGCGTCGAGTTTTTGTGTGTAGGTAAAGTAGTCCATCTTTTTTAGGGTAAATCTAGATGGGGTAGAGGTCCTATGCCAGTCCGTAGGCGCGCGAGAGCAGTCCTGAAAATGGCCCAAATCAATCGTTCCAGGGCAAACGCTGGTTCTCGGTCCACTTCACGAGCTTCAGCAACCATCGGACTCGGCCCACGGGGACCTCGATCATGCGGCCAATCTCAGCGATCCGAGCGTCGCGGGTTTGAATGAGGGTTTCTTTTTGAGGTTGGTGGTGAAGATCTACGGCAAAAGCCCAAGCGCCATCTCGGGCGGCGTTGATGCTGAATTTGGCAAGCCACTCATCGGACTTGTTCATCCATCCGTCCAAGCGCCCGAAGAGCCAGCTTCGCCGGGCTATTTTATCTTGACTTTCGTCGACGCGTGCGGCTAGGAGTTCGTTGATTCGATCGAAATCGTTCTTCAAGGTTTCTATGGCTTGGCCCTTCATGACCTCAGAGGCCGCAATCCCCAGATCGAGATTGATGTGTGCGTTCATGCCCAGCATGAGATACTGAAGTAGAATACTCTTGCGGGATCGATCAGCATCAAAAGCGACTCGCCAAGAGTGGGTACACGGACCTCCACTCTGATAGCTATTGTAAGCATCCAGGTATCGCTGAGCAAATACAATATCGAGTTGTTCCATGCGCGCGTTATCTTCAAAGCGTTTCTCCTTAATGCCTTGAGCGACATCCGCTGTGACTTGTCGATATAGGGTGGCAAAAAAGCCATGCGCAGACTGGTTTGCGGCGCTTTGAGATATGATCTCGTCCAGTTCGTCTAATACCTGCTGAATGTTCTTCAAAACTTGACTTTTGTCATTATCAAATCCCTTGTTTTCTCATACATTAGTTAGAGTAATCATTCAAGATTACATCACATACGTTAGGTGATTCGCGATGCGGGGACGGGCCTGGAGGCCACTGGCGAACCCAAAAAAGATTTCTTGCACGCGGATGAGGACATGGGCCCTTCACAAGTTGATCGGCCCGCGCCCTTTTTATCGGCCCGTAGGGCCAAGGGGACTACTAATTGAGGTAGATATTCTTGAAGACTTGATCCTCTTGTGCGTGCAGCAGATCCAGGTACTCAATTTGCTTCACCAAAAACTGTTGCTTTTGTTTAAAGCTGAGTTGGATGAGTCGATACTTGTCCTCAGCACTCAGGTTCAAGCTCGAAGCAATCGAGTACAGATCCAACGTAGGTAGGTAGTCGTATCCCTCTCGCGTATTGCCGCGATTGAGCTCAAATTCCTTAAACTGCTCTAAAAGTTCAGATCCTACGGCTTCCTCGGATTGAAGGCGCAAGTTGCGCACGACGCCTCCGGGATAGAGACGGTTTTCCAGTTGCTCTTCAAGCTTGAGCATGCGGACCACTTCAACGGCTTCGATCAGGATGTCGCTTTCCCCACCTACATAGGTCTTGACCACTTTGCGAACCTTGACACGGGTGCCCAAGTGGGTCGTTCTACCGTCTTGAACATAGGGGATGATGAATACTCGGTTTCCTGAAAGGACGTCGTGGAGAAGTTGTTTGTACCGGGGTTCGAACAAATGAAGATAGGTCTGTTCTCCGGGTAAGAGAAACATCCCCAAAGGAAAGCACGGTATATGAAGTTCTTCCTGATCCACGTATCGGAAACAACATTCTCTAGGAATGGTTCGTGTCGGTGGTGCTTCTTTTTGTGCTCAGGGCGTCGATCATTCCATTGAACACAAAATAGTGAAAGGGGAGAACGGCGTACCAGTACATTCTTCCGAGCAGCCCCCAAGGCCGAAAGGTTGCCGTCTGTTGCAGAACGTGGTGTTCGCCCTCTCGGATGATTTTCCATTCGAGCCAGGCTTCGCCGGGGAGTTTCATTTCCGCATAGAGGAGCAGACGAATGCGTTGTTCATCGGCGATCAGTACGCGCCAAAAATCCAGAGCGTCCCCTGCCCAGAGATCTTCCGCGCTTCTTCGACCTCGTCGCAGACCTACGCCACCGACCAGCTTATCCAAAAATCCCCTAAAGCGCCACAGAGCGTTCCCATAATACCATCCAGTATCCCCGCCGATGCGCCAAATATTTTGCTTTACGCTTTCTCCCGGTTGATCCAGAATTCGCCGTTTTTTATCAATAAAACAGCCGAAAGTGGGGATTTCTACATGCTCGTTTAGATCATCGCGTTCCAAGCTACTCGTGACCGCATCTTTCCAACTACTCACGACCTCATTTTGCTTGATCCGCTGAAAGGCTAAATCTACTGCTTCGCGGTATGAGAGTCGATCTCCCGGCACAAGAGTGTCGAGATCATTCGGTTTGGCCACCACTTCGACTTTCATGGAGTCCACCAGATTAATGGCCAATTTATAGCTGGTTCGGGTGACAAAATACAGCCAGTAGGAACTGAGTTTTGGTGTCATGACCGGCACCGTCCAGATCCATCGCTTCATACCGCGAACTTCTGCACATTGCAGCAACATCTCTCGATAGGTCAGGATATCGGGACCGCCAATGTCATAGCTGTTTCCGAAGGTTTCACGGACTCCAAGAACCCCGCTCAAGTACGCCAAGACATCGCGAATGGCAATGGGTTGGCACCTCGTATTCAGCCATTTTGGAGCAACCATAGCCGGCAGTTTTTCGACCAGATCTCGGATGATTTCGAAGCTTGCGCTACCGCTGCCCACAATGATTCCGGCCCTTAAGGCAGTCAATTTGGCCCTGCGGGCCGATGAGAGAACCCGTTCCACATTCTGCCTACTTTCCAAATGATCAGAGAGATCTTCAGCATTGTAAATCCCTCCTAAATAGATGATCTGTTGACAGTTGGTTCCGTTGATGTAATCGATGAAGTGATGCGCCGACTGCTCTTCCAAATAGGCAAAGTTGTTGGTGCTGCTGGTCATGCTGTGCACCAAGTAGTACGCTGCATCGAATTCAGTGGGCAGGTCAGGTTGGTCCAGCGGCCGGAGGAAATCCGTTTCGAAAATCTTCACACGTTCCTCCAAAAAAGGAGAGAGCATAAGCCGGTTTCGACTGCGGACAAAACAATACACTTCGTGTCCTTGTCGAACCAAGCGATCCAACAAACGACGTCCGATGTATCCATTTGCTCCGGTTAAAACAACCTTCATGAGTAGGGAACGTGCTTTTACATACTAAGTTCAGGAGCCTCAGCGTTGGGGTAGAGATGATTTTGATGATTCCCTGTTATTCATCTTAATTTTTCGGTAAATTTTTGAGCATTTCAGGGCAACCAAAATGCACGTTCTTTGTCACACCACTAACACTACGCAATATGAATAAAAAGACGTCTCGACTCGAGTACACAAAGCTGATCCTTCACAAGGTGAGTTTTGATGCTCGATTGTTTCGTAAAGAGCTTAAAAAAAGTCTGATTTGGGTCAGTCGCGAGGAGGCAATTCATTTAAAAGAATGGGTTGTAGCCAACTACAAGCATCTTACCGGTGACACACAGTTCGCGGTTTGATAGAACAACTCAGAACATTACTCAATACAGATCCTCCGGGCTATGAGGCGCAAAACCTCTTAGCTCTGGGGGATCGAATACCTCCCAGCCCAAAAGAACTCGCCGACTTGAATGCCCGACACGCAGGTGTTATGGTGCTTCTATTTCAAGACCAATCCACTTGGCACACCGTTCTCATCAAGAGGCCTTCGTATCCCGGAGTACATAGCGATCAAATTGCCTTTCCCGGTGGAAAGCGCGAAGATAGTGACCTCAATCTTCAAGAAACCGCCATACGCGAAACCCGCGAAGAAGTAGGGCTTCTTCCGGATCGCATAAATCATCTTGGGGCGCTTTCTCAACTCTACATACCGCCCAGCAATTTCTTGGTTCACCCCTTTGTGGGCCTTATAGTTGGTCCTCGGCGTTGGATACCCGAAGTAGAGGAGGTGGCAGAGGTGATTGAAATGCCCTTAAGTGTTATAATGGGCGCTCAAAACGTGGGATATCACCCCGTTAAAACGAGGTACGGGAACATGAAGGTTCCCGCATATCAATACAACGGACATATCATATGGGGAGCCACGGGCATGATGCTGGCCGAGCTTTCCGTGGCGCTAGAGCGCGCGGGCTTCAAGGGGTAGGCATGAAAAAAGCTCTATCTTTGATGAACTGAATCAAAAGCAGTCCATTTGAAGTTGCGCCATCTGTTTGTTGACCGGTTCGGAAATCCCCTGATTCTCAAGCGGCTGATGATTCTGGTTTTCGGAATCTACACCTACCCTCGCTTCAATATCCGAAACAAGACCTTGATTCGGGGCTCAGAAATCCTGAAGGCCCTGCCCAAGAAGAATGTTCTTTTCGTCTCGAATCACCAGACCTACTACGCGGACGTCGCTGCTTTCTTTCACATATTCTCTTCTGCTCGATGGGGCTTTCGCAACACCATCAAATACCCATTTTTTTTGCTCAACCCGGTACTTCGATTGTATTTCGTAGCGGCAAAAGAAACGATGGAAAGCGGATTACTTCCGCGCATTTTCAAACTGGCCGGTTCTATTTCGGTCAAGCGTACATGGAGAGAAAAAGGCCAGGAAATTCAGCGTGAGGTAGATCAAAAGGACCCCGACAACATCTCGAAGGCCCTCAGTGACGGCTGGGTAATTACCTTCCCTCAAGGCACCACCAAGCCTTTCGTCGCCGGAAGAAAGGGTACCGCGCATCTTATTCGAAACACGAGACCCATAGTGGTACCCATTACTATTGATGGATTTCGCCGAGCATTCGACAAAAAGGGTATTCTGTTAAAAGGACGCAATGTTCAGCTCAAAGTTCAGGTCAAGGAGCCGTTGGATATCGACTATGGCGCTCCTGTAGAGGACATTCTTGATCAGATTATGCACTCCATTGAGCAAACCCCGGAATTTAACTTGATGGGGCAAATTGGAAATTCAGATGGCAGCGAACCGGCCAAACGTGACTCTTGGTACTGAACTGCACACAACACTTTTGTACTTTCCCAACGTTACTACGAAGTCACACGTAGTATTTAATGAACGACTACACAGATTACTACTCAAAATGAAAAAGCTATTTCTCCTCGCTGCCCTTTTCTCTACATCGGTTTTTTTCACTTCCTGCGATAAGGATAATGATCCGGAAGACGGAACGGTCACGCTCCGCGTGAATTTTAAAGCTCAGGGCAATGACATCGGCCTGAATGAAAGCTTTGCTTACAACGGCGCTGATCACCAGGTTTCCAAGATTAAAATGTACCTGTCCAATGTGACCTTGGTTTGCGATTGCGGTACGCGTCGCAATCTATCCGATGTTGTATTGGTCGATTCGGAAAACGAAGTGTACACCTTCGATTTCGAGGTTCCACAAGGTAATTACACTGCATTGGAGATGTCTCTCGGGCTGTCCGAAGATGTCAATGCCAGTGACCCTGCAATGTTTGATGCCGAGCACCCCTTGAGCGCGGTTCAAAACATGTACTGGACCTGGGCCTCCAAGTACCGCTTCCTTATTTATGAGGGGCGTGTAGACAGCACTCAGTCCGATAATTTCGACCATTTGCTCGTTTATCACACGGGAACGGATACGCTATACCGCGAATTCGAAAGTATCCCACTTAATTTAGATGTCAGTGGTGAAGGGCAGTATACGATTGACGTGAACTTCGACCTTCAAAACGTCCTTTACCGAGCAAGCGATCCAATCAACGTCTTTGTCGACGATGCAACCCATACCATGGATGATATGGAACTCGCACGTCGCATCACCGACAACGCCGCCGCGAGCTTCAGCGTGGAGTAATTCATGAAAAGCGTCCTCTTCTTTGGGCTTACCATCATCACTCTATTTGGTTCGTGTGCTCGACGGCCTTCGCCTGAGCTAGCACGGCCCGATATCCCTTCTTCTTGGCCTCCCATTTCTCAAGTCGAGGATAATCCTTGGGATCCTGTGCGCGCTGGTCTAGGAAAAGAGCTTTTCTTCGAGCCAAAGCTCAGTCGACAGGGAAATATCAGCTGCGGTACCTGTCACCAGCCCGATCATGCCTGGACAGTTGAAGAGGCCTTGTTCATGGGGACGGAAGGGACCCGATTTTTTCGCCACCCGCCTTCGCTTTTAAATGTGGGCTTCTTTACTTCTTGGCACTGGGACGGCGGAACCACGAGCCTTGAAAAACAGGTGCTTGCCCCTCTGGAGAATCCGGATGAAATGAACATGCGTTTGGACACGCTCCTTTTGCGCCTACGGCGCGATACCTACTACAGCCAACGGTTTAATGAAGTATTCGGAAAGGCCCCTGATATGTACGGAATCACCCGAGCACTAGGCGCATATCAACGTTCGTTAATCTCGGCCCAGAGTAAATGGGATCAAGTCCAAAGGGGCCTTGCCGAATTCTCTTCCACGGAATTCAGAGGAGAGGAGTTGTTCTTTTCCGACAGCCTCGCTTGCTCCAGCTGCCATACTCCGCCACTTTTTACGGATTTGGACTTTCACAATACCGGCATTTGGTCTTGGGGTGATTTTGACCCAGGGCGATCTCGCGTGACTCTGGACTCTCTTGATCGAGGTAAGTTCAAAACCCCCACTTTGAGAAATCTAGCTTTCACCAAACCTTATTTTCACAACGGAGAGGTGGAAACCCTGGAGGAAGTCCTGACTCATTACGCAACCAAGGGCAATGACAATCAGCTTTTGGACGCGGATATTAAGGGGTTTCATCTGAATGCCGAAGATCGCGATGCACTGCTTTCTTTTCTGTTGACTCTGACTGATTCAAACACCATTCGGAACCCGGAGCTCCGTAATTCTACCCCTATCTTGCCTTAAACAAACACTTATTGTCTTTTCAACACTAAGCTAAAGTTTTGATTATCAATAGGTTTATTACTTTTTCACAAGCCAATGTGAACGTTTTTTTTGTGAGGTTGTTTATGAAACATAGGCATTTGTCTAATGTTGTTGAACAAAACTTAAACAAAAGAGCGCTGATGGTTACCTATTCCATCAAAGATTTGGAGAAATTCTCCGGTATTAAGGCACACACCATTAGGGTGTGGGAGCAGCGCTATGGCCTATTAAACCCGGAACGTACCGATAGTAACATCCGATTTTACGATGAAGAGCAACTCAAGCATTTGCTCAACATCAGTCTACTGGCCAACAATGGCCACAAGATTTCAAAAATCGCAAAGTACAGTTCAGACGAGTTTAATCAAGAGGTCCGCTCTATATATGAGCGATTTGAAAATGAAGCCTCCTCTGAGGCGGTAAAAGTGAAGATTAACGGCCTAATCATTGCCATGCTGGAGCTCGACGAGCTCAAGTTTGAGAAGATCTTTTCAACAAGCTTGCTCAAAAGAGGTTTCGAAGGCACCATCTTGGAATTAATCTACCCATTTCTTCAGCGTATCGGAATCATGTGGCGTACCGGCGAGGTGAGTTGTGCACAGGAGCATTTCATTACCAATCTGATACGGCAAAAGGTGCTGGTGGCCATAGATGCTATACCCTTAGCCACTGGAGACAATGAGAAATTCTTGCTTTTCCTTCCGGAATCTGAATTTAATGAGCTACTCACGCTGTTGTCTACCTATATCCTAAAAAGTAAAGGAAAGCAGTGTATCTACTTGGGGCAAGACATTCCCTTTCAAGATCTCAAGTCCGTGGCGGAGATTACCTCCCCCCACGCTCTGATGACTTTTCTCACGGAGCCTGCAAGTCAGGAGGAAAGTCAAGAGTACATCAATCAACTTGCGGACACCTTCCCTTCGGAATCTGTCATTATTTCTGGAAATGTTCCTTTCCTGCACGACCTAGATCGCCCTGGAAATGTGACCATTATCGATTCCCTACGACACTTAGTTGAAGTGATTCACTAAGCTTGCATGCGCTTCTGATCGTGCTCTTCTTCTGGCCAAATAAAGGTGACTTTATGGGGTTTGCCTAGAATATCTGGCGAGAATCCGGCATCCGCAGAGATTTTGAAAGTATGGCCGTTCTTGTGCTGGACTTCCCAATTGCGAAAGATCTCGTCTTTCAGCTTCATGAAGATGTCGTGTAAATCCTGCAATCGGTCTTGATCATTCTCTGGGACTACCATTAAAAAGGATGATCCAACCATTTCTGATTCCTCATACCCGTACAAGCGTAAGTAGTTTTGATTAACCGCGGAGTAGTTTCCGAGCTCGTTGGTAATACAAATTGCCAATGGGGTGTTTTCAATAATCGCGACGAAATCACTTGGGTTCGCTTCCAGTTGTTCTTTAAGGCGTTGTGTTTCTTTTAAATCGATCATGGGTACTCTAATTCCTGGACTAACGAAGTTAAAAATCAGCTCCGAAGTTACATATTAAAGTTTCGAAAAGAAATGAAAGACTGTAAGTGCTTGGAAATCAAGGGTTAAAATAAAATGTTTAACAAAGTGTTAAATAAGTTCCACAATCTATGGTGGTCTGAAGTTTGTTGTTTAATTTTGACTTGTAAACGTTAAACAAACCCCTTGAAATAATGACAACTGCAGAATTTGGAAATCTCATGGTCGATCACACGCAATTCCTCAAGCGTCTGGCCATGAATTTGACTAAAGATGTCGAAGAAGCGAATGACTTGACTCAAGACACTTTCCTGAAAGCTATCGCGAATCAAGACAAATACATGCCGGGTACAAACATTAAAGGTTGGCTGTACACCATCATGCGGAATACCTTTATTAATAAGTACCGTAAGCAAAAGTCGCGTAACACCTTTGTCGACAGCACAGATAATAACTACTTCCTAAATCAAAAAGAATCGAATAAAGAATCCAAGACCGATTCTGTTGTCAATCAGAATTATCTAATGGAGCAAATCCAGTCTGTGGATAAGAACTACGTCGATACCTTTATGATGCACTACGAAGGTTATAAGTACGAGGAGATAGCAGAGATCTTAAACATTCCATTGGGTACGGTTAAGAGTCGAATCTTCTTGGCTCGTAAAAAGCTCATGGAAAAGTTGAAAGACTACCGCTACTAAGAACTCCATGTCCCAAAAAGCCATCGTCATAGGATCCGGTTTTGCCGGCTTATCCGCAGCAACCCATCTCGCTGAGGCGGGGTTCGAGGTGACCATCCTTGAAAAGAATAGTCAACCCGGTGGCCGTGCCCGTCAATTTGAAGCAGCTGGCTTTACCTTTGACATGGGTCCGTCATGGTATTGGATGCCAGACGTGTTTGAGCAGTATTTTCAAACATTCGGCAAGAAAGTATCGGACTACTATCAGCTAGAGCGACTTGATCCTTCGTACAGAGTTTATTTTGGTGAAAATGACTTCGTCGACTTGAGCGCTGAGATGGATGAGCTTTTTGCCATGTTTGATCGAATTGAGCCCGGAAGTGCAGCTGAGTTGAAGTCATTCTTAAGCGATGCTGCGTACAAATACGAAGTGGGTATTAACGATCTCGTTCGTAAACCCGGTCGATCCTTACTCGAATTTGCGGATTGGCGTGTGGCGAAAGGAGTTGTTCAGTTGCAGCTGTTTAGTTCTATTCAAAGGGTCATTCACAAAAAATTCACCCATCCTAAGCTCAGATCTTTACTCGAATTCCCAGTGCTTTTCCTTGGAGCGATGCCAAAGGATACGCCCGCTTTATATAGTCTTATGAACTATGCCGACATGGTCGGAGGTACATGGTACCCGAAAGGGGGCATGTATGAGATTGTTAAGGCAATGGTGGCATTGGCTAAAGAAAAAGGGGTTCAAATCTTGTGTGATCAAGAGGTAACCCGTATTGCTATCCACGGCGGACGTGCGAATCGGGTATACACGGCCGAGCAAGTTTTTGAAGCGGACGTTTTTGTGGCTGGAGCGGACTACCACCACGTAGAACAGAATTTGCTTCCGCCAGAAGGTCGGATGTACAATGAGAAATACTGGAGCAAGAGAAAAATGGCCCCGAGTAGCTTGTTGTACTACATTGGATTGGACAAGCCCCTTGACGGTGTGTTGCATCATACCTTGTTCTTTGACGAAAGCCTAGAAGAACACGGGAAAGAAATTTATGAAAACCCCCAGTGGCCATCGAAACCACTTTTCTACGTAAGTGCTGTAAGTAAAACAGATCCGAATAGTGCTCCAGAGGGCATGGAAAATGTTTTCATCCTTATCCCTACGGCGCCTGGATTGGAAGATGGGCCTGAGGTGCGAGAGAAGTACTTAGAAATCGTTTTGGAGCGTTTAGAGCGATTGACGGGGCAAAATGTCCGTGATCATATCGTCTATCAGCGATCCTATGCGCACAAAGATTTTGTCGAGGACTATCATGCTTTCAAAGGTAATGCCTACGGTTTGGCGAATACATTGGATCAAACAGCGATCCTCAAACCAGCCATGAAGAGCAAGAAAATCAAGAACTTGTACTTTACAGGGCAATTGACCACTCCTGGACCAGGAGTGCCGCCCAGCCTAATCAGCGGCCAAGTTGTCGCGGGTGAGGTAGTAAAGGACCTTAAAAAAGATTTGGATGAAAGCTTTGTATGATCAAGTCAGCCTACGCTGTAGTAAAATCGTTACGCGTTCCTATAGTACTTCGTTTTCTATGGGGATTCGATTGTTGAGTTCAGAGCTTCATGATCCCATTTATGCTGTATATGGTTTCGTGCGTTTCGCCGATGAAATCGTTGATAGTTTCCACGATTTTGATAAAAAAGAGCTCCTGGATCGATTCCGATTTGAGACCTATCAGGCCCTAGAAGAACGAATCAGTCTAAATCCCATCTTGAACAGTTTTCAAGAGGTAGTAAATCGCTATAATATAGAGCGGGAACTCATTGACGCCTTTTTGCACTCAATGGAAATGGACTTAGAAGACCGAGAGTACGACCAAAGCAGTTTCGAAGAGTATATATTGGGTTCGGCTGAGGTGGTTGGATTGATGTGCCTGAGGGTTTTCCTCAACGGTGATGAAGAGGAGTACCAGAGATTGAAGGCTCCAGCAATGAAGCTTGGTTCAGCATTTCAGAAGGTGAATTTTCTACGTGACCTAAAGGCCGATTATGAGAAGCTCGGTCGGAGTTATTTTCCTGATGTAAACCTCGAGATGTTCGATCAAATGAGCAAACAGGAGATCGAAGCTGACATTGATGCCGATTTTAAAGAAGCTTTGGAGGGTATTAAAGAGTTGCCGAGAAAAGCACGGTTCGGTGTTTATCTGGCCTACATGTACTACACACGCTTGTTTGAAAAAATCAGGAACACGGAACCCATGGTCATCATGCAGGAACGTGTGCGTATTCCAAATACAAAGAAGTATGGCCTCATGGTTGGAACCTACTTCCGTTACCGCATGAACTTGCTATGAAGGTAGAAGAAGTTGTTTTGGTAGATGACCAAGATCGGGCACTTGGCCGTATGGAAAAGATGGAGGCTCATCGCAAAGGAGTCCTCCACAGAGCATTTTCGGCTTTTGTATTGAATGACCGAGGAGAATTAATGCTCCAACAACGCGCTCACGAAAAGTATCACAGTGGTGGCCTATGGACAAATACGTGCTGTAGCCATCCGAGACCAGAAGAACAAGTCCTGGTGGCAGGGGAAAGAAGACTTACAGAGGAGATGGGCTTTACAACTCCGCTTAAACGCCTATTCAAGTTCATCTACCGCGCTGAGCTAGACAACGAACTCACAGAACACGAACTCGACCATGTATTGTTGGGTTACTACAATGAAAACCCAATTGTGAACCCGTCGGAAGTCGCAGGTTTTCGTTGGGTTGGTTTAGAAGAGGTAAGTCTTGAGATGCAACGCCATCCGGAACGCTTTACCGAATGGTTTAAAATATGCTTTGCACCCTTTTATGAGCACATGAAAGAGTTGAGTGCCGAGCGAGAACTTGATTGATCCATGAAAGTTACAGTACATCGTAAAGCGCATTTCAATGCGGCCCATCGACTATACAATCCAAAGTTGGACGATGAGCGCAATAGACAGCTTTTTGGAAAGTGCGCGAACGATAACTATCACGGTCATAATTACGACTTAATTGTCAGTGTGAGGGGAAACATAGACCCGGAAACGGGATATGTTATTGACATGAAGGTGTTGAAAGATATCATTCGGACTGAAGTAGAAGAACCTTTCGACCATCAAAACCTAAATCTGGACGTGCCCGAGTTTTCGGAATTAATTCCGACTGCCGAGCACATCGCCGTAGTCATTTGGCGCAGGATCCGAGCTAGGATCCATGAGCAATATGAACTAAAAGTGACCCTGTATGAAACGCAACGGAATTTCGTCGAATACGACGGAAAATAACGGATACCACAACGGTGCCGTTCGCCTGGCGGAAGAAATATTGACAGTGGTTGAACCAGATGAGGATTTCATCGGGGATAACCATGTAGGAACGAGCAAGGATACTCCAATGCTGGAGGATGCCTTTGATGCGACTGATGAAGAGAAGATCGAGCAGATTGCTTTTCACTTCGGCAAAATCATGGACATCATGGGACTCGATCGTTCTGATGACAGTTTGAAAGGAACTCCTGGCCGTGTCGCCAAGATGTATATCAAAGAAGTGTTTAGCGGTTTGAATCCAGCGAATAAGCCGTCGGTTAAGCTGTTTGAAAATAAGTACGGCTACGACGAGATGCTGGTTGAAAAGAACATCACCTTGCACTCGTACTGCGAGCATCACTTTGTACCCATTATTGGAAAAGCCCATGTGGCGTACAAGAGCAATGGGAAAGTGATCGGATTGAGTAAGATCAATCGCATTGTGAAGTATTTCGCCAAGCGCCCCCAAGTTCAAGAGCGCTTGACCGAGCAAATTGCCGATGAGCTAAAGCGGGTTCTTCAAACAGAAGACGTAGCGGTGATCATCGACGCTGAACACATGTGCGTCAGTACCCGAGGAATCGAAGACGTGAATAGCGCTACGGTAACCTCGCATTACAGTGGAGCTTTTAAGACTGAGCGTACGCAAAATGAATTTCTCAAATACCTCGATTGATATGTTTGGACTATTCAAATCAGACCCCATGAAAAAGCTTGAGAAAGCGTACAAATCAAAGCTTGAAGAAGCTCGTGATGTTCAGCGAGGCGGCGACGTGCTCAAAGCTGGTCAATTGACCGCTGAAGCGGAAGAAATAGCCAAACAAATGGACGAACTCAGAAGCAAACAATAATGGGTCAATATCTCATCATAGGCGGAAGTTCGGGAACGGGGTTGCAGGTTGTAAAAGATTTGCTTCACGAAGGGCACGAAGTATGGGCAGCCAACCGAACAGAGGGAGGTCTTGAGGGCCTCTCAGGCGTTCATTGGCAGTCCTTCGATGTGACCGATGAAGAGGCTAGTTTAAATGATCTTCCCGAGGTGCTTGACGGATTGGTTTACGCGCCTGGGACGATTAATTTGAAGCCATTCCACATGCTTCGCGAGCGTGTTTTTCGTGAGGACATGGAAGTGAATTTCTTTGGTGCCGTGCGCAGCATACAACAAGCGCTTCCACGGCTCAAGAATTCGGAACACGCTTCCATTGTTTTGTACAGCACGGTTGCCGTTCAAACCGGGATGCCCTTCCACGCAAGTATCTCGTCGAGTAAAGGAGCCATTGAGGGCCTTACGCGTTCCTTGGCTGCTGAATTTGCACCCAAGATTCGTGTCAACGCCATCGCTTTGAGCCTGATAGACACGCCATTAGCAGACAGACTGCTCAATAACGATAAAAAACGCGAAGCAAGTTCGGAACGCCATCCCCTCAAAAGAGTAGGGCGTACCGAAGATAGCTCAGCAGCCACGCGATTCCTTCTCGGCTCAGAGTCGAGCTGGATCAGCGGTCAAATTTTACAAGTAGACGGCGGCATGTCCGCCTTGAGACCCCTTTAACCACCATGGAGGAACTCAGTTTTACATCGGATGACTTTCCACAGATGGAGCGCAGATACCGCGCCCACTTCTTCAATTCATTGACGGGATTTAAGAGTGTGAATTTGTGTGGAAGCTGCAGCAAAAGCGAAAAGCCCAACTTGGCCATTTTCAATTCGGTCTTCCATTTGGGAAGTAACCCGCCATTGATGGGCATGATCATTCGTCCAGCTACGGTACCTCGCCATACCTTGACCAACATCATCGAACAAAACGAGTACACCTTGAACCATATCCACGAGGACATTGTGGCCTCCGCACATCAAACTGCGGCGAAATATACCCGGACGCAAAATGAGTTCGAAATGACGGGTCTAACCCCGTATTTTTCGGAGAACATGAAGGCGCCCTATGTCGCTGAGTCCCGAATAAAAATTGGCTTACGCTTCCGCGAACGCTACAACATCCAAGCCAATCACACCATCATGATTGTCGGTGAAGTCGTTGAAGTGATTCTTCCCAAAGATGCTGTGGGTATGGACGGATTTGTTGATTTGAATGCAGCAGGGACGGTCACCGGTAGCGGTCTCGACGCCTATTTGACGACGGAGAAAATAGCTCGTCTGTCGTACGCCCGCCCCTACGAAGACTTGCGCGAACTCAACTTCAACAAGCAAAATCAGGAGCATTGAGTCCTTTCAATTTTTTCTGGCACCGCCGTGACCTCCGTATCGAAGATAATCATGGATTGTATTTGGCCCTACGGGCCGATGAACCCACCATCCCAGTTTTCATCTTTGATCGGTCCATACTCGACAAGCTAGAAGATCGGGACGATGCGCGTGTGACTTTTATTCACAACGAAGTTCTGCGTGTAAAAGCCCAATACGAAGAAGCGGGTGGAACCATGCTCATTGGATATGGAACTCCTCATGAGGTTTGGTCAAAGTGGCTCGAGGAATACCCGATAAAGAAGGTTTTTACGAATGCGGATTATGAGCCTTATGCCCTTGAACGAGATGGGCGAATAGCAGAATTGTGCAGTGAACATGAGGTGTCCTTCGAGGCCGTGAAGGATCATGTCATCTTTGAAAAAGACGAAGTCGTAAAGGGAGATGGTACTCCATACGTCGTATATAGCCCGTATAGTCGATTGTGGAAAAAACAGCTACAAGACGAGCACCTAAATCCCTTTTCCTCCGAAGAATTTTTGAGCGGACTCCTTCAGACGGCTCCGTCCGAAGCGGTCTTACTAGCGGACATGGGATTTACCCCAAGCGCTTTGGAGATTCCTAGTCGTAGACTCGATGAGGATATCGTTGCTCAGTATCACCAAACAAGAGACCTTCCGGCGGTTCGGGGTACGACTCGAATGAGTATTCATTTGCGTTTTGGCACCGTTAGTATTCGAGCGCTGACCAGGAGTGCCATGGCCTTAAATGAAAAGTATTTAAACGAGTTGATTTGGCGTGATTTTTACCAGGCCATTATCTACCATTTCCCTCAAGTCGCCGGACAGGCCTTTAGGCCCGAGTACGATTTTATCGAGTGGGAAAACAATGAGGAGCAATTTGATCGATGGTGCCGAGGTAGAACGGGATACCCTATTGTGGACGCAGGAATGCGCGAACTCAACGCCACGGGCTTCATGCACAATCGTGTTCGAATGATTGTCGCATCCTTCTTGACCAAACATCTATTGATAGACTGGCGTTGGGGCGAAGCCTATTTCGCCCGAAAACTCATGGACTTCGAGTTAGCGAGTAATAACGGAGGTTGGCAATGGGCTGCGGGAAGCGGGGTTGATGCGGCGCCCTACTTTAGAGTGTTTAATCCCGAACTTCAAATGAAGAAGTTTGACCCAAAGATGGCCTATGTTCAGAAATGGGTTCCTGAATACCAAGAACTAACCTATACGCCCATAGTAGACCACAAAATAGCCCGCGAACGAGCGATCGGCAGATACAAAGAGGGAATTGAACGAGGGCGTTCTTAATGAGACTACCCTTTCAATCTTCGGTTCAACCAATCCAAAAGATCTTTTAGATTGTCCGGATTAATGCCATGTGGCATGGGGTATTCCTTGTAAACGACCTCCGCTCCCCAATCTTCCAATCGATCCCGACTTTCTCTTCCTCCTTGAATCGGAAGCACTTGATCTTGTGTCCCGTGACTGATGAAAAAGGGCGGAAGGGGAGATCCTGCCGTAGGCAGTTTGCCAATGATTCCAGGCATCAAATAGGAACTTAGGGCCATCACTCCAGAGTACTTTTCAGGATCGGAGAGCGCGAGACCATAGCTCATCATTCCGCCTTGACTGAACCCGAGAAGAAAGAACTGCTCGTGATCATATGTGAAATGCTCCTCGACCTCTTCGATAAACGCTCGGCCCAACTTTACAGCCTTTTGAGCTTGCTCTGGATCTCTTTTAATTCCGCCATTCGGATCCATTTCCAATGGCCACCATGCATAACCACCCCAAGGTAGTCGGTGAGGGGCTTGGACACTGATGACCATGACGTGAGGAGGCATCTCGTTGGCAAAGGTGAAGAGATCGTTCATATCAGCTCCGTACCCGTGAAGCATAATGACCAGGGGCGGAGTTTTGGCTTTGACGAGTGGTTCGCGAAGGCAATATTCAAGGGAAAGTGATTCCATTTAAAATGTTTTGGTATAGGAGCCGATGTGCACGCCCGAGGTAGGCCCGTCGGGATATTCTAAGTGTTTTTGAATCGAGAACGTACTGGAACTAAAGGCCATTTCGTCAAAGGGAATATCTTCTGGCGCAAATAAGGCGATCTCAGAGGACTCGGGAGTCAATTCAAAGTGGTCTGAATCGAGCTCGACTAGGAAGTGAAGGTATACCTGATTGGCGTGTGGCAGGTTATAGACCGCATGTGGTCTTATAATTCGGCCACTGGCATGCGTCTCCTCGTGTAGTTCACGTAAAGCGCCGTCTTCTACGGTTTCTCCATTCTCCAAAAAGCCACTGGGAAGATTCCACAGCCCAAATCGAGGTTCAATGTTTCTTCTAGCCAATAGGATTCGGCCCTTCCACAAGGGTAGGCAGCCGACAATCATCCGCGGATTCTGGTAGTGAATACGACCACAGTTCTGGCAAAAAAAGCGCAGTCGATTATCCCCTTCAGGAATGATGAAATCCAATCGATTCGATCCACAATGAGAGCAGTAGTTCACAAATGGTGCTTTGAGGTTTAACTCGAGAGCTGAAGAAAGGTTTTCACCTTTGTAAACCTTTGCTTTCTGAGTCCGTTGACCTTCGAAAATAAGAAACGCATGGAACTGCAAGGCAAAATTGGTGTGGTCACTGGAGTTAGCAAGGGAATTGGCTTGGAATTGGTAATGCAATTGCTGGACAAAGGAGCTGTGGTTGTTGGATGGGGAAGGACTGGACCGCAAATAGAGCACGATCATTTCCATTTTGTTTCATGTGATGTCGGAAACGAAGCCTCTATTCAAGAGGCTGCCAATGAGACCTTTGAACGAGCAGGGAAGGAAATTTCCTTTCTAGTGAATAATGCGGGATATGGTGTTTATGGAAACCTGGACGAGCAGTCCTGGAGTGATTGGGAAGGGATGTTTCGCGTCAATGTTATCGGCTTATTCGAGGTCACGAGAAATCTTCTTCCGGGCATGAAGGCCCTTGGACAGGGTCACATCGTTAATATTAGCTCAATAGCGGGTTTGAATGGTGTTAAAGGCTTCAGTGGGTACGTAGGAACCAAGCACGCCGTTCGTGGGATTAGCCATAGTTGGTACCAGGAGCTACGAGACTTCGGCATTAAGGTAAGTACGGTATACCCAGGAAGTGTGAATACGAGCTTCTTCGACGATATTGACATGATTGAGGCCAACGAAAACATGATGCGCCCTCAAGATGTGGCCAATAGCGTGGTTGAATTACTCCAGACGCACCACAACTATTTCCCAGTAGATTTGGAGATAAGACCCTTGAAGCCCAGAGGATAATTAATCCTCGAGCCAGTGAGCTTGAAAAGCGCCGTCAGGATCGTACATCGACGCTTGTTTCGGAATGTTGAAGTACCGCTTTC
Source organism: Flavobacteriales bacterium (assembly GCA_965661605.1). Lineage (GTDB taxonomy): Bacteria > Bacteroidota > Bacteroidia > Flavobacteriales > ECT2AJA-044 > ECT2AJA-044. The sequence continues at coordinate 67,119 of CBFIEH010000003.1, read as the reverse complement.
CTCTTGGGTCGGCTCCATTGCCTGCGAGGTAGGTCCAATTGCCGTAATTGCTGGCGACATCGTAATCAATCAATAGGCTTTCAAACCACTCTGCACCCAGGGTCCAATCGACCCGCAGGTCATTGATGAGGTAGCTCGCTACATTTTGTCGACCTCGATTACTCATAAACCCAGTGGCTGCTAATTCCCTCATGTTGGCATCCACGAATGGAACCCCTGTTTCTCCAGCTACCCAGGCTCGAAATTCTGAAAGACCCCATGGATTTTTAATCCGGCCTTGAACAGGATGCTTGAAAAATCCGGCCCCAAGTTTCATGCTCTTGAAGCGAAAGAAATCTCGCCAGAGCAATTCGAAAATCATCCAATAGGTGCTTTCATTCTTTTCAACTTGTTCCTCATACCTTAAGACTTCAAAGTATACGCGACGTGGTGAAAGGCTTCCGTTGGCCAGCCAGGGAGAGAACTTACTGGAATAGTCCGGCCCTAATAGTCCGTTACGGGTCTCTTTGTATCTTCTGAGTTCATTGGCGTCCCAGAAATAATGCTGCAGACGTGCAAGAGCTTCACTTTCTCCACCTTTGAATGAAAGGACTCCTCGAGCGTCCGATTCAGGGGCCTCTATTCCAAGGTCATCTAGGGTAGGGATTGGACCAATTGCTAAAGTTTCGGGAAAGAAAAGTTGATGCGGCCTGGGAAATTCGTCTCGAATGGCCCAGTGGGCCTCTTGCCTTTTCCTCCATGAGGTAAACCCGTTGGGAAGTCTTTCAATTCCTTTGGCCACGTCTTCTGGATGAACGAGGGTCTTGCCCCAATAAGATTCCATAGGAATGCCCAAGGCGCGAACGGCCTCTTCTTCCTGTTGTTCTTCAAATGTATTCTCGGATTCAAAATAGATGACGTCAAGCGGGCTTTCCTTGTGTATTTGAGCGATAACTTCTGCAGGATCCTGCTGTCGCACGATCAAATCGCCTCCCAGAGTTTGTAGGTTATACCGCAATTGAATGACACTTTCAATGGTAAAATGGGCGCGGAAAGCGCCAGTCTTTGGGAGTCCCGATGTCGTTTCTCCAAACTGGGCAGGACTAAAGCAGTACAATCCGATATGTTCGCGGTGGTCAGTGGAGGCTTTGTGAAGGCCTTCGTGATCGTGTATCCGAAGGTCGTTTCTGAACCAGATTAGAGCGCGCATGTCATTGAAATTTGGCCATGTACTCGGCGTTATTCTTATTCCTTCGGCATCGCTCACTGCAGTACTTGACAGAATCCCAATCATCGGCCCATTTTTTCCTCCAGGAAAATGGCTTACCACAGACTTTGCAGTCTTTTTCGGGCAGATGTTTGTTGCGATGCATAGAGGCTTAACCCCCAATCCTTCACTAGGGTTCAGAAAAAGTAAAATCCCGCCGTGAAGGCGGGATTTCTGCGCTGTGAAACTTTTTTTGGTTTAGGCTTAGCTTTCAGTATTGTCACCCTCCTCTGCAATTGGCCAGAAGATGTTTGTAATCCACTTTGAGGTGTCAGGCTCCATGGCGGGGTCTGTGATGTATTGCTCCACGGGGCCTCCAACAAGTTCCCATCCCATATCCGCAATGTGCCACGACCCGGCCAAATAAATGCCCAACATATCCTCGTATGCTCCCATGTGCACTCCTTTCATATACCGACCGCCAATCAAGGTGCCTTCCATCACAGGAGGACTAGCGGCTTTGTCGGTCTCTACCGACACCATGGTGCGGAAAGCGCACACGCCGTTTTCTTCATCCCAAAAAGTGTATTCACACATCGGGTATTCCATATTAGCCGCATCTTCTCCGAGCCAGCCGATTAAAGCTCCAAAGCCTTCGCCCATTTTTGTTGAAATGTCCGCCATTGGCACCTCATCCAAAGAGACGTAATACACCATGACTTCGTCGAGTTCAACCTCCTCAAAACCATAGTCTGCTGCCGCCGGTTCACCAGCAGCACTAGCCACGGAGTCAATGTTGGCCAAGCCACCTTCAAGCTGAGGCCCTAATGCTCCGTCCATAACCATTCCAACCCAGCGTTGGAAGAACGGAAATTCCATGTCTGCGGTCCATAAGACTTTAGTTCCTTCCTCTGTAGGTGTCAAAGACCAAGATCCATCTACGCTGCCCATTCCTTCGAATTCGATACGCGTGCGCACAGCTCTTGGCTCCTCTGTTTCAACAATGGTCAGTTTACCAACGCCTAGATTGGGGTTTTCACTGTTCCAACTATACCAGGCATCAACTCCATTGCTGGGGTCGCTATAAACGAATTCCGCGTCGGGATCAATTTCGTACCAAACTGACCAATTCTGCCAGTTTTGCACGTCACTAATTTGAGCATAAATGGCCTCTGGACTGTCGTCCATCACCAGCTCACGACTCACTTGCACGTTCTTGGGCAAGGCCGCGTTCAAAATGACAAATACTCCAAATAGGACAAGGAGTACGATGAGAATAATTCTTAAAGCTTTCATGTGGTTGAGGTTTTGAATGGCGCGAAACCAAGTTACGAATTTGTACTTTAGGCGCCTCAAAATGAATTCACTACCATGAAAAAGCTATTCTATCTCGCTCTCACGGGCGGATTATTTCTAACCGCCTGTAATTCTACCCCTCAGTTAGAGGAAAGCGCAGATGCGGCCACTGAGGAATTTCAATGGCAAACCGAACAGTTTGCTGACCTGAAAATCATACGATATCAAGTACCTGGTTTTGATCGCTTGACAGCGAAGCAGAGAACCATGGTTTACTATTTGACTCAAGCGGGTTTAGCGGGTAGAGATATGATTTGGGATCAAAACTATCGTTACAACTTGGACATTCGCCATGCCTTGGAGCACATCGTAGAAAACTATGAAGGAGATCGCGAAAGTGATGACTGGGCGAACTTTATGGTCTACACCAAGCGCGTTTGGTTTTCGAATGGAATCCATCACCATTACAGCATGAGTAAAATCATGCCCGAGTTTTCACAGGAGTACTTCCAAAGCTTGATGAATGAAACCGGATACAGCCTCGATGCTCAGATTGTCGTGGCCATGTTTGATCCGGCTGTAGACAACAAGAAAGTGAACCTAGACCCGACTAAAGGATTGGTATCTGGATCCGCCACGAACTTTTACGATGCGGACGTCTCGGAAGAAGAAGTGGATGCGTTTTACGCAGGCATGAAGGCCAATGCAGAGAACCAAGACGTTTCCTTTGGATTGAATTCTAAGGTGGTGCGCAATGAAGCCGGACAGCTCGAAGAGCGCGTGTGGCATGCCGGAGGCATGTATGGAGAAGCTATTGAGCAAGTCGTGTATTGGCTTGAGAAGGCAGCGGATGTTGCGGAGAATGAGGCTCAGGCAAATGCACTGCGCCTGTTGGTGGATTATTACCGCACGGGTGACCTAGAGACCTGGGATGACTACAACGTTGCCTGGGTTAGTGCCACGGAAGGAGATATTGACTACATCCAAGGATTTGTTGAGGTCTACAATGATCCTAAAGGTTACAAGGGAAGCTACGAGAGCATCGTGGAGATTAAGGACTTTGACGCTTCCGAGCGTATGAGTGTGCTAGCTGAAAACGCTCAGTATTTTGAGGACAATTCCAGCATCATGGATGAGCACAAAAAAGAGAACGTGGTTGGCGTTAGCTATAAGGTGGTCAATGTAGCCGGTGAGAGCGGGGATGCTTCCCCGAGTACGCCTATTGGCGTGAATCTGCCGAATGCGAACTGGATTCGTGCTCAGCACGGGTCAAAGTCGGTGAGTCTCGGAAACATTGTGGCCGCGTACGAGGCTGCGTCGGGAGAGGGCTTCTTGGAAGAATTCGTCCACGACGATGTCGTGCGTGAGCGCATGAAGGAGCACGGCAAATTGGCCTCGAAGATGCACACTGCATTGCACGAGGTGATTGGTCATGCCTCTGGTCAATTGAACAAAGGTGTTGGTACGCCTAAGGAGACGTTGAAGAATTACGCGAGTACTTTAGAAGAAGCGAGAGCTGATCTGGTGTCTTTGTACTACATCGCTGATCCCAAATTGGTGGAATTGGGCCTTGTTCCAAGCACCGATGTAGGAATGGCCGAGTTCGACAGCTATATGATGAACGGATTGATGACCCAATTGCGTCGTCTTGAGCCCGGTGAAGTACTGGAAGAAGCGCACATGCGAAACCGCCAGATCAATGCGCTGTGGGCCTATGAAAAAGGAAAGGCGGACAATGTGGTCAGCTTAGACGTAATCGAAGGAAAGACCTATGTGGTGGTGAAAGACTACGACAAGCTTCGCGAATTATTCGGTGAGCTGTTGCGTGAGATTCAGCGCATTAAATCGGAAGGAGACTACGAAGCCGGCAAGGCATTGGTCGAGAACTACGGTGTTCAAATCGACGACGAACTTCACGCTGAAGTATTAGAGCGCGCCGAGGCATTGAACGTGGCCCCTTATGGAGGATTCATCAACCCGGAGATTCGTCCCATAATGGAAGGGGATAGCGTTGTGGATGCTGAGGTGTTCTATCCGGCGGATTTCACGGAACAAATGATGCACTACGCAAAGGAGTACAGCTTCCTGAAATAAGCAAACAGGTAATTAGAAATAGGCCCGCTTTCGACAGAAGGCGGGCTTTTTTTATGATGGGAGCGAGGCCTAGAGGGGAAAGGATTCTTGAAAGCGAAGGGCTTGATCAATATGACCTAGATGGTGTTTGCCGTGCCAGACATATTGGGCTAGGGCATCCAAGAGGTCGTATTCATCCTTGTATTCCGGATGAAGGTAGGTACGGTTCCAATCTGCTTCAGTCATGGATTCAAGAAGTTGATGCCAACGGCAGTGGACGCCGGATAGAATTTGAAGTCAAGGAGTGAGGTCAGGATGAACAGCGTCCGCCAATTGAGCCCAGAGGTGTTCTTGATAAGGACGAATGTGGGGGCGATCTTCGATCAGAGCCAAACGAAATCGAGTGTATGCGTTGAGGTGACTGTCTGCACAGTGGTGCACCACTTGAAGAATGGACCAGCCGTCTGGTCGGTAGGGAAGTCGAAGGGCATCGGGCCGTAGGCCCTGAGTCTTCTCTTCCATTAACTGGGGAAAAGCACCAATGTATTCCACGTATTCGTGTCGATCGTTGTAAGAGACGCGGGGAAATTCGGATACAGGGCCGATAGGGTAGCGGAGGTCGGAAATGTGCTTCGGTTTTGATGCAGAAGGTATTCAATCTGTGCAGAATGAAAAAGGCGCAGCCAATGCCGCGCCTTTTCTACCTAACTGATCTGAATCGCTCAAGCCGCGACTGGCGCTTTCTTGGCCAAATCGGCTACGAGCTTCTTCTTTGCGGGGAACTGCTCGCCTGTTTCAGCGTAGATTTTCGGGTCCTCCAGAATGGTTTCTATGGTCTTGATCATCTTCTTTTCCGTCATTACATTCATCAAAGAGCTCATGAGTCTTTTGGAGCGAAACACGGCTTTCTTGACCAAGACGGTAATGGAACTCTTACATATCGGGTTCCGGAAGCACGTCCCAAGTATGATCTGCCATCAATCGTACCGATGCTACGAATTCTGGATAGGATTTCGAACGCCCCCATTCCCGGGGTCCAATGAGCGATAATACACTTTCGTTGTCCTCCTTGCGGTACAAGTGGTAAACGTGATTGATTTCCGGGGAGAAGTTCATTTCTGCCGCGTAGATCATTTCCGAGATTTCCTTTCGGTCCTCAATGGCCTTGGCCTGCTTTGCAAGCAATTCAATTTGATCCTTGATTTGGCCCAGTTGCTGGTCCGTTTGCTCGTACATGGCACTCAAGGCCTTCACACGAACCTTCTTTTTATCGACCTTCTCGATCTTTGCACTGCCCACATGGTGCCCGTATTCCAAGGTGCTCGGCTTTTCTGCCACCTTTTCCTTGTCGATCGGATTCTTGAATTCTTCGCTCATTTCAATATCTCTTGTGTCCGCCTCCGTATGCTTCTGTTCGGCGCCGTGTGCCTAGCCAATATACGGCGACTTTCGCTCTTCACTTGAGGCCATTTCTGCGCCTCCCAAATCCATTTTCTGGCCCTACGGGCCGATGCCGCCACATCCACAACAGGTCGTGGATAATCAACTCCCAAACGCAATTCGTATAACTCTTGTTCCATTTCGGTCATTTGCCAAGGCTCATGAATAAACTCGGATGGAAGGTCTGTCAATTCCGGTACCCATTGTTTGATGAACAAACCCTTTGGATCGTGGTCTTCTCCTTGTTTGATCGGATTGTACATACGTACCGTGTTGATCCCCGTAACGCCGGCCTGCATTTGAATTTGCGGGAAGTGAATGCCCGGTTCAAAATCCAAGAAAACATTTCCCAAATGTTGGGCTCCTGCTTGCCAGGGCTGCCAGAGATGGTGGGTTAAGAAACTCACCAACATAGCTCTCATTCGGAAGTTTAGAAACCCCGTTTCATTCAAACAGCGCATACAGGCGTCGGCCATGGGGACTCCTGTTTGACCCTTAGTCCAAGCCTCTACGAGCTCTTGATCAATGGGCTTTTCCAATGCTGCGAACCCACGGTTGATGTCTTCGAACTCCATTCGACACTCACTTTCAAACTTCTGAATGAAGTGACAATGCCAATGAATTCGGCTGATGAAGGCCTGAAGATTTCGCTTATTCCCCCGTTCCAAAGCCCCTCGGGCAGCTTGGTACACCTGTCGGATACTGATGGTTCCCCACGCGAGATGAGGACTTAGTCGAGATCCGCTGGTTCGAGCTTCGGTCGGTTTGGAAATATGGCGTTGATAGTTGGCACTGCGCTCTTCGAGAAAAGATTTGAGCGAGGCGTGGGCCGCCGCTTCCCCAGGTTTTTGATAGGCCTCTGGATAATCGCTCCACGCTTTCCGCAAGTCTCCAGGCAATTCGAACGACTCCACATCCATGTTCGAGACCCATTTCCCTTTGGACCAATCGGGGTTTTTCTTCGGCTGCAGCATGAGGGCCCGCCACTCGGCATCCCAATTTTGTCGGTTCTTCCGAGCTCGCCGAACACCCTGCTGTCGGTACTCATGCCAATCAACTCCATTCGCCCGAGCCCACAGGCCAACCGAGACGTCTCGATCAAAGGTGAGTCGCAAACCCACCTCCAGGTGGGAGTAGATGGCCTTGGGCTGAAGTTTTTCCAAGATGTCCATGGCCTCTCCGTAATAAAGAACGGCCCTCCCGCCATGTCCTTCAACACGACGCTGAAACTCCAACCAGCTCTGATACATGAATTGCCAATGCCTCAGGCTCATTTCGGAATGCGCCATCAGAGAAGGCTCAACCATCCAGACAATAAGTGTAGGTTCTCCTGATTCTAAGGCCCTGTAAAGCGGTTCGTGGTCGCGGGTTCGGAAGTCCCGCTTGATCCAAACTAGGTTCACAGTTCCTCGAGGTTTTCGAGGACCCACTCCGCGCGTTGCATGATTTGCGCTCGTTGCTCCGGGTCCATGCGGTCTAAGTTTCGATAGGCCATTCCAATGCGCGGATTCCTGCCAAACTCCTCCCGATGTCGCTCGTAGAAATGCCAGTACAAACTGTTGAAGGGACATGCTTTATCCCCCGTTTTTTCCTTGAATTGATAGTGGCAGCCCGAGCAGTAATTACTCATTTTATTGATGTAATTCGCACTGGAGTTATAGGGCTTGGTCCCCACAATTCCTCCGTCCGCAAATTGACTCATCCCGCGGGTATTAGTGATCTCCACCCACTCGTAGGCGTCGATGTAGATGCCCAAATACCAACGATCCAATTCGTCGGGGTGAATACCGGCCAAAAGCGCGAAGTTTCCCGTGACCATCAGACGCTGAATATGGTGCGCGTATGCGTGGTCTATACTCTGCTTGACCGAATGGTGGACGCAGTTCATCTTGGTTTCTCCCGTCCAAAAATAGGAGGGAAGGGGGCGATCGGCCCGTAGGGCATTCTTCTCCGCGTATTCCGGCATATGCGCCCAATAAACACCGCGCATATATTCCCGCCAACCAATGATTTGCCGCACAAAGCCCTCAATTTGGTTTAGCTCAATGTCGTCGCGTTTGCGGTATTCCTCGATGCATCGATTCACCACGTCCAAGGGATGAAGCATCTTCGCGTTCAGCGCAAAACTCAAGCGGCTGTGATACCCACTCCAATCATCGGTGTGCATCGCATCCTGATAGGTGCCAAATTGCAGGAGCAGGTGTTCTGCAAAGTAGTCCAACACTTCTTGCGCCTCACGGCGCGATGTAGGCCACGGCAGCCGCTTCCCATCCAAGGTACCAATGGTCTCCACTCCCTCGCGATCCAGCATTTCCACAATATCACAGACGTCATGGGTAAACTCTAGAGGTTGCGGTAATACAACATTCTTCGGGAACTTTTTTCGGTTGGCCCCATCGTAGTTCCACTTGCCGCCTTCAGGTGCTCCAGCCACCATCAATAGATCGTACTTCTTCCGCATGGAGCGGTAGAAGCTCTCCATCAAATAGGTCTTTTTTCCTTTGAAGAATTCAGCGAGTTCTGTGCGTTCGGTCAAAAAATGCTCGGTATCGACTCCTTCTGTTGGGATGCCCAGGTCCATTTGTTGAAGGAGTTGGTCCAGACGGTATTCATCGGGCCACTGATATTCAACGCGTTCGATTCCGTATTCTGCGATGAGTCTCTGGAGGTTTCCTTCAAATCCTCTATTGTCGGGTGCGTCCAAGGCGATATAGGTCACCTGATGCCCCGCAGATTCAAGTGCTTGGGCAAAGCGGCGCATGGAGGCAAAAAGCGCACAGACCTTCTGAATATGATGAGGTGCATAGTCCGTTTCGGACCGAACTTCCATCAGGACATAGTGGACATTTGGAGTCTTCTCTTTGTACCACGAATGGGCGGCGTTGAGCTGATCTCCGAGAATAAGGCGCAGGATTTTCATATTTGGAGAACAACTTAGAGCCCTCAGCGGTTTACAACTCATGCGAATTTGGGGAATTGATTACGGATCCAAGATGGCGGGGACTACCGCCATAGCCTCTACAGAGGGAGCGGGAGTGCGTATTTACTCTTCTTCAAAGGGTCAAGATGCGGATCAAATGATCTTGGATTTAGCCCTCGGGGAAAGGCCTGAAATCATATTCCTCGACGCTCCTTTGAGTTTGCCCGGCGCTTATTTTGGAGATGGAGACGATTATTTTTATCGACCGGTTGATCGAGAAGTTGGGGCCATGTCCCCGATGTTTCTGGGTGGATTGACGGCGAGAGCTATGCGCCTCAAAAAACAGCTCGAACAGCAATTGGGTAAGGTGATCATTCTGGAATCATATCCAAAGCTCAGAGCAAGAGAGCTGGAGTTGAACGAGGAGATTTACAAAAAGGACTTCAGTGGCCTTTCTGATTTTTTGGCCCGGTTGAAAGAAGAACATCCTCATTGGCAGTTGCGGGTAGAACTCAAGAACTGGCATGAGTTCGACGCGCTATTGGCCTTGAGTTCCGCAGAGCGGTATCAGAAAGGTGCACACCGCACCTTTGGACCCGAAGACCGGGCTCGAATCTACATTTAGGCCGTCAAATTTCCCATACCTTCGTGCCGTGAGGCACCTCTTCACATATCGCTATCACTTGGCCGTGGGACTGATCCTTCTTGTGTTTGTCGCCAATCTTTTTGTCGATATCATGGAAGTAGATGCGGCGCAGTATGCGGAAATCAGCCGGGAGATGGCCGAGACGGGTAGCTATCTCCAGGTCTTTGAACGAGGAAAAGATTACCTCGACAAGCCACCTCTGCTGTTTTGGCTCTCCAGTACGAGTTTTGCGCTGTTCGGCTACCACAACTGGAGCTTTAAGCTACCGGCACTCTTGGTCCTTTTCTTGGGAATTTTCTCGACCTATAAGCTGGCCTCGATGTGGTATGACCGGCGAATTGCTCGCATGGCTGCTTTGATTCTGGGAACGACGCAGGCGATGTTGTTGATGACCAATGATGTGCGTACGGATGGGCTGCTAACGGGATTTACAGCTTATGCGCTCTGGCAGCTCAGCGCATTCCTTCAGCACGGTCAGTGGAAATATTTGTTGGGAAGTAGTTTGGCAGTCTCATTGGCGATGATGTCTAAGGGCCCCATAGGAATCGTTTTTCCGGGGATTGCCGTAGGCGGTCATTTGCTCTTGACTCGGGATTGGAAGAACATTCTGAATTGGCGCTGGCTGGTCTTTTTAGTTGCTGCTCTAATTTTATTGGCTCCAATGCTCTGGGGGCTATATCAACAGTTTGATCTCCACCCAGAAAAGCAAGTCTATGGATTAGATGGGCCAAGTGGTATAGAGTTCTTCTTTTGGACCCAGAGTTTTGGACGAGTTACGGGAGATATCTACTGGGAAGACGATAGCGGTCCGCTGTTTTTTGTCGGTTCCATGCTTTGGGACTTTAGTCCATGGATGCTCTTTTTTGTACCGGCTTGGGCGTCAGGGTGGATTCGCATCATCAAGAACGGATTGCGGGTGAAAGAAGGGCACGAAGCATTGGCTATCTCGGGATTCACCTTCACTTTTATCGCCCTGAGCTCTAGTCAGTTCAAGCTCCCGCATTACATATTCCCACTGTTTCCTCTAGCCGCGATTCTCACAGCTCGTTACATCTGGTTCCTCGTTCAAAAGCAGAGGGCCTGGTTCAATCGACTCGCCATTGCACAAGGGATTTTTATTGTGCTCTTTGCGGCCTTAGCCATGCTGAATGATCTTCAGTTTTTCCCGACCTCCTCAGTATGGCCGTATGCTGTGGCTCTAGTTCTCCTGCTACTTACGCTTTGGTTCTATCTTCGCGGCGAAGGTCTGGACCGATTACTGCTGCCGACAACGCTTATCATGGTGCTGTTCGGGTCCACGACCGCCACTCGATTCTATCCAAAACTGCTCAAATATCAGAGCACAAATGAAATTGGACGTTGGGCTTCAGCACAGGAAGTGCCTGATACGGCGCTCTTCTTTAGCGGGTTTTACGGTCATGGACTGGATTACTACGGTCAGCGCATCACGCCGAGTTTGAATGTTAGGGGAGTAGCCCATCGCGCCGTAGGCGAATACCTATTTGTTGCAGAAGAAAAGAAGGCGGTATTGGACTCTGTCTATGCGCCGTTTTACGAAATCGAACGGACCTTGCCCGATTATCCGGTTACGCGTCTGGGCCTAGGGTTTCTAAATCCGGAAACGCGCGATCAGTATTTGCGTAAGATGTACTTGCTTAGAATAACAAGTGAGCCGTCATTGAAAGCGCCACAATCCCCTTAACCGTCCAAGCAAGTGTACGCCACCAATTTTTAGAGTTCAAGGCTTCAATCCACTTGGTTTGGTGGCTGGTGCTCAAGAGCCGATGTAAGGGCATGTGAACGGCGAAAGTGACTCCGTAGGCCACAGCGAACATAGCCGCATTGATTAAAACATGCTTCGGCATAGCATCCCAATAGTAAATGGATATCCCGACGGTGCCGATGGTTTCCATGACAAATAGTGGTGCAATGAGCCAGAAACTGCGCTTGGTGTGCTCCGCCTCATAAACCTTCCAGTCATGAACGTTGACGTTCCGCATTTGCGGATAGGATATGAGTTGCACATACCAGATGATGCCGACAAAGGACAGACTGGCTAGGAGGTGCAAGAGAAGAGACAAAGGTCCTGCAATCATGAGCCGAAAATTTCTTCGATTCGCTTCTTTCGAAAATCGAAGATTTCAGTCAATTTAGGTTTAATTACGATGGGGTGTGCCATTTTTCCTAAAAATCCTAAGGGAAGGGCGTAATGAATAATATCGGTCACCTTGGTAGAGTGCTCATCAATTGCTTCAAAATGATGCTCGTGGTGCCAGATTTTGTAAGGACCAAGGCGCTGTTCATCGACGAAATACTGCTGATGCTGAACCTGGGTGATCTCGGTAGCCCAAGTCATTTTAATACCCAATAATGGGGCTACTCGGTAGGTGATGAAAAACCCCGGATACATGGCCTTAGGTTGGCTTTTAGTCTTGGGCTCAAATCCGATATCGGTCGGTGTTAGTTTCTGGAGGTTGTCTGGGTTGGAAAAGAAATTCCAAGCCTCCTCCAGGCCCACAGGAACCACGATGCTGTCTTCCATTCTATACATGCCCAATAAACTCCCTGGTGAAGGAAAGGTTCGTTGGCGTTGTGTACCTTGAGGGCATGAATAGACTTTTCAGCCTTTTGATCAGCTTTTTAGCGCTTTCGGCGTGGGCTCAACCGGAAAATCGCTACTTGGACAATCGTACCTATGAGCATGCGGAGCTCATTGAAGAGTATCGAGCCTTGGAGGTGACCTATGAAGAGGCTGATCTGATAGAATACGGCCCCACGGATGTAGGGCGTCCTTTGCACCTATTCGTCATGAATAAGGCCAAAGTCTTTGACCCGTTGCGTATCGAAAAGCAGAGCACCATCCTTATCCTCAACGGTATCCATCCCGGGGAGAGTTGCGGAATTGACGCTTCACTAAAGTGGGCCCATGATATGCTTTCCTCAGGATCGCTGCCACCCCATGTGGTTATTGCCATTGTACCAGTATACAACATTGGAGGGGCCTTAAACCGCAGGCCTCAAACACGCGCCAATCAGAACGGACCCGTAGGTCAGGGATTTCGGGGGAATGCGAGAAACCTTGATTTGAATCGGGACTTCATCAAAGCAGATGCGCTCAATACACAGAGCTTATATGCCATTTTTCAGGATTGGGACCCCGATGTCTTTGTCGATACGCATACGACTGACGGTGCAGACTTCCCGTACAACCTCACCTTGATTGGAACTCAGCCCGATGCTTTGGGACCTATCATGGGGCAATACATGCGTCAAATCTTTGAGCCCGCACTATATATGGAGATGAGTCTTCAAGAAGAAGAAATCACCCCCTATGTCAATGTGTTTGGAGCAGATCCATTTGAAGGTTGGAATCGTTTTTTTGAATCGCCGAGGTACAGTAGTGGTTTCGCGGGATTGCACCATACTTTTTCTTTTGTGACCGAAGCCCACATGCTCAAGCCGTATTCAGATCGCGTAGAGGCCACGTATACCTTTCTGTCCACGATCACCCAGTATTTGGAAGTACATCGCTATCAAATTGAATCCTTGCGATCGGCAAGCAGAGACCAAAGCCTTGAAGCCACCTCATGGCCTGTAGCGTGGGCTTTAGACACCACCAGAATGACGCGGCTTTCATTTAAGGGGTATCCGGCAATAATGGTCCCCATGGAAGCCGTGGAAGGGGAGAAGATCGTGTTTGACCAGACGCAAGTAGCCAAAAGAGATGTGGACTATTATGAATGGTATAAACCGACCGTGGAAGTTCAAATACCGGACTACTATGTTGTTCCACAGGCTTGGCGAGAAATCATCGATCGACTAAAGTGGAATGGCGTGCAGATGGAGCGATTAAGTGCCGACAGCACAGCTGCTGTTGAAGTGACCTACATCACGAGTTTTGAAAACGCCCGTGGTCCTTATGAAGGACATTACAGTCATGGAGACTCAGTTGGCGTGCTCAGGGAATCGGACACGGTTCAACTCTACAAGGGCGATTATCTAATTCCGACCAATCAGAAGGCCCGCAGGTTTATCCTAGAGACGCTCGAGCCAGAAGCAACCGATAGCTATTTTCGGTGGGGCTTTTTTGATAGCGCTTTGCAACAAAAGGAGTGGTACAGCTCCTATATTTTTGACACGACCGCGGTGCGCATGTTGAATGAAGACCCGGCTCTCCAAAAGGAGTTTGAACGCGCCAAGCTCGAAGATCCCAATTTGGCCAGCAGCGGTAGATTTCAAATGTATTGGCTGTATCAACGCAGTGAACTCTTCGAACGCAGCAATCGATATCCGATTTATCGATCTTTTCAATAGTCAACTATTTGGCTTGAGTCCGGTTCTAATGGTATGAATTGGACTTGGAATTTAAAGACCGTTTTTCTGAGCTGGTTGGGAATTATGGTGGTCGTTCTGGCTTTCACCATGCCCGAGTCGAGGCCCATCGACTTGGAAGAGGTGAGTTTCCATACCACGGAGAGTTCCGAAATGTACTTCAAGAATGTTCGTTCTTATTTCTACGAAGTTTGGGATGATCCCAAAAGCGGCTTTGTCCACTACCGCATTAAGTCGCGAAATCAAAACCCGGCCGGTCCTTCCATCAACTTTCTCATTCTCCACAATTGGCGCTTTGATGAGGCCTACGTTATGCTGGAGCCCAACGAGGCGCTGAGCACCGCTCAGGGACTCTCCTTATCCGTAGTAACGTCTAGCGATAGCCTTTCATTTCCGCTTGGTGATTTCACCAATTACGAACATTGGATGACCTCAGGGCGCATCTACATGGCCCTTAGGGAAGACGACTCGCGATTTTGGTTGTCTGAATCTGATGGCAACCGAAAAGTCACCCTTTATCTGGACGGAGAAGAGCGAAAAAGTCTGAAAAAGACCCTCAGAGACTACTACAAACTCGTCGGGAAGATCTATTGATTCGGATATTACGGAAGTTTCATAAAGAATTGGAACATTCTGAAAAAAAGTGCGTTATTGCAGTATTGCTAACCAAAAAAATCAGCTTTTATGAATCTTTTAGACATTATGACCATCCCTAAGGATGATCCAGTAGCGTTTACTTTCTTCACCGGATACATGGCCATGTTGGCCGCGTCTGTGTTCTTTTTCTTTGAGCGAGGACAAGTAGACGGAAAGTGGAAATTGTCTCTCTTGGTGTCTGGATTGATCACCGGTATTGCAGCAGTACATTACTACTACATGCGCGACTACTACATGGTGACTGGAGAGAACCCAACGGCGTTGCGCTACATTGATTGGACCTTGACGGTACCGTTGATGTGTGTAGAGTTCTATTTACTAACCAAGCCGGCCGGAGCAACTAAAAGCTTGATGTGGAAACTCATCTTGGCTTCTGCGTGGATGCTCGTCACCGGATATATTGGTGAAGCCTTCACAGATGGATCTACAGGTCACAGTGTATTGTGGGGTGTATTGTCCACAGTAGGATACGTATATGTATTGTACACTGCCTGGTTTGGAGAAGTCGCCAAACTCGCCGAAAACGGAGATGCCGCTGTCAAAAAAGGTGTGCGCACCCTGGCGTGGTTTGTCCTCGTGGGATGGGCGATTTATCCCATTGGATACATGTGTATGCCAGGTGGATGGCTCAACACCGGATTGGGTTGGACCTCAGAAAACGTAGACTTGTTCTACAACATCGCCGATGCCATCAACAAAATTGGATTCGGATTGGTCGTATACGGAATTGCTACCTCAGCGAGCAACAAAACAGCTACAGCGTAATCAGTTCAAACTCGAGTAACCTGTTGCACAAAGCCGTCCTCATCGAGGACGGCTTTTTTTATGAAACCCCTAGGCCGTGAAATGCGTTACCTTGCCGAAGCCATGAAGAATCCGCCCAAAAAAGCCCTGATTGTGGGTGCCGGAATTGCCGGAATCGCCACATCTATCCGACTGCGGAAGTTCGGTTATGAAGTTGATGTGTTAGAGGCCAACGATTATCCTGGCGGCAAGCTCACAGCTTTTGATCAAGAGGGATTTCGCTTTGATGCTGGGCCTTCGCTATTTACTTTGCCCTACCTGGTCGATGAGCTCTTCGAATTATGCGGCGAGAATCCTCGCGAGCATTTCAACTATCGCGGGAAAGAGGTCGCTTGCCACTATTTCTGGGAAGACGGCACATTTTTACCGGCTTGGACGGATCGCTCTCGGTTTGCTCAGGAAGTAGAAGAGCGATTGGAAGTGCCTGCGGCACGATTGTCACGCCACCTCGAACACGCCCAGACCTTGTGGGAGAGCACGAGTACGCTTTTTATGGAACGCAGCCTGCACCGGCTCGAGACATACTTAAGTCGAGAGACCTTAAGGGCCATGGTCAATCTGCACCGCTTGAACCTGTTGACCACCATGCACAAGGCCAACGAACGAGCGTTAAAGCATCCCAAGCTCACCCAGCTTTTTGATCGCTATGCCACCTACAATGGTTCCAGCCCTTATTTGGCGCCGGGAGTCATGAACATCATTCCCCACCTGGAGCATCATTTAGGAACCTATTATCCAGAAGGAGGCATGCATGAGATCACCATGTCCTTGGTTCACCTTGCCGAGCGAATCGGAGTGCGTTTCAACTACCAATGCCCAGTAGAGCGCATTCGCGTGGAAAAGAATGTGGCTGTTGGGGTGGAGGTAGCATCGGCCCGTGAGGGCCAAAAATTCATGTCCGCAGACTTGGTCGTCAGCAATATGGATGTAGTGCCCACGTACAGGAGGCTGATGGCCGAGCAAAAGGCCCCAGAGAAGACCCTGGCACAGCCGCGGAGCAGCAGTGCAATGATCTGGTATTGGGGCATTAATCGGAGCTTTCCAGGCTTGGATTTACACAACATATTTTTCAGTGAGGATTACCAAAGGGAATTTGACTATATCTTCGAAAAAGGCAAGGTCTTTGAGGATCCTACGGTGTACGTAAACATCAGCAGTAAGGAAGATCCGAAAGACGCCCCAGAGGGAATGGAGAATTGGTTCGTCATGGTGAATGTGCCGGGTAATACCGGTCAAGATTGGGATTTGCTCATAGAGCAGACTCGAAGGGCCGTTCTGAAGAAATTGAGCCGCATGTTGGGCGAGGATATCGAGTCGCTGATTACCAGCGAGTCCGTTCTTGATCCGCGCAGCATTGAGTCGAAAACCAGTTCGTATCAAGGTTCGTTGTACGGAGCTGCTTCCAATAATTCCATGGCCGCTTTTTTAAGGCATCCGAATTTTCATCGACGAATAAAGGGGCTCTACTTCGCGGGAGGTAGCGCTCATCCGGGTGGGGGAATACCCCTTTGCTTGTTGTCTGCAAGGATCACCGCTGATTTGGTTGAAAAAATTGAACGTCCATGACCGTAAAGGCCAAGCGCTCCATAATTGTCCTCATTATCCTGCACGTTGTGGGAATTCTCGGGATGCTCAGTCCGCTGAAGCACTGGTTTGTTGCCCTGACGCCGGTGAACCTGCTAATCACGGCGGGCTTAGTTCTTTGGAATCATCGCGAGTTCCGCTTGAGTACCGCCTGGATGCTCTTGCTGGCTTATTTTGTTGGGCTGGGGATCGAAATCATCGGAGTAGCGACGGGAGTCATCTTTGGAGAGTACAAATACGGTATTGTCCTCGGTCCAAAATTGGCCGGTGCGCCCATGGTTATTGGGGTCAATTGGGTCATCTTACTCTTTGTATCCGGCGAGCTGGCCCGATGGATGTTTCGCTGGGTGGGTTGGCGCATGATTGCCGGTGCCTTCAGCATGGTACTTCTCGACATTCTTATCGAACCCGTGGCTATTTCATTGGAATGGTGGGCCTGGACCCGCGGAGTGCCGCCACTCATGAACTATGTCGGCTGGTTCCTCGTTTCGCTTTTATTGCATGCCGTCTATGCCTGGACGCTGCGCGATCAGCGCAACGATATTGGCTCAGCGGTATTCGCCATTCTCTTTGGCTTTTTCGTATTGCTTAATATTGCGTTGGTATGACCACGGCTCTCTACATCTTAATTTTTCTCGCCACCTTCTTCGGAATGGAGTTCATGGCGTGGTTCACGCACAAGTATGTGATGCACGGTCCACTTTGGGTGCTGCACAAGGACCACCACCAACACGAACCTGGATTCTTTGAAAAGAACGACGCCTTCTTTCTCATTTTTGCCGTGCCCAGTTGGCTCGGAATCATGCTGGGACTGATGTACCAGCAGTACTGGGCAGTCTACATGGGCGCGGGTATTGCGGCCTATGGATTCACGTACTTCATGGTCCACGATGTGTTCATTCACCAGCGATTCAAATGGCTTCGCCGATCGGATCATCCTTATTGGCGCGCCATTCGCAAAGCGCATAAAGTACACCACAAGCACTTGAATAAGGAGCAGGGCGAATGCTTCGGTATGCTGGTGGTTCCTATAAAGTACTACCGCGAAGCGTTTCGATACGTCCAAGCCCAAAAGAAATGAACGAGCATTACTACTACCTGCTCATCAATCTTTTCACCATTAGCGTGCCCTTGATTCGGAGCTTTGAGCCCCGCATCCACTATGCCGGCAGTTTTAAAGAGCTTTTCACGGGAATTGGCATCACGGGTACCATCTTCATCGTATGGGATGCCATCTTCACCGCTCACGGCGTTTGGGGTTTCAATCCGCGCTATTTGAGCGGAATCGAGGCCCTTGGATTACCCTTAGGAGAGTGGCTCTTCTTTGTGACGGTGCCTTTCTCCTGTGTGTTCATCTACCGCGTGCTCAATTACTTTTTTCCCGCTGACCCTACGGGTCGATGGTCGCGTTCGCTCACCCAATTCCTCATCTTCTTCTCGCTGGCCTTGGCTCTTTCCAACACGGATAAGGCCTATACCTTTTGGACATTCCTGCTTTTGGGGCTGACCCTCGGTGCTTTGTATTATTATGGAGCAACGCACTTGGCTTATTTTTACAGAGCCTACGCCGTGATCTTGATTCCCTTTCTCATCGTTAATGGCATTCTGACTGGTACGGGAATAGAAGAGCAAATAGTCTGGTACAACGACGCTGAAAATTTGGGGCTCCGGATCGGAACTAGTCCGGTGGAAGATACCTTTTATGGCATGCTCTTGATTCTTGGTGTGGTCACCATCTATGAATACCGACTGCGGGCTCGGTCCTGAGCTTTTGGTTTTTCTTGGGGTCGTTAATAACGTCTTTAGATTCCTTAACATTCATGTTATTCTCTTGTTAATGGATTCATTTTCAGAAACCTGAGCAGTGATTCACCGTTGACCCGGCATACGAATCACTAAAGCTTCTGAAAATGAAAGCAAATTTCCTCTTGAAAAGCGCGATGTCACTCCTCCTCGCGTTTTTGTATGCCCACTCCTTACACGCGCACAACGACTCCACCACAGCTTATCTCGGCGTATGGTATCAGCATGTATCTAAGAAGAAGGCCAAGTTCATGGAGGTCCCCAACGCCAATGACAATGGTGTCTTGATCGAAGGGATCGCACCGGGTTCTCCAGCAGATTTAGCCGGCTTGGAGTTCATGGATTATATGTACGAATTCAACGGGGTCACCTTGAGTGAGGACGTGGATTGGGATGACCTTTTCAATGAAATGTCACCGGGCGAATCCGTGACCATGAAGGTTGTGCGTCAAAAAGAAACACTGAACCTTCGTGCCAACCTGGTCAGTCGATTGGAACGTCAGAACGGTCACTACAACACAAACGCCTTTCTCGGGGTTGAGTACAAATGGGAAGAGAACAAGCAACCAGATCAAGGGGCTTGGATCGACGTTACTGAAGGCACGACAGCTGAACGCATCGGACTCGAAGACGGAGACATTATCGTCGGAATCAACGATTTCGAGATTTATGATTGGCATGACTTAGGGATTGTCATTGATAATTCTGAGCCCGGATCAGAGTTCTGCGTCACCTACTTACGAGACGGAGAGGAATTCCGTACCTGTGATATGATCACTAAGCGCAACCAAACCCCCGAGAACTATGAAGAAATGGAAGAGGAACTAGAAGCTCCCCTTGCTTCGGAGACGGAGGCCCCTGAGGCGATTGAATCTGAGCCAGGTATCGTTCTAAAGCCCAGCATTCCTACTCTTGTTGAAGGTCGAGAGATCCAAGGTGAGAATGGTCTTCTGAAACTCTTTGAAGATGAAGTCAGCTCCGTGAAAGTAGTCGACATGACTGAAGATGAGGTTGAAATGATGGAAGACAAGTTCGAAATGGACATGCCTGAGCGAGGTGTTCCATATCGGGACCTGAATGTATATCCCAATCCGAACGACGGCCGCTTTACCTTCTTTATTGACCTGGAGAAAACTGCAGATGCTGATCTTCGGATTACAGATGCACAAGGGCGACTCGTATATGAAGAGTCTATTCCGGGGGCCACTGGTCGCATTGAACGCCGATTGGATATCAGCGGACGTGCAAAGGGAATCTACTTTGTCATTGTGCTCCAAGGTAATAAGAGCATCACCAAGCGTGTCGTGGTCGACTAATAGAGGAACAATTTCCAGACAATAGCACTGAGGCCAATAAAGCCAATCAGGGCCTGGGCAAAGGTTTTACCAAAGCTCAGGCCTTGTGCTTTTTGATATCGACCGACCAGGTAGGCGCCAAAAGCGTCAATGGCCAAAACCAGGAGGGCATTCGTTAGGGTGAATTCCATTAGCTGTGGCAAATATCGAAGGAGGCGCGATCTAGAGTTTCTCGGTGATCCGGATGGGCAATATCGCGCAGTAATGCGCACCGTTGTTTGATGGTCTTTCCATACAAATCAGCAACGCCGTATTCGGTAATTACGTAATGTACGTGTGCTCGAGTCGTAACCACTCCCGCTCCTTGCTTTAAGAAGCCGGAAATGCGGCTTTCCCCTCTTCGTGTGATGCTGGGTAATGCAATGATGGGTTTACCTCCTTCACTCAGGCTTGCCCCGCGAATAAAGTCCATTTGGCCCCCAACTCCGGAGTAGAGGCGCGTTCCGATGGAATCGGCATTGACCTGTCCGGTCAAATCTACTTCTATGGCGCTGTTGATGGAAATGGCCTTGGGGTTTCGGCGAATCACGGCTACGTCATTTACCCATGAGATATCACGCATTTCAACCATGGGGTTATCGTCGATGAAATCATACAGTTTCTTAGACCCCATCACAAAACCACTTACAATTTTGCCCTTTCTGAAACGCTTGTATTTCCCGGTAATCACACCGGCCTCAACGAGTGGAATGACTCCATCGCTGAACATCTCAGTATGTATTCCAAGGTCTTTGTGGTTTCCCAATTGGGCAAGTGCTGCATTTGGAATGGCGCCGATACCCATTTGAAGAGTCGAGCCATCTTCAATCAATCCGGCTATATGAGCTCCGATTTGCATTTCGACCTCACTGGGTGCTATTGGTTTGTGCGCGATAAGCTCTTCCTCCTGTTCGGTTATCGCGTCAAATTCCGAGATATGACGGATTCCATCCCCACCCGTTCTAGGCATGTTGGAGTTGATTTGAGCAATGACGTATTTGGCCTTTTCCATGGCCGCTAGTGATGCATCTACAGAGGTCCCTAAGGAGCAAAATCCATGACGATCCGGGGGACTCACGGACATCAGAGCGACATCTATAGGCAATATGTCTCGGCGAAATAAGGCGGGTATTTCGCTCAGGAAAACGGGTGTATAGGATGCATTTCCAGCATCTAAAGCATGACGGACATTGGCTCCAATGAATAGGGCGTTTACGTGGAAAGACTCCTTGAGTTCTGGAGCAGCATAGGGTGCGTCACCTTCCGTATGCAAGTGCACAACTTCAACGTTGCGCAGTTCTGAAGCTCGCGCCGTCATGGCGTTGATAAGGGCCCGAGGGGCAGCTGCTACGGCATGTACATAAACGCGATCTCCGCTTTTGATGACCTTGACGACTTCTTCTGGAGTCTGGACTTGATTGGTGCTCATTAGTTGAGTTGATCTTTAAAGTAATACAATACGGCTGCTCCGATCAAGATCGTAAGCAGGACGATGTAGCTTCTTTTGTAGTAGATGTTGTGTCGGCGAATGTCCTTTCGGTATGCCCAAATGAGATACCCGATAAATGTCAGCGCAAAAATGAGCGCAAATACCCAGTGTCCCGGGGTTATATTGTCCATAGCATGTAGCTTTACCCTGCGACAAATTTAGTCCTAAATTTGTTCCCTAAACCTGATAAAAGTTATGAAAAGACAGCTTGATCACGTCGCTAAATTCCACGATGTATTTGGAATTGGCAATGAGGAGTCCCCGATCGGAGAAGTTTCCAACGATACGTACATGTTACGCTATAAACTCATGCGTGAGGAGAATGAAGAATACCTAGAAGCAGCGGAGAAAGGCGACCTTGTAGAAATTGCCGATGCTCTTGGAGATATGATGTACATCCTTTGCGGAACCATTCTGAAGCACGGACTTCAGCACAAGATTGAAGAAGTCTTTGAAGAAATCCAACGCAGTAACATGAGTAAACTTGACGCGAATGGAAATCCTATCTACCGAGAAGACGGTAAAGTGATGAAAAGCGAACTGTACTTCAAGCCCGATATTGCAAGCATATTGAAGTAATGAATCTAAAAATCGTTCCCTTTCGTTGGGGTGACCAGAATATGACGCGCGAGTGCCGAATCATTCGGGATCGCGTTTTTTTAGAAGAGCAGGGAGTACCATTTGCTTTGGAAAACGGTGGTAATTCGGAAGCTCAATTCTACCTGGCGTACGATACCTCAAGGGAGTCCGAAATCCCTATCGGATGTGCGCGCTATCGGGAAACAGAGAAAGGTTATAAAATTGAACGCGTCGCAGTTTTACCCGGATATAGGGACCGCGCAGTGGGTGTGGCAATAATAGCGCGCATGCTCCAAGATATCCCTAGGACACAGGCGTATTTGCATGCCCAGGAAGGAGCTAGGCGTTTTTGGGAGCGTGTGGGGTTTGAAGTAGTGGGAGAGCCTTTTTACGAAGCGGAAATCAGGCATTTTCGTATGACGGCTGTACCTTGACGCGCCATCCATACGGATCTTCACTTTTGTTGTGCTGAAGCTGTAGCAACCAATTCTTCAATCGTGGGGCCCAGCTTTCTTCTGTGTATGATACGCTGTATCGTTCGTCGCGGTACGCGACTTCACTGATGGGACTCACAATAACCGCTGTTCCAACTCCAAAGAGTTCCGTCAAGGATCCGTCGCGTAGACGAGTTAGTAATTCGTCAACGGAAATAGGACGTTCTTCAACCGTGATGTCGTGGTCGCGAGCAATTTTAATCACGGACTTCCGGGTAATTCCCTCGAGGATGGTTCCCGTTAGTGAGGGCGTTACTAATGTGTCACCAACCCGCATCATGATGTTCATGGTACCCGACTCTTCCAAGTAGCTGTGGGTTGCAGCATCTGTCCATAGAAGCTGAGTGAAGCCCTGTTCTTGAGCGATCTTGGTTGGGTAAAAAGCCCCAGCATAGTTCCCCGCAGCTTTGGCTTCTCCAACACCGCCTTTGGCGGCACGGGCATATTCTTCTTCGACTTTCACCTTCACTTCTCCTTTGTAGTAGGCGCCAGCTGGTGAAGCCACAATCATGAAGGTAAATTCATCGGCTCCTTTAGCGGAGATAAACTCCCCATTTGCGAACATAAAAGGGCGAAGGTAAAGTGCGTGATCAAATCCGGGAACAACCCAACCGCTATCCATATGCACAAGTCGGTGTAGACCGTCCATGAATATTTCTTCAGGAACTTCTGGCATTGCCAAGCGCGTAGCGGATTTGTTAAACCTCTTCCAGTTTTCCAAAGGGCGGAATAGAAAACATTCTCCTGCTTGATCCTTGTAGGCCTTCATTCCTTCAAAAATAGCTTGACCGTAGTGGAAAACGGGAGCTCCAGGAGCAATGGGGAAGGGTCCGTAGGGCATGATCTCTGGCTCTTCCCAGGCGCCATTTTTGAAGTGACACACCACCATGTGATCAGTAAACGTGGTACCAAATACCAGATTATGCAAATCGACCGAATCAAGACGAGATTGAGTGGTAGGTGTGACTATCATGTAGTGTGATTTTGGGTCTGCAAAGATAGGGTTTTTTGTACCTTTGTTCTTTACGTTAAAAAACGTCACCATGAAGAAAGTGTTTATCGCTATGATCGCCGCAGCTGCTTTTTACGCGTGCGGAAGTGCTTCGACTGAAGAGGCCGTTGAGACGGAAGTAACTGCTGATGAGGTTGTTGCCGAGGAAGTTGAAATTGAGGCATACGGAGAAGAAATTTCTACCGAAGGTGCTGTTGAAGCTTCGGAACTGGTTGCCATGCTCGATGGACAGGACAGTGTTCAGGTTAAAGTAAAAGGAACCATCAATGAAGTTTGCCAGAAGAAAGGTTGCTGGATGAACGTGGCGATGGGTGAAGAAGAGGAAATGCTTGTTCGCTTTAAGGACTACGGTTTTTTTGTGCCGATGGATGCCGACGGACGTACGGTCACAATGGAAGGATGGGCGAAAGTTGAAGAGCAGAGCGTAGAGTGGCTGCGTCACCAAGCAGAGGATGCTGGCGCTAGTGAAGAAGAAATTGCCTTGATCACCGAACCAGAAGTGAGCGTGAGCTTTATGGCTTCTGGAGTCATTATCGAGTAAGTTGCGATGAAATTGAAGATGTTAATAGGAGGATGTCTCATTGGGGCATCCTTTTTTTTGTCCTGCACCTCAGGAGGAAAGGAGCAGTCCAATTCGGAGGCTGCAATTAAGAAGGAAATTGTCAATCCGAATGGAGATAGCGAATTAGCCCTGCTTATGCGTCAGATGTTTGACGAGTCCATGGCCGCTAAAAACTTGATCCTAGACGGCCAGCCGGCCCCCGATTTTTCGGATCAGTTTGTCACTATTCATACCGCTCAAGAGACGGATAGTACGGTTCGTACGGTTGAATTTAGAGCCTTGAGCGAAGTGTTTTTAACCCAGGTCAGGCGATTGGAAGAGGCTCCGGCTGAAGAGCGGGTTGCTGCACACAACAATATGGTGGCTTCCTGCTTGGCTTGTCACCGGGTATATTGTCCGGGTCCAATGGTTAAAATCAAGAAACTCAAGATCGCCGAATCGTGAAACGGAAGGTTATCCGGACGGGTGATGGATCCCACACCTTGGAGATTTTTGATGGTGCGGAGCACTACCACAGCACTCATGGCGCGGTTCAAGAATCTCGCCACGTTTATGTGGAAATGGGGCTCCAAAGCAGACATCGCGCCGTGGAGGCGCTTAGCATTTTGGAAATTGGGCTGGGCACTGGTCTGAACGCTATGCTTACCATGGAGTACGCGCAGAAACATGGCCTTCAGGTCCGGTATACGACATTAGAGGCCTTTCCTCTTCAGGAGGAGGAGTGGAGTCTTTTGAATTACGATGAGCTGATTTCGTTTCCTCAGGTTTCTCAACGCTGGCAGGAGCTTCATCGTGCCGCATGGGGAAAGCCAATCGAATGGGCTGACGGATTTGAGTTGTTGAAGATCCATGAAAAAGTCCAAGATGTGAACATAGAGGACAGCTTTGATGTCGTATATTTCGATGCCTTCGGACCTAGACATCAATCTGAAATGTGGGAAGATGCTGTTTTCGAAAAGATGTATAGCCTCATGCGACCAGAAGGCGTATTGGTCACTTACAGTGCAAAAGGTGAGGTGCGCCGCGCCATGACGCGTTCTGGATTTGCGGTTGAACGTCTTCCTGGGCCTCCTGGTAAACGAGAAATGCTAAGAGCAACGAAATCATAAGTATGACCACCAAACAATTCAATATTCGGGTTTACGGCCTTTTGATTCATCCGGAGAAGGGGATTCTTATCTCTGAAGAACGCTATCAGGGACAGCACTTTACAAAGTTCCCAGGTGGAGGATTGGAGTGGGGAGAAGGTCCTGCAGAAACGGTGCGGAGGGAGCTTCGAGAGGAGTTAGATTTGGATGTTTCTCACGCTGAACACTTTTATACGGCGGATTTCTTTGTGCAATCTGCGTTTCGCGAGTCCGACCAGGTATTGAGTATTTACTACCGCATTACCCCGATGAATTGGGCAGATTTAAACGATGTCGAGGAGCGAGAGAATACGGATGAGCCCGGGCGAACCCAGAAGTTTCATTGGGTACCCATGGGCGAGCTGACGATGGAGTCCGTTCGTTTCCCAACAGATCGACGCGTCGTTGATTTATTGATGCGATCGGGTATTTAAACCGGGTCGAGTCTTCTTTGGACCAATTGGTCTACCTTCTTGTATAGAACTTGTGGATCTGCGGTTCTCCAGGCAAAATCTTGGAGCTGACCGCCGCTGACAAAGTATTGGTCTATGCCTGTTTCCCTCATTTCGCGGTGAATGAATTCGCGAAAATTGACCAGAGCGACCCATCCGTCTTCGATGTCGTCGAACCACTCTTCGTAGTAGAGCTCATCTGAGGCGTGGAAGTTGAGTACATTTTCACCAATGAGGATAAACTTGTCAATTCCCTGGGCGATCATTTTATCGATGATGTCTCGCTTCAGAAACATGATGTCGTTATGTAGGCAGTCATTCCATTCCCCGATCATCTCAATGACGGTGAAGCCCAAATCATAATCGGCGTACAGCTGCTTGATGAAGAGTGTTTCAGAGCCAATCGGATCCCATTGAGGGTGAATGTAGTAACCGTAGATCTGGTCCGTGAAGTAGACTTCCGAGTTCAAGTGCCCATAATACGGCGATCGCTCGTCATGACTGGCGATATAGAGATGTCTCCAATTGTAAAATGGCTCGAGTTGATGCACGTCTATCTTTTGCTCTAGAACACCTGAGCCTCCAATTGGTTTATAGGATGAAAGGACGCTCATGGAACAACATAAAGATACCATTTTAATCACCGGTGGCAGCGGTTTGGTCGGGACTCGACTAACGGAATTGCTGCTTGAATCCGGTTACCTGGTCAAGCACTTAAGTACCCGTCAAAAAGACGGTGTTCGTGTATTGGACAACGGGGTTCACGTTTATAGCTGGGATCCTTCAAGCCATACCATGGATTCTGATGCGCTAAAGGATGTTCGGCAGATCATCAATTTAGCCGGGGCTTCTATTTCTGCACGCTGGACAAAGGCTTATAAGGCCTTGATCCGAAGCAGTCGTGTAGATTCACTGAGAACCCTGTATACGGCTCTTTCCGGAAGTGACCATCGCGTTGACACTTTGATTAGCTCTTCCGCTGTTGGCTTTTATCCTTCATCAACCGATGTAGTTTTTGAGGAAGACGCAGAGCCCGATGAAGGGTTCCTGGGTCGTGTTTGTCAGGAATGGGAGGAAGAAGCCAATCGATTCAAAGAGCTGGGACTGCGTGTGGCACTCATGCGTACGGGAATCGTATTGTCGGCAAAAGGCGGTGCGCTTCCCGTTATTGCGAAAACAGTGCGCTGGTTTGTGGGCGCTCCTCTAGGCCGGGGAAACCAAGTGCTTCCTTGGGTCCATATAGATGACCTGAGTAGAATGTATATGTACGCCTTGGAGCAGCCTTTGGAAGGGCCGTATAACGCCGTTGGGCTTGTTGGGGCATCCAATAAGAGCTTCACGAAGGCGGTAGCTCGGGTGCTGCGAAGACCTGTTTGGCCCATAAATGTCCCCGCCTTCGTGCTCAGAACTATTCTTGGTGAACAGGCAACTCTTGTTTTGATGTCCAGTCCATCTAGTCCTGAACGGATGATGAAGACTGGCTTTACGTATCGCTACACAGATTTAGATATTGCCCTGATCGACATCCTCATTTGAGGCTCCTCTCGAATCTTCTTTTTTGAGCACAAAAAAACCGCTCATCCATACAGATAAGCGGCTTTCAGAGAGACTTGGGGGTTGCTTACTTGCTTGCTGCAAGAGCGATCTCCAAACCGATATCGTTGTTGATCGCTTGATCTTTCAATTCCGCTGGATCAAAGAAAGTAACGCTACGGAAACGTACATTCCAGTCTGAACGGTCAATAACAAAAGGTGCTGTAGTAGCCATCACTGCTCCTTCACTCATGCTTACAGAGGCGGGAAAGGTGATGCTCTTGGTGATGTCCTTCATTGTCAAGTTACCGGTGATGTTGTGCGTGAACGCATCGTCACCTGTATAAGCCTCAACACTTGTAATTTCGAAATGAGCAGTAGGGAAGGAGTCAACAGAGAAAAAGGCAGGAGACTTCAGGTGACCCACCAACTTTTGGTTATACTCTTCGTTCTCAACATCCAAGTTTACGATGCTGTTCATGTCAACAGTAAAAGATCCACCTACGAGGTTTCCGTCTTTTACATCCAATGAACCTTCGCTGATGTTGATGTTTCCGTTGTGTGCTTTTCCAGTCACGTCACTTCCTACCCATTTGATGGATGATTCGTCCGTGTTTGCAGCCAAAGTAACCGCTTCTACAACTTCTTGAATTTCTTGAGCTTCGTTCGCTTCAACGCGCTCTCCTTCGACTCCGCTTCCGCATGACGCGAGGAACATTGCGGCTGCTCCGAATAACAATACTTTTTTCATGGTTGCTCTATTTGAGTTTTGTTTGGGTAAATGTATGTAGATACACCGAATAATACATGTAATTACATATAAATAATACCAATTGTCCATTGGCGTGACAAATAAAGATTTGCGCGATTCGAGCAAATGTTTTAAATTGATATCAAAATAGTATCACTTATCATGTCAAAAGAAAAAACAGTTCGCCCTATGTCCGGCTATATCGGCTTGGTTCTTTTTCTCGGATTACTCATTGTAACCATAGCTGGCCTAGCCATAGGTCGCAGTCCTATTTTTGCACTCTTGTTCTTGCCGACCATTATGATGGTACCCGGATTCTTTTTCCTGAACCCCAATGGGT
Source organism: Flavobacteriales bacterium (assembly GCA_965661605.1). GTDB lineage: Bacteria > Bacteroidota > Bacteroidia > Flavobacteriales > ECT2AJA-044 > ECT2AJA-044. The sequence goes on along the minus strand of CBFIEH010000003.1, from coordinate 38,705 downwards.
CCAAGGTGCTTACGCTCTTTGGGAAATATGTGGGAACGGTCAAGGAAAACGGCTTCTTCTGGGTAAACCCATTCTATTCAAAACAAACCATTTCTTTACGCGCTCGAAACTTCGACAGCGAGCGAGTGAAGGTCAACGACAAAATGGGAAACCCCATCATCATCAGCGTAATTCTTGTTTGGAAGGTCAAGGACACCTTTGCTGCGGCCTTCGAGGTAGACGATTACGAGAATTTTGTGCGTGTTCAAACGGATGCCGCGGTACGCAAGCTCGCAGGGAAATACCCTTATGACAATTTCGATGACGAAGGGGCAGAGGTAACGCTTCGAAGTGGACAGGAAGAAGTCAACGACAACCTCGAAAAGGAATTGGATGAACGGCTATCCATTGCAGGGATCGAAGTCACCGAAGCGCGAATTGGATATCTGGCCTATGCTCAAGAAATCGCGGGTGCTATGCTGAAGCGTCAGCAGGCTTCTGCGGTTGTAGCGGCGCGACTCAAGATTGTCGAAGGAGCGGTGGGGATGGTCGAAACCGCGTTGGAGGAACTGTCCAAGAAATCGATTATTGAACTCGATGAAGAAAAGAAGGCAGCTATGGTTTCTAACCTGATGGTGGTCTTGTGTGGAGATCGAGATGCTTCACCAGTAGTCAATACGGGAACCTTGAATCATTAAGCATGCCCAACAAAAAAGCCTTCGCTTTGCGACTAAATGAAGAAACGCTCAAGGCGGTCGAGAAATGGGCTGCCGATGAGTTTCGCAGTACGAATGGACAATTGGAGTGGATCATCACCGAAGCCCTTAAGAAGGCCGGTCGAAGAAAGCCGAAATGATGGTCAATAATCCGCGTCCTCCCAAAAAGAAGGCGGATAGAATCAGGATTACAGCCAATACGGTTAGCCACCAAGTCCCCTGCTCAGGATCAAAGGCTATCGTCAATACGATTGGGGCGCTAAGAATGAATGGAAAGGCGAGAGCGATAAGCTTTACGCCTTTCATCAGTTTGTCCCGGTCCGTCTTAGGTGCTGCCATGTTCAAATGTATGAACTGCAGCGCGAACGCTTCCTTCTTGAAGAAGAAGTTTTTGCGCTGCTGGTTCGTCTAATCCCGTTGCCTGCATCACCATATAGGTCCCACGGGCTACCAGCTTATCGTTGCTCAATTGCATGTCTACCATCTTGTTGCCTTGCACACGCCCCAGACGGATCATGTTACTTGTGGTCAGCATATTGAGCACCAGCTTTTGAGCTGTCCCGGCTTTCATTCGCGTACTACCGGTCACAAATTCTGGCCCAACAACCACTTCAATGGGAAAATCCGCTTCTTTACTCAAGGGCGTCTCGGTATTGCAGGTAATGCAGCCGGTAGTAATTTGTGCCTCACGGCACGATGCCAATGCTCCTACAACATATGGCGTTGTCCCAGAAGCGGCAATCCCTACGACTACATCGGACTCAGACACTCCGTATTCCTGAAGATCTTTCCATCCGCCTGAAGAGTCGTCTTCAGCAAATTCCACAGCCTTCCGAATGGCGCCGTCTCCACCGGCGATGATGCCAACCACCCAATCGTGTGGAACCCCGAAGGTGGGCGGACACTCACTCGCATCCAAAATGCCCAACCGCCCACTGGTTCCTGCGCCGAGATAAAACAGCCTTCCACCGGAAGACATCTTTTGGTAAATGGCCTCGGCTAATGCCTCTATTTGAGGAAGAGATCGTTCCACGGCCACGGGGACGGTCTGATCTTCACGATTAATGTTTGAAAGGAGTTCACCCAGAGCCATGTGTTCCAGGCGATCGTATTTACTGCTCTTTTCGGTTTCTTTTTCCATGCCTTGGGCATTTATAATGCTTGATTGCTGTGTAAAGCAAACATACTAAACGGCTTTTCCGTTTCCGCAAAAAGCCCCTATCTTCCGTAAAATTCTACTCATGAAAAAGTCCTTGTTCCTCGCCTTCCTCTCGTTGAGTGCTTTTCAAATCCATGCCCAGGAGACCAAAACCCTCCTCGATGGAAATGCAGAGATCAGCGGTTTTGGTGGATTCAACTTTGGAATTCACACCATTGATGGCTCAGCATCAGCCAGTTTTGGTGGGGGAGGGGCTATGCTACTTAATCGGACCTTTTGGCTGGGTGGATTTGGCGAAGGAATCAACGTCAATAAGAGTTATACGTACATGACCAATGAGGGTGAGCGGGTCATTGACCTGGACATGGGTTATGGAGGCCTTTGGACGGGTTATAAAATCCGACCACAGGATGTCATTCATCCACAGGTCGATGTTAAACTGGGTTGGGGTGGAGTTTCGGCAAAAGACGCAGACAACGGTCTCGAGTATTTGAGTTCGACCATTTTTGTCTTCCTTCCATCAGCTGGCGTCGAAGTCAATATTACACGGGTCTTTCGAGTTCAGCTTATGGCGGGCTACCGCTCGGTAAGTGGGTCGGATATTGAGTTTGCCAATTCCAGTGATCTCAGCGGTTTCGTCGGAAACTTCGGCTTCGTCTTTGGCTGGTTCTAAAGAATCCGGTTAAGTAAGTCCTTAGAGCGCCGGGAACTTCTCTGGGTCGGCTTCGTGCATCATCTTATATACCGCCTCGACAATGTCATCCACACTTGGTTTACTAAAGTAATCACCATCACTTCCATACGCGGGTCGATGCTCTTTTGACGCCAAAGTGATGGGCTCACTATCCAAGTGGTAATACCCACCTTGGTCCTCGAGCACTTTCTGCATCATATAGGCAGAGGCACCTCCAGGCACGTCTTCATCTAGGAAGACTATGCGATTGGTCTTCTTTAACCTTTCACCAATTATGTGGTTGAGGTCAAAGGGCATAAGGCTCTGAACATCAATAATTTCCACTGAAACACTAAGCTCGCTCAAGTACTGAGCAGCTTCTTGTGCAATACGGCAATTGGAACCATAGGTTACAAGGGTAACATCTTCACCTTCGCGTATCACTTCAGGTACACCAAGCGGTGTGCGGAGCTCCCCAAGATTCTCAGGCATCTTCTCCTTGAGTCGGTATCCATTCAAGCACTCGACAATGAGTCCAGGCTCATCACTATCCAATAAGGTATTGTAGAAACCTGCGGCCTGTGTCATGTTTCGAGGAACCAAGACATGAATCCCACGACATGCGTTGATAATCATACCCATTGGTGAACCCGAATGCCAGATTCCCTCGAGTCGGTGGCCCCGTGTCCGGATAATTAGAGGCGCTTTTTGACGTCCTTTAGTTCTGTAGTGAACAGTAGCCAAGTCGTCACTCATCGTTTGGAGTGCGTAGAGCAGGTAGTCTAAATATTGAATCTCTGCAATGGGTCGGAGTCCGCGCATGGCCATTCCAACTCCTTGGCCAACAATGGTGCTTTCTCGAATACCTGCATCAAACACTCTCAGCTCTCCATGCTTGTCTTGCAGGCCCTCAAGACCTTGATTCACGTCACCTATCTTTCCACTGTCTTCGCCAAAGATGAGCGTATCTGGATGATCGCTTAGGATTCGGTCAAAATTATCCCGTAAAATGATCCGGGCATCGACCTCTTCCGAAGAAGATCCATAGTGAGGCTTTACTTCTGAGACATTCAAAGCAGAATGAGCAGATTCACTGTAGAGGTGAGAGTTATAGCGATCCGCATTGGCTTTTTGCTCAGCCTCTAAGAATCCTTTCAGGGCATTCCGCTCGTTCGAGGACTCTCCACGCGACAGCCATAAAGCTCTCCGTACCGCATGATGAACATCTCTACGGATCGGGTCCATAGCTGCGGCCAAATCATCAGCAATTTTTGCGATAAACGCCTTTTGTCCGCTCGTATTGGCCAAAGCGTTAATAAGTTCAATGGCTTTTGTGGATTCTTCCTTGATCGGAGCCAAAAAGGCCTTCCATGCAGCGGCTTTGGCTTGTCTCACGGCCTTAACGGCATCTTTCTCCAGCACTTCAAGCTCTTCCTCCGAGGCAATTGCGGATTCGACCATCCACTGCTTCATCTTCACCAAACAATCGTGCTCCTGCTCCCATTGAAGGCGCTCAGGACTTTTGTAACGCTCGTGACTTCCCGAGGTACTGTGGCCTTGAGGTTGTGTAACCTCCACCACATGAATCAAGACGGGTACGTGCTCATCACGGGCAATGCGCTCAGCTTTTTGATAGGCCTCCACGAGACCTGGATAATCCCATCCTTTTACTTTGATAATCTCAAAGCCAGCTCCATGCTCATCTCGCTGAAAACCTTTGAGGATTTCACTAATGTTTTCTTTAGTCGTTTGGTATTTTGCCGGAACCGAGATACCGTACTCATCATCCCAAACGGACATGATGACGGGTACTTGTAATACACCTATAGCGTTGATAGCCTCGAAGAATACACCCTCAGAGGTAGAGGCATTTCCAATGGTTCCGAAAGCGATTTCATTTCCTGAACGGGAGAATTGGCTCCTGTCTTTGAGGCCATCGTGTTGGCGATAAATTTTAGAAGCTTGAGCCAATCCAACCAGTCGAGCCATTTGGCCAGCGGTAGGGGAAATGTCCGCGCTCGAGTTCTTTTGGTCGGTCAAAGATTTCCATTCTCCATTTGAAGTCAAAGACTGAGTGGCAAAGTGTCCCCCCATCTGACGGCCAGCAGAAGCGGGTTCGATATCGATATCGGGATGGGCATACAAGGCGGCAAAATGCTGCTGAATGGATAATGCCCCAATGGACATCATAAAGGTTTGATCGCGGTAATACCCTGATCGGAAGTCACCATTTTGAAACACTTTGGCCATGGCCAATTGTGCTACTTCCTTTCCATCACCGAAAATGCCAAACTTGGCTTTACCTGTAAGCACTTCTCTGCGACCGAGAAGGCTGGCTTCACGGGATTCCACTCCGGTCTGATAGTCCTTGATGACTTCTGCTTTAAAGTCCTCGAAAGAAATATCCTGGTCCGTTTTAGGGTTGGAATCGATGCTCATGTGTAGTGTAGTTAGAAGAGCTCAAAGGTACGGAAAAATGACCTTTTCACTTGGGGACACAACAGCCCTCAGTCCCAGTTGGTTCGGAGAATCATGCAGCGGGCGGCCGACTCAGCTGCTCCAAGATCCGAAGAAGTCTCTTCCTTTCTTCTTTGAGCAGAAGCACTTCATCTTCTAGAGAATCTACTCGTTCGTTGTAGGTGGTGGGAGACCGCTTGTCTGATCGAGATGAATCGGAAGCTAGTCCCTGAAGACGTTCTATTAAATTGCTCTCTCGAAAAAGCTGAGGGACGTCAATTTCAAGGATCTCGCAAATGTCCTTAAGGCGCTGTACCGTTAGTTTGGTTTCTCCGCGTTCCATCTTGGCATAGGCAGATTGAGAAATCTCGAGTTTGAGGCTCACGTACTCTTGTGAAAGACCCTTTATTTCGCGGATTACGCGAATGTTTTTACAAATGTTTTCCATAGCTCGATAGGTTTGATTTTCTTTCAATCGAAACTAATTTAGCACCATGCCTAGGACACCCTAGAGCCAATTTTATTTGGACATTGCGAAACGAGATCTGACTGGGATTATGAGCGGCATCAAAGCCATTACATCCGAAAATAGGGGAGTGCAGCGCGTTTTACTCCTATGTCTGTCGTTCGTACTGGCAGGGATCTTGGGTTCCTGTTTGCCCGGGGGTACTGAAAGCGAATTTGACCAATTTCCGGCTTTTGAGTTGACTCGTGGAGATTCCGTTCTTCGGCTTCCTGATGAACTCCCTAAGGGAATGTGGAAAGGCCTGATTCTGATCAAGTTTGATACGAACTGCCACCTTTGCCGAAATAAAGCAGCTTCGATGGAAAAGGAAAGGGACTTGTTGGAGCCCTTCCTCATCGTTATGGTTAGCTCGGAGCCTTATGAGAAGGTTGGGTCTTTTGCCGCGCAGTACGGCTGGGCAGCTCAATCGAATATTTTATTCGGATCTGTACCGGAAGAGCGCCTCTATGAGGCCTTTAAAGTGGTAGGTGCTCCAACAACCTTGTTGTTTGATAAGACGGGAAAGGAAGTCTACCGGTTTGATGGAAACCCCTCGTTAAAGCCAATTCTCCCAGTCTTCTTCAAAGAATAGGGTATAAAAAAAGGGACCTCGGAGGGTCCCTTTTTCATCGAGCCGTAGGCTTTTACTTTTTCACTTGGTCAACGATCGCTTTGAACGCTTCAGGGTGGTTCATGGCCAAATCAGCCAACACCTTACGGTTCAATTCGATTCCTTTTTCGTTGACTTTACCCATGAACTCTGAATAGCTCATGCCGTGCTCGCGAACACCAGCGTTGATACGTTGGATCCAAAGTGCGCGGAAGTTGCGCTTCTTGGTTTTGCGATCGCGGTATGCGTACTGCATACCTTTTTCAACTTTGTTTTTGGCTACCGTGTGGACGTTCTTTCCACGACCAAAAAATCCTTTAGCTTGCTTTAAGACCTTTTTACGTCTCGCGCGGGAAGCCACCGCATTTACCGATCTAGGCATTTCTCAAATTGTTTTTTGCACTTAGCGCCGCTTTAGGGACTTTCAACTAAGTACAGGGTTCATTACTCCGTTTACTTACTTACTTCAAGTTCAATTGCTCTTTCACAGAGTTCACGTCTGACTTGTGTACCAATCCTGATTTGGTCAGGTTGCGTTTCTGCTTGGTACCTTTTTTAGTCAAGATGTGGCTCTTGAAAGCGTGCTTGCGCTTGATCTTACCAGTTCCGGTCAGCTTGAATCGCTTCTTGGCGCTGGATTTCGTCTTCATCTTAGGCATTACTTCCTATTTTTGAGCTTACTTAATTACTTCTTTGCGACTTTGGGTGCGATGAACATAATCATCCGCTTTCCTTCCAACTTCGGCAGCTGTTCAACTTTCCCAATGTCTTCCAATTCTTGCGCCAAGCGCAACAAAAGGATTTCACCTTTGTCCTTGAAGAGAATGCTACGACCCTTGAAGAATACAAACGCCTTCAATTTAGCACCGTCTTCCAAGAACTTACGCGCATGCTTGAGTTTAAACTCGTAATCGTGCTCATCGGTATTCGGGCCGAACCGAATTTCCTTGATCACAACTTTCTGCGCATTTGACTTAATCTGCTTCTGCTTCTTCTTTTGGTCGTACAGAAACTTCTTATAGTCAATGATTCTAACAACTGGCGGATCAGCTTTAGCAGAGATTTCAACCAAGTCTAAACCCTGTTCCTCAGCCATACTTAGGGCTTGATTCAGAGAGTACACTCCTTGCTCAATATTTTCACCGACCAAACGTACTTGTTCAGCGGTGATTTTGCGGTTGATTTTGTGAGGATCTTCTTCGCGGCGTCTTGGCTGCGGTCTCCCTCTTCTTCTACGAATAGCTATGGCGTATCCTTTTTTAGTTATTAAAATCTTCAATCATGGCGTTGGCTTCTTCAGTTAATCGCTTGGCAAATTCTTCGAGCCCCATAGACCCTAAGTCTCCTTCGCCGTGCTTTCGAACCGAAACGGTCGCCGCCTCTTGTTCTTTTTCGCCCACAATGATCATATACGGGATCTTGCTGACCTCCGCATCCCGGATCTTTCGACCCGTTTTTTCACTGCGCTCGTCAATGAGGGCGCGAATATCGTAATTTTTTAGCTCATTCTCAACTTTGTAGGCGTATTCAGCATACTTTTCGCTGATGGGGAGAATGATGACTTGTTCCGGTGTTAACCACAAGGGGAAGTTCCCGCCGCAGTGCTCTGTAAGGACAGCAACAAAACGTTCCATGGAGCCGAATGGGGCCCGGTGAATCATGACGGGACGATGGCTTTCGTTGTCGCTTCCTTTGTACTCCAGTTCAAAGCGCTCCGGCAAGTTGTAATCCACCTGGATTGTGCCCAATTGCCATGAGCGTCCCAAGGCGTCCTTTACCATGAAGTCGAGCTTAGGTCCGTAGAAGGCTGCTTCGCCGAGTTCGGTGACTGTTTTCAGTCCCTTTTCTTCGGTCGCTTCGATAATGGCTCGCTCGGCTTTGTCCCAGTTTTCGGAGCTTCCGATGTACTTCTCGGGATCCTCAGGATCGCGAAGAGAAATCTGCGTAGTAAAGTCTTCAAAGCCCAAGGCGGTAAAGACGTACAAGACCAAGTCGATAACCTTTTTGAACTCGTCCTTGAGCTGATCCGGTGTACAGAAGAGGTGGGCGTCGTCTTGCGTAAATCCGCGAACGCGGGTCAGACCGTGCAACTCACCACTTTGCTCGTAGCGGTATACCGTACCGAATTCGGCATAGCGTATCGGAAGATCCTTATAGCTTCGAGGCTCTGACTTGTAGATCTCGCAGTGATGCGGGCAGTTCATGGGCTTCAGCAAGTAGACTTCACCCTCTTGTGGGGTTTCAATGGGCTGAAAGCTATCCTTTCCGTATTTGGCGTAGTGACCACTGGTCACGTACAATTCCTTGTTTCCGATGTGCGGGGTGATGACCGGCAAGTATCCCGCCGCTTTTTGAGCGGTCTTCAGGAATTGCTCCAAGCGCTCTCGAAGCATGGCTCCCTTGGGCAACCAAAGAGGAAGCCCTTGCCCCACTTTTTGGCTGAAAGTAAAGAGTCCAAGCTCCTTACCTAGTTTTCGGTGATCGCGTTTTTTAGCTTCTTCCAACAACTCCAAATGCTCCTTGAGCATGCTTTGCTTGGGGAAACTGACACCGTAGATACGGGTGAGTTGAGGCTTATTCTCGTCTCCGCGCCAATACGCTCCAGCGGCATTGAGGATTTTTACAGCCTTGATGAGGCCGGTATTGGGTAAGTGTCCACCGCGGCAGAGATCGGTAAAGTCGCTGTGGTCACAGAAGGTGATGGAACCGTCTTCCAGGTTCTCGATCAGCTCTACCTTGAATTCATTCCCCTGGTTTTGATAGAAGTCCAAGGCATCCGCCTTAGAAACAGCGCGCATTTTGAACTCCGCTTTTTCGCGAGCCAAGTCCAAAAAGAGCTTTTCAATAGCGGGAAAGTCTTTTTCTGAAACGCTGTGCTCACCGAAGTCCACGTCGTAGTAGAACCCGTTTTCGATGGCCGGTCCAATGGTCAATTTCACGCCGGGATACATCCGCTCCAAGGCTTGAGCCAATACGTGAGCAGAAGAATGCCAAAAGGCCTTCTTTCCTTCATCGTCGTTCCAGGTAAACAAACGCAAGGTGCTGTCTTCCGTGATGGGATCGTGAATTTCAACCGTTCGTCCATTGACTTCAGCCGATAATACATTGCGCGCCAGTCCCGGACTAATGTCCATAGCCACTTCGTGGGCGCTCACTGGTCCGTCAAAACTGCGGACCGATCCATCAGGAAGGGTGATGTTCACCATGATTATTTACGTTCAATTTGGGTGGCCAAAGATAGCAACTATTTGCTCGCGTAGAGCGCAACGTCATCAGCAGAAATCTCACTTCCGCAAAGGATCGTCAGACGCTCTACCACGTTGCGGAGTTCTCGGATATTTCCGGTCCAGTCGATCTTTTTCAAAGCCTCGAGCGCCTGCGGCGCGAAACGCTTCGCTGCGGTCCCTTGCTCATGGGCAATTTGTTGCAGAAAATGGTCGGCCAAAAGCGGAATGTCCTCGGCCCGATCATTCAGGCTCGGCACCTTGATCAAGATAACGCTCAAACGATGGTAGAGGTCCTCTCGAAAGCGCCCTTCTTTAATTTCTTCTACCAAATTTTTGTTGGTCGCGGCAATCACGCGCACGTCCACCTTGATTTCTTTATCACCGCCCACTCGGGTAATCTTGTTCTCCTGCAAGGCCCGGAGCACTTTGGATTGAGCACTCAAGCTCATGTCACCGATCTCGTCCATAAAAAGGGTTCCGCCTTGGGCATTTTCGAACTTCCCTTTGCGCTGCTTGACGGCAGAGGTAAAAGCCCCTTTTTCGTGACCAAAGAGTTCACTCTCGATAAGCTCAGCAGGAATAGCGGCACAGTTGACCTCTATCATCGGCCCTTTGGAGCGCTCGCTTTGTTCGTGAATCTGATGAGCTACCAATTCTTTTCCCGTACCGTTTGGTCCGGTGATCATGACGCGTGCATCCGTAGGCGCCACTTTCTCGATCATGGTCTTGATGGACTGAATGCCGTCTGATTCGCCAATGATCTCGTAGCGCTTACTCACCTTCTTTTTGAGTCGGCGATTCTCTTCAACCAGTGATGTGCGGTCCAAGGCCAAGCGAACGGTATTGAGCAATCGGTTGAGATCGGGCGGCTTGGAAATGTAGTCGTAGGCGCCTTTTTTTATGCATTCCACAGCGGTATCAATGTCTCCGTGGCCGGAGATCATGACAATAGCGCTGTCCGGACTAAGAATTCGAGCGCGCTCCAGTACTTCGATACCGTCGAGTCCAGGCATTTTGATGTCACTCATAATGAGGTCGTAGGACTCCTTTCGGAGCATATCTACGCCTTCCTTTCCATCAGCGGCTTCGTCGACGTGGTAGTCGGGATTCTCGTCCTTCAAGATGTTCTTGAGCACATTTCGAATGCTCTGTTCGTCTTCTATGATCAGTATTTTGGACATATCATTTTTTGTTTCGGTAGTGCTGAACCAAGGCTCCTTCTTTTAGAGCATAGGTACTGAGCGTTACCTGTTTCATGTTCCACCGTTGAACTACGTAGCGGATGATGGAACTGCTGAGAACCATCATTTCAGCGCGCATCTCCAGCATTCCGGGCATGGCCAAACGCTCTGCTTGGGTGGAGTATCGGAGTTGAGTGTAAATGGTCTCGAAATCATTTAAGCGAAAATCATACCGATTTCCCTTGGAGCTGACTTCTTCTTTGTAGATTCCTGCTAGAATGAGGTCGGCCATGGTATCAAAACTACCTGAAGACCCTACCAAATGAGCAGCTGGATACAGCTCAAGGGCCTTACCCAGATCGGTCAATGCATCGTCCAAGATGGAGTGGAGGGCGTCCAAGTCGTCTGCGCCGAGTGGATCGGAGGGCTGTATGCGTTCAAGTAGTCGAGAGACGCCGAGGGCATAGCTTTTCTTCCAATGGATTTGACCGGCCGAGGTCAGGATGAATTCAGTACTTCCGCCCCCGATATCCATAATGAGTAGGTTTTCGGCTCCAAAGTCTGAAGAGGAACGAACGCCTTCGCAAATGAGTTCGGCTTCACGATTTCCGGAGATGACCTGGACCTGGAGGCCATAGTCGGATTGTATTTGCCGCACAAAATCCGCTCCGTTTGAGGCGTCCCTTACCGCCGAGGTAGCAAAGGCCACGATGGACTCCACGCCGTGTTCTTGCGCGGTGTTGATGTGGCTTTCAATGGCCAGTAGGCCACGAGCGATGGCATCTTCAGTCAAGTGGCGCTTGGCGAAGCCGCCCTTACCGAGCTTCACGGGAATCTTGGTCTTGAATTCCGTGACAACACGCCCTTCTTCGATACGGCCGATCAGTAGATTGAAGGTATTGGTACCCAAGTCAATGATGGCTGTGTTCATGGAGGAGTGCTCTTGCATCGGCCCGTAGGGCCAAATCATTTATCCCTTAAAGCGAATCCATTTCAGAAGTTCGCCGTAGGTTACTTTTTTACCATACATCAAGATTCCAATACGGTAGATGCGCGCCGCCACCCACACGGTTCCCAAGAATCCGAGGACCAGCAGAACCATCGAGATGATGAGATCTATCGTTGGGACCCCAAGGGCCACCCGAACCATCATGATGATGGGGGAGGTGAAAGGAATGATGGAGAACCAGAAGGCCAGGGGGCTTTCCGGATTCGTGATGATCGTTTGAGCGATGATGATGGCCAGAATCAAGGGCATGCTGACGGGCAACATGAACTGCTGGGAGTCGCTTTCATGATCAACGGCAGAGCCAATGGCCGCAAATAGAGCTCCGTAGAGCAAGTAGCCGCCCATGAAGTAAAAGATGAAGCACCCGAGGACCAAGGGGAAGTTGATCGAGTTGATCATCTTGATGATTTCCGGCATGGCTGCTTCTTTGGCCGCTTCCATTTCAGGTCCGCTCATTTGGCCCGCGAGTTCGGTGCTGCTGTAGGTATCGCCGAGGAATGCCATTTGGGCCACCGTGACGATGGCGAAGGTAAGGACTACCCAGAGCAAGAACTGCGTTAATCCTACCAAAGCTACCCCGATGATTTTTCCGAGCATAAGCTGGAAGGGGCGCACTGAGGAAATAATGACTTCGACAATACGGCTCGATTTCTCTTCAATCACGCCGCGCATCACCTGCGCACCGTATAGGAAGATGAACATGTAAATAAGAAAGGCCATGATGAAACCAACGGCCGTCGAAAACTCGCTGAAGTTTTCTTCTTCCTTTTCACCCTCCATGCTAATGGTGCTGATGGTGATGGACGTCTTGGCCGCTTCTATTTTGTCCAGATCCACGCTGTCTCTTCGAAGTTTCAGGTCCTCGAGTTCTCGTTCTATCTGGCGTTTGATCGAGTACTTGAGGTCAATACTGATGGTCTTCTCGGAGTAGATCTGAATGGACTTTTCAATGTAGTTCAAATCGCAGTTCTGTCCACAGGGAACATAGAGCAGTCCATCGCCTTCGGAGTCCACCAATCGTTTCTTGGCGTTTTCCAAACCCATTTCTTCGAGATAGGTGTAACGTACATCGTCGTTATCTTCCAGATATCCCGTGAAGAGTTCCGTTTCATCCAAAACCAACATTTCCTGTTGGGGTGCACCGCTATCGGCGAGCAAAATGGGAACGATGAATAACGAGGCCATTAAGATGGGACCCAACAGGGTCATAACCACAAAGGATTTCTTCCGCACCCGTGACAAATATTCGCGCTGAATGATCAATCCTGTTCTGTTCATGATGCTGCGTTTTGTACGGTTTGGATAAAGATGTCGTTGGCTGTAGGAACCACTTCAGAGAAATGGTGCACCTGTACTTGACCGATGAGTTTTTGCAGTAAGTCGTTGGAAGACGCGCCGTTCTGCAATTGGATGCGCGCGTGGTTGCTTCCGCTTTCCATGACTACCATATCTGAGGGGAGATCTGTTGGGAGAGAACCACCCGAGAACTCAATGCGGTAGATGTCGTTCTTGTATTCGTTTTTAATTTCGCTCAACTTTCCGTCGAGGATTTTCTGAGACTTGTTGATCAGCGCGATGTGGTCGCACATCTCTTCCACACTTTCCATTCGGTGGGTAGAGAAGATCACCGTTGCTCCGTTGTCGCGTAGACGCAGGATTTCTTCTTTGATGAGGTTGGCATTGATGGGATCAAAGCCGCTGAAAGGCTCATCGAATATGAGGAGTTTGGGCTCGTGCAAAACGGTGGTAATGAACTGAACCTTTTGCGCCATACCCTTACTCAGCTCCTCTACTTTTTTGTCCCACCAATCGATGATGTCCATGCGGACAAACCACTCTTTGAGCTTGTTCTTGGCGTCTGCCGTGCTCATACCCTTGAGGCGTGCCAGGTATAAGGCTTGCTCACCGACCTTCATTTTCTTGTACAGTCCGCGCTCTTCGGGCAGGTATCCAATTTGCTCAATGTGATTGGGCTGAAGGGGCTGACCATCAAGCACCACGGTTCCTGTATCGGGTGCCGTAATTTGATTGATGATGCGAATCAGAGAGGTTTTACCTGCTCCGTTGGGACCGAGTAAACCGAAGATGGAGGACTTGGGTACTACGATCGATACACCGTCCAAAGCGCGGTGCTCCGCATAGTCTTTGACGATGTTTTCCGTGATGAGTAGACTCATAAGTGTTGCAATAAAAAAGGGATCACCGTAGTGACCCCTAATATATCATTATGAAAACATTTCCTTGACGCGATCGAAGAAGGATTTGTTGTTTCGATCCGGTTTCGGTTTGGCGCTCGCACTTTCGCTAAAATCCTCAAAGAACTTCTGCTCTTCCTTGCTCAGATTTTGCGGCGTCCAAACATTGATGTGAACCAGAAGGTCTCCTTTGCCATAGTGTTCTACACTCGGCAACCCTTTTCCTTTCAATCGCAGAATCTTTCCGCTCTGAACGCCTGGGTCGAGTGATATTCTCGCCTTCCCTGAAACGGTCGGAACTTCGACCTTGGTTCCGAGAACGGCATCCGAGATGGAGATAAACAAATCGTAATGCAGATTGCTGCCTTCGCGATGTAGTTCTTCGCTCGGAACTTCTTCGATGACCACGATTAGGTCACCTGATGGGCCACCTTTGGGTCCTTCGTTTCCTTTGCCGCGGACATTCAACTGCATGCCATCGCTAACCCCGGCAGGGACTTTAATTTCGACCACTTCTTCAAAGCGCTCGAGTCCGTCTGCATTGACACCAGCCTCTTTACTGCTCACGACTTTTCCGTCACCGCCACAAGTAGGGCAGGTCGAAGCCGTTTGCATGCGGCCGAGAATCGTCTCCGTCACGCGGTTCACGCGTCCGGCTCCTTGACAAGTAGGGCAGGTAGAGTAGCTGACCTTGCCCGTATTCTTCATCCGGGCCACCTTGATTTTCTTGGTGGTACCGTTGGCTACTTCTTCCAAGGTTATTTTCACGCGAATGCGCAGGTTGCTGCCCCGACGGGCACGCCCGGGACCACGTCCACCACCACCGCCGAAGAAACTCTCAAAGGGAGATCCTCCACCGAAGATATCGCCGAATTGGCTGAAGATGTCGTCCATGTTCATGCCGCCACCGCCGAATCCGCCACCACCCATACCGGCGTGACCGAATCGATCGTACTTGGCACGCTTGTCGCCGTTGCTCAGCACTTCATAGGCCTCCGCAGCCTCCTTGAATTTGCCTTCCGCTTCCTTATCGTCCGGGTTCTTGTCAGGATGATACTTCAAGGCCAACTTACGGTAGGCCTTTTTGATCTCCGTTTCACTGGCATCTTTCGATACCCCGAGGACGTCGTAATAATCTCTTTTGTCCGACATGATCTCTTATTGTCCCACGACCACCTTCGCAAAGCGAATCACGCGATCATTAAGGGTATATCCTTTTTCCACCTCGTCAACTACCTTGCCTTTCAGTTCGTCTGAAGGCGCTGGAATTTGCGTGATGGCTTCATGTACATCAACATCCAAGGGCTGACCAATGGTCGATTCCATTTCCTTCAAGCCCTTTTGCTCTAGGGTCTTCTTGAACTTATTGTGAATCAATTCGACACCTTCAAGCAAGCCTGCCATCTCTTCCGTTTCTGACATGGACTTCATGGCTCGATCAAAATCGTCCATAACCGGCAACAAGGCCGTCATAAGCTCTTCAGTTGAACGTCCAATCAATTCGATACGCTCACGGGCCGTCCGCTTTTTGTAGTTCTCAAACTCAGCAAACAATCGGAGGTACTTATCCTTGGCCTTTTGAAGCTCCTCGGCTTCGCTTGTTTGGCCCTCACGGGCCGATGCATCCTGATCGACCTCTTCACCACCTGGTTCCTGAACTTGTGCTTCAGCTACTTCAGGTTCTTGCTCTTCGTGCTTCTTATTCTTCGCCATCGTTCTATCGTTTACACGGCCTGAATCAAAAGGCAGGCCAGACCATTTTTTGTGTCACAATGTCACTCTCCGGCAATCTGAGCCAATTTGTTCTTTAGAGCAGCACCGCGAAGGTTTTTCGCAACAATGACTCCATTCCCGTCGATGAGGTAGTTCGTCGGAATGCTATTCACGCGATACTGCGCGACTACGGCAGAGCTCCAGCCTTTCAATTCGCTCACGTGATACGGCCAGGTAAGATTGTCCTGCGCAATCGCTCTATTCCAAGATTCGGCTGGATTTCCTTGTCGCGGAGTTCCGTCCAACGACACGCTGTATACCGTGAACCCTTCAAAACCGTTGAGCACGTAGTCCTTATAGGCTTCATAAGTGGCCACGACGTTGGGGTTTTCACGGCGACAAGGGCCACACCAGCTCGCCCAAAAATCGATGAGGACGTATTTGCCGCGGAGCTCACTCAATTTCATCACTTCCCCTTCCGTATTGCTCAATTCAATTTCTGGGGCCACATCGCCAACATTCAAGCCCACGCTTTGGGCGCAGCAGTTTTGATCGACAACTACAAATAAGAGTACCCCCAAAAGGGCCAAGTCCAATATTCTTTTCATCGTATTTCTGTCTTTAGTCAATTCGAATAATGTCCGCACCAATAGCGTTTAAGCGGTCATCAATGTTTTCGTATCCGCGATCGATTTGCTCAATATTATGAATGGTACTGCGTCCATCGGCACTCATGGCCGCAATCAAAAGCGAAATCCCGGCGCGAATATCCGGAGAAGTCATGGTGGTTGGCTTGAGTCCCGCCTGGCGGTCGAGACCAATAACTGTAGCACGGTGTGGATCACACAAGATGATTTGAGCCCCCATGTCAATCAGTTTATCGACGAAGAACAAGCGGCTTTCAAACATCTTTTGATGGATTAAAACGCTACCGCGGGCCTGCGTACACGTTACCAGAATAACACTCAAAAGGTCAGGGGTCAAGCCCGGCCATGGAGCATCGGCGATGGTCATGATGGATCCGTCAATGAAGGATTCAATTTCATAATGCGCCTGCGGCGCGATGTGAATGTCCTCGCCCTTACGCTCCAAATTTATTCCCAGACGTTTGAAGGTATTCGGGATGACCCCCAATTCATCGTGCGCCACGTTTTTAATGGTCAAATCGGATTGGGTCATAGCGGCCATACCGATATATGATCCAATCTCAATCATGTCAGGTAGGCATCGGTGCTCACAGCCCTTTAATTCTGTTACCCCCGTAATCTTGAGCAGGTTGGAGCCGATCCCGTCGATTTGAGCCCCCATGGCTACGAGCATTTTACACAACTGCTGCAGGTAGGGCTCGCAAGCGGCATTGTAAATGGTGGTTTCACCTTCAGCCATGGCTGCGGCCATGACGATGTTCGCCGTTCCCGTTACAGAGGCCTCGTCTAGGAGCATGTAGGTTCCTTGGAGACGCTTAGAAGTCACCTTGTAAAAAGAAGCCGAATCGTCGTATTCGAAATCGGCACCGAGGTTTTGGAAACCAATGAAGTGGGTATCCAATCTTCTTCGACCAATCTTATCGCCTCCTGGCCGAGGGATGTAACCCCGTCCAAAACGAGTGAGAAGGGGACCAACAATCATGATGGACCCACGCAGTGCGGCACCCTTTTGTTTGAAGGCTGGTGAGTCTAGGTAGCCGAGGTTGACCTCGTCTGCGTGGAAACTGTAGTCGTTGGGTCCGAGTTTCTCCACTTTTACTCCCAAATCGGCGAGTAACTCAATCAATTTGTTGACATCGCGAATGTTTGGGATGTTTCGAATGATGACCTTTTCAGGAGTGAGCAGTACGGCACATATAACCTGTAGTGCTTCGTTTTTCGCCCCCTGCGGGGTGATGGATCCGGAGAGCGGTTTCCCTCCGTTTATGATGAAGGTCGACATGGAGTGAGGAGCTTATTTACGGCGTTTATAATTTCTCTTCTTGTTGTTGCTGCGCTTGCGGGAATTGTTCCGCTGGTTACTGCTGATGTTGCTCGAGGAGTTGATCAAATTCTTGCTCTGAGCCAGTTCTTGTTCCTCAGTAAGGGCTAGTTTGCCTTCTGACAATTCAGCTAAATGGTCTAAGATCACCTTATCCTCAACGGAATCCTTGTTCCAGTTCAGATAGCTTTTTTTCATGTGATTGGCCAGCTGTCGAATCATTTGAGGACGATGCTCCATATCATCCATTTCGCTGACGGTTTCGATCATCTTTGTCACGTACTTTCCGTAGTAGCGGTACTTGATGCGCTCCTGAGGGTATTCTATTTTATCCGGGCGCTCCTCGAAAGAGTCTCTCGTCGGTTTTGGATACGGAGAATCGACATCTAATTCAAAATCACTCATAATGAACAAGTGATCCCAAAGCTTGTGCTTGAAATCAGGGACGTCGCGCAAATGCGGATTGAGATTACCAATCACGTCAATTATAGCTTGGGCCACTTTCTGACGCTTTTCCTTATCCTCAATGGTCACTGCATAATCAACCATCTGCTGCACATGCCGTCCGTACTCTGGAATTTTCAGCTTCTCTTTCTCCGTATTGTATTGCATCATAAACTTATCCTTGTCCTGCAAAGGTAACCAAATATAGCGCCTCGAGTTTGCCGAATTACAAGGCCTTGAGTTTGGCAAACTTCAAGAGCAGTTTCTTTTCTCCATGGCGATCAAATTGAACCACGGCTTTTTGATTGGGGCCACTTCCTTCTAGACGAACGACTTCTCCTACGCCAAAGCGCTCATGCGCAATCCTCATGCCTTCACTCAAAGGCAAGTTGAACACGTAATCACCCGGCGCATCGGCCGCGCTCACCGCTTTGCGTTCACTTTGCCTCAAGGGTTTCATGTTCTTTTTAAGGCCGAGCGGTTTTGGGCGTTCCGAAGGGGATTTCTTTTGGGTGGGCTTGGATCGGGCCGCAGGCCCCCGGCTTCCTCCGTTAAAATCCAATTTGTACTTGTCTGGAATGGCCGGGTTTCGGCGCTCGGTTGGAATCATCCAATCCAAGTACTTGTCGTCGATCTCTTCTAGGAAGCGACTGGGCTCATTGTCGATGATTTTTCCCCAACGGTACCGCTGAAGGGAGTAGGTGAGGGTCGCGCTTTCTTCGGCCCGTGTGACCGCTACGTAAAAAAGCCGACGCTCCTCCTCCAGATCACTGCGAGAGTTCACGGCCATCATACTCGGGAAAAGATCCTCTTCCAAGCCCACGATGAAAACATGTGGGAACTCTAATCCCTTGGCCAAGTGAATGGTCATCAAACTTACCTTGTTCCGGTCGTCACCTTCATTGTTGTCCTGATCCGTAATAAGACTCACTTCTTCCAAAAAGGCACTCAAATCTGTGCGTCTGGTTTCTTCAGGTCCTTCTTTGCGCTCTTCAATGAACTCTTTAATGGAATTGAGTAGTTCCTGAATGTTCTCGGCCCTGCTGATACCCTCCGGGGTCTGATCATCATTCAGCTCCTTGAGTATACCCGTCTCGTTTGCGATGTGCTGAGCCAGTGTGAAGGCGTCGTGGGTCTCGGCCATCACCTTGAAACTCTGCACCATGGTCGCGAAGTTGATCAGCTTTCGCTGAACACCACCTGTGAGACCTACTTGAGGGTAGGCGTCAATCCGCTCGGTCAGATCCCATAGACTGCATCGAAAGTCGTTCGCTGAAACCGTCAGTTTCTGCAGGGTCGTATTTCCGATCCCTCGCTTCGGATAGTTGATGACCCTTCGATAAGCTTCCTCATCGTTGTGGTTAATGGTCAATCGGAGGTAAGCGAGGAGGTCTTTGACCTCTCTTCGCTGGTAGAAGCTCACTCCACCGTAAATGCGGTAGGGGATATTTCTCTTGCGAAGAGCGTCCTCAATGCTTCTCGACTGCGCATTAGTCCGATACAGAACTGCGAAGTCCCCGAGGCGGCGGTTTTCGCGCATCTGTCGCTCCCAAATAGAACCAGCGACATACTGGCCTTCTTGGTTGTCCGAAATGGCCTGGTACACTCGAATCTTTTCGCCCTCTTTATTGGAGGTCCAAACTTCTTTCTGCAGCTGATCTTGATTGTGCTTAATGACCGAATTGGCCGCACCCACAATCATCTTGGTGCTGCGGTAGTTCTGTTCCAGCTTCAGCGCTAATGCATCTGGATAATCCCGATTGAAGTTCAGGATGTTCTTGATGTTGGCTCCACGAAAGGCATAAATACTTTGGGCATCATCACCCACTACGCAAATGTTCTCGTACCGGCTGGCCAGTGACTTCACAATCAGGTACTGCGCGTGGTTGGTATCCTGGTACTCATCGACCAGTAAATACTTGAATCGTTGCTGATACTTGGCGAGTACATCGGGAAACTTATTGAGCAGCTCGTTCGTCTTGACCAATAAATCATCGAAATCCATAGCTCCGGCTCGGAAGCATCGATCTACGTACATCGCATATAGATTACCAGTCTCTGGTCTTTTGGCGGCACTGTCTTGCTCCTGCAATTCCGGAATATCCCAGTAGGCCTGCGGAGTAACCAAAGAGTTCTTGAAGCTGCTGATGCGCCCTTGGATCTGCTTGGACTTATATATGTCGGTGTCGAGGTTTTGCTCTTTAATAAGGTTGGAAATGAGCTTTCTAGAGTCTTCCGTATCGTAGATCGTGAAATTGCTCGGGTAGCCGAGCTTTTCCGCTTCGATCCGTAGGATCCGAGCAAAAACAGAGTGAAAGGTACCCATCCATAAGTTGCGGGCTTCCGTGCCTCCAACAATGCGCTCAATCCGCTCCTTCATTTCCCGAGCGGCCTTGTTGGTAAACGTCAAGGCGAGGATGTTGAACGGGTCCACGCCAAGAGCCATCAAATGAGCGATGCGGTAGGTGAGTACCCGTGTTTTACCGGATCCCGCGCCTGCAATAATCATTAAAGGTCCTTCTGTATGTTCGACCGCAAGCTTTTGCGGTTCATTTAACTGTGCGAGATACTCCGTGCTCATAAATCCATCTTCTCCGCCAAAAGTAAATAAATAGGGGAGTGCCTCAAGGCCAACCTCTCGGCATTTATTAACGTTAAATCAATAACGTCAAATCCACTATCTTTAGCCTCGATTTCCCTTTGTTATGACTAGACCATTCCTCCTTTTGTTCTCTCTATTGACGGGCCTTGTGCAAGCACAAGTCATTGCGCCGGCCGATACCTTTTTGTGTCAAGGCGGCCCCATGAGTTTAACGGCGACCTACCTGGGCGGCGGCGGTTCAACGACCTATGCCGACTCCATCATTCCCTATTTCTGGGAATCTGCGGCGCTATCAGGCTCGTATAACGGTCCCGACGATCAACATTCCGGGATTGTCAACATTGGTTTCGACTTCTGTTTTTATGGACAAACGTATTCTCAAGTTGTCGTGTCCACAAATAACTACCTGACTTTTGATTTGTCCAACGCGAGTGGCTTTTCTCCATGGACTACTCAAGCGCTCCCAAATCCCAACGAACCACTGGCTTCCATCATGGGACCTTGGTTGGACATCAATCCAGCTACTGGTGGAACCATTACGTATGGAACGGTGGGAACCGCGCCCTTTCGAAAGTTTGTGGCGAGCTTCAACAATGTGCCCATGTTTTCTTGTACTTCGCTCCTTTATAAAGGTCAGATTGTCATCTATGAAACCACGAACGTAATAGAAACGCACATCGAAAACCTTCCCTTATGCTCGAACTGGAACGGAGGGAACTCGGTTCACGGACTTCACAACGAAACAGGAACAGCGGCCTACACGGTTACGGGTCGAAACAATACGCCTACAACCTTTACCAATGAAGGGCGAAGATTCTATGGAACGGGAACAACCAATGTCATTTGGTACGATGAAAACTTCAACGCACTGGACACCGGACTAACCGTAACCGTGAATCCCACAACCTCAACAACCTATTACCTCGGGCTCGAGTGCGGAGGGATTCAAGATTCTGTTTTTGTTCAAATCGGCTCCGTCGGTGCCAGTTTCGATGTGCGAGATGAGTCTTGCTACGCCTATGATGATGGGGAGGCCACCGTCCTCTTACCCAACAACGGGGGGCAATGGGACATTACCTGGCTGAACGTGTTCAACAACGTTCTCCAAGTGGATAACAACATTACCGGATCCGCTACCATCAATGGTCTTGCGGCCGGAGCGTACTTTGTTGAGATGTACGATCAGGTGAACGACTGCTCGGTAATTGATACCGTATATATCAATCAACCTCCACCCATCGTGTTGAATGAGCAGGTTATGAATGCCTTATGTGATCAGAACAACGGTTCCATCGATCTGACCTTGACTGGCGGATTTGGTCCTTTGACTTTTAGTTGGGATGATGGCACGCCCACCTTGGATCGGGAGAATCTATCTCCCGGGGATTACACCATTTATGTGGTGGACAGTATCGGCTGTGACTCTACCATCACCTTCACCATTGCCAACGAATACCCGGTGACGGCAGACTTAAGTGCTTCACCTATGAGCGGCCTCGCTCCTTTGACGGTCAACTTCAACAACCTGTCCACCGGTGGAACGAGCTACGGGATTGAATTTGGTACAGGCGACTCAGGGAATAATCCGGACACCGCTTACACCTTCTCGGAGAATGGTATTTATACCGTTGTTTTATATGGTATAGAGTCCCTTTCTGGATGTACGGATACGACTACATTGATCATAGACGTTACCAGTGACCCGAGGGTAATGATGCCCAATGTATTTAGCCCAGGAGGTAATTTTCCGTATTTCAATGCGGTGACGGCCAACGACAGCACGGCCAACATTGATCAATTCCAAGGGATAATCTACACCAGATGGGGGAATACCGTGTATGAGTGGTCAGACTGGTCAACACCTTCTGCCGGGTGGGACGGCACCGTGGGTGGGTCCGAAGCGAGTGAAGGGGTTTATTACTATACTGTTCGAGCTACAGGAGGAAATGGAAAGACGATTGAACAGAGCGGTCATTTAATGCTGATTCGCAACGATTAAAATACACCATATATAATACGTTACATCTCCCGCCAAGTGCGGGAGTTTTCTTTTTGATCCAAGTGCCCAAAATCCCTGTAGATTTTCCCTTTCCAACCACTTGGATGTTAGATTTTTTGTCTTACCTTTGCAGTCCCTAAAAAACTGGGGTATTGTATTTTATCTGATCGGAACACAATTATAAGTATATGCCAACGATACAGCAGCTTGTAAGAAAAGGCAGAAAACAGATCGAAAAGAAGAGTAAATCTGCTGCTCTGGACGCGAGTCCACAACGTCGCGGAGTGTGCACCCGTGTGTACACCACGACGCCTAAGAAACCGAACTCGGCGATGCGTAAAGTAGCCCGTGTTCGCTTGACAAACGGTAAGGAAGTGAACGCCTACATCGGTGGAGAAGGACACAATCTTCAGGAACACAGCATCGTGCTTGTTCGTGGTGGTCGTGTAAAGGATTTGCCAGGGGTTCGTTATCACATCGTTCGTGGAGCTTTGGATACCGCTGGTGTTGAAGGTCGTTTGCAACGTAGATCTAAATATGGCGCGAAGCGTCCTAAGAAATAATTTTCGATAACAGCTAAGCGATGAGAAAGACAAAATCGAAAAAAAGAGAGCTACTGCCAGATCCTAAGTTTCAGGATCCGATGGTTACTCGTTTTGTAAACATGATGATGTTGGATGGTAAGAAGAGTACATCTTTTGACATCTTTTACGAAGCGATGGACTTGGTAGAGGCTAAATCAGAAAACAGTGGGTTGGAAACGTGGAAAGAGGCGTTGACAAATGTAATGCCACATGTAGAGGTTCGTAGCCGTCGTGTTGGGGGTGCTACTTTCCAAATCCCAATGCAAATTCGTCCAGACCGCAAGATCAGTATGGCCATGAAGTGGTTGATCAGTTACAGCCGATCGCGTAACGAGAAGACTATGGCTCAGCGTTTGGCGAATGAGATCCTTGCCGCTTCCAAAGAAGAAGGAGCTGCTGTCAAGAAGCGCCAGGATACGCATCGTATGGCTGAGGCCAACAAGGCATTCTCTCATTTCCGATTCTAATAATACACAGACACTAGAATACTGTCATGGCAAAAAAACAAGACCTCCGCTTCGTACGTAACATTGGGATTATGGCCCACATTGACGCCGGTAAGACGACAACTACCGAGCGTATTTTGTTTTACACGGGTGTAAGTCACAAGATTGGTGAAGTACACGATGGTGCGGCGACAATGGACTGGATGGAGCAAGAACAAGAGCGTGGAATTACCATTACTTCTGCGGCGACAACTTGTTTTTGGAACTTCCCAACGGTTCAAGGTCAAAAGACTCCTGATTCCAAAGAATACAAAATCAACATTATTGACACTCCGGGACACGTTGACTTTACCGTAGAGGTAGAGCGTTCACTACGTGTATTGGATGGAGCTGTTGCTCTTTTCTGTGCGGTAGGTGGTGTTGAGCCTCAGTCTGAGACTGTATGGCGTCAGGCAGACAAATACAAAGTTCCTCGTATCGGATTCGTCAACAAGATGGACCGTTCAGGTGCTGACTTCTTTAATGTAGTTGGTCAGGTTTCTGATCGTCTGCATGGAAACCCAGTTCCACTTCAAGTTCCTATTGGGGCAGAAGCTGATTTTCGTGGGGTAGTTGATTTGATTACCAATGAAGCGGTTATCTGGGATGAGGAAAACTTTGGTTCTACTTATAATGTAGTTGACATTCCTGAGGACTTGGTCGACACCGTAGCTGAGTGGCGTGAAAAGCTCGTTGAAGCTGTTGCTGAGTACGATGACGAACTCATGGAGAAATTCTTCGAAGATCCAGATAGCATCACAGAAGAGGAAATGATCGAGGCGATCCGAAAGGCTACCATCGACATGACTATTACTCCAATGCTTTGTGGTTCTGCGTTTAAGAACAAAGGAGTTCAAACGGTATTGGACGCTGTAATGCGCTACTTGCCATCTCCAGTGGAGATTGAGGCGATTACCGGTACAAACCCTGACACGGACGGTGAAGAGCAGCGTCGTCCAACTACTGAGGATCCATTCTCAGCATTGGCCTTTAAAATTGCTACTGACCCATTCGTAGGTCGTTTGTGCTTCTTCCGTGTGTACTCTGGAGAGCTTCCAGCAGGATCTTACGTGTACAACACGCGCACCACTAAGAAAGAGCGTATTTCTCGTTTGTTCCAAATGCACTCGAATAAACAGAACCCAATTGAATTGATTGGAGCTGGAGATATTGGCGCTGGAGTTGGATTTAAAGACATCCGCACAGGAGATACCTTGTGTGATGAAAAGAATCCAATTGTTCTGGAGTCAATGACATTCCCTGAGCCAGTTATCGGTGTTGCGGTTGAGCCTAAGACACAAGCAGACGTGGATAAGATGGGTCAGGCTTTGGCAAAATTGGCTGAAGAGGATCCAACATTCCGAGTGGCTACTGATGAAGATTCGGGTCAGACCGTAATTAGCGGTATGGGTGAGCTTCACTTGGATATTATTATTGACCGCATGAAGCGCGAGTTCAAGGTAGAATTGAACCAAGGTGCGCCACAAGTACAGTACAAAGAGACCATTACCGCAGAAGTTGATCACCGCGAGGTATACAAGAAACAGACTGGGGGACGTGGTAAATTTGCTGATATCGTTGTAACCATTGGGCCGGTTGAAGATGAAAAAGAAGCCGGATTGGAGTTCGTTGACAGTATCAAGGGTGGTAACATTCCTAAGGAATTCATCCCTTCTGTACAGAAAGGATTCCAAGACTCAATGAAGAACGGTCCTTTGGCTGGATACGAAATTGATTCCTTGAAAGTAACCTTGAAAGACGGTTCTTTCCACCCTGTGGATTCGGATCAATTGTCTTTTGAGTTGGCTGCGAAATTGGCTTTCCGTGAAGCTACACGTAAAGCAAGCCCAGTATTGCTTGAGCCAATTATGAAGGTTGAGGTTGTAACTCCAGAGGAGAACATGGGTGATGTAGTTGGTGACTTGAACCGCCGTCGTGGTCAAGTTGCTGGTATGGATAGCCGTGCTGGAGCTCAGGTAATCAAGGCGGATGTTCCACTTTCAGAAATGTTCGGTTACGTAACAGACTTGCGTACCATCACTTCGGGTCGTGCGACTTCTACCATGGAGTTCAGCCACTATGCACCAGCGCCAAACAACATCGCTGAAGATGTCATCGCAAAAGTTAAAGGTAAAGCAGAGACTGCTTAATAAAGTCGAAAGATGAGCCAGAAAATTAGAATCAAATTAAAATCCTACGATCACAACTTGGTAGACAAGTCTGCTGAGAAGATTGTAAAGACGGTGAAGAGTACGGGTGCGATCGTTAACGGTCCCATCCCGCTGCCAACCAAGAAGCGCATTTTTACGGTGCTTCGCTCGCCTCACGTGAATAAGAAGTCGCGCGAGCAGTTCCAATTGAGCTCTTTCAAGCGCTTGTTGGACATCTACAGTTCATCGTCTAAAACGATTGACGCTTTGATGAAACTCGAATTGCCGAGTGGAGTTGAGGTTGAGATCAAAGTGTGATAATTTAAAAGAGATTCCAGATGTCAGGAATTATCGGTAGAAAGGTCGGCATGACCAGTATATTTGACGAGCAGGGTAAGAACCATGCTTGTACGGTCATCGAAGCCGGTCCTTGCGTAGTATCGCAAGTGAAAACGGTGGAGAATGATGGATACAGCGCAATCCAACTCGGTTTTGGCGAGCGTTCTGAGAAAAACGCGGGTTCCGCGGTGACAGGACACTTTAAGAAAGCGAAGACCACTCCAAAGCGCAAAGTAGTTGAGTTCCGCAAAGATTTCCAACAGGAATTGAGTCTAGGTGATACGGTCACTGTGGACATGTTCGAAGCTGGTGAGTTTGTAACGGTCACAGGTAACTCTAAAGGAAAAGGTTTCCAAGGGGTTGTGAAGCGTCACGGATTTGGTGGTGTTGGTCAACGTACACACGGTCAGCACAACCGTGAGCGTGCGCCAGGTTCGATTGGAGCGGCTTCTTATCCAGCTCGTGTATTCAAAGGAATGCGTATGGCGGGTCAAATGGGTGATGAGCGTGTGACTGTCGAAAATTTGGAGATCCTCAAAGTGGTTCCAGAAAAGAATTTGATGGTAGTTAAGGGTTCGGTTGCCGGACCTAAGAACTCCTTCGTAATCATTCGCAAGTGATGGATTTAGCAGTATTAGACAAGAACGGTAAGGACACAGGGCGTAAAGTAACGCTAAGTGAGTCCATTTTCGGAATTGAGCCGAATGATCACGCGATTTACCTTGATGTAAAGCAGTACTTGGCCAATCAGCGTCAAGGAACGCACAAGGCTAAAGAGCGTGGAGAGATTACAGGTAGTACTCGTAAGATCAAGAAGCAAAAAGGTACTGGTACAGCACGTGCAGGTAGCATCAAGTCGCCAATCTTCCGCGGTGGTGGTCGAATCTTCGGGCCTCGTCCGCGTAACTACGGGTTCAAATTGAACAAAAAAGTGAAGCGGTTGGCTCGAGTTTCTGCTTTGAGCTATAAGGCGAAGGATTCAAATATTGTCGTTTTAGAGGACTTTACATTTGAAGCTCCAAAGACTAAGGATTTTGCTGGTGTTCTAACGGCAGTAGCGTCTGAGGCGAAAAAATCCTTACTGGTACTAGCTGAGCCAAATAAAAACGTATATTTGTCCTCCCGAAATTTGCAGGGTGTAGAGGTTGTAACAGTCTCAGAATTAAACACTTACAAAACCTTGGGGGCAAACAAGTTGATTTTGACTGAAGGATCAATTGAAAAGATTGAAACTTTATTAAGCGAGAAGAAATCATGAGTGTATTGATTAAGCCGATTATTACGGAGAAAATGACAGGCCTTGCTGAGGACCTGAATCAGTACGGATTCTTGGTCGCTAAATCAGCTAATAAGGTCGAAATCAAAAAGGCTATTGAAGGGAAGTATGGGGTATCTGTTACAGGTGTTCGTACGGTAAACTACAATGGCAAGAGCAAATCTCGTTATACCAAGGGAGGTATGATTGAGGGGAGAACGAACTCATATAAGAAAGCCATTGTGTCTGTCGCTGAGGGAGACATGATCGATTTCTATAGCAATATTTAATTGAGATGGCTGTAAAGAGACTCAGACCGACTACTCCGGGGCAGCGTTTTCGTTTCGCGAATAACTTCGAGAACGTAACCACAGACAAGCCAGAGAAGAGCTTGACAAAAGGTAAGACTAAGTCAGGTGGTCGTAACAATACGGGTAAAATGACCATGCGCTACGTAGGTGGTGGTCATAAGCGTCGTTACCGTGCTATTGATTTCAAGCGCGACAAATTTGAAGTGCCTGGAAAAGTGGCCTCTATCGAGTACGATCCAAACCGCAGTGCACGTATTGCTTTGATCAACTATGCAGATGGTGAGAAGCGATACATTTTGGCTCCGAACGGATTGAACGTTGGAGACGAAGTACGAGCAGGTAAAGGAGCTCCAGTAAATGTTGGAAACGCTTTGTACTTGAGCGACATTCCTTTAGGTACGATCATCCACAACATCGAATTGCGTCCTGGTCAAGGAGGTATGATGGCTCGAAGTGCGGGAACATATGCGCAGCTTGCTGCTCGTGAAGGACGTTTTGCAGTTCTGAAGATGCCTTCAGGAGAGACTCGAATGATCTTGGTTACTTGTTTGGCGACTATTGGAGTTGTATCGAACAGTGATCACGCTCTTGAGCGTTTAGGAAAAGCTGGTCGTAAGCGCTGGTTGGGCCGTCGTCCGCGTACTCGTGGTGTGGCCATGAACCCGGTTGATCACCCAATGGGTGGTGGTGAAGGACGTCAGTCTGGAGGTCACCCACGTTCAAGAAATGGGGTACCTGCTAAAGGGTTTAAGACTCGCGCTAAGAAAAAGGCTAGTAACCGTTACATCATCGAACGAAGAAAGAAATAAGACTGAATCATGGCAAGATCACTCAAAAAAGGACCATACGTGCACTATAAGCTCGAGCGCAAAGCAATGGCTCAAGCAGAAGGTGGAAAGAAAGGGGTTATTAAAACCTGGTCACGCGCTTCTATGATCACTCCTGACTTCGTTGGAATGACTATCGCAGTGCACAACGGACGCCAGTTTGTACCGGTGTACGTAACGGAAAACATGGTAGGGCACAAGCTCGGAGAGTTTGCTTTGACCCGCACCTACCGTGGCCACGGAGGGAACAAAAAAGATAAGGGTAAGCGATAAGCCTAATCGAGAAAAGAATTAGAAATGGGTTCAAGAAAACACAATGTCGCCGAGGCACGCAAGGAAGCAAACAAAAATATTGCTTTCGCCAAGTTGCGTAACTGTCCAACTTCACCGCGCAAAATGCGTCTGGTAGCTGATATGATTCGTGGAATTGACGCTGATAAAGCTCTTTTCATGTTGAAGTACAGCAACAAAGAAGCTTCTCAAAGCATGGAGAAGTTGTTGCAAAGCGCAATTGCGAACTGGGAGCAAAAGTTTGATGAGACTTTTGATGTTGATTCAGGTTTGTACATCAAAGAAGTTTACGTAGACAGCGCACGCATGCTGAAGCGCCTTCAAACTGCACCTCAAGGACGTGCTCACAGAATCCGTAAGCGTTCGAACCACGTAACGATGGTATTGGATACGCGTAACAACACTGAAGACTAAGAAGTAATGGGACAAAAGACCAATCCAATCGGAAACAGACTTGGAATCATCCGCGGATGGGAATCCAACTGGTATGGAGGAGATAACTACGGTGATAAACTAGCTGAAGACAAAAAGGTACGCAACTACCTCTACGCGCGTCTTTCGAAGGCCAGTGTTTCTCGAATCATCATCGAGAGAACCTTGAAGTTGGTAACAGTAACGATCACCACTGCTCGTCCAGGTATCATCATTGGTAAAGGAGGGCAGGAAGTAGATAAACTGAAGGAAGAGTTGAAGAAACTCACCGGAAAAGAGGTTCAAATCAATATTTTCGAGATCAAAAGACCAGAACTCGATGCATTCTTAGTCGCATCCAGTATTGCTCGTCAGATCGAGGGACGTATCTCTTACCGTCGTGCGACCAAAATGGCGATTGCGGCTGCAATGCGCATGGGAGCTGAAGGGATCAAAATCCAAATCAGCGGACGTTTGAATGGAGCGGAGATGGCGCGTACGGAGATGTTCAAGGATGGACGTACCCCACTTCACACCTTCCGTGCGGATATCGATTATGCTTTAGTTGAAGCACATACTACCTACGGACGTTTAGGAGTGAAAGTATGGATCATGAAAGGAGAAGTTTACGGAAAGCGTGA
Source organism: Flavobacteriales bacterium (assembly GCA_965661605.1). Taxonomy (GTDB): domain Bacteria; phylum Bacteroidota; class Bacteroidia; order Flavobacteriales; family ECT2AJA-044; genus ECT2AJA-044. The sequence continues at coordinate 8,974 of CBFIEH010000003.1, read as the reverse complement.
CTTGTCTAACGTATTGGGTCAGAAGGCTGGAAAATCACCACAAGGTGGCGGAGGTCGTCGTCCTGGAGCAAGAAGAAAGAAGTAAGATTTAGATAAAAGGCAGCTAAAATGTTACAGCCGAAAAGAACAAAATTCCGTCGCGTACAGAAAGGCCGAATGAAAGGGAACGCTCAACGCGGAAACCAATTGGCATTCGGAACTTTTGGAATTAAAGCTTTGGAATCGACTTGGATGACTTCAAGACAGATTGAAGCAGCTCGTATCGCCGCTACGCGTTACATGAAGCGTGAAGGTCAATTGTGGATCCGTGTGTTCCCCGATAAGCCAATTACCAAGAAGCCAGCCGAAGTACGGATGGGTAAGGGTAAAGGAGCGCCAGAATATTGGGCTGCGGTCGTTAAGCCAGGTCGAGTTCTTTTTGAATTGGACGGAGTACCTGCAGATGTTGCAAAAGAAGCACTTCGTTTGGCTGCTCAGAAATTGCCAATCACGACCAAATTTGTTGTACGCCGCGACTTTACCGGTCAATAATATATTGAGATGAAACAATCAGTAATCATTGAAATGTCTACAGCCGAGTTAATCGAACGCATCGGTGAGGAACAAAACAAATTGGCGGATATGCGCATGAGTCATGCAGTATCACAGTTGGAGAATCCAATGGAATTGCGCCAGTTGAGAAAAACAATCGCCCGTTTGAATACGGAGTTGACGAAGAGAAACGCAGAACAAGCGTCAAACTAATTTGGCTGATGGAAACGACAAGAAATCTAAGAAAAGAGCGTATCGGCATTGTAACCAGTAACAAGATGGATAAATCTGCAGTGGTTATGATCGAACGCAAAGTGAAGCACCCTATGTACGGGAAGTTTGTGAAGAAAACTTCAAAGTTCATGGTGCATGATGAAAAGAATGATTGCAACATCGGTGATACAGTTCGCATTATGGAAACTCGTCCATTGAGCAAGAACAAGAACTGGCGCCTAGTAGAAATTATTGAAAGAGCGAAGTAATGTTACAGCAAGAATCACGACTGAAAGTTGCAGATAACACGGGAGCACGAGAGGTATTGGTGATCCGAGTGTTGGGAGGTACCAAACGTCGTTACGCCTCAGTAGGGGATAATATAGTGGTAACCATCAAGGACGCCCTTCCTTCTGGTAGTGTTAAGAAAGGCCAGGTCTCAAGAGCTGTAGTCGTTCGCACCAAGAAAGAAGTACGTCGTCCAGACGGATCTTACATCCGTTTCGATGACAATGCATGTGTTCTTTTGAACACGGCTGGTGAGATGCGCGGCACGCGTGTATTTGGACCAGTTGCACGTGAATTGCGCGATAAGCAATACATGAAGATTGTTTCACTTGCTCCTGAGGTGCTATAAAACAAAGAATGATGAGTAAGCTTCATTTGAAAAAAGGAGATAGCGTACAAGTTATCGCTGGAGAGTATAAAGGAGAGCAAGGGAAAGTACTGGAAGTGTTCCCGGCGAAATCTCGCGCAATTGTTGAAGGTGTAAACGTTGTTACCAAACACGTAAAACCTAGCGCTGCGAATCCACAAGGTGGAATTACAGAAGAAGAAGCCCCAATTCACATCTCAAATTTGATGGTCTTGGATCCTAAGTCTGGTGAGCCTACGCGTGTAGGTCGTCGCGTAAATGACGAGGGTAAAATTGAAAGATACTCTAAAACATCAGGGGAGGTATTAAAATGAGCGATTACAAGCCAAGATTAAAGACCGAATACCAGGATCGAATCATTCCTGCGTTGACTGAGCAGTTTAGCTACACGAATGTAATGCGTGTGCCAAAGCTTAAGAAAATTGTCTTGAGCCAAGGAGTTGGAGAGGCTGTAGCGGACAAACGTCTTATTGAGTCGGCGTTGGAGGAAATGACCATGATTGCTGGCCAGAAAGCAGTAGCGACTAAGTCAAAGAAGGACATCAGCAACTTCAAGTTGCGAAAGGGTATGCCCATCGGGGCTCGAGTTACTCTTCGTGGAGAACGCATGTACGAATTCTTGGAGCGCTTGATCGTAGCTGCTCTTCCTCGGATCCGTGACTTCCGCGGTGTTGGTACCGGATTTGATGGTCGTGGTAACTACAACATGGGTATTACTGAGCAGATCATTTTCCCTGAGATTGATATCGATAAAGTAAACCGTATCAGTGGTATGGATATCACTTTTGTGACCAGTGCTGAAACGGATGAAGAGGCTAAAGCCTTGTTGAAAGAATTTGGAATTCCTTTTAAAAAGTAAAAGATGGCTAAGGAATCAATGAAAGCGCGTGAGCGCAAACGTGCAGCTCTAGTTGAAAAATACGCTGAGAAGCGTGCTGCTTTAAAAGCAGCAGGTGACTATGAAGCACTGCAAAAACTTCCAAAGAACGCTTCACCAGTTCGTATGCACAACCGCTGCAAGCTAACAGGTCGTCCGAAAGGATATATGCGTCAATTTGGGATTTCGCGTGTAACATTCCGCGAAATGGCAAATCAGGGATTGATCCCAGGAGTAAAGAAAGCCAGCTGGTAATAAAAGAGGATTAGAAAAGATGACACAAGATCCAATTGCAGATTTTTTGACTCGTATGCGCAACGCGCTCATGGCTGGTCATAAAGTAGTAGATGTTCCTTCATCAAAGATCAAAGTAGAAATCGCGAAGATTTTGAAAGATCAAGGTTACATCCGGGATTACAAGATTGAAGAAGATAACAAACAAGGAGTCTTGAAAGTGGCCTTGAAATACAATGCGAAGACAAAGCTTCCAGCCATCAAGAAGCTTCAGCGCGTAAGTAGCCCAGGTCTCCGACAGTACAGCAACGCTCAGGACATGCCTCGCGTATTGAATGGGTTGGGTATTGCCATTGTTTCTACTTCGAGTGGAGTAATGACAGACAAAAAGGCTCGCCAAGAAAACGTGGGCGGCGAAGTACTCTGTTACGTTTATTAATTAGAAAAGACTAAGAGGGATGTCACGAATTGGAAAGAATCCGATTGAAATTCCACAGGGAGCGGAAATTAAAATCGATGGCCAGATGGTCACGGTAAAGGGCCCTAAAGGAGAATTATCTCACGAGATCAACGAGGGAATTTCCGTTAGTATGGAAGATGGAGTCTTGGAAGTGAAACGTGCTAATGATTCAAAAGATCTGCGTGCACTTCACGGAACAAACCGCGCTCTGCTCAGCAATATGATGCTAGGGGTTACCGCAGGATTCACGAAGTCATTGGAATTGGTTGGAGTAGGGTATCGTGCTTCAAATCAAGGACAGAAATTGGATCTATCATTAGGTTTCAGTCACAACATCGTGTTTGAAATTCCAGCTGAAGTGAAATTGGAGACGAAGTCAGAGAAAGGGCAGAACCCACAAGTTATTTTGAGTTCTCATGACAATCAACTTTTGGGAATGGTAGCGGCTAAGATTCGTGCATTCCGCAAGCCTGAGCCTTACAAAGGAAAGGGTGTTCGATTTACAGGAGAGCATATTCGTCGTAAAGCAGGTAAAGCTGCAGGTTAATAGGAGGAAAGAATTATGGCATTGACAAAATCCGAAAGAAGACAGCGCATCAAGATGCGCGTTCGCAAAAAAGTAGCGGGTACACCTGATCGTCCTAGACTTTCAGTATTCCGCTCAAACAAAGAAATCTACGTTCAGTTGATCAATGATTTGACTGGAGAGACGCTTGTTAGCGCTTCTTCTCGCGAGAAGGATGTAAAGGCTGAAGGTACCAAAAGTGAAGTCGCGCGTGAAGTTGGAAAAGCGGTTGCGGCTAAAGCAATTGAGAAAGGAATTATGGAGTGCAGCTTCGATCGTAACGGGTACTTGTACCACGGACGTGTGAAGCATTTGGCTGAAGGAGCTCGTGAAGGCGGCTTAAAATTTTAATTAGGATATGTTAACAGAATACAAAAACGTCGAGCGCGTAAAACCTACCGGAATCGAGTTGAAAGACCGTTTGGTTGGTATCCAGCGTGTAACCAAAGTGACCAAGGGTGGTCGTACTTTTGGCTTCTCTGCAATTGTTGTTGTAGGTGACGAGAACGGTGTTGTAGGTATCGGTTTAGGTAAGTCAAAGGAAGTTTCTGAGGCGATTACCAAAGGAATCGAAGACGCTAAGAAAAACTTGGTTCGTATCCCACTAGTAAAAGGAACCATTCCTCACGCTCAAGACGGTAAATTCGGGGGTGCTCGAGTTTTCATCCGCCCAGCTGCAAATGGTACAGGAGTAATTGCCGGTGGAGCAATGCGCGCCGTACTGGAAGCTGTGGGAGTTCATGATGTACTTGCAAAGTCTAAGGGCTCATCAAATCCACATAACGCTGTTAAAGCGACTATGGATGCTTTGTTGAACCTTCGCGATGCAAATGCAGTAGCGGCTCAACGCGGTGTTTCTGTAAGCAAAGTATTTAACGGATAATTCGGTACTGAAATGGGTACGATCAAAGTAAAACAAGTACGAAGCGCCATCAATCGGACTAAGCGTCAGAAGGATACAATGGTTGCATTGGGATTGAAAAGAATGAATCAAGTAGTTGAGCACAACGACACTCCTCAAATTCGAGGTATGGTCGCTAAGGTGAGTCACTTGGTTGAAGTTATTGACTAAACAAGCTTAAGGCTTAATTTGAATAGAAATGGATTTAAGTAATCTGCAACCTGCGAAAGGATCAGTAAAAAAGGGAAACCGAGTAGGCCGCGGAGAGGGAAGCAAGAAAGGCGGAACTTCCGGACGTGGTCACAAAGGAGCGAAATCTCGTTCTGGTTACTCTAAGAAACAAGGATTTGAAGGTGGGCAAATGCCACTTCAGCGTCGTGTACCAAAGTTTGGTTTTAAGAATCCAAATCGCGTTGAGTATGTAGCCATCAATTTGGATACGCTTCAAAGACTGGTAGATGACAAGAAAGTCTCTGACACGATTAACATGGAAACCTTCATTAAGAATGGTTTTGCCAGTAAGAATGATCGTATCAAGATTCTTGGTCGAGGTGAGTTAAGTGCAAAATTGAACATCACCGTTCATAAGGTTTCGGCTACGGCTAAAGCTGCGATTGAAGGTAATGGTGGATCTGTAGACTTGATCTAATAGAAGGATGAAGAAGTTTATAGAAACCATTAATAACATTTGGAAGATTGAGGAACTCAGAAATAGAATTCTGACCACACTTGGTTTTCTATTGGTATATCGTTTGGGCTCGTATGTGGTTCTTCCAGGTATTGATCCTGCTCAGTTAGAGGCTCTTCAACAACAAGCTTCTACTGGCTTGCTTGGGCTTCTTAACCTCTTTACGGGAGGAGCATTTGCGCAAGCCTCGATTTTGGCCTTGGGAATCATGCCTTACATTTCAGCATCGATTGTCATTCAGTTGATGGGATTGGCCGTTCCATATCTACAAAAGCTCCAGAAAGAAGGAGAGAGCGGACGTCGTAAGGTTAATCAGATTACGCGTTACTTAACGATTCTGATCACTGCGGCACAAGCGCCAGGTTACATTGCCAACTTACAAACACAACTTCCAGAGACTGCATTTTTGCTGAGTCCCGGTACATTCTGGTTCAGTAGCATGGTCCTGCTTATTAGTGGTACCATCTTTACCATGTGGTTGGGAGAGAAGATTACAGATCGTGGAATCGGAAACGGTATCTCGTTAATTATCATGATTGGTATCATCGCGAGCTTACCGCAGTCTTTCGTTCAAGAATTCGTTTCTCGTCTGGAAAGCACAGGTGGAGGTCTCGTAGTCTTGTTGGTTGAGATTGTGATTCTACTCGTCGTAATTCTAGCTTCAGTAGCATTAGTTCAAGGTGTACGTCGAGTGCCCGTTCAATATGCCAAGCAAGTAGTTGGAAACAAACAATACGGAGGTGGTGTACGCCAGTATTTACCGTTGAAGGTGAATGCCGCAGGAGTAATGCCGTTCATCTTTGCTCAAGCCATCATGTTTGTACCCATTACTTTGGCTGGTTTTACTGGAACAGAGGCAAATTGGTTCATCACTGAGTTTACCAACTTTCAAGGGTTTTGGTACAACTTTGTCTTCGCCTTGATGATTATCATCTTCACGTATTTCTATACGGCTATTACGGTTAACACTAACCAAATGGCGGATGATATGAAACGCAACGGAGGGTTTATTCCAGGTGTTAAACCAGGAAAGAGTACAGCAGATTTCTTGGATACCGTAATGTCACGCATTACACTTCCGGGATCTATTTTCCTCGCCTTGATCGCCATTCTTCCAGCCTTCGCAATGCAGGCAGGAGTGAATCAGCAGTTCTCTCAGTTCTATGGAGGAACTTCATTGTTGATTATGGTTGGGGTTGTGCTGGATACGCTACAACAAATTGAATCATATCTCCTGAATCGTCACTACGACGGTCTGATGAAAACGGGCCGATTGAAGGGAAGAGCAACAGGAGCGTCAATCTAAAACAGAACAAGTATATATGGCCAAACAAGAGGCAATAGAGCAGGACGGAACCATCGTAGAAGCATTATCAAATGCTATGTTTCGAGTAGAACTTGAAAACGGACACGTGGTGACGGCGCACATTTCGGGAAAAATGCGAATGCATTACATCAAATTGCTTCCGGGTGATAAAGTAAAACTCGAGATGTCTCCTTACGATTTGACCAAGGCCAGAATTACATATCGATACTAAAAGAGAATAAACGCAAGTCATGAAGGTAAGAGCGTCACTAAAGAAAAGAAGTGCTGACTGCAAAATCGTACGTCGTAAAGGTCGTTTGTACGTCATCAACAAGAAGAATCCAAAATTTAAGCAACGTCAGGGTTAATCTGATTTTGTAACACGATAAGACTATGGCACGTATTGCAGGGGTTGATTTGCCCAGAAACAAAAGAGGAGTAATTGGTTTGACCTACATTTTCGGTATTGGTCTAAGCCGCTCTGAAGAGATCTTGGAGAAAGCGGAGGTGGATATTCACACCAAAGTGCAAGATTGGTCTGATGATCAATTAGCGCGTATCCGCAACATTATCTCCGAAGAATACAAAGTTGAAGGAGAATTGCGCTCAGAGGTTCAAATGAACATCAAGCGTCTCATGGATATTGGTTGTAACCGAGGAATCCGTCATCGTGCGGGCTTGCCTCTCCGTGGCCAGCGTACAAAGAACAATTCACGTACGCGTAAAGGAAAACGTAAAACGGTTGCTAACAAGAAGAAAGCAACTAAATAAACTTAAGGTCTAATGGCAAAGACGACGAAAAAAGTAAAAAAGAACAAAGTAAAAGTTGATGCTATAGGTGAGGCGCACATCAGTGCTTCATTCAACAACATCATCATTTCTTTGACGAACAAAACAGGTCAAGTAATTTCTTGGTCATCTGCTGGAAAAATGGGTTTCCGAGGATCTAAGAAAAACACACCTTATGCGGCACAGGTAGCTGCGGAAGATTGTGCAGGACGCGCAAGCGAAGCCGGTCTTAAGAAGGTTAAAGTTTACGTTAAAGGGCCAGGAAACGGAAGAGAAAGTGCGATTCGCGCAATCCACAATTCCGGTATTGATGTAACCGAGATCGTTGACGTTACTCCGTTGCCACACAACGGATGTCGTCCACCGAAACGTCGTCGTGTATAATTAGAGAAACAGAGAAGAAATGGCAAGATATAGAGGACCAAAGACTAAGATTGCACGCCGCTTTGGAGAGGCAATTTTCGGACCCGATCGTTCTTTCGAGAAGAGAAACTATCCTCCTGGGCAGCATGGAGTAAACAAGCGCCGAGGTAAGAAAAGTGAGTACGCTATTCAGTTGATGGAAAAGCAGAAGGCAAAGTACACTTATGGCTTGTTGGAGCGTCAATTCTCGAACATGTTTAAGAAAGCATCACGAAGCAAAGGCGTTACTGGTGAGGTTCTTTTGCAATTGTGTGAATCGCGTTTGGACAATGTAGTGTTCCGCATGGGCATTGCAAACTCTCGTCGTCAAGCTCGTCAGCTTGTATCGCACCGTCACATTACTGTGAACGGAGAAATTGCAAGCATCCCATCTATGAATATGAGCGCTGGAGACGTTGTTGGTGTTCGCGAGAAGAGCAAGAGTATGGTTGTTATCCTAGACTCATTGCGTGACAACCGTGCTGGTCAGTACGAATGGATCGAGTGGAATGGCGAAACGATGGAAGGAAAGTACTTGGCTATTCCAGAGCGTCAACAAATCCCTGAGAATATCAAGGAGCAGTTGATCGTCGAATTGTACTCGAAGTAATAACAGACTTAATCCACTCAAAAAATATGGCAATCCTCAATTTTCAGAAGCCAGATAAAGTAATCATGAATACCTCCACTGAAATGGAGGGACAGTTCGAATTCCGTCCGCTGGAGCCAGGATATGGTTTGACCATCGGAAATGCACTTCGTCGTGTGCTCTTGAGCAGCCTAGAGGGTTTCGCCTTCACGAGCGTTCGCATCGAAGGAGTGGATCACGAATTCTCGACCATCAAAGGAGTGGTAGAGGACGTCACGGAAATCATCTTGAACCTCAAGCAGGTTCGCTTGAAGAAGCAAATTGAAGGTGTTGAAAACGAGACCGTTCACGTTAGTATTTCTGGTCAAGAAACACTTACGGCGGGGGATCTTCAGAAATTCACTTCAGGATTTCAGGTATTGAACACGGATTTGGTTTTGGCGACTATGGATAAGAGCGTCAAAATCGATATGGAGTTGACCATTGAGAAAGGTCGTGGTTATGTGCCAGCTGAGGAAAACAAAAAGTCGAACGCGGCTTTGGGAACCGTCTTCATGGACAGCATTTACACGCCGATAAAGAATGTCCGCTACAGCATCGAAAATTACCGTGTAGAGCAAAAAACGGATTTTGAAAAGCTCTTGATCGAGATTGAAACCGACGGTTCATTGCATCCGAAGGAAGCGTTGACTGATGCGGCTAAGATTTTGATTCAGCACTTCATGTTGTTCTCTGATGACAAATTCACTTTCGAGGATGAAGAA